>NZ_JAEUYM010000001.1:1125113-2011733 GCF_040900725.1 Luteibacter sp. CQ10 | reverse complement strand
GTCTACGAGCGCTTCGGCATCGACGCCGACGGCATCCAGCTGGTCGAGGCGCACGGCACGGGGACCAAGCTCGGCGACCCGATCGAGTTCCATGCCCTGACCCGCGCCTTCCGCCAGGACAGCGCCCGCCAGGGCTACTGCGCGATCGGCTCGATCAAGACCAACCTCGGCCACACCACCGCCGCCTCCGGCGTGGCCGGCGTGCTCAAGGTGCTGCTGTGCCTGCGCCACGGGCAGATCGCCCCGTCGTTGCACTACGACCAGACCAACCGGCACATCGACTTCGCCGACAGCCCGTTCTACCTGCCTACCGCACTGCGCCCGTGGACGGTCGAGGCCGGACAGGTCCGCCGCGCCGCGGTCAGCTCGTTCGGGCTCAGCGGCACCAATGCGCACATGGTGATCGAGGAAGCCCCCGCGCACGCCCGGACCACGGCGCCGCGGCCCGGCTACCTGTGGGTGCTCTCCGCGCGCAGCGAAGCGCAACTGCGCGCGCAGGTCGAACGCCTGCTTACCCACCTCGCCGATGAGCCCGGGATCGACTGCGGCAACGTCAGCTACACCCTGCTGATGGGGCGCAAGCACTTCGAATACCGGCTGGCCTGCGTGGGCAGGAGCCGGGACGAACTCGTCCAGCGCCTGGGCAAATGGCTGGACCGGGGCAAGGCCCCCCAGGTGCATGTCTCGCGCGGCCTGGAACTGCAAGGTGGCGGCGAGCCGGCACTGCGTCGCTACGGGGAGCAATGCATGGCGGAGTGCCTGCCGACCCTGGCCGCCGACGATTACCTGGAGCGCCTGGCCGCCGTCGCCGAACTGCACGCCCAAGGTTACGACCTCGACTTCGCCCCGCTGTTCGCCTCCCAACCCCATGGCCGCCTGTCGCTGCCGACCTACCCGTTCGCGCCGACGCCGTACTGGGTGGAGGCGCCGGAAGCGACCGCGTCCGTCGGCACGCGATCCATGGACACGCACCTCCACCCCTTGCTCCACGTCAACCGGTCGGACTTCTGGCAACAGCGTTACGTGTCCACCTTTACCGGTGACGAGCACGAGTTCGCGGACCACCGCGTACAGGGCAAACGCCTGCTTCCGGGCGTCGCCTATCTGGAAATGGTGCATGCGGCGACCAGCCGCTCGATGGGCCTGCAAGGCATCGGCGAAGGACGTCACCGCCCGTCGCGACACGAAGATGCCGTGCCCATGGTGTTGCGCCACGTCGTCTGGCTGCGCCCGGTCGTGGTCGATGACGAACCGGTTGAGGTAAGCACCACCCTGGTCGAGAACGACGCCGGCGAGATCGAGTTCGAGATCGTTTCCGACAGTCCTGACGACGGCACGCCACGGGTGCACGCGCAGGGCAGGGTAGTGCTCGCGGCCCACCTGGACGACGCTCTTCCGGAGAACGGCGGATGCATCGACCTCGAACGGCTGCGGGCGGGTTGCGAACGTCGTGTCGCCGTCGAGGATTGCTACGCGATTTACGCCAGTGTCGGCATCGAGTACGGGCCGGCCCATCGGGGACTGACCCGCATCGACCTCGGCAACGACGACGAGGGGCCGTACGTCGTCGCGGAAGTCAGATTGCCGGCATGCACCCTCGATGCCCATTCGCGCTATGCGCTGCATCCGTCGATCATGGACGTCGCCGCACAAGCGGCACTCGCCCTGGAACTGGCCGACGCTAACGTGTCGTCACGGGAACCGCGTGGCCCCGTCGTGCCGTTCGCGGTGGAACAGACCGTCATCACGCAGCGCACGCCCGAACACGCCGTCGTCGTCATCCGCGCCGACGCCTCGGATGCCGCCAAGCCCGGAATGCGCCACCTGCACATCGACGTCTGCGATACCGCCGGTCGTGTCTGCGTGCGGTTGGATGGCCTGCGCTCCCGCGAACTCTCGCCCCCACCGGACGATGCGGGCGAGACGGACGCGGCCAGGCGCGACGTTCCCGGCGCGCTGCTCGCGCCGTCGTGGGAGGTCGACGCTTCGCCAGGACTCGACAGCGATCGTCACGACACGCTGTGCCTGCTCGGCGAGCCGGCGACGCACGACCTCAGGGATGCCTTGCGGCAACGCCATCCGTGTGCGCGGCTTATCGACATCGAACCCGGGGCGACGGTCGAGGACATTGCCGCCTGCCTCGAGGGACAGACACCGGACCACATTGTCTGGGTCGCGACACCAACCGCCTTCGCCACCGATCCCGATGAGCCGTCCGCCTGCGCGCTGGCCTGTTTCCGGACGATCAAGGCGCTGCTCCAACTGGGTCGTGGAAACGACGCGCTCGAATTCACCCTCGTCACGACAGGCGCCTGCGCCGTGGATGCGGACACGCCGGTCGATGCCGCACAGGCGGCCACGCATGGACTGGTCGGATCGTTGGCCAAGGAATACGCGCATTGGACCGTACGCATCGTCGACATCGCGGCGGACGACCCCCGGCCGTTCGACGACATGCTCGACCGACCCGTCGACGGCCACGGGCGCACGTCAGCCCATCGCGACGGCGAATGGCTGACGCATGAACTGATTGCCTGTGAGCTGGAGGCGCGGGGCGACGCCTATCGCGATGGTGGTGTCTACGTCATCGTCGGCGGCGCAGGGGGCCTTGGCGAAGCGCTCAGCGAGCATCTGATACGCCAACATCGCGCGCACGTCGTGTGGCTCGGCCGGCGTGCTCCCGATGCCGGCATCGCCGCCAGGATTGCTCGCCTCGCGGCACTGGGCGGTCCCGCTCCGATCTATATCCAGGCCGACGCCACGCGACGGAGCGATCTTGAACGTGCGTATCGCGAGATCCGCGAGCGCCACGACCAAATTCACGGCATCGTCCACTCGGCGATCGTGCTTCTCGACAAGGGCCTGGCGAACATGAACGAGGAACGCTTCCTCGCGGGCCTCGGTGCGAAGGTGGATGCCAGCGTGCGCCTCGCCGAGGTGTTCGCCGACGAACCCCTGGACTTCGCAGTGTTCTTCTCCTCGTTCCAGAGCTTCGCCCGCGCGGGCGGGCAGGGCAATTACGCCTCCGGTTGCACGTTCCAGGATGCCCTGGCGCATGAGTTGTCCCGTACCTGGCCCTGCCGCGTCAGGGTGATGAACTGGGGTTACTGGGGCAGCGTCGGCATCGTGGCGTCGGAAGACATCCAGCGACGAATGGCCGACCTTGGCGTGGCGTCCATCGAGCCGGAGGAAGGCCTCGCCGCGCTGGATCGCCTGCTCGCCGGACCATTTACCCAGCTCGCCTTCATGAAGACGCACCGTGACACCGTCGCGACCGACGAAACGCCGCCGCAACTGATAGCCCTGCCCGACGACACCCCGCCCATCGACATGGGGATGCTGTTCTCATGAGCGGGGACGTCGTGATCACCGGCGTCGGCGTGGGCAGTGCCATCGGCCACGGAAAGGACGCTTTCCTCGACGCGTTGCTGGATGGACGCAGCGCTTTCGACATCATGCGGCGACCCGGTCGGCAACATGGCCAGGAGACGTCGTTCATAGGCGCCGAGATGGACACGCCTCCGCTGCCGGACGCATTTGAAACATCGCTGCCCCGCGGCCTGTCGCTGAGCGGCCGGCTGGCGTTGACCACGCTGCACGAAGCGTGGGAGGAAGCCTCGCTGGGCGCGCTCGATCCGCGACGTATCGGCCTCATCGTGGGAGGGTCCAATTTCCAGCAACGCGAGATCGCGCTTTTGCAGGAGAAGTATCGCGATCGCGAGGCGTTCCTGCGTCCCACCTATGGCATGACGTTCATGGATACCGACGTCGTCGCCTCATGCACGTCGCTTTTCGGCATTCGCGGTCCGTCGTACAACGTCGCGGGCGCATCGGCCAGCGGGCAGTTGGCGATCCTTCGCGCGGTGCAGGCGGTCCGCTCGGGTGAGGTGGACGCGTGCATCGCGCTGGGCCCCCTGATGGACCTCTCTTACTGGGAATGCATTGGGTTGCGAGCGCTTGGCGCGATGGGTTCGGATCGCCATGCCGACGCACCGTCATCGGCCTGCCGTCCGTTCGACACGAACCGCGATGGATTCATCTTCGGCGAATGCGGCGCGGCCATCGTCGTCGAGCGTGCCACGCGTGCGCGCCGGGCCGGCGTCCGTCCGTATGCGACGGTATGCGGCTGGGGACTCGTCCTCGACGGCAACCGGAATCCCGACCCGTCCATCGACGGTGAAGTCGCCGCGATCCGCGCCGCCCTGGAGATCGCAGGCTGCCGGGCGAGCGACATCGACTACGTGAATCCACACGGTACCGGCTCGCCCCTCGGCGACGAGACCGAACTGAAGGCCCTGCGCGCGTGCGGACTGGATTCCGTAGCCATCAATGCGACGAAGTCCGTGACCGGTCATGGACTCTGCGCGGCGGGAGCGGTCGAAGTCGCCGCCACCGTCCTGCAGATGAGGGCAGAGCGCCTGCATCCGACCCTCAATCTCGAAGAGCCCATCGACAACGGCTTCGACTGGGTACGCGGAAGGAGCGTGCCCCGGAACGTCCGGCACGCCATCACGCTGAGCATGGGATTCGGCGGCGTCAACACCGCGCTCTGCCTGCGCCACGCCGACGAGGCGTGACGCGGCAGTCGGCTTCACGCCATTGCGGATCGCGCCGATTCGGCGGCCGGGGCCAGCGAGCCCTTGTCGAGCCGCAGCGTATGCGTGGCGTACTCCGCAGCGAGTGGATCGTGGGTCACCATGACGACGGTCTTCCCATGGTTGCGGCTGAGCTCGCGGAGCAGGCCCAGCACGTCTTCCGCGGCCTGCCGGTCGAGATCGCCGGTAGGCTCGTCACAGACCAGCACCGTGGGATCTGAAACGACGGCGCGTGCAATCGCCACGCGCTGCTGCTGACCACCGGACAACTCCGACGGCCGATGCGATGCGCGGTCGGCGAGGCCCACCAGTTGCAGGGCGATGGACGCGTTCCTGCGCCGCTCGGCGGCGGAAAGACGCGTGAGCAGCAGCGGCAACTCCACATTCTTCTGCGCATTGAGCATCGGCAGCAGGTTGTAGAACTGGTACACGAAGCCGATATGCGACGATCGCCAGCGGGCGAGGGCGGTTTCGCCGAGCCGGTCGATCCGCTCGCCCCGGATCGCGATGGAACCTCCCGAAGGCCTGTCCAGGCCAGCGATCAGATTGAGGAGCGTGGTCTTGCCGGAGCCGGAAGGTCCCATCAACGCGACGAAGTCACCCTCGTCGATATCGAGATCGACGTGGTGGAGCACCTCGACCGACTGCTGGCCACGTTGGTACGTCTTCGAAACACCGCGGATCTGTATCAAACTAGTCATCAGCATGCCTCCATCGTCACGTCATGGCTCCTCGACACGCACCGACGCGCCATCGCGCAATGCGTCAGGCGGGGACATCACCAACCGGTCGCCGGTGGCGACACCGCCGGGAATCAGGCGCCTGTCGTCCCCCTGTTTCGCGCCCGGTGTCACCCGCCTGGCACGCACCTTGCCATCTTCGACAACGAAAACGGTATCGGCGCCGTCTCGCTTGACGATCGCCTGCGACGGCACCAGCACGCCCTTGGCCGATTCGACCTTGGCATCGGGCCGCGCGTCGAGGAACGAGACGCGGACGCCCATGTCGGGCACGATCCGGGCATCCTTGTTTTCGAGTGCGACACGCACCTTCACCGTGGCCTTGCCTCGATCCGCCGCCGGCACGATGGCAATCACGTGGGCGGGAATGCGCCAGTCGGGATAGGCGTCCAGAACGGCTTCCGACGCCATGTCTGGCGTGACGCGACCGATGTAGGCTTCGTTGACATCGACATCAACCTCGAGGGAGCCCATGTCGACGATGGTGCCGATGCCCGTACGGGTGAATCCGCCGCCGGCGGAGAAGGGCGAAACGATTTCGCCGACCTGCGCATCCTTAGTGGTAATGACGCCGTCGAATGGGGCGCGTACCACGCAGTAGTTGTAGTTGACCCGTGCCTCGACCACCTGGGCGTCGGCCGCCACGGCCTGCTTCTGCTGCGAGGTCAGTTGGGCCTGCGCGCTGTGCGCCTGCGTGCGCGCCTGCTCCGCCGTCTGCCTGCCGACCATGCCACGGGCTGCCAGTTGTTCGTTGCGATCGGCGTCGCGCAGGTCCTGCTCCAGTTGCGCTTCGTATTGCCTGACCTGCGCGTGGGCCGCCTGCGCCTGTGCCACGGCGGTATCGAGCGCCGCCTTGTACTGGCTGTCGTCGAGTCGCGCGAGCACCTGGTTCTGCGTGACGCGGTCGCCTTCCTCGATGAGTACCGCGGTGAGGGTACCTGTGATCTGTGCCGATACCGTGGCCTGCCTGCGCGCGGTGATGTAGCCGGTGGCCTGGAGCACCGAGCCGGCGCCGGCGCTGCTGGCGGCGGGCACCGCGGTCGTGGTCTTGACGCTTATCGCCCGGCCGAAGAAGAACCAGATGGCGATCGCGGCAATGACGAGGATGACGACGAGGGAGAGTATCCACGGCCACCATGGACGGCCGGACGAGCGGTTTTCCTGGCTGCGATCGATTCGCAAGCCTTCCAGCAGCTCGGTGTTGCTCATGTTTCCCCGGGACATTGACTTTTTCGACTTATAGCACACAAGCCTTTGCCAGTGCGCGCCGAGCGGCGTGCTCGCTTGTTGCCTCCAACGCTTTCACCTATGCTCCGGCCCATCGCCGTGCCGAAACGACGCACGCGTGCATTCCGTTCACCCAAGTGGAAGGAGCTTCAACGATGTGGGATTCCGAAGACACTCGCTTCGAAGTCGTGATGAACGCGGAAGAGCAATATTCCATCTGGCCTGCGACCATGGATGTCCCTTCGGGATGGAGCACGGTGGGGAAGGCCGGCAGCAAGCAGGAATGCCTCGCATACATCGAGGAAGTGTGGACCGACATGCGCCCACTGAGCTTGCGTCGACACGTGGACGGCGCGAACGGCGTCTGACGCGACGTGTGGCCCGGACATTCCCCCATGGATACGAAGCGGTGGCTACTGTCCACCCGAACGGACGACGCCGCGCACCGGCTTTACTGCTTCAGCTATGCCGGAGGCAATGCGCAGGCATTCCAGGGATGGCAGAAAACGTTCCCTCGGGACATCGAGATCTGCGCCTTGCAATTGCCCGGGCGGGGTCCTCGGTTCGACGAACCCGCCCATACGTCGATGAGCACGCTGGTGGCGATTCTCGCCGAAGTGATCGAAGCCGACGCGCCCCGGCATTTCTCGTTTTTCGGCCATAGCATGGGCGGACTCATCGCGTTCGAGTTGGCACGCCATCTACAGCGCCATGCCCGCCCCATGCCCGACAGCCTGATCCTTTCCGGCTGCGAAGCGCCGCGCGACCGTGCATCACCGCGCGGACTCAGCCGCATGGACGACGAGAGTCTGATCGCCGCGCTTGCCGAGTTCAACGGCGCGCCGGCGGAAGTACTCGCCCATCGTGAACTGATGGCGCTGTTGTTGCCCATGACGCGAGCCGACCTCGCCATCGTCGAGGATTACGCATACGTGCCTGGCCCGCCGCTCGATCTTCCCATCGACGTGCTCGCCGGCGCGGCCGATCCCCATGTGGACGGTGAAACACTGGGACACTGGGCCGCCGAGACGAGCGGGCCATGCCACGTGCAATGGTTCGCCGGGGATCACTTCTTCATCCACACCCAGCGCGACGACGTGTTACTGCACGTTCGCCAGCGTCTGATGGAGCGGTTGTCGGCCGCGGAGGACGGGGTGCGGGCGTAGGGGACGGGTTTGTGGGTATCCGCCAGATGAGGTCGGCGCTCCCGACTGGCTCGTAAGCGCCTGAGTCGACAAAGTCGTCGGGCGGCCATTGTTCCTTGCCTTTGTCAGCCTATCTATTCGCGATCGGCGTCAGGGTAAAGGGTCAATGACACGATTTCAGACCCGAGTGACCATGTGAGCGGGGCCCGGCGTGCGCCAAGCGACGACGGTCGCTTGACTCTAGAGTTACATCCAGGGTCTAGACTTGGCCCCATGAATACGCCAGCCTCCCTCACCATCGGCCGCATCGCGCAGAGCGCGGGCGTGGCCATCGATACGATCCGGTTCTACGAGCGGGAAGGGCTGCTGCCCGAGCCGCGTCGGCGGCCGTCGGGTTACCGGGAATACGACCAGGGCACGGTGTCGCGCCTGCGGTTCATCCGGCGGGCCAAGGACCTGGGTTTCACACTCGACGAGATTCGCGAGTTGCTGGCCCTGTCGGCCGAGCGCCATGGCGGCGTCGAGGGCGTGCGGGAGCGCGCCGCGGCACGGTTGAAGGCGATCGATGAGCGCATCGCCGAGTTGCAGCGGGTGCGCGACGGCCTCTCCGAACTGATCGATGCCTGTCCGGGGCACGGCGCACCGGAAGACTGCCCGATCCTGAAGGCGCTGACGGAGCCACGTCCATGAGCCACGCCTGCTGCTCGCACGGTACGAACGCCGAGGCCGTGACCGCGGTCGATCCGGTGTGCGGCATGACCGTGGATCCGTCCAGGACGCCGCATCACGCCACGCACGATCACCACGACTATCACTTCTGCGGCGCCCGTTGCCGCGAGCGCTTCGTGGAGAATCCACAGACGTTCCTCGGACCGAAGGAACCCGACGCGCCGATGCCCGCGGGAACGATCTACACCTGCCCGATGCATCCCGAGGTACGCCAGGAAGGCCCGGGCTCGTGCCCGAAATGCGGCATGGCCCTGGAGCCCGCCATGCCTTCGCTGGACGACGACGATGGCGAGGTGCGTGCGCTCGGGCGTCGTCTCGGGACGCTGGCGGCCCTGACCTTGCCGGTCTTCGTCGTGGCGATGGGGCCGCATCTGTTCGGATGGATGTGGCCTTCGCCGTGGGATGCCGTCGCGTCGTGGGGCGAGGCCCTGCTCGCGACCGTCGTGGTCTTGTGGGGCGGCGCGCCGTTCTTCGCGCGCGGTTGGCGTTCGCTCAGGCCGTGGTCGCCGAACATGTACACGCTGATCGCGCTGGGTACGGGCGTGGCGTGGGTCTACAGCATGGTGGCCTTGCTGGCGCCCTCGTTGTTCCCGCCCGCGATGCGCGGCATGCACGGGCGCGTGGACGTGTATTTCGAATCCGCCGCCGTGATCGTCACGCTGGTGACGCTCGGCGACTTCCTCGAGCTGCGTGCGCGTCGCCGAACGGGCGAGGCGCTTCGCGGGCTGCTCGGCCTGGTACCGAAGACGGCGCGACGCATCGATGCCGACGGCAGCGAGCGTGACGTACCGATCGACCACCTGCGGGTCGGCGACACGGTGCGCGTGCGTCCTGGCGAAAACGTGCCCGTCGATGGCACGGTGCTCGACGGCGAGAGCCATGTGGACGAATCGATGCTCACCGGCGAGCCGATGCCCGTTGCCAAGCGTGCCCACGACCGCGTCACCGGTGGCACGCAGAACCGCCATGGCGCACTGACGATGCGCGTGGACCACGTCGGCGGCGACACGGTGCTCTCGCGCATCGTGACGATGGTCGCCGAGGCGCAGCGTTCGCGCGCGCCCTTGCAGCGTGTGGCCGATCGCGTGGCGGCCTGGTTCGTGCCGGGCGTGGTCGCCGCGGCGGTGCTGTCGTTCCTGGGCTGGTGGTGGCTCGGCCCCGAGCCCCGGCTGGCGCATGCGCTGGTCGCCGCCGTGTCGGTCCTCATCATCGCGTGCCCGTGTGCACTCGGCCTGGCCACGCCCATGTCGATCATGGTGGCGAGCGGGCGGGGCGCGAGGGCGGGCGTGCTGTTTCGCGATGCCGCCGCCATCGAGCGCTTGCGCGAGGTGGATACGCTGGTCTTCGACAAGACCGGCACCCTGACGGAGGGACGTCCGGTACTGAAGGATATCCGTGCCTTCGGACATGAGCGTGCGGAGGTGCTGGCGCTGGCGGCCGCCGTCGAACGGCCCAGCGAACACCCGCTGGCGGAAGCCATCGTCGCGTCGGCGAAAAGCGAAGGCGTGGCCATCCCGGACGTGTCCGGCTTCCAGGTCATGGTGGGGCGAGGCGTGAGCGGCCGGGTGGATGGCCATGACGTGGCGCTGGGCAACGCGCGGCTGATGGAAGGCGAGCGAGTCGAGACCGGCGCCGCGGACGGATTCGTCGACACCGAGCGGGCGACGGGCGCGACGGCGATGTATCTCGCGGTGGACGGCAGGCTCGCGGCGGTGTTCGTGCTGGCCGACGTGGTGAAGGCATCCGCGCCTCCCGCCCTGGCCGCGTTGCACGAGGCGGGACTTCGCCTGGTCATGCTGACCGGCGACAACGAAGCGACCGCGAAAGCGGTGGCCTCGTCGCTGCCCATCGACGAAGTGCATGCCGGTGCCTCGCCGGAAGACAAGGCCGACATCGTGCGTTCGTTGAAGGACCGCGGGCATCGCGTGGCGATGGCGGGCGACGGCGTGAACGACGCGCCCGCGCTGGCCGCGGCGGACATCGGCATCGGCATGGGCAACGGCAGCGACATCGCGATCGAGAGCGCGTCGGTCACCCTGCTCAAGGGCGACCTGGCCGGTATCGAGCGCGCCCGCGCGCTGTCGGAGGCGACGGTGCGGAACATCCGGCAGAACCTGTTCTTCGCGTTCGTCTACAACGCGGTGGGCGTGCCGTTGGCGGCGGGCGTGTTGTATCCGCTACTGGGCATCACGCTGTCGCCGATGGTGGCGGCGCTGGCGATGAGCCTGAGTTCGGTATCGGTGGTGGGGAATGCGCTGCGGTTGAGGTCGTCGCAGGCTTGATTCGCCGATGCGATCGGCTCCCACCCCTTCGGTAGGCTAGGTGTCGAAGCCTTGCTACCGAAGGGGTGGGAGCCGATCGCATCGGCGAATGGGAGTACCGCGACGCGGATCGTTACTTGACGTCGAACGACGGCGGTGCATCCGCCGCCTTGCCCGCCCAGCCCTTGTTCGGCGTATCGGACAGGTCGAATTCCAGCGTACCGCCCTTCAACGCGAACGACTCCGGCAACCACGAGCGATCGCTCGGCTTGCCGTCGACCTTGAGCGATTGCACGTACGGCCGACCCTGGCCGGCCTTCGGCGCGAGGATGGTCACGTCGCCGCCTTCGCGATGCACCACGGCCTTGGTGAACAAGGGGCTGCCGACCACCAGCTCCGCACGGCCCGGGATCGACGGGTACGCGCCCAGCGCCGCAAATACGTACCACGACGACATCTCGCCGAGGTCGTCGTTGCCGGGGATGCCGTTAGGCGCGTTCACCCAGAGCGTGTCGAGTACGCGCCGCACCAGTTCCTGCGTCTTCCACGGCTGGCCGGCGAAGTTGTAGAGCCACGGCGTGCCGATCGAGGGTTCGTTGTCGAGTTCGGCGTGCAGCGGGCCCGACTTGGTGACCGCGAAGGTGCCGTCGGGCTGGTAGAAGAAGGCGTCCAGGCGCTTGCGCGCCTTCTCCATGCCACCCATGGCCTCGAACAGGCCATGCACGTTGAACGGCACCATCCACACGTATTGCGCGGCACTGCCTTCGACGAAGCCGTCTTCGGTGGATGGCGTGAAGGCGTGCGGTTGTTCCTTGTCGTCGTCCTTCACCAGCGCCCAGCTGCCGTCGGCATTGCGGTTGCGGATGTAGCCACCCTCGGGCGTGGCCTTGGGATCGAACAGGTTGCGCCAGTACTGCGCGCGGGCGAGGAAACGCTGCGAGGTCGCCTTGTCGCCGAAGCGCTCGGCGAGCGCGCTAAGGCCGAATTCGGCGGTGACCAGTTCCAGCGTATCGGCCGCCGGGCCCCAGGCGGGCGCGCCCACGGGGATGTAATGCAGCTTCAGCCACTGGTCGAGCCCGGGGCGCTGGCCGACGCATTCCACTTCACAGCCCTCGTGCGAGGTGTCGAGCGCGGTCGGGTTGTCCGCCGCGTGCACGAGCGAGGCGAGAGCTCCCTTGGCGTCGAAATCACGGGCGCCGAAGGCATAGATCCCGGCGACGGCGGGCGCGGACGGATCGCCGTTCATCACGTGCGTCGCACCGGTGTTGTGCGTCCAGCGATCCCACACGCCGTTGTTCTGCTTGGCCTGGTTGAACAGGCTCTGCGCGATGTCGCTGCCGATCTTCGGTTCCAGCCACGAGACCAACTGGAGCTGCGAACGGTAGACGTCCCAGCCGGAGAAATTGGCGTACTGCGCCTTCTGCGTGCCTTCGACGCGATGCACCTTGCCGTCGAAGCCGGTGTACTGGCCATTGACGTCGCTGTACACGTTGGGCGTCATGAGCGAGTGGTAGAGCGCGGTGTAGAACACCGTGCGCTGGTCGTGCGTACCGCCCTCGATGTCGATCCGGGAAAGCTGGCGGTTCCATGCCGCCACGGCCTTGTCGCGCAGCGCGTCGAAGGTGGTGCCCTTCGGCGCCTCGGCATCGAGGTTGGCCTGCGCGTTGGCCTCGCTCACGTAGGAAATGCCGACCCGCAGGTTCACCTCTTTCGTGCCCTTGGCGAACGCTACCCACGCGCCGGAGCCCGTGCCTTTCTCCGGGAACCCCTTGGCGCCATAGCCGCTGCCGCCGGCACTGGACGTGCCGCCGCGCTTCACGTCGCCGTCTTTCCAGGTGCCGGTGCCGGCGAACGGCTGGTCGAATTCGATCACGTAGTGCAGCGTGTAGTAGCTGCGCTTGTCGGCATCGTTGATGTAGCCGCAGAAGTTGCCGCTGGTCACTTCGCCGCTCACGCGTTGCTGCGCGGCGTCGACGGTGACGGTGGCTTTCTCCGAACCCACTTCGGAATCCGAGGCGCGCACGAGCACGTTCGCCGGCTTGCCGGCGGGGAAGGCGAAGCGTGCGGCGCCGCTGTGCAGCGCCGCGGTGAGATCCACGGTGACGCCGTTGTCCAGCGTGACCTGGTAGTGGCCCGCGCGGGCCTTCTCGTTCGCATGCGAGAACTTCGACGCATAGGCGTGGCGGAAATCCGAACTCGGCGAGACGGTCACGTCATCCGTGATGGGCATGATCGGCACGTCACCCGACGCGCCCGCGCAGCCCCAGCCTTCGACGTTGGTGAGGCTGAAGCCGCGGATGCTGTCGGCGCGGTATTCGTAACCGCCGGCCGAGGCGATCGGCGACTTCTTGCCGGCGATCGGCGATTCCTCCGGGCTGAACTGCAGCATGCCGAACGGCACCACGGCACCGGGGAAGACGTCGCCGCCGTTGGTCGTGCCGATGAGCGGGTTGACCAGGCTGGCGGGGGCGTCGGTGGCACCGGCCAGGGCGGGGATCAGGGCGGCGGCGAGGGCGATCGGCTGGAAGGCGCGCAAGGGACGGTCTCCACGAAAAGACAGGATTTGTCTCGATTGAAATACCAGGGGCGCGGGATGTCCCGTGCCAAGGGTCACGGCTTTACCACTGAATGCCGTCGACAGGCTTCACGGGTTCCAGGCCATGGGCTTCGCCGAGGCCGTCGCGCAGGTCGATCTCGATGGCGCGGGTGAGGGTGGTGAGGGGCACGTCGTCCTCGAGATTCTCGAACGGGTTCTGCATGTCGTTGCCGATCTGCAGGAGCGCGAGGAAGAGGAAACCCGCCACGGTCGAGCCCAGCGGCGTGTACAGGCCCAGCGTTTCGACCAGGCCCAGGGGCAGCAACAGGCAGAAACCGTGGGTGAAGATGGCCGGATACGTCGCGTATTGCTGGGGCAGGGGCGTGTTCTTGATCCGCTCCATGCCACCCTGGGCGTTGGTGATGTCGCTCATCGTGCGCGCGAAGCTGGCGAGCAGGATGGGGTCGGGCCTTGCCGCGGCGAGGAGCGACGCCGTACGTGCGTGAATGGCGTTGGGGATGTTGGCGACGGCGCGAAGCCGTTCCATCTCGCTGGTTTCCAGGCGCCCCGCCAGCTCGTCCCATGGCGCCTGCCTGCGCAGGTGGAGGCGCAGGGCGTGCACGTAAGCGATCTGCCGGTGGGCCACGGCCGTGGCCACGTCCCGATCGGCGAGCAGGGTGGCCGCTTCGCGGGCCAGGGAGCGCGAGGCGTTGACCATCGCGCCCCACAGCGTGCGGGCTTCCCACCAGCGGGCATACGCGGTGGTATTGCGGAAACTCAGGTACACGGCCACGGCCGAGCCGAGCAGGGTGAGCGGCAGGGCCGGGAATTCCACCCATCCCGGATGCACGAAATACCATAGCGCCGTCACGGCGACGTCCCAGGCCAGCAGCCATACCAGCGGCCTGCCGACGTAGCGGAGGATGTGGCCGAGGTGGGCGCGGCCCGGGAGGATCATGCGTCGTGTTCGCGCTGGATGGCTTCGGACAGCGGGATGAAGCGGTCGCTGGCCTGGTCGAGCACGGAGACGTTGCCGTCGCCGATGTTGTAGACCCAGCCCTGCAAGGTGATGGCACCGTTCGCCCGCGCGGCGGACACGGCCGGATGCGTGCCGAGGTGGGCGAGTTGCAGGCGCACGTTCTCCTGCGTCACGGCTTCGAGCGCTTCGCGACCTTCGAGCTTGCGCGCGAACACGGCGCTCCGCGCCGCCTCCGCATTGCGCAGCCACGCGGTGACGGTGGGCAGGTCTTTCGTGCTTTCGGGGTTGAGCAGGCCTTTCATGGCGCCGCAGTCGGTATGGCCGCAGACCACCACGTTGCTTACGCGCAGCACGGCGACCGCGAATTCCACCACCGCGGATACGCCACCCAGCATCTCGCCGTAGCCGGGCACGATGTTGCCGACGTTGCGGCAGACGAAAAGCTCGCCGGGCCGCGTCTGGGTGATCATCTCGGGCACCACGCGGGAATCCGCGCAGGTGATGAACAGGGTATGCGGGCTCTGGCCTTCGGCCAGTTCGCTGAAGAGCTCCTGGCTTTCGGGAAAGACGTTCTGGCTGAAGCCTTCCACGCCCTTGAGCAGGCCGAGCAGGCTGTCGTTGCGGGTTTCCTGGGTCATGCGCTCACCTTGGAGGTCAGATGGCGCAGTTTAAGGCAAAGCTCAACGAGCCGTATGGGCCACTCCTACGGCGCAGGCTCGGTAGGAGCCGATTCATCGGCGAAAAGCCAACGGAGCGAAGACGCGGCGAGGCCCGATCGCCGATGAATCGGCTCCTACCAAGCGAAAGCCCCGCCGGTGAGGGCGGGGCCGGTGCCCGTCAGGCCTCGACGTCTTCCTTGTAGGCATCCACCGGAATGCACGCGCACATCACGTTCTTGTCGCCGTAGACGTTGTCCACGCGCGACACCGGCGGCCAGTATTTCGACAGCTTCAGCGACGGCAGCGGGAACGCGGCCAGTTCACGCGGGTAGGCGTGGGTCCACTCGCTGCCCGTCACCATGGTGGCGGTGTGCGGGGCATTGCGCAGCGGGTTGTCCTCGCGGTCGAGGCGGCCGTCTTCCACCGCGCGGATTTCCTCGCGGATCTGGATCATCGCGTCGATGAAGCGGTCGAGCTCGTGCCGCGACTCGCTCTCGGTGGGCTCCACCATCAGCGTACCGGCCACCGGGAACGACAGCGTGGGCGCGTGGAAACCGAAGTCGATGAGGCGCTTGGCCACGTCTTCGGCACCGACGCCCGTGGCGTCCTTGAGCGGGCGCAGGTCGAGGATGCACTCGTGCGCCACCAGGCCGTTGCGGCCCGTGTAGAGCGTCTTGTAGTGCGGCGCGAGGCGCTTGGCGATGTAGTTGGCGTTGAGCAGCGCCACCTGGGTGGCCTTGCGCAGGCCTTCGGTGCCCATCAGCGTGATGTACATCCACGAGATCGGCAGGATGGAGGCCGAGCCGAACGTGGCCGCGCTGACCATGCCCACGTCGCCTTCGCTGCCGAAGGCGCGCGGGAGGAACGGGGCGAGGTGCGACTTGACCGCGCACGGGCCCACGCCCGGACCGCCGCCGCCGTGCGGGATGCAGAAGGTCTTGTGCAGGTTGAGGTGGGAGACGTCCGAGCCCCACTTGCCGGGCTTGGCCACGCCCACCAGCGCGTTCATGTTGGCGCCGTCGGTGTACACCTGACCGCCGTGCTTGTGCACGATGTCGCAGATGGCGACCACGTCTTCCTCGAACACGCCGTGCGTGGAGGGGTAGGTGATCATGATGGCGGCGAGGCGGTCGGCATACTTCTCGGCCTTCTCGCGGATGTCGTCGATGTCGACGTTGCCGTTGGCGTCGCAGCGCGTGACCACCACCTGCATGCCCACCAGCTGCGCGGACGCCGGGTTGGTGCCGTGCGCGGATTCGGGGATGAGGCAGATGTCGCGATGGCCTTCGCCGCGCGAGCGGTGGTAGGCGCGGATGGCGAGCAGGCCGGCGTATTCGCCCTGCGCGCCCGAGTTGGGCTGCAGGCTCACGGCGTCGTAGCCGGTGCATTCCACCAGCATCGCCTCGAGTTCGTCGATGAGCTGCTTGTAGCCCCGCGCCTGGTCGGCCGGGGCCAGCGGATGGATGTTGGCGAATTCCGGCCACGTCACCGGGATCATCTCGGCGGTGGCGTTGAGCTTCATGGTGCACGAGCCCAGCGGGATCATCGTGCGGTCGAGCGCGAGGTCCTTGTCGGCGAGGCCGCGCAGGTAGCGCAACAGCTCGTGCTCGCTGTGGTGCGTGTTGAACACCGGATGCTGGAGGAAGTCCATGCCGCGCAGCAGCGCCTTCGGCAGGGCGTCGTGCGCTTCGGCGTCGATGGCGTCCACGTCGATGGCGGCGCCGAAGATGCCGGCCAGCGCGGCGAGATCGGCGCGGGTGGTGGTTTCGTCGAGGCTGATGCCGACGCTGGAGGCGTCGATCGCACGCAGGTTGACCCGGGCGGCCGCGGCCTTGCCGTGGATGGCCTTGGCATCGACGCCGGTGACGTGCAGCGTGTCGAAGAAGTCGCCGCCCACGGCGACGCCGGCGCGGCGCAGCGCGACGGTGAGGATGGTCGCCAGGCGATGCGTGCGGCGCGCGATGCGCACGAGGCCTTCCGGACCGTGGTACACGGCGTACATGCTCGCCATCACGGCCAGCAGCACCTGCGCGGTGCAGATGTTCGAGGTGGCCTTCTCGCGGCGGATGTGCTGTTCGCGGGTCTGCAGCGTGAGGCGGTAGGCCGGCTTGCCTTCCGCGTCGACGGACACGCCGATCAGGCGGCCCGGCATCGAGCGCTTGTACGCATCGCGACAGGCCATGTACGCCGCGTGCGGGCCGCCGAAGCCGAACGGCACGCCGAAGCGCTGCGTGTTGCCCACCACGATGTCGGCGCCCCAGCTGCCGGGCGACGCGATGAGGGTGAGGGCGAGCAGGTCGGTGGCCACGCAGACGATGGCGCCGCGGGCATGCGTCGCCTCGGCCACGGCGGTGTAGTCGTGGATGGTGCCGAAGGTGTCGGGGTATTGCAGCAGCACGCCGAAGCTGTCGACCGAGGAGGCCTCGGCGTCGTCGCCCACGTGCAGCTCGATGCCCAGGCCCTCGGCGCGCGTGCGCACCACTTCGAGGGTCTGCGGGTGCACGCCCTTGGACACGAAGAACACGTTCGACTTGGACTTGGCCGAACGCTTGGCCAGGGTCATCGCCTCGGCGGCCGCCGTGCCCTCGTCGAGCAGGGAGGCGTTGGAGATGTCCATGCCGGTGAGGTCGGCGACCATGGTCTGGAAATTGATCAGGGCTTCCATGCGCCCCTGGGAGATTTCCGCCTGGTAGGGCGTATAGGCCGTGTACCAGGCCGGGTTCTCCAGCACGTTGCGCAGGATGACGTTGGGCGTGAGCGTGCCGTAGTAACCCTGGCCGATGAAGCTGCGGAACACCTGGTTGCGATCGGCCAGCGCGCGGATCTTCGCCAGGGCCTCTTCCTCGGTGACCGCCGCGGGCAGGGCGAGCGGGGCAGGCGACTTGATGGCGCCGGGAACGATGGCGTCGGTCAGCGCGTCGAGCGTGCCGTGGCCGACCACGGCGAGCATGTCGGCGATCTCGGCATCGTTGGGGCCGATGTGGCGCTCGATGAAAGCACCGTGGTTCTCGAGGTCGCGCAGCGAGGGAGAGGAGGTCTGGCTCATGGCGTTGGGGGCATCCGTAGATACGTGCCGTGCCGGCACGTGGGGCGCCCCTCTGTCCTTTTGCCTGAGAGTTTGGGGGTGGGTACCCCTTGCACCTTCGGCGCCGGATCGAACCGGTCTCTCCAGAGTGATGTCTCGCGCGGTGGTATGGGAGCCTGAGCGATTACGGGCGTTGCGCCTTCGGCAGCGGGTCCGTCCGCTTCTCCCACCGTGCGGTGAAGGCGGTGATTATACAAAGGTCGCCGGGCGGTAGGGGGAACCGCCGCACCGGCACAGGCCGGTGCGGCGGTGAGCGCGGCTCCGGGCGTCCCTTACCAGGGGTCGGTGCCGTCCTTGCTGGTGAAGGTGCCCGTCGGGCCGCCGTCGAGGCGGGCCAGGCGGACGATTTCCTGCGCGCCCTCGGCCAGGGTCTGGTGGCCGCTGTGGCCGTTGAGATCGGTCGCGGTGTAGCCCGGGTTCACGGCATGCACGAGGATGCCCTTGTCCTTCAGCTCCGCGGCGAGGATCACGGTGAAGAGGTTGAGCGCCGCCTTCGACCCGTTGTAGCCGAGCAGCTTCACCGCGGCGTATTCCCAGGTGGGATCGGCATTGAGCGCGATCGAGCCCAGGCCGCTGGAGACGTTGATGATGCGTCCGGCCGTCGACTTCTCCAGCAGGGGAAGGAAGGCCTGGGTCACCGCCACGCTGCCGAAGAAATTCGTGTCGAAGATGCGCCGCACGGCGGCGAGGTCGGCCGTGCCCGCCGGGCCGTCGGCCGGATCGACGATCGCGGCGTTGTTGACCAGCACGTCGAGGCGTCCCTCCTGCGCGGTGACGTCCGCGGCGGCGGCCGCGATGGAGGACGGATCGTCCAGGTCGATGCGGACGACCCGCACGTTCACGCCCTCGGCGCGCAGCGTGTCCGCCGCCGCTTTCGCGCGGCCGGCGTCGCGGGCGCCGAGGAGCACGCGATGCCCGGCCTTGCCCAGCTGCCTGGCGGCTTCCAGTCCGATGCCCTTGTTGGCGCCGGTGATGAGGGTGATGCGATCTTGCGTCGTCATGGCGGGTTCCTCGTTGGATAGGTGGCGGGTTGCCCCCAAGAGTAGGTGGGAACCCCTGCCGAGCTTTTACATTCGCATATGCCCGTCGTACCCACGGAAGCCCTCAAGCCAAGGAAAACGCCGCGCCAGGCCCGCTCGGCGGCCACGGTCGCCGCCATTTTCGAGGCGACCATTCAGGTTTTGCTGGTCGACGGTTATGCGGGCCTCACCACCACCCGGGTGGCCGCCCGCGCGGGCGTGTCCGTCGGCACCATGTACCAGTACTTCCCGCACCGGAACGCCCTGCTTTATGCCGTGCTGGAGGCCTATCTGGAAGACGTCATCGCGGTCCTGCACGCCGCGGCCTCGCGACTGCGCGATGCGCCGCTGGCGGAGATCGCCGAGGGCCTGGCCGCGGCCTATCTGGAGGCGAAAGTCGATGGCATGCCGGGCACCCGCGCGCTGTACGTGGTGGCGGCCGAACTGGAAACGGCCGCCCTCGTCACCGACATCGTCTGTCGCGCGGAACGGATTCTCGCCGATCTCCTGCGCGGCGTTCCCGACGCCCGCTTCGACGATCCCGACAGGATCGCCCGTGCCTGGCGCATCCTGCTGACCGGCGCCGTCCAGGTCGTGCTCGAGAAGGACGCGTCCACGGAAAACGTCGAGCTACTGCGCAGGGAACTGCCGGCCGTATGCCGCGCCTACCTGCTGGCGTCATCCGTCAGACCCGGAAGCTCTCCCGCATGAGCGCCATATAGGTCTCTTCGGAGGTCTGTCGGCGCGCCTCGACCAGTGGGCGGATGTCCTCGGTGGCGAGGTAGCGCAGGCGATCGGTGCCGTCGGTCACGGCGTCGAAGATCACCTTGGCCACGTCCTGCGAGGTGGCGAGGCGCTTGCTCCGCAGGCCATCGAATACCTTCAGGGTGGCCGTGGCGAAGGCTTCGTAATCCGCCGGTACGTTCATCCGCCCGGCCTCGCTGGCCGAGCGGCTGCCGAATCCGGTATCGAGCACGCCGCCGGGTTCGACGATCTTCACGGTGATGCCCTGCGAGGCCAGTTCGTACGACAGGGACTCGGAGAACCCCTCCAGGGCGAACTTGCTGGCCGTGTAGAGCGGGATCATGGGCAGGGCGAACACCCCCGCGCCCGAGCTGACATTCGCGATCGTGCCCGACCGGCGCGCACGGAAGTGGGGCAGGATGGCGCGGACGACGTCCATCACGCCGAACACGTTGACGTCGAACTGCTCCTGGATCTTCTCCCGGGGCGTGGCCTCGAACAGGCCGAAGAGGCCGAAGCCGGCATTGTTGACCACCGCATCGATGGCGCCGAACCGTTCGATGCCCTCGGCGATGGCTTGCTCGATGCTGGGAAGATCCTGCACGTCGAGGCGGTTGACGAGGACGCCGGGCAGGGCGGCCAGCGCGTCGCCGGATGCCGGGTGGCGCATCGTGGCGACGACGTTCCAGCCATGGGCGGCGAAATGCTCGGCGGTGGCCTTGCCGAAACCGGTGGAGGTGCCTGTGATGAGGACGGTCTGGGGCATGGGGATGTCTCCGTGGTGGATGCGGAGAAAACTAGTTGCGACCGGGTGGCCGAACAATCAGGCTAATGCGGGATGAATCGATGCAGGGTTTCGCACAATGCACAAGGCTGGCCTCGTTGAGTTGCAGGCGGTCCTCGCCGTCGCCACGCATCACAGCTTTCGTCGCGCGGCCGTCGCCGTGGGCATGTCGCCCTCGGCGCTGAGCCATGCCGTGGCGATGCTGGAACGACGCATGGGCGTGCGGTTGTTCCATCGCACGACGCGCAGCGTTTCGTTGTCCGAGGCCGGTGAGCAATTCGTCGCGCGCGTTCGTCCGGCCCTGGGCGAGATCGCCGCCGCCATGGACGACGCCAACGCGTTCCGCGAAACGCCGACGGGCACGTTGCGGATCAACACGTCCGAGGGCGCGGCGATGCTGCTGGCAGATGCGATCCTCTTCGAATACGTGCGTCGTTACCCGGAGATGCGCCTCGACGTCGTCACCGAGGGACGCTTCGTCGACATCGTCGCGGAGGGTTTCGACGCGGGCATCCGCGCCACGGACCAGGTGCCCCAGGACATGGTCGCCGTGCGCTGCACGGGACGGCTGCGTTTCCTCGTCGTCGGTTCGCCCGGGTACTTCAAGGGCAGGCGCAAGCCCAGGGTGCCCGAAGACCTGCGGCGCCACACCTGCATCCGCAGCCGCCTGCCGAGCGGTAAGTGGTATCCGTGGGACTTCGAGAAGCGTGGCGAGGAGCGGCGCATCGACGTCGACGGCCCCCTGGGCTTCGACAGCGATCACCTCATGCTCGCGGCCGCGCTCGACGGCATGGGCCTGATCTGGACCGTGGAGGCGCGTGTGGCGCCCTACATCGAGAAAGGCCTGCTGACACCCGTGCTCGAGGACTGGTGTCCGTACTTCGACGGGCTGAGCGTCTATTACCCCGCGCATCGGCACATGTCGGCCGGATTGCGCGCGTTCCTCGATCTGGTGCGGGAACGCAGGCCCTCCTGAGGCGCAGGCCACGGGCTTCGAAGGGCGCGTTTCGCCTACGCGAACGGCGCCTTCCGTCCGTGAGACGGCACGTAGCCGGCGGTATCGTTGGGTTGCCTGCCCGCGTCGGATGACGCTTCGGTTTCCTGTCGGCGGATGGATGCGGCCAGGGTAAGGGAAGGCGGGCGCCGCAGGCGGGCCGGACTAGGTCAAAGGATGGTTGAGGCGGCCTAACGTATTGAAAGCAGGGCGCCTCGCTCGTGGCCGGGGCGTCGGCAGCCGCGGACGCTTCGTTTCGGCTTGAGCCATTCGCTTATCGACAAAGCGATTCGGCTGGCTAGTGTTGAGAGCGGACACAACAAGGAGACGTTATGAAGTCCGCATTCCCCCATCGACGTTCGCTGACATCCGTCATCGGCACCATCCTCTTGCTGGGCCTTGCCCCAATCACTTCAGCCTCCGCGGCCGAAACCGTCGATCCTCCGCTCATCGTCTTCGGCACGCACGAGGGCCATGTTCATGAGCGGGTCGACGTGCCGCGACAGGCCGCCTTGCGAAAGAGCACGCTTTCCGCCGCCGAACTTGCCGGACGTGGCGCCATGGCCGTTGTCGCCGCCGGGGAACTGGACCGCCTCGGCGACGAACGCGGCCGCCTATGGGAATGGTTCCAAGCGGGCATACCGGTATTCGTATGCATGGATGGGGCCGACAGGCATCGGGTGGCTCGATTCTTCGGGATCGCTCCGAACGGAGGCGATACTGTCTTCATTCGCGAGCCCAACGGCGACATCGACATGCTGGGTCTGGTTTCGGACGAGGCGCACCCGGACGCGCACCGGCTTCGTGCGCTATTGGACGGGCTGGCCGACTTCCAGGCCCAGGCCGATGCCCAGGGCGCCGAGCTGCGGCTCACGTCGGCCGGCGAATCGGCACCGATACCGATGTTGCGCATCCACGAAGGCGTGATCGATACCGGCACCGACGAGATTACCGGCCGCCTGTCGATCGACGTCATCCGCAGCGCGACACGCACCGGCGACGACAAGGAAATCCACGTGCATACGTGGCCTTCGGTGAACCTCCCGGGGGCGGGCATCTTCGAGGGGCACAAGGAGGGCGTGAACCTGACGGCGGCTTACCTGCCGTGGACCTTCCGCGTGAGCCACCAGGTAACCGCGGCGAACGCGCCGGTGACGCTGGTGGACTATCTTCCGCTCAGCGACGGTCGCACGGAGTTCGATTACGCCCAGACCCATGAAAGGACCATCGGTATCGGAGGCACGTCGGGCGATTCGCTCTCGGTCGACGGCAAGCCGGATTCCCTCCTCGCCGCGAAGATTCCCTTCAATCTGTCGTTCAATTATTCCTACACGAGCCGGGAAGAACTTCGTTTCCGCTTCAACGACTACTCCCTCTCGGCACATCCGACCGACAGGGGAACACGCATGCTCTGGGAAGCGCCGATCGCCCCGGCATTGAAGCATTCGCTCGTCGAACGCGTGTATGCCGACGGCGTGGATCTCACCGAGAAACGCATGACGCCCATGATGCGAAACGCCACGATGGCGACCTGGTCGGGCTGGAAACTCGCGGGCGATTACGAAGGCATGGCCAACGTGCGCATCGACCTGGGATACGACCGCAACGAGAAGACCTGGTGGTGGGAGGGTTCGGACTGGAAACATGACGACCGGACGATCACGCTGTCGAAGACGGTGTCCTATGACCTGGATCTTTCCCATCCGTTTCTCTCCAGCGAAATCACCGTGCTGCTGCGTTCCAACGAAGGCGTGGGCGGATGCATCGCCCAGGACGGCGGGACGGTGAGGCTGGCATCGTGCGATCCCACGAACCGCGCCCAGATGTGGGGATTCGACAGCGAGGGGCGTTACGTCAATCGAGCCGACGGTCGATGCCTGCAGGCCGATCTCGATCGTCGCGTGCTGGTGACGGCGCGTTGTTCGCTGTCCAACGACCAGGTCTGGGAATGGCGGGCGGACCGGATCCATAGCGGGTATGGCGATCGTTATCACCGGCTGTACGTGGAAAACGGCAACCTGCGCTTCTTCGCGCCGGCCGGCCGCTTCGACGCCACGCCGGTCAATCCCCATGCTTCGGCGCTGAAGCCATGGTCCGGATACCCGAACGCGCCGTTGGCGGGCGAACTCGTGCCGGCGCCTTTCGGCACGCAAGCGGGAACCGTTCCCGCCGAGTGGATGGGGCGTTACCGTCCCGTCGGGGCGGAGCAGCGATGGACGCCGATCGTGTTGCGCGCCGGCCTACAGGTTGCGACACCGAAACCGGGCGCTCCTGGACCTCGTCCAGGAGCGCCATTAAAGTGATGCGGCATACGGAGGGGATGTCATGAAGATGTGCTGGATGGTTGCGTCGATGCTGCTTGCCGTCAGCACCGTGGCATCGGGCGAGGAGGTGCCCGCGTGGACATCGCGGGTGGACGCCATCGTCGACACGATCGCGAAGGATGGTCCGGGTGCGACCGTGGCGGTCTCGCAGGGTGGTCGCATCGTGTACGCCCAGGCGCGCGGCCTGGCGAGCATGGAACTGGGCGTTCCCATGGAAACCGGGAGCGTCCTGCGGATCGGTTCGCTGACCAAGACGATCACCGCCGCGTCGATCCTGCGCCTTCAGGCGCAGGGCCGCATCGACCTCGACGCCAGGTTATCCACCTGGCTTCACGGATTTCCCCATGCGAAGGACATCACGGTACGCGAACTGTTGACGCATACCTCCGGTGTGAGTGACGGCTGGGATGTGCCGTTGACCGACGTGCTCGATACGCCTGGCCTGGTTCGGCATATCGGTTCGGTTCCACTCGATTTCGCTCCCGGCACGGATTGGCGATACAGTAATTCGGGCTACATGCTCCTCGGCGCCCTTCTCGAAAAGATCACGGGCAAGCCGTGGTACCAGGCGGAGAACGACCTCGTGCTGGCGCCGCTCGGCCTGACGCATACGGGATTCCACGACGACGCGGCCATCGTTCCGCGCATGGCGTCGGGTTACTCGGTCGACGCGGCGGGGAAGGTCGTCCGCCCGGTGGCCTATTCCATCTCGGGACCGGGAGCGGCCGGTGGAATGACGTCGACGGCATCGGACATCGCGATGCTGCTGCACGGGATGGCCACCGGTAACGTGCCGGGAAGGCAGGCCTTCCAGGCCATGTCCACGCCCGCACGCATCGGCGACGTGGACTTGCCTTACGGCATGGGTATGGTGCCGGGGACCTTGCGCGGCACGGCGGTCGTCGAGCACTCCGGAGGCATCGAGGGATATTCCGCTCACTACGTCTACCTGCCCGGCGAAGACATCGCCGTGGCCGTGCTGGAAAACTCCGACGCGCCCACGTGGCTGGCGCGTTCGCTGGCGCATCGCATCGCGGCAACGGTCATGGGGCGTCCCTATCGTTTCTTCGCCGCCAAGGCGTGGAGTGCATCGAGCCTCGGCGCGGTGGCTGGCACCTACGCGATCAAGGATGGTGGATGCCATGCCGTGGTCGTCAAGAACGGATCGGCCTGGATCCGCCGCGATGACGGTCCGCAACGAAAGCTGGATGCCGCGTCGGACGATGTACTGGTGTATGCGGGAGACGGTATCGATTATCTCCGTCCAGAACGCGACCGATCAGGAGCCGTTACCGGGCTGGAGTTCCACGCCGACGGTGCGGATACGGGGCGTGTCGAGCGGCGTGTCGCCGCGTGTAAAGGCCCGTGATCCATCGGTCGCAAGTGCGCGACCGGCCATCGTCGAGGCTGGCGCGCGCGTTACGACGATCCGCATTCCTCGCGGGGCGTTTACGCCGAGATCTTTCGGCGACGGGTGGCAAATGCTGCACCCGGCAGGGCGCCCGCAAGGCAAAGCGGCGCGGCGAGGTCGCCGAGTCCCCAGGCCTTGGCGATGTGCATGCCGAAGAGCTTTTCCAGACCGAGGGGTATCAGCACCACCAGCCCGAACGTAGCGAGAATGCCGAAAAACGCGCCGGCGCGTAGGGCGGCCAGGTTGGGCGAGAAACGGGCAGTCATCCGTAAGTACCTCGTTGGGGTCGATCCCATGTTACGCCTGAATTCAGTGCGTGCGGCGGCTACTTCCGGCCGGTGATATCTTCGGCGGTCTGACGGATACATTCAAGCATGAATGCCTCCATCGACATGCCTTTAGGAACGGCCAGCCCGGATGCGTGGATGAATCCGTTGGCTGCGCCAAGAAAGGCCTGTTTCGCGCGTGCGGAATCCATGCGCGCCGCCGCCTGTTTCTGCCGTAGTTGCACGATATGCGCCGACGGCTGGCCGGGGCGTGAGAACTTCGCGTACCGCCGAAGCTCGTCAGCTGTCGTCGCGGTAGCGCGTGCGGCTTGTTGCATGGCGTCCCGGGCCGTGATGGCGGCGGCAAGTAGAGGGATCGCCGTCGACGGGAGTTCAGTAATGAGCCGAAAATTCACGCGATCGCCTTGGGGGGGGATTCGGGATCCAGGATGATGTCACGACGGCACCCGATGCAGGCCGCTCATCCGTAAAGCCAGCGTACGACATGGAAGAAGATCGGTGCAGCGAAGACGACGGAATCGAGTCGATCGAGCGCGCCGCCATGACCTTCGATCATCGTACCCCAATCCTTGGCACCGAGACTGCGCTTGACGGCGGACAAGGCTAGCCCTCCGAAGAAGCCGCAGGCGACGATCAACGCAGAAATGGCCAGTGCGCGTCCAAACGAAAAAGGCGTCATCGCGTAAAGTGCCGCACCCACCAGCGTCGCCCCCAGACCGCCGCCAACGAGTCCTTCGACCGTCTTCGACGGACTGACCCGTGGGGCCAGGAGGTGCTTGCCCCAGAGCTTGCCGCAAACATATTGGAGGACGTCGCTGAGCTGTACGACCAAGAGCAGATACAGCAAGAGGACGAAACCGTGTTCTCCGAGCGTTGGTCCCTGCAGCATCAACAGCGCGGGGACGTGGCTCAGACAGTACACCGTGAGCATCAGTCCCCATTGTATCTTCGCGCATCGTTCCAGAAAGTGTTCCGTGTCGCCCGCCAGCGCCGCGAGGACCGGGAGTAGGAGAAAACCATAGACTGGAAGCATGATGGCAAACATACCGTACCACTGCATGCCGATGAGGATGTATTGAAGCGGCAGCGCGACGTAGAAGCAGGCGACGAGGGGCCAGTAATCGCCCCGCCTCGTAGGAGTGAGCGTGACGAACTCGCGCAGTGCGAATGCTGACAGCAGCGAATAAAGCACGAGGGTAGCTCCGCTTCCCAACGCCATGCAGGCACACATAACGCCTACCATGACCCACCAGGCACGTATGCGCTGGTTCAGGTTCCGCAGGATCAACGACGGGCCTTGAGGGCCCGCCCTGCAGCTGAGTGCCCAGGCTACGAGCGACGCAATGAGCAGCAGCCCGAAGATTCCGGCCATGACCCACGCCAATTTAGGGATGTCGCTCATGCCCATCCCTCCGTGCCGGCCAGGGACACGACGGCGGCATGCGCACGCGTGAGGAATGCCTCCTTGGATTCATCCGACGAAAGTGAGGTCGGCTTGCCGAAGTTCACCGTGCATTGGATAGGAAGGGGAAGGACACAGCCCTTCGGAAGACTCCGGTGTAGCGTATCCAGGTAGACGGGCACCAGGACGACGTCGGGATGCCTTCGGGCGAGCCGGTACAGCCCCGACTTGAACGGTCCGGGCAGGCGTGATCGCCCACGCGTTCCCTCCGGAAACATGATGATGGAATCGCCTAGGGATAGCGCGTCGCCGATGGGAGCAAGCGGATCCTTTTCCAGATCGTCGCGCTTGCGGTCGACGTAGATGGCACGCAGGACATGGTCGGCGATATAGGATCGGAGGCCACCCGTTTTCCAATAATCGGCTGCCGCCACCGGCCGTACGGATCGTCTCCGCGAGTGCGGGAAAGCCGACCAGATGGCCAGCGTGTCCAGGTGGCTCGTATGGTTGGCGAAATATATGCATGGCCGGTCGATTTTCTGGAGCTCTTCGGTCCAGCTGGGCTGTGCTCCGACCAATCCACGCGTCAGTGCCACGAGAAGTGCATCGATCATGATTGATGTCCGTACGCGGCAAGTGTGCGACAGAGTCGAACCAATCGCCTGGCGACGGTGAATGATGTTCCGGCTAAAACGACGAGGATCGTCAGTTGCGCGGCGTAGATCGTGCCGTGGACCGATGCCTCCAGGGCGGTGGCGACGCTTCCCATGGTGACCACCGCCATGCGTTGGGGTTTGGCGAGCGGCCCGGAAAAATCCTGGCCGTTGCCGAGGCTGGCCCCGAGTGCGCGTACGTACGCCGTCATGACGGCGGCCATGGCTGCTATCCATCCCGCCCAGGGAATCAGGGCCGCATAGCCGAACGCGACAAGAAACAGCATGTCGGCGAATCGATCGGGCGCTTCGTTGAAGACCGCGCCGGACGGTGTGTGCATACCGCCTTCGATGGCGACCATACCGTCGATGAGGTTGCAGACGAGCCTGAGCTGTGCACACGCTGCGCCGAACAGCCATGCCCACGCCGAAGGCGTCAGCCATGCCCAGGTCATGGCGCCCATGGCAGCAAAGAAGACGCTGGCGGTCGAAACCTGGTTGGGTGTGATGCCCGATCGCCCGATCGCCCGGGCGAGTGCCTTAGCCCAGCTCGAACGACGCGATGCGATGGGCCGACGATCATCCTCTGACATGCGCATCTTCCTTGGCTTACTGCTGTCCTGAATGGACCGGTGTAGGGAGGGGCGCATCCTGCCCCGCCATTTCGGCAACCGGTAACTCGGTTAACCTGTCAAAAAACAAAGCCCCGCATCGCTGCGAGGCTTTGTCTTATAATTGGTGCCCAAGAGAGGACTCGAACCTCCACGGTTTTACCCGCTAGTACCTGAAACTAGTGCGTCTACCAATTCCGCCACCTGGGCAGGTGTCCCGGTAGCAGACTTGTCTGCCCCGTGAGCCGCGTAGATTAGGCAGGTCGGGTAAGCTTGTCAACGATTTTTCACCACGGCCGCCCAAAATGGGGACGGCCCCCTGCAAGGTCCCTACGTGACGAAGAGAAAGAAAGGTTCCGGTGGCGATAAAGGCCCCCGTAAAGCCAAGGCTACGCGCCCGGGCAAGGCGCTGGCCAAATTCCGCGACCGGCTGCCGCCGCCGGCCGTGAACGATCCGCACGCCGAGCGCGAGGCGCAGCGCTACGACCAACCCATTCCCAGCCGCGAGGCCATCCTCGCGCTGCTCGAGCAGCGCGGCGAACTGGTGTCCGCGGAGGACATCGCCCGCGCCCTGCGACTGTTCACCGATTACGAGATCAACGCGCTGGGCAAGCGCCTCGCGGCGATGATCCGCGACGGCCAGCTCCTGCGTAACCGTCGGGGCGGCTATGCGCCCGCCCAGAAGCTCAGCCTCATCCCCGGCCGCGTGATCGCCAATGCCGAGGGTTACGGTTTCCTCCGGCCCGACGAGGGCGGGGATGACCTCTACCTCTCGCCTTCGCAGATGCGCAGCGTGCTGCACGGCGACCGCGTGCTCGCCAGCGTGGTCGGCATCGATCGCCGCGGCCGCCGCCAAGGTGCGATCGTCGAGGTGCTGGAGCGCCGCTCGCCGCGCCTGGTGGGGCGCATCGTGGTGGAGAACGGGGTCACCCTCGTCGAACCGGACGACCGCCGCCTGCACCAGAACATCATGATTCCCGCCGGCCGCGACGCGGGCGCCCGTTCGGGCGAGATCGTGGTGGCCGAGATCACCGATCCGCCGACGCCGCATCGCGGTCCGATGGGTACCATCCGCGCCGTGCTCGGCCAGCGCCTGCAACCGTCGCTGGTGGTGGAAATGGCCATCGCCAGCCACGACCTGCCGCATGAATGGCCGGCCCAGGTGGTGCGCCAGGCCGAGGAGGTGGAACCGAAGGTCACCGCCGCCGAGCGCAAGGGCCGGGTCGACCTGCGTGACCTGCCGCTGGTGACCATCGACGGCGAGGATGCGCGCGACTTCGACGACGCCGTATATGCCGAGCCGCTGAAGGGCGGCGGGTTCCGTCTCATCGTGGCCATCGCCGATGTCTCGCACTACGTGCCCATCGGCACGCCGCTCGACACCGAGGCCTACGAGCGCAGCACGTCGACGTACTTCCCCGGCTTCGTGGTGCCCATGCTGCCGGAAACGCTGTCCAACGGCATCTGCTCGCTCAATCCGCGCGTGGATCGCCTGTGCATGGTCTGCGACATGGAAGTGGACGAGCAGGGCGACGTGCAGCACGCGAAGTTCTACGACGCGGTGATGTACTCGCACGCACGCCTGACCTACACCAAGGTCTGGCAGGCGGTGGGCGAGCGCGACGCCGAAGTGCGCCGGGAGATCGCCGACGTGCTGCCCCAGGTGGAAAACCTGCATCGCCTCTACAAGGCCATGGCGAAAGCGCGCAAGCGTCGCGGGGCCATCGATTTCGAGACGCCCGAAGTGAAATTCCGCCTTGCGCCGTCGGGCGACGTGGTGTCGATGGGTGCCTCCGAGCGCAACGACGCGCACAAGCTCATCGAGGAATGCATGATCGCGGCCAACGTGCAGGCTGCGAAATTCCTCTCCCGGCGCAGGATCCCCGCGCTGTACCGCGTGCATGCGCCGCCGCCGGCGGAGAAGTACGAAGACCTGCTCCAGTTCCTGCGCGAGTTCAAGCTGAAGCTGCCCCCGGCCGACGAGGTGACGCCGGCGGATTTCTCGGCGCTGCTGAAGAAGGTGCAGGATCGTCCCGAAGCGGAGTTGATCCAGTCGGTGCTGCTGCGGTCGCAGAGCATGGCCGTGTACCACCCGGAGAACCAGGGCCACTTCGGCCTGGCGCTGGATGCGTACGCGCATTTCACCTCGCCGATCCGCCGCTATCCCGATCTGCTGGTGCATCGCGCGATCCGTTATGCGATCACCAAGGGCAAGCCGTCGGACTACGTGTACAGCGAGGCGCAGATGGCCGCGATGGCCGTGCATTGCTCGCAGCGCGAGCGCCGCGCGGAAGAAGCCGAACGCGACGTCGACGAACGCTTCAAGTGCGCGTGGATGGAAAAGCACGTGGGCGAGGAGTTCGCCGGCACCATCACGGGCGTCACTTCTTTCGGCTTGTTCGTGGAGCTAGCGGCATCGCGGGTGTCCGGCCTCGTCCACGTATCGCAACTGCCCAACGACTACTACAAGTTCGATCCCACCCGTCACCTGCTGGCGGGCGAGCGCACCGGCGCGAGCTACCGCCTGGGCGATTACGTGAGCGTGCAGGTGCTGCGCGCGAGCCTGGAAGATCGCAAGATCGATTTCCGTTTGGTGGCGCGCCTGCAGTCGTTGCCCAAGCCTGCGCCCGCGCCGGTGGCGAAGGAATACGTGCCGGGCAACGCCATGGCCGAAGCGGGCAAGGCGTTCGGCCGTGCGGTGAAGAAAATGGCGCAGAGGCTCGGCGGCACGCGCAAGCCGAAAGCCGGGGTTGCTCCGCCCGCGACGGTTGGCGATGATGCGCGGCCTTCCGCCGAGCGGGTCGAGGTCGTGCCGTCGCGCCGGTCGCGTTCGGGCGCCGACGTGCCGGCACGCAAGCCCGCCGCGGTCTCGAAGGTGCCGGCCGGGAAGGTTGCCGCGAAGAACGGCGCGGCAGCCCGGCCAGCCGACAAGGCAACGGCCAGACAGGCGATCGGCAGGGAAGCGGTGGCGAAGAAAGCCGTCGCCAAGAAAGCCGTCGCGAAGAAAACCGCGGTGAAGAAAACCGTCGCGAAAAAGGCCTCCGAAACGAAGGCTCCGGCGACGAAGTCGGCATCGCGCAAACCCAGGAGCAAGTCGTAAGTCATGAGCGAGACGTGGATCGTCGGCATCAATCCGGTGGAAGGCGCCCTCGCCAACGACCCGGAGCGAGTCCGTGAAGTACTCATCGAGCAGAACTCGAAGAACGCGCGTGTGAACGACATCGCCGCGCAGGCGCGTAAGCGCGGTATCCAGGTGAAGTCGGTAGGCAAGGACAACCTCGAGCGCATCGGTGGCGAACCGCGTCACCAGGGCGTGATCGCCCGCTACGAGACGCCGCCGCTCAAGGACGAGCGCGATCTGGAAGGGCTGCTCGAAGCCGCCGGTTCCGATGCGCTGGTGCTGGTGCTCGATGGCGTCACCGATCCGCACAACCTCGGTGCCTGCCTGCGCAGCGCCGCGGCGGCGAAGGTGACGGCGGTGATCGTGCCCAAGGATCGCGCGGTGGGCATCACGCCCACCGTGCGTCGCGCCTCGGCGGGAGGCGCGGATCTCGTGCCGATGCTGGCCGTGACCAACCTGGCGCGCGCCCTTCGCGCGTTGAAGGATGCGGGCGTGTGGATCACCGGCCTGGCGGGCGATACCGAGCAGTCTCTCTACGACGTCGACCTGAAGGGGCCGGTGGCCCTGGTGCTGGGCAGCGAAGGCGACGGCATGCGCCACCTCACGCGCGAGACCTGCGATTTCGTGGCGAAGATCCCGATGCCGGGCAACATGGAGAGCCTCAACGTGTCCGTGGCGACCGGCGTGGTGTTGTTCGAGGCCTTGCGGCAACGAGGAGCCAAGCGATGAACAACCTGTTCTGGCATGACTGGGCCGGCCTGATCGGCGTGGCGCTGGTGTTGGTGGCGTTTTTCCTGCTTCAGGCGCACAAGCTGTCGGGGCAGGGCTATCCCTACCAGGTGATGAACCTGGTGGGCGCCTTCGGCATCCTGCTGTCGCTGATCTTCGGCATGTTCAATCTCTCGGCCTTCCTGCAGGAGCTGGCGTGGTTCCTGATCAGCGTGTATGGGATCGTGCGCGGGGTGCGGGCGAGGCGGGCGGCGGAAATCGTGCCCTGAGGCAACCGTGTTTCGCCGATGCGATCGGCTCCTACCCCTTCGGCAGGGAGCTTCCTACCGAAGGGGTGGGAGCCGATCGCATCGGCGAAAACCCGACGAAGCGGTAAGGCGGTTACACCCGGGTCAGGTGGCCCCGCTAAGATGGTGACGGGTTGGCGCAATGCCACCCGCCCATGGGGACGGCCCCATGGCGCACGTCATTCGCGGGGACGACCCCGCTCCTGACGGAAACGAACCATGTATTGGCTCATTCTCTTCGTGGCCGGCCTGTTCGAGGTCGCCTGGGCCGTTGGCCTGAAATACACCGAGGGGTTTACCCGGCTCGTGCCGAGCGTGCTCACAGGCGCCGCGATGGTGATCAGCATCGTGCTGCTCGCCATGGCGACGAAAAAACTGCCGCTGGGTACCGCGTATGCGGTGTGGACGGGTATCGGCGCGGTCGGTGCGGTGACGCTGGGCATCGCGCTGTTTGGCGAGTCCGCGCAGCCGTTGCGGCTGGTGTGCGTCGGCCTGATCGTGGCCGGTACCGTCGGCCTGAAGCTTACGGCCACCTGAGTTGCCAAGCCCTGCGTGGTAGGAGCCGCTTCAGCGGCGATCACGCGTAGCTACGTAGCGGACGCTGATCGCCGCTGAAGCGGCTCCTACCGGGCGAAGGCGTGCGATCGCGTACGCCCTACTTGTTGAAATCCGGATTGGCCGTCTCGTCACGCTTCATGCGCGGCGCCACGAGCGGTTCGCCGTGCACGACGAACCACACGTTTTCCGCGATGTTGGTGGCATGGTCGCCGATGCGCTCGATGTTCTTCGCCATGAACAGCAGGTGGGTGCACGGCGTGATGTTGCGCGGGTCTTCCATCATGTAGGTGAGGAGGGCGCGGAACACCACCGTATACGCCTCGTCCAGCTCGGCGTCGGACTTCCACACCTCGTAGGCCGCCTCGGCGTCCTGGTCGTGATACGCCTTGAGCACATGGCGAAGCTGCTCGGCGGCCAGTTCGGCGAGGTTGGCCAGGCCGCCGGCGGCGGCGATCGGCGCGACGCGGCTGAGCGGGATGGAACGCTTGGCCACGTTGGCGGCGTAATCGCCGATGCGCTCGATGTCGGCGGCGATGCGCAGGGCGGCGAAGACGTTGCGCAGGTCGCCGGCGATGGGCGCGCGCAGGGCCAGCAGGCGCACCACGTCCTGGCTGATGTCGTGTTCGAGCGCGTCGAGGGCGTCGTCGTTGTCGACCACGCGCTGGGCGGCGCGCTCGTCGCGGCGCTGCACCACGTCGATCGCGGCTTCGAGCTGGGCCACGGCCAGCTCGCCCATCCTCACGATCTCGCCGGTCAGGCGCTTGAGCTCGTCGTCGTAGCTCTTGATGATGTGCTGGTGCGGAGTGTTCATCGCATGCCTCGCAAAGAAGGGGGCTTAGCCGAAACGGCCGGTGATGTAGTCTTCGGTCTGCTTCTTGTCCGGCTTCGTGAAGATTTTTTCGGTCTTGTCGAACTCGATCAGCTCGCCCATGTACATGAAGGCGGTCATGTCGGAGCAACGCGCCGCCTGCTGCATGTTGTGCGTGACGATGACGATCGTGAAGTCTTTCTTGAGTTCTTCCACGAGCTGCTCGATGCGGCTGGTGGCGATGGGATCGAGCGCGGAGGTGGGTTCGTCGAGCAGCAGCACCTCGGGCTTGAGCGCGATGCCGCGGGCGATGCACAGGCGCTGCTGCTGGCCGCCGGAGAGGCCGAGCGCGCTCTGCTTGAGCTTGTCCTTCACCTCGTCCCACAGCGCCGCGCCGCGCAGGGCCTGTTCGACGCGATCTTCCATCTGCGAGCGGTTGAGCTTTTCGTGGTGGCGGATGCCGTAGGCCACGTTCTCGAAGATGGTCATCGGGAACGGCACGGGCTTCTGGAACACCATGCCTACCTTGCTGCGCAGGCGGTTGAGCGAGTACTTCGGATCGAGGATGTTCTCGCCGTCGAGCACGATCTCGCCCTCGGCGCGCAGGCCGGGGTAGATGGCGTAGATGCGGTTGAAGATGCGCAGCAGCGTGGACTTGCCGCAGCCCGACGGTCCGATGATGGCGGTGACCTTCTTCTCCGGCACGTCAAGCGCGATGTGCTTCAGCGCATGGAACTCGCCGTAGTAGAAGTTCAGGTCGCGCACGGTCATCTTCGCGGGAACCTGGCCGAGGTCGGCGGTCGCGGCGTGCGGCGAGGTGCCGAAGCCCGGCTGGGAAGCGACTTCGTTCATGTTAGTCATTGGACACCTTGGAGCGCGAGAAGGCGAAGCGGGCGATCAGGCTGAGCGCCAGAACGAACATGGTCAGCACGAACGCACCGGCCCAGGCCAGGGTGTTGATGTCCGGGCTGGGGTCTTTCGTGTATTCGTAGATAACCTGCGGCAGGCTCGGCATCTTGTCGAGGGGGTTGAAGGTCATGAAGTTGTTGCCGAAGGCCGTGAACAGCAGCGGCGCGGTTTCGCCGCTGATACGGGCCAGGGCCAGGAGCACGCCGGTGACGATGCCCGAGCGCGCCGAGCGCACGAGAATCTGCAAGGTGAGCTTCCACTGCGGCACGCCCAGCGATAGCGCGGCTTCGCGCAGCGTGCCCGGTACCAGGCGCAGCATTTCGTCGGTGGTGCGCACGATGACGGGCAGGGCGATCAAGGCCAGGGCGACACCGCCGGCGACGCCCGAGAAGGTGACCTCGCCATTGGACAGGTACTTCGACGGCAGCACCACGATGGTATAGACGAACAGGCCCAGCACGATGGACGGTGCCGACAACAGGATGTCGTTGAGGAAACGGATGGTCGGGCCCAGGCGCGAGCGCCGCGAGTATTCCGCCAGCCAGGTGCCCGCGGCCACGCCGATGGGCGTGGCGATCAGGATGCCGAGGACGTTGAGGATCAGGCTGCCGACCATGGCGTTGGCCAGGCCGCCTTCCTCGCGGTAGGCCGTGATCTTGGTGAACAGCGACGGCTTGATGGCCGAAATGCCCTGGCTCAGCGTCTCCCAGAGGATCCAGACCAGGAAGAACAGGCCGATGGCGGTGGCGAGGATGCTGCAGGCCATCGCCACCACGTTTTTCACGCGGCGCCTGGTGTAGAGGGAAGCGGACATCAGCGGCCCTCCTTCGTGGCCATGCGTCGAAGCATGAGGCGGGCGATGAGCAGCACGATGAAGGTCACCACGAAGAGCAGGAAGGCCAACGCCATCAGCGCCGATCGCTGCAGGCCCTGGGCTTCGCCGAACTGGTTGGCGATGGTGGAGGCGATGGAGCTGCCCGTTTCCAGCATCGACCAGGAGAACTTGAAGGTATTGCCGAGCACGAAGGCCACGGCCATGGTCTCGCCCAGCGCGCGGCCGAGGCCGAGGAACACGCCGCCGATGACGGCGGTGCGGGTGTAGGGCACCACGATGTCCCACACCACTTCCCACGTGCTGGAGCCCAGCGCATAGGCCGACTCCTTGAGCCGCGTGGGCACGGTCTGGAACACCTCGCGCATCACCGAGGAGATGAACGGAATGATCATCACCGCCAGCACCAGGCCCGCGGTGAGTACGCCGGCGCCGAAGAAGGGATATTCGCTGGCGAAGAACTTCGCGACGAACGGCACGTGCTGCACCAGCCACGACACCTGCCCGTCGGGCGGGTCGGCGCTGAAGTGGTTCATCAGCCAGGGCTTGATGTGCGCGGCGACGAACGGGGCGAAGACGAAGAGACCCCACATGCCGTAGATGATCGAGGGGATGCCGGCCAGCAGTTCGATGGCCGAGGCGACCGGTCCGCGCAGCCACTGCGGCGCGATCTCGGTGAGGAAGAGGGCGATGCCGAAGCTGATCGGCACGGCGACCACCAGGGCGATGAGAGCGGTGCCGACGGTGCCCATGATGGGCACCAGGGCGCCGTACTGGTCGTTGCTGGGATCCCACGCGGCGCTGGTGAGGAAGCCCCAGCCGAAGGTGTGGAAGGCATCCGAGCCGAGCCACAGCGTGGAACCGGCAGCACCCACGAGGGCGGCGAGGACGAGCAGGGCGCAGGCCTTGAGCACCCCTCCGAAGAGGATGTCGTTGCGCGAGTCCTTCGCGTTGCGTGACGCTTCGTGGGCACGATCGGCGCCCGTTCCGGCGTTGCTGGCGGTGGCATGCATGATGAGTGCTGTTTCCCGGGCCTTGGCAAACTATGGGCCGCCGTTCCTTTCGGGAACGGCGGCCCCCCTGGACGATACTCTGGACCGGTTATGTTTCATCCGGCCGGTCGCATCGCGAATTACTTGTTACCCAGATCCGACGCCCAATAGCCTTCGATCTTCTTGACCAGCGAGTCGGGCAGGGCGACGTAGTCGAGCTCGGTAGCTTCCGGCTGCCCCTTCTCGAGGGCATATTTGAAGAAATCGAATGCCACCTTGCTGTGCGACGGGTTCTTCGACTTCTTGTACATGATGATCCAGGTGGTCGCCGTGATCGGCCACGCCTGTTCGCCCGGGGCATTCGTCATGATGACGTTGAAGTCCTTGGCCGAAGCCCAGTCGGCGGTGGCGGCGGCGGCACCGAAGGTCTCGGCGGTCGGCTCCACCCACTTGCCGGCGGCGTTCTGCATCTGCGCGTAGGAAATGGCGTTCTTCTTCGCGTAGGCGTATTCGACGTAACCGATCGAGCCGGGAATCTGGCGCACGTACTGGGCGACGCCCTCGTTACCCTTGCCACCCACGCCGGCCGGCCACTCGACGGCCGTGCCGAACTTCACCTTGGAGGCCCACTCCGGGCTGACCTTCGCCAGGTAGTTGGTGAAGTTGAACGAAGTGCCCGAACCGTCCGAACGGTGCACGACGGTGATCTTGTTGTCGGGAATTTTCAGGCCCGGGTTCACGGCGGCGATGGCCGGATCGCTCCATTTGTTGATCTTGCCCATGAAGATGTCGGCGAGGAGGGGGCCGGTCAGCTTGATCTTGCCCGACGTCACGCCCGGGAGGTTCACCACCGGCACGATGCCGCCCACCACGCTCGGGAACTGGCCCAGGCCGAACTTGGCGAGGTCGTCACCGCTCATCGGGGCATCGGACGCGCCAAAGTCGATGGTGCCTTCCTTGATCTGCGCGATACCCGCACCCGAACCGACGGACTGGTAGTTGATCTTGTTGCCGGTGGCTTCGGCGTACTTGGCGGCCCACTTGGACAGCACGGGGTAGACGAAGCTCGAACCGGCGCCGGTGATATCGGTGGCCTGGGCGGCGCCCATGCCGAACAGCGAAGCGGCGACCAGCGCGGCCATGCGGAGTTTGCGTGTGAACACGGAGTGATCCTCGATGGAAGATTGTCAGGCGGAACTCCGCCCGGGGCGGTATTCCAGTCCTGCCGTGTTGCAATGAAATGTGTTGAATGTTTCAACCATATGACAGCCGCCTTTTTGCTGTCATATTCAGGAGGTTACGAATGGGCTCACAGGGCCAGGGAGGTGCCGATTTCGCCCTCGGCCAGCTCCAGGCGACGCCAGCGATTGACGATTTCGCAAAACAGCTCGGCCGTGCGCTCGGCATCGTAGATGGCCGAATGGGCTTCTTTCGTATCGAACGCGATGCCGGCGGCGATGGCCGCCTTGCTGAGCACCGTCTGCCCGTAGGCCAGCCCCCCGAGGGTGGCGGTGTCGAAGCAGCTGAAGGGATGGAAGGGGTTGCGCTTGTGGCCGACGCGGCGCACGGCGGCATTGAGGAACGCCAGGTCGAAGGCCGCGTTGTGGCCCACCAGCACGGCGCGCTGGCACTCGGAGAGCTTCACCGCCTCGCGTACCGCATGGAATACGTGGTCGAGTGCCTGGCGCTCGGGCAGGGCGCCGCGGAAGGGATGATCGGGGTCGATGCCCGTGATCTCGAGGGAGCGGGGGTCGATGTTGGCCCCGGGAAAGGGCTCGACGTTGGCCGACACGGCCGGTTCGGGCACGAGCAGGCCCGAGGGCTCCATCCGGACGGCCACCACCGCGATCTCCAGCAGGGCGTCGCGTTCGGCGTCGAAACCGCCGGTTTCCACATCCACGATAACGGGCAGAAACCCCCGGAACCGCGCAGCCATGGTGGTGGCGGTGCTATTGCTCGTCGTATCCATGCGCCAAGGATACCAGCGGTGCCGGCGAGCGTGGGTCCATGGGGCGACATACCGATGCCTTCGGCAAAAACGGCGCATGAACGTGAAAAAATCCCGCCGTATCGCCGCGGCGAGCGGCGGCTCGACGATGGCTGGCGGAAAGCCGGCGGAAAGGTCGGGTCGATGCCGAGGACGGCACACGCGACCGATTACGCATAGCTTTTCGGAATTATCTCAATATTGCGATGGGCGTCCGGACGTCCGTATCTGAACGGACATGCGTGCCGCCGTGGCCCCCGGACACCAAAACTCCTTGGTACGTCACGTTTTCGTGAGCCGGTCGCCACGGAACATGAATTCCATGCCGCGCACCGCTTGCAACCGTCACATGTGCTGCGTAGGTTCGGTCGCATGCATAGCGTCCTCGCCAGCTTCCAACGCCGCCTCGCGATCATGGTTCTCGTGATCGCGGCGTTGTTCGTGGCCTGCGCGGGCGTCCGTGCGATGCCGTGCGACGTAAACGACGGCATGTCCGTCATCCAGCAGGTCGCGGCCGAGTCAGATCACGACGAGGCCGATCCGGCCTCTTTGCCGTCGCTCGAAGACAACACCACGAGCCTCGACGACACGTTCGACGTGCCTCCCCACCACGCCGTGACCGTGCCGCGCTCGGTGCCGTCGCGTCCGTCCGGCCATGAGCCGGCCAGCGTCGCGCATCGGCTTCATCTCGACCTGCGCCCTCCGATCGCCTGATCGACGCGGCGCCACGGCGCCGCCAATGTCCGCACCGCGCTTCTACGCGTCGCGACCGGCCCACCGGTCACGCCACGGGCTCCCGTGCCCGTACCCGACGATTCACCTCCCCAAAGAGAGAACACCATCATGGAACGCCTCATCCAGGGTTTCGACCGTTTTCGCCGTGAAATGACCGACGACCAGCGCGAGCTGTTCGCGCGCCTCGCCTCCGGCCAGACGCCGCACACCATGTTCATCACCTGCGCCGACTCGCGCGTGATGCCCGAACTCATGTTTTCGGCCCAGCCGGGCGAACTGTTCGTCTACCGCAACGTGGGCAATATCGTGCCGCCCTATGCGCAGCACGTGAGCGGCGTGGTCGCCGCCATCGAATACGCGGTGACCGCGCTGAAGGTGAAGCACATCGTGATCTGCGGGCATTCCGACTGCGGTGCGATGAAAGCCTTGCAGAACCCGGCGGCGCTCAAGGGCAAGCCCTCGGTGGAACAATGGCTCAAGCACGCCGACGTGGCGCGCTACGTGGTGGCGGAAAACCGCCCGACGATCCTCGGCGAAGAAGGCCTGCGTTACCTCACCGAGGAAAACGTGGTGGGCCAGCTCGAGCACTTGCGCACCCTTCCGGCGGTGGCCGCCGCCATGGCCAACGGCAGCCTGCGCATCCACGGATGGATCTACGACTTCGCGCGCACCGAAATCACGGCCTTCGATCCGCTGGAGGGTGGCTTCCGTCCGCTCGGCGCGGATGTCGCGACGGCACCCGATGCCACGCCGCACGCGCGGTTCTCCGTGCGCCAGACGGTGGCGAGCGCGGCCTAAGGAATCCCGACGATGCGTGCCTATTTTTCCCAAGGCCTCTTTGGCCGCGACCTCCTGGGATCGGTGGTCGTCTTTCTTGTCGCCCTGCCGCTCTGCATGGGTATTGCCATCGCCTCGGGCTTGCCGCCCAGTGCCGGTCTCATCACCGGCATCGTCGGCGGCATCGTGGTGGGCGTCATCGCCGGTTCGCCGCTGCAGGTCAGCGGGCCGGCGGCGGGCCTGGCGGTGCTGGTGTTCGAGCTGGTGCGTGAGCACGGCGTGGCCGCCCTCGGCCCGGTGGTATTGCTCGCCGGCCTGATCCAGCTGGTAGCCGGCTTCTGCAAGGTGGGCGTTTGGTTCCGCATGACGTCGCCCGCGGTCGTGGCCGGCATGTTGTCGGGCATTGGCATCCTCATCGTCGCCTCGCAGTCGCACGTGTTGCTCGACGCGATCCCCAAGGCCCGCGGCCTCGAAAACTTCGCTGCCCTGCCGGCGGCGGCATGGGAATCGGTGACGGGCTTTGCCGAAGGGCAGATGCCCGCCGCGATGATGATCGGCCTGGGCACCATCGCGATCATGCTCGGCTGGGAAAAGCTTCGTCCGGCGAAGCTGCGTTTCGTACCCGGCGCGCTGCTCGCGGTGGTGGCGATGACCGCGCTCGCGCAGTTCGGCGCGCTCGACGTCAAGCGCGTCGACGTGCCGTCCAACCTGTTCTCGGCGGTGAGCCTGCCGAACATGGGTAGCCTGTTCGGCTTGTTCGATTCCACCCTGCTCGTGGCGGCGGCGACCTTCGCCTTCATCGCCAGCGCGGAAACCCTCCTCTCGGCGGCGGCGGTGGATCGCATGCACGATGGCGTGCGCACCAACTTCGATCGCGAACTGGCGGCGCAAGGTGTCGGCAACATGATCTGCGGCTTCCTCGGCGCGCTGCCGATGACCGGCGTAATCGTGCGTAGTGCCGCCAACGTGCAGGCCGGCTCGGCCACGCGCATGGCCACCATCTTCCACGGTGCGTGGTTGCTCGCCTTCGTCATGTTGCTGCCGTGGCTGATGCGGATGACGCCGGTCTCGTGCCTGGCGGGCATCCTGGTTTTCACCGGCGTGAAGATGGTAAACCCGAAGCAGATCAAGGACTTGGCAGCCTATGGCAAGGGCACTGCGGCGGTGTATGTCGCCACGACGGTCGCCATCGTCGCCACCGACCTGCTCACCGGTGTGATCGTCGGCTTCGGCCTGTCGCTGCTGCGCCTGGCGCTGCTCTCTTCGAAGCTGAAGATGGACGTTCTGCACCATGACGAACCGGGCCAGGCCACGCTGCACCTGGAAGGTTCGGCCACCTTCCTGAAGGTGCCGAGCATGGCGCGCAAGCTGGAGGCCGTGCCGCCGAATACGCGTTTGAGCGTGGTCATGGATCGGTTGCACCACGTCGACCAGGCCTCGCTGGAACTGCTGCGCGAGTGGGGGCGTAACGCGTCCAAGCGCGGTTGCGAGCTGATCGTGGATTGGCAGGAGCTGGGAAGGCGGGTGGAGGGTTCGCAGAAACCCGCTTAAGAGCTTCGCCGATACGATCGGCTCCCACCCCTTCGGTAGGCAGGTTGCTTGCGGAGACCCTGCTGCCGAAGGGGTGGGAGCCGATCGCATCGGCGAACCAAGCCGGCCTCAGTCCGCCTTGGTCTTATGCTTGTAGGCACACAGATCGGCGATCACGCACTGCGGGCAATCCGGTTTGCGCGCCTTGCACACGTAGCGCCCGTGTAGGATCAACCAGTGATGCGCATCCTGGATGAATTCCTTCGGGATCACTTTTTCCAGCTTGTCTTCGACCTTGCGCACGTCCGGACCCGGAGCGAGGCCCGTGCGGTTGGATACCCGGAAGATATGCGTATCCACCGCGATGGTGGGCAGCCCGAACGCCGTGTTGAGCACCACGTTGGCCGTCTTGCGGCCGACCCCGGGCAGTTCTTCCAGCGCCTCGCGCGTCCGCGGCACCTCGCCATCGTAGCGGTCGACGAGGATCTGGCTCATGGCGATGAGGTTTTTCGCCTTGTTGTTGTAGAGGCCGATCGTGCTGATATGGCTCTTGAGCTTTTCCAGGCCGAGCGTGAGGATCTTCTGCGGCGTATTGGCCACGGGAAACAGCTTTCGCGTGGCCTTGTTCACGCCCACGTCGGTGGCCTGCGCCGACAGCGCCACGGCGGCCAGCAGTTCGAAGGGCGTGGTGTATTCCAGTTCGGTCTTCGGATGCGGGTTCAGTTCGCGCAGGCGGCTGAACATCTCGACCACGTCGGCCTTCTTCACGGGCTGTCCTTTTTCTTCGCCTTGGCGCGAGCAAGGGCTTCGAGCACGGCGTTGCGGGCGGCCGGTGCGCCGACATCGCGCTTGCTCGCGGCGAGCTGGCGTTCGCGTGCTTCGCGCTCGCGCGCGAGTCGTGCTTCGCGGCGCTGGAAATGACGACGCGCCGCCTCCGCATGTCGGCGATCGTCCACTTGGGCCAGCGGCATGGGATCGAGCGTGATGCAGTCCACCGGGCAGGCGGGCACGCAAAGCTCGCACCCGGTGCAGAGGTCGCTCATCACCGTATGCATGAGCTTCGCTGCCCCGACGATGGCGTCGACGGGACAGGCCTGGATGCATTTGGTGCAACCGATGCAATCGGCCTCGACGATGCGGGCGAGCGCGCGCGGTTTCTCCACGCCGCGCGTGGTGTCCAGCGGCAGTGGCGGGCGGCCGAGCAGGGCGGCCAGGCGGGCGATGCCGAGCGCGCCGCCCGGCGGGCAGCGGTTGATCTCCGCCTCGTTGGCGGCGATGGCATCGGCGTAAGGGCGGCACCCGTGGAAGCCGCACTGCTCGCATTGGGTCTGCGGAAGCAGGTCGTCGATGCGGTCGGCGAGCGTTGGCGTCATGGCTGTCGCGTTGCCGGCGGCACCGATCAGCGGACGGTGGCGCCCGCCGCCGCGCCCTGGTCGGCATCGAGGAGGAACAGGTCCGAACCGCCGTCGCCGGCGGAAAGGATCATGCCCTCGGACACGCCGAAACGCATCTTGCGCGGAGCGAGGTTGGCGATGAACACGACGTTGCGGCCCACCAGCTTCTCCGGCTCGCCGTAGGCGGCGCGGATGCCCGAGAAGATCTGGCGCTTGCCCAGGGAGCCGGCGTCGAGTTCGAAGCGCAGGAGCTTGTCCGATCCTTCGACGAATTCGCAGGCCAACACCTTGCCGATGCGCAGGTCGAGCTTGGCGAAGTCGTCGATGGAGATGGTGGCGGTGTCGATGGCGGGAGCGGCGGCGTCATTCATGGGCTTGGGTGCTTCTTTGGCTTTTTTCGATGTCTTGGTGTTGGCCGCCGCCACCTCGCGGGCCTGCTCGGCGGGCGAGAGCGATTCCTTCGAGGCCTCGACCATGGCTTCGATCTTCTTCGGATCGAGACGGCCGAACAGCGGCGAAAAGGCGTTGACGGTGTGGCCGAACAGTTCGCGACGGGCGTCGGCGAAGTTCACGATCGGCGCGCCGAGAAAGGCTTCGGCGGCGGCGACCGTGGACGGCAGGATGGGCTTGAGCAGGCCCGACAACAAACGGAAGGCGTTGATGGCGAACGTGCACACCTGTCGCAGTTCGTCGCGACGGGCGTCGTCTTTTGCGATCACCCACGGGGCCTTCGCGGCGATGTAGCCGTTGACGGCGTCGGCCATGGCGACGAAACGGCGGGTGACCTCGGCGTATTCGTCGGCCTCGTAGAGGGCTTCGATGCCCTCGTACTGGGCGAGCAGGTCGTTCCACAGCGCGGTGGCTTCATCGTCGAAGCGTGCCGCGAGCGTGCCACCGAAGTGGGCGTGCAGGAAGCCCGCCGTGCGGCTGGCGATGTTGGCCCACTTGCCCACCAGGTGCGAGTTCACCCGCTCTTCGAACGATTTCAGGTCGAGGTCGACGTCGACCGGCGTCGGGCCGAGCATGGTGGCGAAGTAATAGCGCAACGCTTCGGGGTCCAGGCCCGAGTCCAGGTAGGTACGTGCCTGGATGAAGGTGCCGCGCGACTTGGACATCTTCGCGCCGTTGACGGTCAGGTAACCGTTGACGTGCAGCGCCGTGGGTACGCGCAGGCCGGCGCCGTGCAACATCGCCGGCCAGAACAGGCCATGGAAGTTGATGATGTCCTTGCCGATGAAATGGTGCATCTCGGCCGTGCTGTCGGCACCGAGGAAATCGTCGAAGGCCAGTCCCTTGCGATCGCACAAGGCTTTGAACGACGCGAGGTAGCCGATCGGCGCGTCGAGCCATACGTAGAAGAACTTGCCCGGCGCGTCGGGAATGGGAAAGCCGAAATAGGGCGCGTCGCGGGAAATGTCCCAGTCGCGCAGGCCGCCGTCGATCCACTCGGCGAGCTTGGCGGCCACGCTGCTGTCGGCCGTGGGCTTGCCGTCGGTGAACTTGCCGGCGAACCAGTCGCGTAACAGGGCCTCGAACTTGCCCAGCTCGAAAAAGTAGTGCTCCGAATCGCGAAGCTCGGGCGTGGCGCCCGACATCACCGAGTACGGGTTGACGAGATCGGTCGGCGCGTAGGTGGCACCGCAATTCTCGCAGTTGTCGCCGTACTGGTCGGGCGTGCCGCAATTGGGACAGGTGCCCTTGATGTAGCGGTCGGGCAGGAACATGTCGCGCGCGGGATCGTACAGCTGCTGGATGTCGCGGCGGGCGATGTAACCGCCCTCGCGCAGGCGCAGATAGATTGCCGTGGCGAGTTCGCGGTTTTCCGGCGAGTGGGTGGTGTGGTACTGGTCGTAGCTGAAATGGAAGCCGGTGAAGTCGGCCTCGTGGCCGGCGCGGATGTCGTCGATATACTGCTCGGACGTCTTTCCGGCCTTTTCGGCGGCCAGCATGATCGGCGTACCGTGGGCGTCCTCACCGGCGACGTACCAGACCTCATGGCCTTGCATGCGCTGCGCCCGCGCCCAGATGTCGGCCTCGATGTAGCCGAGCATGTGGCCCAGGTGCAGCGGGCCGTTGGCGTAGGGGAGGGCGTTGGTGACGAGGATGCGGCGGGCCATGATTCGCACGGTCGGCTGTAGGACCGGGGATTATGGCATGGGTGGAAGGATGCGCCGCGATGCGGCGCCCTTCGCCGGTACGATCGGCGCCCACCCCTTCGCTAGACGGACCAGTACCGAGGGGTGGGGATCGGCTTACCTCCGCCCAGGGCGAGCGGTCATTCGGCGCGCACCCACTCCTGGCTGCGCCCGATCAGCGAGAAGCCGATGTAGCCGTGCACGTCGAGCTTCTTGCCGCCGTCCTCCAGCTTGAGGGTGACCTTGTAGATCTTGCCCTTGGCCGGATCGAGGATCTGGCCGCCGGACCATTCGTCGCCGTCTTTCTTGAGGCCCCACATGATGGTCATGCCCTCGATGGGCTTGCCCTTGCGCTCACCCTCGCACTTGTCGCACGTGGGGTGCGGGCCGTGCTCCGACTTGAGCACCTGGAGCACCTTGCCCTCGAGCACGCCGCCGTTGTCGGTGATCTCCACGATCGACTTCACCTCGTGGGTGGAGTCGTCGATGGTCTTCCACTTCCCCACCGGACTGTCGGTGGAGGCCAGGGCGGGGAGGGCGCCCGCCACCAGGGCGAGGGCGAGCGTGGTGCGGATCAGGGTTTTCATGGACGTGCGGTCTCCCCATACGGTCAGGTATGGCGCGAGCCTGACGAACGGACGGAGGGGCCGTCAAGCTGCATCGCGCCAAGCCCCGTCCGGGCGGCCCGTTTCCGGCGGTCGGGGCGTTTGGCTGTCATAATGGGCGATCTTGGATTTTTCGTACGACTTCCCATGAACCAGGCCAGCGAAACCCTCGTGCGCGGCGTTCTCGACCGCGTCATCGACCCTCATTCCGGTCAGCCACTCGGCGCCTCGATCCGCGCCGTCGGGGTGGACGGCGACCGCGTGTCGGTGGATATCCAGCTGGGCTATCCGGCCGCCGGTTACGTGGAGCAGGCTGCCACCGAGACCCGGCAGGCCCTCGAGGCCGAGCCGGGCATCGCCGCGGCCGCCGTCTCGGTGAGCTGGCGCATCCATGCCCACAAGGTGCAAGGGCAACTGGCGCCCCTGCCGGGAGTGAAGAACATCATCGCGGTGGCGTCCGGCAAGGGCGGCGTGGGCAAGTCGACGGTGTCGGTGAACCTCGCGCTGGCGCTGGCCGCCGAGGGCGCCACGGTGGGCATCCTCGACGCCGACATCTACGGCCCCAGCCAGCCGCGCATGCTGGGCCTGGCCGGCAAGCCGGTCTCGCCGGACGGCAAGAGCATCGAGCCGATGCGGGCGCACGGCCTGCAGGCCATGTCCATCGGCGTGCTGATCGACGACGACACGCCCATGATCTGGCGTGGCCCGATGGTCACCCAGGCCCTGATGCAGTTGCTCACCGACACCCGTTGGGATGGCCTGGATTACCTCGTGATCGACCTGCCGCCGGGCACCGGCGACATCCAGCTCACGCTCTCCCAGAAGGTGCCGGTTTCCGGCGCGGTCATCGTTACCACCCCGCAGGACATCGCCCTGCTCGACGCCCGCAAGGCGCTCGGCATGTTCCGCAAGGTGGAGGTGCCCGTGCTCGGCGTGGTGGAGAACATGGCCACCCACATCTGCTCGAACTGCGGCCACGAGGAACACATCTTCGGGCAGGGCGGCGGCGCGCGCATGGCGGCCGAAGCCGATATCGCCTATCTCGGCGACCTGCCGCTGGACATCCGCATCCGCGAGCAGGCCGACGGCGGCAAACCCACCGTGGCGGCCATTCCCGAATCCGACCTCGCGGCGCGCTATCGGGCCATCGCCCGTTCCACGGCGGCGAAGCTCTCGCTGCAGGCGCGCAACAAGGCCATTTCCTTCCCCAAGATCGTCATCCAGAACACCTGAAGTGGCAGGTTTCCCGGCGTTCCTATATTTTTCCCGCCTCAAGCGAGGGAGATCGTAAGTGAGCATCAAATCCGACAAGTGGATCCGCCGCATGGCCGACCAGCACGGCATGATCGAGCCGTTCGCGCACGGCCAGGTCAAGGAGCGCGACGGCCACCGCCTCGTGTCCTACGGCACGTCGAGCTACGGCTACGACGTGCGTTGCGCCGACGAGTTCAAGGTGTTCACCAACATCAATTCCACCATCGTCGACCCCAAGGCCTTCGACGAGCGCAGCTTCGTCGACGTCAAGTCCGACGTGTGCATCATCCCGCCGAATTCGTTCGCGCTGGCGCGCACCGTGGAGTACTTCCGCATCCCGCGCAACGTGCTCACCATCTGCCTGGGCAAGAGCACCTACGCGCGCTGCGGCATCATCGTGAACGTGACGCCGCTGGAGCCCGAGTGGGAAGGCCACGTGACGCTGGAGTTCTCCAACACCACGCCGCTGCCCGCAAAAATCTACGCCAACGAGGGCGTGGCACAGATGCTGTTCCTCGAATCCGACGAGGTCTGCGACGTGTCCTACGCCGACCGCCGCGGCAAGTACCAGGGCCAGCGCGGCGTCACGCTGCCGAGCACCTGAACGCCTTTCACGTCGCAGCCGCGCGCGACACGCGCGCGCGGTAGACTCGGCTTTTTCCAGGCCCCACCGATCCACGGAGACACCGCATGATCCGAGCTTCCACCCTGATGACCCGCGCCGTCGCGGCGATCTTCCTCGCCAGCCTGCTGGTGCTTGCCGGTTGCCATCGTGGCGTATCGAAGGACGACCACGTCGCCAGCTCGCAGGGCCAGTTCGACTACACCTTGAAGGCCTACAAGAGCGGCCAGTTCGTGGTCGACGGCGCGGTGCTTTCCGCCGCCGACACCGGCAGCCACTTCGCCTACCTGAAGGACCAGGGCAAGCTGCCCAAGACGGTGCTCCTGATCCCCAGCGACGATTCCAAGGTGCGTGACGCGCACCTGGGCTTCATGGCCCGCATGGCCCTCGACTACGGTTTCGCCGTGTATTACGACAAGAAGGGCGAACTGGTTCGCCTGAACGCCGTCGAGAAGGATGCGCGCACGCTGGAAGACACGCCACAGAAGTCCACGCTGCCCGACCGCATGCAGGGCAAGGAGGCGTCCAGCGGCGCCTACGATGTGCAGCAGGGCCAGCAGCAACAGGGTTACTGATCGAACGACAATCGCCGGCCCTGGGTCGGCGATTTTTTTAGGGATGCCGACTCCCTGTTTCCAACCGCACGTCGTGCCCGCGCACGCGGGAACCCAGTGCGTTGAATACGGTTTTCGCGAGAAGGCGAGGCGGCTCTTCCGCCTGCCCGGACGCAAGGCGCTGGGTTCCTGCTTTTCGCAGGAACGACGTGAGGGGTCAGGACAGGCTGAGGGCTGTTCGGAGCGCTTCCACCCTTTCGTCCAGCTCCGCACGGGAATAAGGCTCCGACCGACCGGCCCCCCATACCGGCCCCGGCCACGCGGCATCCCCTTCGACCCGCGCCACCACGTGCACGTGCAACTGCCGCACGATGTTCCCCAGCGCGCCGACGTTGAGCTTGTCGCAGGGCGCCACCTGGCGCAGGGCCGCCCCGGCGAGGTCCACCTCGCGCCATAGCCGTGCGCGATCGTCTTCGGACAGGTCGGCGACTTCCACGCGCCCCGCCTGTCGAGGCACCAGCACCAGCCAGGCGAAGCGGCGGTCGCGCATCAGCAGCACGCGACACAGCGGCAGGTCGCCGACGACGACGGTGTCGCCGGCGAGCCGTGGATCGAGTTCGAACGTTGGGCTCACGCCAGTTCGCGGGCGAAGAAGGCGAGGGTGCGCTCCCAGGCGAGCTTCGCGCTGGGCTCGTCGTAGCTGGCGCGCACGTCGCAGTTGAAACCGTGGTCGGCCGGATACACCCAGGTGTCCATTTCCGGCTTCAGTTCGCGATGCTTTTCGACCATCTCCGGCGGAATGCCGTGATCGCGCTCGCCGAAGTGGAAGATCACGTTGGCCTTGGCCGGTTCGGACAGGAAGGGCACGTTGCGCGCGCCGTAGTAGCTCGACGAGGGCAGGCCCAGGCGCAAGGCGGCCAGCAGGGCCACCGTGCCGCCCCAGCAGTAGCCCACCGTGCCCACCTTCACCTTGTAGTTGTCGGCCAGGTAGCCGGCGACGATCGCCACGTCATCGGTGGGACGCTTCAGCCCCAGCTCGGAGATCAGCTTCACGCCCTTGGTCATGCCCTCCTGGTCGTAGCCCAGCTCCACACCCTTTTCCACCGGATCGAACAGGGCAGGCGCGATGGCCACGTAACCCTCGGCGGCGAAGCGGTCGGCCACGCTGCGGATATGAGCGTTGACGCCGAAGATCTCCTGGATGACGACGATGCCGCCCTTGGGCGTGCCGGAGGGCTCGGCGAGATAGGCGTCCATGCTTTCCGTCGGGCGGGAGGTGTCGAGGATCAAGGTACGGCCCATGATGCGTCTCCAAGGATGATGAGAATAATCGGTCAAGGTTAACGCAACCCTCGTCGCAAGATCGTGGCGGATATCGTCCCGCCCAGGCGAACGCCTCACCCCTCCATCGGCGAGCAGATTTCGACCAGGCATCCATTGAGATCCCGCACGTAGCCGACGCGCTGGCCCCAGGGCTTGGCCTCGACGCCCTTGACGGGCAGCGCGCCTGCCGCGACGGCCTGGTCGTAACTCTGCTCGGGTGCCTCGGTCACCAGGCAAATCTCGAAGCCGGCCGGGAGCTCGTTTCGGCCGTTCGGACGGATGGTCACACCGTTGACTTCCGCCATCGATTCGCCAGCGAAGCCGAGCGTGGTCTCGCCGGTCGCCATTTCGGCGTAGAGGCCGCTCTCGTGGACGAAGCGGCGTTGCAGGCCGAAGGCGCGTTCGTAGAACGCCACCGTCGCAGCGACGTCCTGCACGTAGATGATCGTATAGCCAAGGCGCATCGTATTTCCCCCGTGGTGATGGAGGTGCAGCGTAGGGACGCTCGTCCGGCCCCGCTTGAAGAAATCGGCCAGTTCATTCGACCGACATGCCGACCAGGACCAGGGCAGGGCGGCTACCGGGGGTGAAGCCACCATGGCGTCGGAACTCGCGAATCATGTGGGCCTGATCGCTATAGCCGCTTTCGATGGCCGCATCGGCCGGATCGAGCGGTGCGGGGCCATCGGTGAGCAGCCGCATGGCGCGCTGAAAACGCAGCACCGACGAAAACGCCTTGAACGACAGTCCTACCGCAAGGGTCAGCTGGCGCCTCAACGTCCGTTCCGGCACACCCACGAGACGGGCGACCTCATCCAGGCGCAGGCGTCCGCCGGCGGCCTGGATGACGGTGAGTGCGCGCCGGACCGTCGCGACGGGCGCGTGCGCGGAGGCCGCTCGACGATGCGCGATGTCGCTCAATGCCGTCATCAGCGCCGAAGGCGTTCGAGCCGCGTGGATCGCGCCGCCGTCCGCACCGAGCACGGCTTCGGCTTCGTGGCCGGCCAGCGCGCGGTCTTGCAACGATGCGGGGTCAACGCCGAGGCACGGTCCGCCCCAGCCCGGCCGGAAGCGCACGCCCAGGAAGCGGTCGCCGATCGCTACCGGAACATCAGCCCAGCGTCGGGCGGGCCCCACGATCAGCACGTTCGCGCGAGACAGTCCGCCTCCGTCGTCGCTTCGAAAGGCGAGGATGAGATCCATCCGGCCATCCGGAAGCACGACGTGCGTGCCTTCAGTGGACGCCGTGAACGCCCACTCGGCTTCGATCGCCTCCGACAGACGGAGCGGGAGAAGTCGTTCCTGGTAATCCGATGGCCATGGCATGCGCGAGAGTCTGCCGCATAACGGCGCTCAGCTCACGATACGATCGACGCAAAGCGTTCCGTCGTGACACCGGCCGGTATTCCGGGCGTCGTTTTCTTACTTTTCGATCACCTGGGAAGCCAGGCCGACGGCGGCAGCGTCTTCCAGGAACTCAGCCTTATGGCCATCCTTGGGCCACCCTACCAGCTTCTTCTCGACATTCCCGTCTTTCAAAAAATAGAACGTCGGTGTATCCCATCCGTCGATCATCTGCCAATCGTTCTTGTGTTCAAAGTAAGTTTGCTGGTGCAGCGGGATGGTCGGTTACTATCGATCTCGGGACGGCCTGCGGCTTATGCCGAACTTTACGCTGTCAGTATTCGGCGACTCTTACGCACCAACGGAATGAAGATATGGATGATCAAGCCTCGGACTGCGTCACTTCAGCGCGAACGCTTTGGAAGCTGGCGTGGCGTAGCCCGATGTCCTATCAGCCCCTTCAAGAGGCTCGAGCGATACTCGAGGCTACTTTGGAGGCTGATCGGAATGACGTGGTTGTCCTGACCTGCCTCGGGGCTGTGCTATGTGACCTCCACCTTTATGCACAGGCACGGGAATACCTGGAGCAGGCTGTGCATATGGGTTCAACCGATAGAAATACCTTTTTCAATCTTTACGTCGCCATGCTTGACAGTGAGGCTATGGAAGATGCCCGAGCCGCCCTTGACAAGGGCGCGCATTTTGAACGCAATCCCGTGACTTGGGAGGCCTACTTCGATCCGCAGGCGATGTAGCTGAAACGCTCGCATCGAGGGGCCATGGCCCCAAGGCGGCTGAAGCATGGAGGTGAGATTGCAAGGCCTTCCATGCCCGATACGATGAGCTGGCTTTCGCAGGGCGATGGTCGCCGGAAAGAATTAAAGCAGGGTAAAATTCGGTTTTCCGAATAACGGGTATAATGGCCGGTTTCTCACCCCCGGTACCCACGGCATATGTCCCAGGCCGCTCAGACCCAGAAGATCGGATTCGTTTCGCTTGGCTGCCCGAAGGCCTTGGTGGACTCCGAACGCATCCTCACCCAGCTCAAGGTCGAGGGCTACGAGATCGTGCCCAGCTACGACGCCGCCGACGCGGTGGTGGTCAACACCTGCGGCTTCATCGACTCGGCCGTGCAGGAGTCGCTCGACGCCATCGGCGAGGCGCTGCATGAGAACGGCAAGGTCATCGTCACCGGCTGCCTGGGCAAGCGCGAGGAGCTGATCCGCGAGAGCTATCCCGACGTGCTCGCCATCACGGGGCCGCAGGATTACGCCTCGGTCATGAGCGCGGTGCACAAGGCCCTCCCGCCGGCGCGCAACAAGTTCCTCGACCTCGTGCCCGATACGGGCGTGAAACTCACGCCGAAGCACTACGCGTACCTGAAGATTTCCGAAGGCTGCAACCACCGCTGCAGCTTCTGCATCATCCCGTCGATGCGCGGCGACCTCGTCAGCCGTCCGGTCGACCAGGTGCTCATCGAGGCCGAGAAGCTCGTCAAGGGTGGCGTGAAGGAGCTCTTGGTGATCTCGCAGGACACCAGCGCCTACGGTGTCGACGTGCGCTACGCCGAACGCGAATGGCGCGGCAAGTCCTACCGCACGCGCATGACCGAACTGTGCGAAGGCCTCGCCGAGTTGGGCGTGTGGACGCGCCTGCATTACGTCTATCCGTATCCGCACGTCGACGAAGTGATGCCGCTGATGGCCGAGGGAAAGATCCTTCCCTACCTCGACATCCCGTTCCAGCACGCCAGCCCGCGCATCCTCAAGCTGATGAAGCGTCCGGGCAATGTCGACAAGACCCTCGAGCGCATCCAGAACTGGCGCCGCCAGGTGCCCGACCTCACGATCCGCAGCACCTTCATCGTGGGCTTCCCGGGCGAGACCGACGCCGAGTTCAACGAGCTGCTCGACTTCCTGCGCGAAGCCGAACTCGATCGCGTGGGCGCGTTCGCCTATTCGCCGGTGGATGGAGCCAAGGCCAACGAGCTGCCGGGCCAGGTGGACGAAGAGTTGAAGGAAGACCGCCTCGAGCAGTTCATGGCGGTGCAGGCGGAAATTTCCGCCGCGAAGCTGCAGCGCAAGGTCGGCAAGACGATCAAGGTGTTGGTCGACGAGATCGACGCCGACGGTGCGTGGGGCCGATCCAGCGCCGACGCGCCGGAAATCGACGGTGCCGTGCGCATCGACGACGGCCAGCTGCTGAAGCCGGGCCAGTTCGTCGACGTGCTGGTCGAAGAGGCCGACGCGCACGACCTGTACGGTCGCCTGGCGTAAGCGTCATGCGTTACGTGGCGCCGGCACGCGATGCGTTCGATCGTGGCGTGCTGGCGTCACCGCCGCTTTCCCATTGGTCGGCGTTCGCATCGCTGCTCGAGGGCGACACATGGCCGGAGGTGCAACGCCTCAACGACCTGCTTCCCCATCATGCCGATGTGCGCTTCGTGGCGCAGGACCGCGACCTGTTGGCCGACGGCCTGCACTATGAAGAGCGCATCGCGCGGCAAGGGCGCATCGCCACGCGGCCGGACAACTGGCACGATCTGTTCAACGCACTCATATGGGTTCGCTACGGTGCCCTGAAGCGTGCACTCAACGCGCGGCAGATGGCCGAGATCGAACGGATGGGACCGCGCGAACGGTCGCGGGCGCAATGCGCCCTCACGCATTTCGACGAGGCGGGCATCGTGGTGTCCCTGCGTGACAAGGCGATGCTCGACGCATGGAATGCGCACGACTGGCACGCGCTCTTCTGGACGCATCGCGCGGCGTGGATGAGCGGCGAGGCCCGCGTGGAGATCTTCGGCCACGCCTTGCTGGAGCATGCGCTCACGCCCGACAAACTCCTGGTGGGCAAGGCGCTGGTAGTGATGGGTGAATGCGACGCGGTGGCGCGATGCGCCGAGGCGATCGCCTCGGGCGCGATCCTCAACGATCCGCAGGAATTGCGGCCGTTGCCTGTGTCGGGTGTGCCCGGCTGGCACGAGCGCACGGCCGATGAGGCGTTCTATGCGGAGGCGCCGTGCTTTCAGCCGTTGAGGGTGGGGCGGGTGTACCCGGAGCCCTTGCGATAAGAGGTGTACGCCTCGCGCCGGGCACCGGCCTGCGCCGGTGCGGTGGCGGTAGGGAGGGTCAGATCAAGCCGAGGTCGCGCGCGGTGTCCTTCAGCAGGCTGTCGTGGTTCACGCCCAGTTTGCGCATGGCATCGCGTTTCTGCCGGCTGATGGTTTTTACCGACTTGCCTTCGGAATCGGCGATTTCCTGCAACGACTTGCCATTGACGAACGCCTTGAGTACTTCCGTTTCCCGCAGCGACAGCGGGGTGCCGGGCATGGCCACGGAGTTTTCGTCGGCCTCGTTGAGGATGTCGAGCAGGGTGTCGCTGAGATAGGTTTCGCCCGTGTGCACGGCTTTCGCGGCCACGGCCAGTTCGTCCATCGATGCCCGCTTGTCGACGATGCCGCGCGCCCCTTTCTTGAGCATGGAATTGAGCGCGGCGGCCCGGTTGATCATCGTGAGGACGACGATGGCCACGTCGGGATGCTCCTTGGCCAGCCGATCGATCAGGACGAGACCGTCGTCCTCACGTTCGCTGGGCATGAGAAAATCCGTAATCACCACGTCGCATGGTGTGGTTTTCAGCAGCGTGAGCAGTTCTTCGGCGTTTTTGGCCTCGCCGACGACGTCGATATGCGCATTCCTTAGCGCCAGGGTACCTCCGACCAGAACGAGCGGGTGATCGTCTGCCAGAATGACTTTGAGTGGCATGCCTGCATTCTCCTTGCTTACATTTGCGGCGTGTCGAATTCCGGCCGATTATGCCCTTAAGGTTGCCTTGACGAAGCCCGCGACGTGCTCAGAGCCCTCCTGCTGTTCATTCTGCTGATATTGCCGCGAGGGGTCTGGGCGCTGCCGGAAGGACCGCTGTCGGCGCAGGACGCCGAATGGTTGAGAAAACATCCCGTCTGGACGGTGGGCACCTACCGCGAAGGTTATCCTCCTTTCGAGGATCTTCACGACGGCGATCTGGAAGGCCTGGGTCCGAATTATCTCAAAGAGATCGCGAAGCAGCTGGGTGTGACGCTGCAGACGCGAGCCTACCCCGACTGGCCGGCGCTGCTCCAGGCCCTGTCCCGGGGCGATGTCGACGTGGCCACGACCGTGACGCCCATGGAGCAGGGCATGCCGGGCATACGGGTGGGCGCGACCTACTTCGAATCGCTACCCGCCCTGGTGGAGCGCAACGATGGGCCGCCCATCCACCGGCCGGGCGATCTGCGCGGCAAGCGGCTTGCCGTGCACGCTGGCTATTTCGACATCACGGCGTTGCGGCGTGAATTGCCCGACACCACCCTGGTGGAGACCCGGTCCACCGCCGAGGCGCTGGCACGCGTGCGCTCGGGCGACGTGATCGCGTACCTCGATAACCCCTATTCGGCACGGGAGTTCGTCTTTCGCCAGGGGCTCGGCGATGAACTCTCGGTGGGGGCGCCCCTGGCACTGCCCATCAGCGCCCTGGCCTTCGCCGTGCCGGAGAGCCGGGCACCCATCGGCCGCGCGATCGACCACGCGCTGGGTGAACTCACTGCGGCCGACCATGGCCGTTTGCGCGCCCGCTGGGTGGGAAGGGACATCGCGCCGCGTCCACGCCTGGGCGGCATCCCGCTCAGCGAAAAGGAGAAGGCGTGGCTGCATGACCTGCCGCCCCTGCGATTGGGCGTGGACCCCAGCTACGTGCCCTTCAGCCTCTTCACCGAACAGGGCGAAGCGGAAGGACTGGCGCTGGATTACGTCAGGGAGATTGCCGCGGAGCTGGGCTTGAGGGTCGTCCAGGTGCCCAGCGACGACTGGACGGGCACCGTGGCGCGTGTGAAGCGCGGCGAGGTCGACCTCGTCAGTGCGATCAACCCGCAGAGCGTCACGCTGCCCGATCTGGAAGCCAGCGTGCCTTACCTCGACTTCCCGATCATGATCGTCACGCGCGAAGGCTCGCCCACCTTGGCCGGCAAAGACGACCTCTCGGGCAAGGCCGTCTTCGGCAATACGTCGCGCGCGCCCATCCGGAATCTGCTGGAGGGCATTTCCGGCGTGCGCGCGATCGGCGTGCCCACCGAGGCCGAGGGCCTGCAACGGCTCGCGGCGGGCGAGGGCGATGCCTTCGTCGGCAACCTGGCCTCGATCGACTACCTCATACGCGGTCACTACCTCGGGCGACTGAAGGTGGCGGCGCCCACGGGAGAGAACGAGGCGATCGCCGTCGGCGTGCGCCGGGATCTCGCCCCGCAGCTGCTGCCGCTGGTCAACCGCGTGCTGGTGAACCTGTCGACGCATCGCCAGCAGGAGATCCGCAACACCTGGTTTGCCTCGCACTACGTCGTCGGCCCCACGTGGCGCGAGATCGCCGGGCGCGTGGCGCCGTTCGTCGCCCTCCTGCTGCTTTCACTCATCGCGATCAGCTACGCCTACCTCAACCTGCGCCGGGAAACGCGTCGGCGCGAGCATACGGAGCGGCGCCTGGCCGAGGTGACGGCCCACGTACCGGCGGTGGTCTACGAGGCCGTGCGCGGTACCGACGGCTCGTACGCGATGACTTACGTGGGCGGCAACCCGCACAGCATCCTCGGCGTCGAGCCGGGCCAGTTCTTCGGTGGCGGCGAATCCCTGCGCGTGCCGGTGCAGGCGGAGGAGCGCGCGCGCATGCATGAGGCTTTCGAGCGTTCGGCGCGCGAATTGACGCCCTTGCACGTGACCGTCCGGGCCAAGGTGGGAGGACGCGTGCGTTACCTCAGTTCCGACGCCGTCGTGCTGGCGGCCGCGGACGGAACCGTGCATTGGAACGGTTACTGGGTCGACGTGACCGCCCAGGAACTCGCCGCCCGGCATCTTGCCCATGCGCGTGACGAAGCCGAAGCGGCGACGCGCGCGAAAAGCGACTTCCTCGCCACGATCAGCCACGAGATCCGCACGCCGATGAACGGCGTGATCGGCTTGCTCGACGTACTGGAGCAGACGCGGCTCGACGACGCGCAGCGGCGCATGGTGGCCACCATCGAGCATTCGGCGGAGGCCTTGCTGCACATCCTCGACGACGTGCTCGACTTTTCCAAGATCGAGGCGGGGCATCTGGCGCTGGACCCGCGTCCCGCCGACCTCCGGGCCATCGTCGAGGGCGCGGTCGCGATCATGCTCGGCCAGGCGCAGGGCAAGGGCCTGCGGATCGACGTGTGCCTCGATGACGCGCTGGCCCCCGCCTTGCTGATCGACGACGGCCGGCTGCGTCAGGTGTTGCTCAACCTGCTGGGCAATGCCATCAAATTCACCGCCGAGGGCGAGGTCGTCGTCGCGGTAGCGGTCGCTGAAGACCTCGGCACCCGGCAGCGCCTCTCGATCACCGTGAGCGACACGGGGATCGGCATCCATGCGGCGAAGCTGCGCCATGTCTTCGCACCGTTCAGCCAGGCCGAATCGTCCACCACGCGGCGTTTCGGGGGCACCGGCCTGGGCTTGGCGATATCGCGCCGGCTCGTGGAACGCATGGGCGGGCATATCGCCATCGACAGCGAGCCCGGGCGCGGCACGCGGGTCACCGTCACGATCGAACTCCCCGTGGCGGACGCGCCGCCGGTTCCCGCGGCGGTACCGGTACCTGCCCTTGGCGATCGGCCGGGTCATCCTGAGGCGCGCATCCTGCTGGCCGAGGACCATCCGGTGAACCAGGAGCTGGTGCGCATTCAACTGGGTCTGCGTGGCTACGAATGCGACGTGGTCGACGACGGCATCGCCGCCCTCAAAGCCCTCGCGCAAGGCCGCTACGATCTGCTGCTGGTGGATTGCCACATGCCGCGAATGGACGGTTATGAAGTGGCGCGCGAGGTGCGGCGCCGCGAGGCGGGTGGCGCGACGAGGCTTCCCATCATCGCCATGACGGCCGATGCCCGCGCCGACCAGCGCGACGTCTGCCTCGCCGCGGGCATGGACGACCTCCTGAGCAAGCCGATTCGCCTGGAAACGTTCCATGCCACCGTCGAGCGCTGGTTGCACCGGCAGGAGCCGCCGTTGCCCACGATCGACATGCCCCGCATGCGCCGGGCCTTCGGCTCGGACGACAACGTGGTCAGCGTGATGCGCGCCGGTACGGGTGCCACGCGGGAAGCATTGGAGCGCTTGCCGCACGTGCTCGAACGCGCCGACGCGAAGGAGGCCGCCGGGTGGATCCATCACGTGCTTGGCGGGGTGAACGTGTTCGGCACCTCGGCAGTGGCGATGGAGGGCGAGCGGTTGGAAAGGGCGCTGCGGGACGGCGCGGCGTTGGATGTCCAGGAGGTAGAGGCATTCGCGGCGTCGGTGCGGGCCTTCACCGACGGCCTCGAGCGGTTCGCGAACCGGCTTGGAGAGGACCCCCGCTGAGACGACGACGTCGTTGACGCGATCAGGCGTAATCCACGGAAAGCACCGCGAACCGTACCCGTCCGCCCGGCAGTTCCGCCTCGAACTCATCGTCCACGCGTTTCTTCAGCACCGCCCGGGCCAGGGGGGAATCGACACTGATCCATCCCTGCCGTGCATCGGTCTCGTCGGGCCCCACGATGCGATAGCGCACCGTCTCCCCGGTATCCACGTTCTCGAGTTCCATCGTGGCGCCGAAGAACACCGCATCGCGCTGCGAGGGTGCCGCCTCCACCACCTTGAGCGACGGAATGCGCTTGCTGAGGTAGCGTGCCCGGCGATCGATCTCGCCGAGCTGCTTCTTTCGGTAGATGTACTCGGCATTCTCCGAGCGATCGCCTTCGGCCGCCGCGGCCGCTAGGGCCTTGACCACCTCGGGACGGACCGTGTGCCATAGGTGGTCGAGTTCGGCCTTGAGCCGTTCGAAACCGTCACGCGTGATGATCGCGGTGGACGAGGGGGAGGGAGGACGCCAGCGACTCACGAGGTCCTCCCGCCGAGCGTATCGAGTCGTGCTTCCAGATCGGATGCCACGGGATGCTCCGGATAGTCGCGCAGCAGCGCGCGGGCGAGCAGGGCTGCCTGGGAGGCCTCACCCAGACGGTCGTACATGCGAACGGCGAGCAGGCCGTAATTCGGTGCGCCGGCATCGCCGGGCCAGGTATGCAGGTAGCCCAAGGCCAGGTGCAGCGCCAGACGTGTCATGCCGCCGTGTGCGGCGGTGTCGGCCAGCGTGCCGCACGTCGCCGGCGCATCCGGAAGAAAGACGGGATCGCTATCCAGGGCATCGCGCACCACGCCCAGCGCGCGTCGCGTTTCGCCGCCGACGACCAGCGCCGAGATCCATATCTGCGCATGCACTCCCAATTCGGGCGTGCGTGCCTGCGCGCGCAGCAATTCGCGATAACGCTGGTGCAGCGGCGCGGGGGCGAGGCCCTCGCGCAGTCGCTCGGTGAGGATGCCGGTGGCGGCCTCGACGTCGTCTTCGGCGATGCGGTTCACGTGCCTGAGCAAGGCGTCGTCATCGTCGGGTTGCAGCGCACGGGCCAGCGCCTCGGATTCCGGACGGTGGCCGAGGTCGTCGTGCCGGTGGTGGATCAGTGCGCCCATCAGGTGGAAATTGTAGACGGTGAGGTAGTTGGCCACGGCGAAGTAGGCGAGCATCCCCAGGAAGTGGGGACCGTGCTCGCTCATGGCGTATTGCGCGCCGCTCTGCAGGAGGCTGGTGACCACCACCACGGCGAACAGTGCCATGTACTGGCCGCCCAGTCGCGCGATCACCGCGAACCACGTGAGCGGATTGAGCGCCGTCAGCACGCCGTCGAAGGTGAGCGACATGGTGATCGCCGGCAGCACGAAAGCGAACGCCACGGCGACGAGGAAGCCGGGAATCCCGAAGAAGATCGTCGCCAGCACCGCCAGGGCATTGCCGGTGAGCTGGATCAGCACCAGTGCCATGCCCGCGCGGTCGCCCGATTCCAGCGCCAGTTCCGGCGGATCGGCGTAACCGTCGGCCGTACGGCGCAGGCAGCCGAAGGCATAGGCGTAGATCGCCACCCAGCCGATGCCCGTGATGATCAGGCGCGCGTTGGGAAAGAACGCGATCGCCTCGAACAGCGTGACGGCCACGATCGTCACCGGAGCCGATCCGCGCAGCGGATAGCGAAAACCCGTGCGGATACGTTCGCCGAACGGCGTGGCGGCATCGGCGAGCGCGAGCCTCACGATCGGCGTTTTCCGCCGAAGATGCCGCCGAGGATGCCGCGCACGATCTGCTGCCCGGCGCGGGTGCCGGCGGCACGGATCATCGACTTGGCGGCAGCTTCCAGCATGCCCTGCCGACGCGACGTGCCGAGCACGGCATCGCGCAGGCCATCGGCCCAGCCGCTTTCGACGGCCTTGCCTTCGCGTTTCACCGGCGGTGCGTCGGCATCGATCTTCTCGCTGGCGCGCGCGGCCAGGCGTTCCTCGGCCGATTCGCGGTTGATCATCGTGTCGTACTTGCCGCCCACCGGCGAGCGCGAGCGTACCGTGGCGCGTTCCTCGGCGGTGATGGTGCCGATGCGGCACTCGGGCGTGGCCACCAGCACCTTGCGCACGGGCGAGGGCACGCCGCCGTCGCCCAGCGTCGAGGCCAGCGCTTCGCCCGTGCCCAGCGTGCCGATGATCTCGGCCACGTCCAGGCGCGGATTGCGCGCAAAGGTTTCGGCCGCCGCCTTGACGGCCTTCTGGTCGCGGGGCGTGAATGCCCGCAACGCGTGCTGCACGCGGTTGCCCAGCTGTCCGAGGATCTCGCCAGGCACGTCATCGGGGTTCTGCGAGCAGAAGTACACGCCTACGCCCTTGCTGCGGATCAGTCGCACCACCTGTTCCACGCGCTGGCGCAGCGCGGGCGGGGCGTCGTCGAAGAGCAGGTGCGCCTCGTCGAAGAAGAACACCAGCTTGGGCACGTCGAGGTCGCCCACCTCGGGCAGTTGCTCGAACAGCTCCGACAGCAGCCAGAGCAGGAAGGTGGAATACAGCCGCGGCTTGAGGATGAGGGTGTCGGCGGCCAGCACGTTGATCACGCCGCGGCCGCTCATGTCCTGTCGCATCAGGTCGGCCAGCTCCAGCGCGGGTTCGCCGAAGAAGGCATCGGCGCCGTCCTGTTCGAGCTTGAGCAGCGAGCGCTGGATGGCCGCCACGCTCTGTGAACTGATCAGACCGTAGCGCGATGAGATGTCCTTGGCATGCTCGGCGGCGAAGCCGAGCATGGCCCGCAGGTCGCCGAGGTCGAGCAGCAGCAGGCCTTCGTCGTCGGCCACGCGAAATACCACCTCGAGCACGCCTTCCTGCGTGTCGTTGAGTTCGAGGATGCGCGAGAGCAGGGTGGGGCCCATCTCCGAGACCGTGGCGCGCACGGGGTGGCCGAGCTTGCCGTAGATGTCCCAGAACACCACGGGGTTGGCCTGCGGCTTCCAGCTGCCCAGTCCGAGCTTGTCCAGGCGGGCCTTCAGTTTTTCCGAGGGTGCGCCCGCCGCCTGCGACAGCCCGGCGAGGTCACCCTTGGCGTCGGCGAGGAAGCAGGGCACGCCCAGGCGCGAGAAGCCCTCGGCCAGCAGCATCAGCGAGACCGATTTGCCCGTGCCGGTGGCGCCGGCGATCATGCCGTGACGGTTGCCGTACCGCGAATCCAGTTCGACGGCGGCCTCGTCGTCGCGTCCAATCAATATGCCCGGCATGGCTGGCTCCTTAAGAAAGTCCTGAACAAGTGTACGCAACGATATGCGTATGCGGAGAAAATCGGCTAAGAACCGCTTGAGTTGCAAGGGGGTGCGGATTAACGTGGCGGGCATTGTCCGACCTGGCCGAGCCACGAGCATGCCCTTTCGCGTTCCCCGTTCCGTCGTTTTCCTGCCCCTGGCGATCCTGGCCGGCTGCGCCTCCGGTGGTGGCACGAAGTCCGGGCCGGTCACCCCGCAGGTCAATGCCTTGTACGACCGGATGAACCAGGCGAGCAAGGGCTACGAGGATTCGATCAAACAGGCCCGTCGTGGCGACACCCCGCAGGCCGCGCAGACCCGCAAGCGGTCGCTCGACCAGCTCAAGGATGCCTCGGCCCGCTGCGGCCTTACGCCCGGCTGCGATCCGCAGCGCTTCGCGGCCGTGTTCGATCGCCTGCTGCGCCTGAAGGACGGCAGCTTCATCGAGGGCGAGGACGCCGACGACACCGAGCAGGGCGCCGAGGTCGGCGCACAGCCCGGCGATGCGGCGGGTTCGGTGGCGGTCGGGACGCTGCCGCAGGCGCAGCGTAGCGTCACCCTGCTGAAGGGACAGAAATTCGCCGACATGATGGTGATGAACGGTCCCGTGAAGGCGGCGCTGGAGATGTGGCTGACCCAGCTTCGCCCGAACCTCATGGACGCCTACGTCAACTACCAGATGATGCGCTACAAGATGTGGCCGGCCTATCAGAAGGCCGATCTTCCCGAGGCCCTCCTGTTCGGCATCATGGCCAAGGAGTCCGGCGGCAAGGTGCATGCCGTGTCGCGCTCGGGGGCATCGGGACCCTTGCAGTTCATGTACGCCACGGGCCTGCGTTTCGGCCTGTCCAGCGTCGACGGATTCGACGAGCGCTTCGATCCGACCATGGCCGCGCAAGCCAACGCCGAGTACATCGACGAACAGCTCGCCGCGTTCAACAACAACCTCGAACTCACCCTGGCCGCCTACAACGGCGGCGAGGGCCGCATGCGCCGTATCGCCGCCTCCAGCCCGGGCGCGGGCTTCTACGATCCGCAGATCTACGGGCAGATGTCCGCCGAGACGCGCGACTACGTGCCGATGGTGCTCGCGGCGGCGTGGCTGTTCCTGCATCCTGACAGCTATCACCTGAAATGGCCGAAGATCGACGGTGAACCCGGCCAGATCGTGCTCAAGCGTCCCGCCTCCATCTCCGAACTCACGGTGTGTCTGGGCTCGGCCGAAGGGATGCCCGAGGGCTGGTTCCGCACGCTGCGCAACCTCAACCCGCGGCTCGACCCGCAGATGAGCCAGCCCGTGGGCACGCGCCTGGAGGTGCCCAGGCAGCTCGAAAAAGCCTATGCCTCGGCCTGTGCCGATGGCCCCTGGCCCATCCTCGCCAGTGACCTCCACAATGCGGTGAAGATCATCGCGCCCCCGCCGCCGGCCGCCACGTCGGCCGCGCTCGCCAACGGATCGTCCGCCGCCGGTGGCGCGAAGCCTTCAGGTTCCGGCTCGAAGAGCTATACGGTGCGGCGCGGCGACACGCTGGTGAGCATCGCGCGCAAGAGCAGCTGCGCCGATGTGGAAGACATCGCGAAGATGAATGGCCTCAAGGGGCACCAGCTCAAGGTGGGGCAGTCGCTCAGGGTGCCCGTCTGTCGATGATGCGGATCAGATCGCCGCGCGGCTGGACCCCACCCAGTCGGCATGGGCTTCGCGGCGCTCGGATGCCGAAAGCTCCTTGATCTGCCGCATCAGGCGAAGGATCTGCCGATGGAGCTCTTCCATGCCGGGACGGCGGGAATCCAGCGTCTCGTGGTAGACCGAGGCGATCCAAAGGGCCACGCCACGCGTGGCGATGAGCGGGTTTTCGGAGCGCGCCTTGGCCAGGCCGATATCCGGGCCGTGGCCGTAGGTGCTGTAACGCTCTTCCGGCGGGGTGCCGTAGAGGTGGGGGAAATCGCACGCGGCGGCCTGTTCCATTTCACGGCGAACCAGCTGCTGCAGATCGGCATGCGCACGCACGGGGAGATCGAGCACGACGCGCTCGATGTCGGCCAGCTGACGACGGAGGCGGATCTCGCGGTTGAGCGCGATCAGATGGGTGACCAGACGCATGGACCATTTCCCCTAGTACGGATGCTTCTCGGTACGGCTCTCGCCCCCTCCCCCGAAAGAGGTAGCGAAGGGGCGCAGCATACCCCCGGTTCGTGGCGAATGTAAGTCGCTCGCGTCACATTGTGACGATAATCGTCACGTAGTTGCGTCACTCCAGCGCCCAAGTCGTTGACCGACCAGCACCTGTTGCTGGGGCGCCAGGTCGTCGAGCACGTAGCCCTCGGGCAGCAGCAGGATCACGGTGGAGCCCATGTTGAAGCGGGCCATCTCGGCGAAGCGTTCGAGCGTCACGTGTCGGTCGCGGCAATCGACGCGGCGGATGTCGGACGCATAGGGCGGGATGGCCAGGCCGTCCCATACCGTGGCCACGCTGGACACGAGGATGGCGCCGACCATCACCGAGACGAACGGACCATGTTCTCCGCGGAAACGGCACACCAGGCGCTCGTTGCGGGCGAACAGGCGCGGAATGGCTTCCACCGCGAACGGCGCCACGCTGAAGATGCGGCCCGGCACGTGCGTGGTGCCTTCCAGCTCGCCGTCCAGCGGCATGTGCACGCGGTGATAGTCGCGCGGAGACAGATAGATGGTGACGAAACTGCCGTTGCGGAACGGCGCGGCCGCGGCCTCGTCGCCCAGCAACTCGGCCGCCGTGAACTCCTGGCCCTTGGCCTGGAAGATGCGACCGTCGCGGATACGCCCCGACTGGCTGATGCGACCGTCCGCGGGACATAGGAGCGTGTTCGGGTTGGTGTCGGCCGGCGAGCGCGCGCCCGCCTTCAGCTTGCGCGTGAAGAACGCATTGAAGTGCTGATAGGCCAGCGGGTCCGGCTGGGCGGCCTGGCTCATGTCCACGTCATAGCGCTGCACGATCTCCCGGATCAGGAAGTTCTTCCAGGGCGCCCACTCCCAGCGGGTGGCCTGGTAGACGATCCGCGAGAGGAAGCGATGCGGGAGGACGTATTGCAGCAGGACGTTGGCTTTCATTGGCCGGAGTATAGGGCAAGGTCATGCGATGTCCGACGGTCGGGCTTCCGCAGGCGAATCGCCGGGTTACGGACACGTTGCCGAAATGGATGACCTGCTCGCGGAAAGCGCGCCACCGTGGTGACGCTCGAGCGCGAACTGACGCCGCCGAAGAAGATCGTAGACCGACGTTTGCTTGTACGTTTTCTTCACGCACCAGCCGATAGTAAGCGTCACGAAGTGGCCCGCCTCCGGACAAGGCAGGGCCCGAGTTCGCCGGGCGGCGCGAAAGCAGGGGTTCGCCGTCGCAGAGCGTCATGCCGTCAGGGAGGATGGCGCTACTCGGGGTCATCACTCATGAAGCAGTCGCTTGCCTTGTCCGCCCTTCCGCAAGAGGAGGGACGCGATGTGCGGTTCTCCTGTCGTGTTCTGTGCCTGGCCATCCTCACGGCCCTGGCGGCCTTGCCTACCGCAAAAGCGCAGCAGGTCACCCTGCAGTCCTACGATCCCCTCATCAACGATGCCGAGGTCGGCCAACAGGTCGTCGCCGCGGGCGGCGCGGTGACGTTGACCGGCCCGCAGCAATTCGCGGCCGGCGACAGCGGGTCGCGCGATACCACGGTGGGCTCGCTCAAATCGCGAGGATTGATCCTCACCGGCGCCGAATGGTTGAGTGCCGCGCGCCTCAATCCCGGCCAGATGAATTTCGGCGTGGCGGTGCCCGATCCGATCACCGGCGGCAACCGCGTCGTATCCACCTACAACTCGGCCAACCTCGTCGACCTCGCGGCCTTCTCCGACGACACCGTGCTACCCGACATCGTCAACGTCAACGGGCAGCAGTACATCGATGCGCGCGTGGGTACGGTGACCGCCGGCGGCGGCACGTTGAACATCGACATCGGCACGGCTGGCGCGGGTTCCACGGCAAGTACCAACGGCTGGACGATGGCCGCCAAGCAGACCTCGCTGTTCTACGCCGACGGCACGGGCGGTGCCGCCAGCGTGCTCGACTGGCGTTCGCAGAACCGCATTACCTTTGTCGGCGAAGTGGGCGATCCCACCCAGCCCAAGTCGTTCAACGTGACCTCGGTGGCGCATTACGGCGGTGCCCTGAGCGTTACCACGGCCGACGGCGTGGCACACGGATTCAACGTGACCGATTCGGCGTCGCTGCGCTCCTACAACGATTTCCTGATTTCGCAGTTGCGAACGGGCAACCTCGATCCGGCGCGATACCCCGCGCTCTTCGCGCAGGCCTACTCGTCGAGCACGGAAACCGTGACCTACGGCATCACCGCCGATAGCCCGCCGGACGAAGTGGCGCAACCGATCGGCGACCGCATCGCGATGCACCTGGTGGGCGCGAACGCCTCCGGCACCGTCGCGAGCGGCGCGCTGCTGGAGGTGGTCAACGCCAACCATGGCGCGGTGCGTGCGGAGCAGGGCGCCACCGCGACCATCGAAGGGACGCTCGCGGCGCAGCACAGTTCGGGTGACGGTTCGGCGCTGGTACTCGCATCGGCCAGCCACGGCACCAACAACGGCGTGATCAACGGCAACTTCTTCGGCAGTTCCACCGTGATCGAGATCCCGTCCGGTACCTTCGGTTCCAACGTGGTCGACGTGCAGGACGGCAGCGACTTCACCAACAACGGCGTGCTGAACCTCGCCACCGGTGCGGCCAACGGCGCGGGCAAGTCGACGGGCATCCGGTTGGGTGCGAACGCCGTGGCCACCAACGCCGGCAGCGTGAACGTGGGCGTGACCGGATCGCGCTCGAACGGCTCGATGGATGGCATCTACCTCGCCGATCCATCCGCCCGCTTCACCAACGCCGTGGGGGGAGCGATCTACATCGGGCGAGGCCCGCAGGACACGGTCGGCCAGAACACGCCCGATATCGGCATCAACCAGGGCACGCTCACCACCGGCGTCAACGTGGCGGGCGGAGGCACGGTACGCAACCTGGGCAACATCACCATCGGCAGCCTGGTGCAGAACGCCGCGGCCCTGTTCGTGGCATCGCCCGGTGCCGACGTGGACAACGCCGGCACCATCGACATCAACGGACGCGCCGCCACGGTGCCGCGCGAAAACGACGGCATCCTGGTGCAGAACGGCGGTGCCTTGGGCAACGTGGTCAACAGCGGCACGATCAACCTCGGTGGCGTCAACGGCGTGGGCATCAAGGCGCTTTCCACGGCGGGCGTCGCCTCGCTCGTGCGCAATACCGGCACGATCAACGTGGCGGGCGGCGCGGACCCGGCCAGCGGCACGCGCAACTTCGGCGTGTGGGCCGAAGGGCAGGGCGCCGCCACGGCGCAGGCCGAGGTGCAGGGCAGCGTGAACCTGCTCGGCGACGGTGCCATCGGCATCCACGCGCGCGGACGCGCTACCGTGAACGTGGCCGCCGGCGCGGCGCCGCGATTCACCGGCGGCACGAAGCAGATCGGCTTCTACGCATTCGGCAACGACGCGCACATCAACGTGCTCGGCGGTTCCGCGCTCGATGTCTCGACGCCACAGTCCACCTTGTTTCGTGTGGACTCCGGCGCCGACTTCGACGGCACGGGCCTGACCATGAGCGTATCCGGGGCGCAGGCCGTCGGCGTGCTCGGCAGCGGCGCGGGCTCGGTCGTCAACACGCGCGACGCCGGCATCGCCGTATCGGGTGCCGGCGCGCAGGGCGTGATCGTCGAGGGCGGCGCGATGGGCACGATCGACGCGGCCACCACGATGCGCCTGACCGGGCAGGGTGCCGTGGCGGGCATCGTCGATGGTCAGAAGCACGCGCTGACGGGCGCCGACACGGGGTCGATCGCGCGATCCACCTCGCTGACCAGCTTGGCCACATTGAACTCGTCGGCGACGGGCGTGACCGGTTTCATTGCCCGCCATGGCGCCTCGCTGCTCAATGCGGGCACCGTCGGCCTGACCGGCGCGAACGCCACGGCCTTCCTCGTCGAGAGCAACGCGGCGGCCACCAACAACGCGGCCGTCGATCTCAGCGGCCCGGGCGCCACCGGTGCCCTGTTGCGCTCGGGAGGCACGTTCGCCAACAACGCCTCGATCCATGTGGGAAGCGGCACGGGCGTGCGGGTGGAGGGCGCGGGAACGCAGCGCCTCAACCCGGCGGGTACGATTACGGTGGACGACGGCGTGGCCGGCGTGCAACTGGTGGGCGGCGCGGGCCTCATGCTCGGCAGCGGCGATTCGGCGATCGTCACGCGCGGCACGGCGCACGGCGTATTGCTGGATACCGGCGCTGCGTCGCTCGTGGCCAACGGCACCACGATCACCACGCTGGGCACGGGCAACGCTATCGAGAACGCGGCCGAGACCGGTGCCATCACGTTGACGGGAGCGACGTTGCGCGTGGGCGACGGTGCGGGCCTGCGCACGGCGACGGCGATCGATCCGGCATCCACGGCGACGTTCGAGGTGGATGGCGCGGGCGTGGGCTACGCGTTCCGGAAAGCGGACGGCAGCCCGGCCGCCGGCGACCTCGACATCGGCCCGGGTTTCGTCGTGCACGGTAACGGCGCGGGTGCGTCGGGCATCCAGGCCCTGACGACCGGGACGGTGACCACCACGGCATCGGTGGACATTCTCCATGCTGCCGGCGGCTCGGCACTGATCGCGGGAACCGCGACGTCGGTCACGAATGCCGGCGTGCTCAGGTCCGCCAGCACCGTGTCGCCCGTGGTCGATCTGTCCAACGGTGGAGGCACCACGTTCACCAACACCGGTTCCGTGCTCGCATCCGGTCCCGCCACGCAGGCCGTGCGCGGTAGCGCGGGCAACGATGCCGTGACGCTGTCCGGCGGCGACGTGCGCGGTGAGGTCGCCACGGGCGGCGGCAACGATACGTTCTCGTGGACCGGCGGCACGTTCGACGGCGGGCTTACCATGGGCGACGGTACGACCAACACGGCGACGGTGGGAAAGGTCGATACGTCGAGCACGTACCACCTGCTCGCGGGCAACGGCGGCGACAACACGCTGACCCTTGACGGCACGCAGGCGCGCGGCGGCAGTTTCGCGAACGACGATTTCGCCAAGGGCATCCGCGTGGTCGGCTGGAACCGCTTCAATCTCGCGAACGGCGCGGGGTTCACGCTGACGGACGACCTGACGCTCGCCGGCAGCGAGGTGAACATCGACGCGTCGTCGACGCTGTTCGCCGGCAATGGCGTGCATCCGGTCATCTCGGCCACCACGACGGGCGCGGCGAAGGTCACCAACGCGGGCACGATCGACCTCACCAACGGCGCGGGTTCGCCCGGCAACGTGCTGACCGTGGATGGCGATTACGAGGGCGGCCCGGGACGCTTGAAGCTCGTGACGGCGCTCGACGAAGGCGGCCCGCTCGGCGCGCAGATGACCGATCGCCTGCTGGTGCAAGGCAACGCGACGGGCGAGACCGCGCTCGACATCACCGCTGCCGCGGCCAGTGCGGGAGGTCTCACCGACACCAACCGCAACGGCTATGTCGATGCCGTGGAAGGCATCTCCGTCGTGCAGGTGGCGGGTGCGTCCTCGGGCGGCGCGTTCCGCGTGGATGGCGGTTACGTGGCCTTCGGACCCTGGCAATACGGCCTCTACGCCTTCCAGCCCGGCTCCAGCGACGCGGGCCAGCGCGTCGTGCCGGGTGGCGGCAACGGTTTCTGGGATTACCGGCTGGCCAACGTGCTGGTTTGCGACGGACCCTGTCCACCGCCCACCACCGACACGCCCGCGGCCACGCCACCCCCGGGACAAGCGTACGTGGCGCCCCCGCCCCCCAGCGGTCCGCTGGCGGCGGTGAACGCGCGCGCCGCCGTGGTGCCGCAGGTGCCTGCCTACATCGTGTCGCCCTCCGCGCTGGCGCTGGCGAACTACCGCACCATCGACAACCTGCATCGCCGCCTCGGCGAGATCCGCGACATGGAAGAGGGATCGCCCGGCCTGGGCGGTGAACCGTTCGTGCGCTACATCGCGGGCGACTACAGCTACGCCACCGATCGCTCGTTCCGCGACTACGGATACGACTTCGACGTGGACACCCGCGCCGTGCAGGTGGGCATGAACATCCTCGATACCGGCGACGATCGCAACACGTTGCGCGCAGGGCTGGCCTATACCCATGGCACCACGCGCATCGACCCCAAGGCCGCCGACGGATACAGCCACGCGAAGCTCGACACGAACGCCATCGCCATGATGCTGACCTGGCAGCATGCCAACGGCTTCTACGTCGATGCCATCGTGCAGGGCGACCGTCATACGGGCGATGTCGATACGGCCCGGGCGAAAGATGTCGCACGCGTGCGCGGATCCGGCTGGACCGCGTCGCTGGAAACAGGGTACCCGCTGCGCCTGGATGGCTGGCGCCTGGAGCCTCAGTTGCAAGTGATTCGCCAGCACATCGGCCTGACCGACCAGGTGGACCTGGATCGGGTCACCACCCACTACGACGCCTTCGACCAGACCATCGGCCGGGCGGGCTTGCGCCTGGATCGCAGCTGGCTCACGAAAAGCGAGTCGACGATCACGCCGTATGCCCGCCTGAACTACCTGCAAGGCTGGGGCGGTGGAAGTGGCGTGGCGGTGGGTGCGGAGGGGTATGCGTTCTCGCAGGACTTCGCCGGAGGCACGTTCGGACGGGCCGTCGAACTGGGCTTGGGCGGCACGTATACCACGCGCAACCGCCTGGCGATCTACGGCGAAGCGGATTGGCAGACCCGTCTCGGCGATCCCGGCGCGCGCGGCTGGTCGGCGAACGTAGGCCTGCGTTGGGATTTCTGACGATGTCGCGGACATTCGCGTTCGCCTTCGCATCCCTGCTGGCGGCGCCCGTCGCCGCGCAGCAGCCAGGGACGGCGATACCCTTGGTGATCGGGTTCGATACGCTCTCCCAGGGTCAGCAGAAGGCCACCGTCATCGACCCCGCCGGGCATTTCAAGGTGATCGCGTCGGCCCGTGGTCCCTTCCTTTACGTCGAACGCGCGTCGGCCAACATGGACCCGATGGCCGGAAACTATCTCGCGCTGCGACCTGGCGTGGGCAAATCGTCCAATCGCGCGTCGATCGTGCTCGCTCCGCCCTTGCGTAGCGGCGTCGTCTCGTTCGATTACTGGGTAGAAGTTCCCGGCGACAAGGCGGCGCACATCGGCTGCACCTTCAGCAACGGACACGTCGAAGCCTCATGGACGGGCAGGGCGGTGAACATGGGCAGCTTTCGCTGCCGCGCACCGGAGGGAGAGACGGTGCGGGAAATCACCCTGCAAACCACCTACGAAGGCGGCGTGCTGCGCATCGACAACATCGTGTTGTGGCTGGACCGGGCTTTGGCGGGACAGTAAGCGCGATGCCTGATCGTTTCGTTGGACGCAAGCGTCGCGCCTCGACGTGTGGCACCCCATCCACGTCGCTGCGTTGAGAAGTGTCGTAAGCGCGGGTCGGTGCGTGGCCGATGCGGTCTCAGCGAAAACGACACATTCGGTGTGGAATGTTTGTCGACAGGCGATCGATGAAATGGCCTCCGCGGCAAGCTGTGGCGATGGGTCGGGTCCCGAGATGAAACATGGAGATCGTCATTCGACCGGCTTCGGTCACGACGATGGCTTGCCCGCGTCCAGCCGCCGACGGCACCTTCGATGTCGCATCGCCAAGCGGGCGATGCGAGTAACCATCAAGGAGTCTTCATGAAGAGATCGCTTTTCGCCTTGGCGAGTGCCGTGGCAGCCCAGGCCGCCATCGCCTGTGAGCCACCATCTGCCGGTGCCGCGACGTTCGACGGTGTCGCGACCGGCACCTACGAATCGCTGTACGTGCCGGGCCAGATCATCATCCCGTCCACCGTCGGCCAGACCTTTACGATCGAAGAGACGAACGATCCGGCGGATTGCCCGATCGCGGGGCGGCACGCCGCCTTTGTCGCCGCCGGCGACGATCTGCGGCAGATGTCGTTTCACTCCACGGTGAGGAACGCCACCCGGATCGCGTTCGATTACGCGAAGACGCCAGGCACCGATGCGAGCGTCATCGCGCACGTCAGTGGCCAGCCGACCGGCTGGATCGCGCTGGACGCCGCGTCGGGCCACTTCGAGTTCGTCGCCCCGGACGGTAAAACGGTGAACAGTTTCGAGGTCTACGCAAGGCATGCCGACGGTGAAGGCAAAGTGCGCATCGACAACGTGGTCCTGAGCCGTACCCCCGTCAAGGAGTGAACATGAAGAACCTGCTGATCATCGCCGCCATCGCTTTCAGCACGCCTGCCGTTGCGCTCGCCGCGGGCGTCCCATCGGGTGTCGCAGGTGCCGGCCTCGTCGAGAATTTCGAGAATCTCCCGTCGCAGCCGCCGACCCTTTCCCTCGACCTGCCAAGCATGGCGATCGACAGCTATTACAACGGCAACCCCGAGGGCCAGCGCCCCATGCTGGCCATTGAGAGCGGACCCGCGTCGTCCATGAACGGCCATCATCTCGTGGTCCGCACCGAATACCAGCCCGTCTCCCAGTGGCATGACGGCGGTTTCTGGCTGACACCGAAAGGCCCGGCGAGCGGTATCCACTTCAAGGTGGAGGTCAATCGCCCGAAGAAGCAGCGCATGACGCTTGCGTGCCAGTCCGCCGAAGCTTTCGATACGGTGGACGTGTGGCTTCCCGATCGAGGCGAGGTGACCGCTCACTGCCCATCGTCCATGCAACTGTCGTTCATCCAGTTCTTCGCGGTGGGTGAAGACCTCACCTTCCGTTTCGACGACATCGAACTGAAGTAAGCGGCCGCTCGGAGGCAAGCCAGGGTGCCTGGATGGCACCCTGGCTTACTGGCCGGCGACCGTACGCCTCATGTCAGGGGGCTGACTAACGCTCGCTCGACGATCCTTGCGTGACGGGTAGCTCGATCCACGTGCCATGGCGTCCGTCGCGCACGATTCGCTGCGTCGCCTTGCGATAATCGCCGGGCTTCGCGTTGAAGATGTTCGGCACGAAGGTCTGCGGATTGCGGTCGTACAGCGGGAACCAACTGGACTGGATCTGCACCATCACGCGGTGGCCCGGCTGAAACACGTGGTTTACGGTGGGTAAGGGAAAACGATAGTCCAGCGGCTTGCCCGGTGTGAGGGCCATCGGCTTGTCGTAGCCCTGGCGGTATCGCCCGCGGAAGATCTCCATCGCCACCGGCAACTCATATCCGCCCATCGATGGCTTTTCTTCCACCTCATCGGGATACACGTCGATGAGCTTCACCACCCAGTCGCTGTCGGTGCCGCTGGTGGATGCCAGCAGGTGCACGAGCGGTTCGCCGGACACGCCCAGGGGACGATCGAGCACGGGAGACTCGTACGTGAGCACGTCGGTGCGCGTGGCGAACTGACGTTGGTCGTCCACCAGCCACTCGGGCCAGCTGTCTTCCCGATCGGCCACGCCATGCGACCACGACTGGATGGGACGCACGCGATACGGCACCGGCTTGGCCGGATCGGATACGTAATCGTCGCTGCCGCTCACGGGCTCGCCGGTACCGAAGCCGCCGTCCGCCTGCACGTACCAGCGTTGCATCGTCGGCGCGCAGCCCGCGCGACACGACGACGGCCAGGTGTCCAGCTTGCGCCAAGTGTTCTCGCCGGTAACGAAGGCGTTGACCGGGGCGATGTCCGCCTTGGGCGCGCCGTCCTTCAGATACTGCGCGAGGAACGGACGGAGCATCGTCTGGCGAAACGTCTTGCCCGTGTCGCTGCCCAGTTCGATGGCGCCGATGCGGCTGGCGTTCTCCCAGGTTTTCGCGTGGCGCCAGGGGCCCAGCACCAGCCATAGCTTTTCGTGGTTCGGATCGCGCGGCGCGAGGGCACGATACACGGCCATGTCGCCGTAGTTGTCTTCTTGGTCCCACAGGCTGTGCACGAGCATGGTCGGCACGGTCATGGGCTCTTTCGCCGCGATCCTGTCCAGCGCCTGCTCGGACCAGAAGCTGTCGTAGGCGGGGTGGGCGAGTACCTTTTGCCAGAAGCCGAGGGCCTCCATGCCGTACGCGCGACCGATGTCGCCGGCCGAACCGCCTTTGAGGTAGAGGTCGTAATCGTCGCGGTAGCCGGTGGTCCAGCCGATGTTGCTTTGGCGCGAGTTCACCATGCCGTAGATGTAGGGGATCATCTGCTGGCGGAAGGCGCCGCGATGGAACCAGTCGTCGCCCATCCAGCCGTCGATCATGGGGTTGATCGGCACGGCTACCTTGAGCGCGGGATGCGGGCGGATCGTGGCGATCATCGCCTCGAAGCCGTCGTAGGAGATGCCGATGATGCCGACCTTGCCGTTCGATTCCGGCACGTTCTTCACCAGCCAGTCGATCGTGTCGTAGATGTCGGACGACTCGTCGATGTCCGTGGGATTGCCGTGGCCGATCGGCGGCCGGTTCATCACGAAGTCGCCTTCGGAACCATTCTTGCCGCGGATGTCCTGGATGACGCGGATGTAGCCGTCCTGCGCGACGATGTCGGCGGGGTTGTCGTAGCCGCGCAGCATCGTATCCAGGTGCGGGCTGTCGGTGCGGTGGCCCATGCCGTCGGCGCCGTAGGGCGTGCGCGTGAGCAGGATGCCCGCGTGCTTCGCGCCCTTGGGCACGACGATGACGGTATGCAGCTTCACGCCGTCGCGCATGGGGATGTCGACGGTGCGGCGTTCGTAGTCGAAACCGGGGTTGGTGGGCGTGAAATGCGACGGGATTTCCGTCGGGAGGTTCGGGTAGGTGCGTTCGTCGCCGACCGCCGGGGTCGCGAGGACCCCGGCGGCGAGCGCGATGGCACCGATTCGCAGCAAGGTGCGCATCGTGGTTTTCATCAGAAGTCGTAGGTGATGCCGAAGCGGGCGTAACGCGGCGTGGTGTAGGCGCCGACGCGTTCGAAACCGTCGGCCACGACGTTGTTGCTGCCCGACACCGGGTCGGTGATGTCCGGACGCTGCTGGTTGAGCAGGTTGAAGATCGACGCGCTGAAGGCGAGCTTGCGTTCGGCCCACAGCGGACGGTATTCGATGCTCACGTCGACCAGTTCCTGCCACGGCTGGCGGCCGGCGTCGCCCGGACGCGACGGCATGTTGTTGCAGAAATGGTAGTACGAGCCGTAACCCGCCGGATCGGTTTCCATGCCGTTGGAGATGTAGCGGCCCAGGCACTCCTTCGGACGGCCGGACTGCACCGTGATGTTGCCCGACACCATCCACTCCGGCGCGATCTGGTATGAGCCGTAGAGCTTCAACTGGTGCTTGCGGTCGTTGGGCTGGTAGCCGTTGGCGTAATCCATGAGCGAGGCATAGTCCCAGTCGCGCGACGCGGCCACGGAACCCTGGTTGGTGTCCGAACGCACCTGGCCCTCGGTGTTGCCGTAGCTGCGCGAGTACAGGTAGTCGACCTTGCCCGACCACTTGCCGTCGAACGGGTGCGAGAGGTAGATGTCCAGGCCGTAGTAGTTGCGCTTGAGGTGGCTGAAGCCGAAGTCGTCGTTGGTGACGGTGACGTCGGTGTAGCCGCCGTTGGCGTTCTTCAGCGAATAGACGTTGGCGCGACCCGGGTTGGACAGGTAGCAGCCGGTCACCGTGAGGTCGTCGAGATTGTAGCCGTCGGCCTGGGCAACGCGCTTGATGGTGCCGTTGTCGCAGACGTCGTCCAACGCGTTGCGCAGCTTGCGTACCGTGGCTTTGGCACCCCAGACCCACGACGGGTCGAACTGGTGGTCGAAGCCGAGGATGGCTTCATCCTGGTACTCCGACTTGATGTTCTTGGAGGTGACGGTCTTGGGATCGGGCGCCTGGCCGTATTCGTTGTTCGGCGACACGCCGCCGCCGGTGGCCGACTTGATGTAGGTGATGCCGGTCGGCTGGCCGTTGGCGTCGATGCCGGTATAGGTGAAGTACTGGTTGACGGCCAGCGAGCCGGCCGACGTGCGCAGGGCCACCGAGGCCGGCATGGCGAGGTAGTAGCGGCCCAGGTTGCCGTAGACCTTCAGCGTGGAATCGCCTCTCACGTCGAGGCTGAAGCCCAGGCGCGGGGCCCACTGCGGCTTGCCCAGGCGCAGGTAGGGCTGGCCGGAGGGATTGAAGTTGGTGAACTGATCGTTGCGCAGGCCCAGGGAGAGCAGCAGGCGGTCGTTCACCTGCCAGTCGTCCATGATGTACTGCGCGCGCTGCTGCACGCGCACCGTGGCGAGCGTGTTGTAGTGGCGGAACCAGCCGATGTAGCCGGTTTCGCCGCCGGGATAGTTCGCCGGCTTGTCGACGAGGGGGCTGTCGAGCACGTTGAGCTGGGGATCCTGGTGGCCATACCACAGCTCGTAGCCGACGCCGCCGATGGTGGTGCCGTCCTCGTAGTCCTTGTTGTCCTGGTTGTCGATACCGGCCGTGATGGAGTGCGAACCGATCTTGTAGTTCAGGTCGATGCGCAGGTTGCGCACGGTGGACTGGTGATCCGGGTTGTCCACCGTATCGAGCGTCTGGTGGTTGGTGATCGGCGTGCCGCCGGTGATGGCCGGGTTCTGCTGGTCGAGGCCGCCGATGAACGGACCGACCACGCCGGTCTGCGCGGGCTCGTTGTAGTAGGTGAGCTTCGACTTGCCGTACAGGGCCGTCAGGGTCAGGTCGTCGGTGATATAGCTGGTGAACTTGCCGATGTAGACCTGCGCGTGGGTCTTGTCGGTCTGGTCGACGTTGCTGAAGCTACCGGTGCTCAGCGTGTCGTAGTCGTAGTTGTACTTGGTGCCTTCGGTACGGTGGGTCTGGTTGATGCCGGTCAGCTCGAGGATGTTGCTGTCGTTGATGTTCCAGTCGACCTTGGCGTACCACTTCGGGTCCTTGTACGTGTACTTGGTGTTGTACGCGTGGTTGGCGTCGCCGACGTTGTTGCCCTCGGAGCGCGCGGCCTCGACGGCGACGAAGGCATACAGCGTGTCCTTCACCAGCGGGCCGCCGGCGTAACCGCTGACGGTGCTGGTCCATTCGCGGTTGTCCTCGTTGCGCTGCCAGATGTTGCCGGCATTCTTGCCGTGCACGTAGCGCACGTCGCGGGCGTCGGCACGGGCGAATTCGGGTTCCCACAGCACCTGGGCGCCGAAGTGCCATTCGTTGGTGCCGCGCTTGCCCACCTGGCTGATCACGCCGCCGTCGGAGCGGCCGTACATCGCCGAGTAGCCGCCGCTGAGGATTTCCTGCTGGTCGATGGCGCCGTAGGGCAGCGTGACGCCGCCGAAGCCGCTGAGCGGATCGGTGGTGTTGAAGCCGTTGACGTAGTACGCGTTCTCGCTGACCGACGAACCGGCGAACGAGACCAGCGAATTGCCGAACGCGCCCTTGAAGCTCGAAATGCCGCGGGTGGCGCCCGGCGCGAGCAGCGCGATGCCTTCGGCGGAGCGCTCCAGCGGCAGGCGGGCCAGGTCGGCCGAGGTGATCACGGTGCTTGAGGCCACGGAGGCGACGTCGATCTTGGGCAGCGCCGCGGCCGACACGGTGACGCCGTCGAGCGTCTGCGCGTTGCCGGCGCCGGCGGTGGCGGCGTCGAAGGACACGTCGGTGGTCGCGCCGACGCGCAGGGTGACGTTGTCGCGCGAATCGACGACGTTGCCGCCGGACTTCAGCGACACCTTGTAGGTCGCCAGGGGCAGCGCCTCGGCCGTGTAACGGCCGCGGCTGTCGACACCCACTTCACGGGTGAGGCCGTTGCTGCCTTCGATGAGCACGGTTTCGCCGGCGGCCACCGGTGCCTGGCCGCTGATGCGGCCGGTGGTGGCCTGGCCGTGGGCGAGGCCGGAAAGCGACGCGGCGACCGCGGCGCACAACAGGGTCCGTCGTAGGGAAGGGCGGGAATGCATGGGAAGCTCCGGGAAGGCTTTCGAAGGTTTTTAGGATTGGATCGATCGAAATGAGATGCGGTTTCGGCCTTCCTGGCGCGGTGTGTTTTTTCAGGCGTATTCGATGGCGCCGATCGCCTTGGCGATGGCGGCGATGGATCGGGCTTTCTTGGATCGCGGATTGGTGACCAGCACGTCGATGCGTTCGGGCGCGCACCACGCGATGCGGCTGCGCACGCCGATCTTCGAATGGTCGGCGGCGATCACCACGCTGCGCGCGTTCGCACACATCGCGCGGGCGATTTCGGCTTCCTCCAGCTCGAAACTGCTCGCCCCCACGCCGGCCTCGACGCCCACGGGCGAGAGGATCGCCAGGTGCGCCTGGTAGCGGGTGATCTCGGCGATGGTGGCCGAACCGTGGGTGCGGCCGATGCGCGCGTCGAAGCGGCCGCCCAGCAGGCGCACCTCGTTGTCGTCGCGTGCGGCGAAGCGCGCGGCCACGTCGACCGAATTGGTGACGATGGTGAGGCCGCTGCGCGCCGCCAATGCCTCGGCCACGACGGTCATGGTGCTGCCGGCGTCCATGAAGATGGTCTGGCCGCTCTCGACCAGCGACGACACCTTCTTCGCGATGGCGCGCTTCTCGCGCACGCGGGTGGCGTGGCGCACGTCGATCGGCGGCTCGTCGCCGCTGAGCACCGCGCCGCCGTGCACGCGACGGATCTCGCCGCGGTCGGCCAGCTCGAGCAGGTCGCGGCGGATGGTTTCGCGGGAGACGCCCAGCTCCGCCACGATGCGCTCGACGGACACCTTGCCGTCGCTGCGCAGGAGGTCGCGGATGCGGGTATGCCGTTCTTCATGCCACATGGCGGCGGTCCTTCAACAGATGCAGGGCGAGGCGCATGGCGCCCAGGGCGAGCGCGGCGGCCAGCACCACGCACATCGCGTAGGCGGCGGCCTGCGCCAGGAAGCCGTTCTCGTCCAGCCGCATCACGCTCACCGAAGCGAGGCCGAGGCTGGGCGTCACGAGGAAGATCACGCCGGACAGGGTCACCATCGAGCGCATGAACAGGTAGAAGAAGCCGGCGATCGTGGCCGGTGCGGCGAAAGGCAGGATCGCATCGCGAAGCACATGCCGTGTGCGGCCGCCAAGACTGGACACCACGTCTTCCAGGGCACCGGGCACCCGGCGCATGCCGGCCTGCATCGTGAGGAAGGCCTGGGCGTGGTAGTGGTAGAAACAGCAGGCGGCGATGATGGCCGCGCTGCCGTACAGCCAGGCCGACAAGGGCCCGTGGTTGAAAGCGAGCACGTAGCCCAGGCCGAGCACCATGCCGGGCACGGCGGCGGGCAGCGTGGCGAGGAATTGCACGGCACGTACCACGCGCGGCGGCGCGGAACGCAACCCGGCGGCCAGCGCGAAGATCAACGCCACGCCCACGCCGGCGGCGAGCAGCGACACGCCCAGCGACGTGGCCACCGGGCCGAAGCCGTCGTGCATGCCCAGGTAATGGGCGAACGTGAGCGAGCGGTCGTAAGGCCACAGGCGAACGAGGCTCACGTAGGCCACGGTGGCGACCGTGGCGAACATCGGCAGCAGCGTGACCACGGCGACGATGCCGAGCACGACATCGCGCATCGGGTGCCGCGCCGGTGAGAAGGTGCGCCCCGCCACGGCCTCACCGCCGTCCTGCCGACGCTTCGCCAGCCGGCCCAGCCACGCCGAAAGCAGCGCTGGCAGAAGCAGCAGCACGCCGAGCGTGGCGCCCATGGAAAAGTCGAGCTGGCCCACCACCTCGCTGTAGATCTCCATCGCGAGCACACGGTAGTTGCCGCCGACCACCACGGCGCTGCCGAAGTCGGTGAGCGTTTCGGTGAACACGAGAAAACCCGCGGCGGCCAGCGCGAAGCGGAGCTGGGGCAGCGTCACGTCGAGGAACTGGCGCCAATGGCCCGCGCCCAGCGACGCGGCGGCGTCGTAATGCCGTACCGGTGTGCGTTCGAGCGCGGCCGACAGCACGATCACGACCTGGGGCAGGCTGTACAGCGCGTTCGCGATCAGCAGGCCCCAGAAGCCGTAGATGTCGGTCGGCCAACCCGTCAGGCGATGTACCAGGCCGTTACGTCCTAGCAGGCAGACCAGCCCCAGGCCGAGCACGAGGGAGGGCGCTAGCATCGGCAGGAGCAGCACGGCCCGGATCAGTGGCTTGCCGGGCAGCTGGGAGCGATGCAGCGCCATGGCCAGTGCCAGGCCGAAAACCAGCGTCACCAGCGTGGTCGACAGGCCGATCGCGAGGCTGTGCAAGGCGGCGCGCGGCAGTCCGGGGTCGTCGAAGAGGCGCGCGTAGTTCGAGAAGGTGATATGCCCCTGCGCGTCGGTGACGCTGCGCCAGAGCACGGTAAGAAGCGGATGCAGGAAGAACAGGCACAGGAAGGCCAGCGGCACGGCGAGCAGCACGATGCCGCCCAGGCGCGGCCGCGCGACGGCGTGGGTCGAGGCGACGGCGCTCATGCGCTTACCCATGCGCCGCGCCTGGCGTCCACGTTGACCGCTTCGCCCCGGCCCAACGTGCTGTGGCCGGGCCATTCGGCAAGCAGGCGGCGTCCGCGCCATGCGATCGACGCGCGTGCGCAGTTGCCGAGGAAGGTCACGTCCTCGACCACCGCCTCGCCGCGGGGATCGGCGGTGACGATGAGGTCTTCGGGGCGCAGGCAGAGTTCGTAGGCTGCCTCGTTGCCGGGTGGCCGGCGTTCGAGAAAACCGGCCAGCACCTCGCGCACGAAGCCGGTCGGCAGCAGGTTGGCGCGGCCGATGAAGTCGGCGACGAAGCGCGTGCGCGGTCGTTCGTAGAGATCGCGCGGCGACCCCACCTGTTCGATGCGTCCCTGATTCATGCACACGATGGTGTCGGCCATGGACAGGGCTTCGTCGCGGTCGTGCGTCACCATGATGGTGGGAATGCCGAGCGACCGCTGCACCTTGCGGATGTCCAGGCGAAGCTGGGTGCGAAGGGCCGGGTCGAGCGCCGACAGCGGTTCGTCGAGCAGCAGCAGTTCCGGCTCGGCGGCGAGGGCGCGGGCCAGCGCCACGCGTTGCTGCTGACCGCCGGACAGTTCGCCGGGATACCGCGCGCCGAGTTCACCCAGGCCGACCAGGCGCAGCAGTTCGTCGACACGATGCGCGATGTCGGCGGCCGGCCGGCGGCGCAGGTGCATGGGATAAGCGATGTTCGCGGCGGCGGTACGGTCGGGAAACAGCGAATACGACTGGAACACCAGGCCCATCCGTCGATCGCTCGCGGGCAGGGCGGTGATGTCGCGGCCGTCGAGCCAGACCTGGCCGCTGTCGGCCGACGTCAGGCCGGCCACGATGCGGAGCAGGGTGGTCTTGCCGCAGCCGCTGGGGCCGAGCAGGCAGACGAAGTCGTTCTCCGCGGCGGTGAACGACACGCCGTCGAGCACCACGTGTCCGTTCCACGCCTTGGCGAGCTTGTCGATGCGAAGATGCATGCGCTTATTTGTCCCCTGGGCCCGGCGTGTCAGCGCGTCAGACGCTTGAAGCGCGCGATGAGCGACGTTCGCTCGCGCGCCGCCGCGGCGAAATCGCGCACGGGCAACGTGGAGACGAGGTCGGCGGGCAGTCCTTCGCGTTGCTGTTCGGCCGTGGGCACGCTGCCGGGCGCGGCGACGATTTCCTTGTAGCCGCGGTACAGGGCGGCGGCCTCGGGCGACGCGGTCCATGCGAGGAAGCGTCTGGCGTCGGCCGGGTTGGCCGACTTCGCCATGAGGCCGGAGCCTTCGAGTTCATAGATGCGTCCATCGGTGGGCAGCACCATGTCGATGGGGTAGCCCTGGCGAATCGACTGCATCGCCGCGAACGCGAACGAGACGCCGATGGGAAACTCGCCGATGCGCGCGAGCTTGCATGGCGCCGAGCCGGACAGCGTCACCTGGCCGATGTTGCCCGCGATGTCCACCATGCGCTTCATGGCCCTTTCGTCGGTGCCGTTCGCGGTGAGCGCGGAAAGCACCATGTAACCGGTGCCCGACGACGACGGATCGGGCATGGCGATCTGCCCGCGGTAGACCGGCGACGCCAGGTCGCGCCAGGTGGTGGGTACCGGCAGGCCGGCTTCGGCCAGCGCCAGGCGATTCACGCACAGCGCGGCCAGGAAGCCGGTCGGCGCGAACCAGCGCGCATCCGGCGAGCGAAAGGTGGCCGGCATGCGGTCGATGTCACCGCCATGCACCGGCGCGAGCAGGCCGGCAATGCGTGGGTCGAGCATGTCGGTGACCGCCATGCCCCAGATCACGTCGTTGCGCGGCTGGGTCGATTCGGCGACGAGCCGGGCGGCGAGATCGCCGCTGGACAGGCGTAGCACCTGGATGTCGACATCGGGCAGGGCCCTGCGGGCCGCGGCGAGGTAGGTATCGATTTCATCGCTTTCCAGCGCCGAATACACCGTGATGGACCCGGCATGCGCCACGCCCGACGCCAGGGCGAGCGCCAGGAAGCTTGCGGCGATGTGGCGTTGTGGACGCATGGGCGGCTGCTCGGTACGGGCGTGTCGTTACTGCGAAAATCGGCGGTGCAGGTGTCGCCAGGTGTGTGGCGTTTTGGGTATATTTGCAAACCTGTGGCGTCCGAGTCCACTGGAAAATTTTCATTTTTGTCATCAATCCGAAACGTGCCCTAGTTAATTGCGCACGATTCTTGCCTGGGAGTGTCGCCTTGATGGGAGCGTTGTCCGCCGAAAGGCGGGAGGAGTTCGAGGCCTTTGCCTCGGCTATCGCCGACGGCGCCCGCGCGCTGTCGCTGCCGCGATTTCGCCAGCCGATGAGCGTATCGATGAAAGGTGACGAAAGCCCTGTCACCGAGGTCGATCGTGGCGTCGAATCGATGCTGCGCGAACGCATCGAGGCGGCATGGCCCATGCACGGCGTGCTCGGCGAGGAATACGGCGCGGAGCACACCGACGCGGAATACGTGTGGTCGATCGACCCCATCGACGGCACGCGAAGCTTCATTTCCGGCTGGCCGCTGTGGGGCACGCTGATCGCCCTGCTTCGCAACGGCAAGCCCGTGCTCGGCGTGCTCGACATGCCCGCGTTGAACGAGCGCTGGATCGGCCATGCGGGCGTGGGCACCACCATGAACGGCGCAGGCTGCCGCACGAGCCGGTGCCGTGCCCTCGCCGAGGCCACGCTCTACACCACCACGCCGGACATGTTCACCACCGACGAATGGGCGCGCTTCGACCGTACCAGCCGCGCCGCGCACGCGCGCCGCTTCGGCGGCGACTGCTATGGTTACGGCATGCTCGCCTCGGGCCACATCGATGCGGTGATTGAGTCCAACCTCATGCCTTACGACTTCCTCGCCATCGCGCCGGTGGTGGAAGCCGCGGGTGGCGTCGTCACCGACTGGGAAGGGCGCCCGGTGGGACTGAACAGCGGTAAGCGCGTCGTCGCCGCGGCCACGCCGGAACTGCACGCGGCCTTGATCGAATCGCTCGCCCGGGACTGACCATGGACATCGAACGCCGCCGCTTCCTCCATGCCGCCGGCGCGACGGTGGCGGCGTCGCTCATCGCCCAAGGTTTTCCCGCGAGCATCGCCCGCGCGCTCGCCACGGCGCCGGACCGCCGCACCGGTACGCTCGACGACGTGGGGCACGTGGTGATCCTCATGCAGGAGAATCGCTCGTTCGATCACTACTTCGGCAACCTGCGCGGCGTGCGCGGCTTCGCCGATCCGCGCGTGCTGGAGCTGGGCAACGGCGATCCCGTCTGGCGCCAGCCGGTCGCGACCACGCACACCAAATACTGGAAAGCCCGCGGCGTCGCCGACGACGTGGCCTGGGTGTATCCCTTCCATCTTGACACCCGTGCCAGCGGCGACCATCACGAAGGCACCGACCACGGCTGGAGCAGTGGTCACGGAGCCTGGAACCTCGGCCGCAACGATCGCTGGATCGAACACAAGCAGGACGTGCTCACCATGGGCCACCTGCGCCGCGAGGATGCATCGTTCCACTACGCCTTGGCCGACGCGTTCACCGTCTGCGACGCCTACCATGCCTCGGTGCTGGCTGATACGGCACCCAACCGCATCTACCTGTGGAGCGGCACCTGCGATCCCAGCGGACGGCTGGGTACGAAGGACAACGGCCCGGGCACCGAAGAGCGGGGCACGCGCAACGGCTACACGTGGACGACCTATCCCGAGCGCCTGGAAAAGGCGGGCGTCACGTGGCGCGTCTACCAGGGCGGCACGGGCGATCCGGGCTCGCCCACCGACAACTACACCGACAATTCGCTGGAATTCTTCGCCGCCTACCAGGTCGCGGAGGGTGCCGATCCGAAGGGTTCACTGGTGCGCAATGGCGTATCCACGCACACCTTGCGCGACCTGCGCGACGACGTGATCCACGATCGCCTGCCACAGGTCACCTGGATCGTCGCGCCTTACGAATACAGCGAGCATCCCAAGGCATCGCCTTCCGACGGCGCTTTCTACATCCGTCGCGTACTCGATGCGCTCACGGCGAACACGAAGGTGTGGAGCCGCACGGTGCTGTTCCTCAACTACGACGAGAACGACGGCTTCTTCGACCACGTCGTACCGCCCACGCCGCCGTTGGCGAACGGGCAGGGCGGGATGGTGTCCGCGTCGCTGGCCGAAAGCCTGGGTGACGAGGTTCTCGACCTCGACGCGCACCCGAGGATTTCGTCGCCCGTGGTGCCCGGTGCCGATCCGAAGGGGAAGCAGGTCGTGGGCCTGGGCAATCGCGTGCCGATGATCGTGGTCTCGCCGTGGACGCGTGGCGGCTGGGTATGCTCGGAAACCTTCGACCATACCTCGGTGCTGCGCTTCCTCGAGAAGCGTTTCGGCGTGCATGAGCCGAACATCAGCGAATGGCGTCGGGCGGTGTGCGGCGATCTCACCAGTTGCTTCGATTTCGCCGGGCATATGGACACCGATGTACCGAAGATCGGCGTGCCGGGCGGTTTTCTGGGCAAGGCACCCATCGTCGTGCCGCCGACGCAACGCATGCCGGAGCAGGAGCCGGGTACGCGGCCGTCGCGACCGTTGGGTTACGCATGGACGGTCGAGCATCGGCTCGACGGTGGCAAGAGCCATATCGGCTTCGCCAACACCGGCACGCTGGGTGCGGCATTCCTTGTCTACGACGGACTCGATCGTGATGCGCCGCCTCGCCGCTACGCGGTGACGGCCAACGACACGATCGAGGATGCGTGGTCGCTGGCAACCAAGGGCGACGCTTACGACAGGCGCATTCATGGCCCCAACGGTTATTTCGCCGCCTTGCGTGGTTTTGCCGACGATACCCTCGACGTGGTGGTACGTGGTGTAGCGGGGCAGCGCGCCGTCGAGGTGACGGTAAGCAATGCGGGCAAGGTTCCCGTGGCATGCCGTATCGCCAATGCATACGGCGATACGCGGCAACTCGTCGTGCCAAACGCACAGACGAGCACGCTGCGGCTTGATCTCACCGCCAGCGCGGGTTGGTACGACATCGCCATCACCACGCCCACGTCCCCACGCTACCTGCGCCGCTTCGCTGGCCACCACGAAGACGGTAAACCCTCCACGAGCGACCCGGGCCCCACGTAACTCGTCACGTCGCACCGGCGCAGGCCTGTGCCCACGGCGCGCCGCATGATTTTCGCCTCACGTCGCTCCTGCGCACGCAGGAGCCTAGCGCCTCGGTCGTTGCAGCACCTCACCGTCACATCGGCCCACTCGCCAGGCGAGTGCATGTGCCGACGCGCCATGCCGGCGCGGAAAGCGTGCCGACCGAGGCAAGCACCCCAACCACCCGCCCTGTCGGCCGCACGTCACCCGTCCCCTTCGGGGCACGGGCCTCTGCGCGGGATTTTCCGACTCGACATCCTGTCTCGGCGGAAAACGACGCTCATCCTGACCGTCGCCCCTTCGGGGTCTTCTCCGCTCCGAGGCCCTCGGGCGCCTACCGCGGCCGACAGGGCGGGTGGTTGGGGTGCTGTCGGCGTGGCGGTGGCGTGTGGGGAAAGCCGATGCCGAGCTACCGCTCGCTCACGCGATTGGCGTGGGCACCGGCCTACGCAGTCGCGACGAAAGGGATTTATGCCTCATCCCACGTCGGAACGTAGTTCCAAAGGACTTTCCGCACTGCGTGGATTCATGGCCTGGATTTTTGGATGTCACGAAGCTGAGGAAAAGTTCGTACGATTACATTAAGCGAGTCTATGTCGTTATCCTTGACAGAGTTGATGAAAGCATGGCCCCGTGCTTCATGAGCCAGCTCGAATATCGTGCCGGTGACGCACCATACTCTTGTAGTGACGCTTAGATTTGTTCCCTCCATCGTCGAGCGAACCTCTGCAAGGATAAGTTCTTCTTTGTCGGCGAGCTGTAAGGGTAGTGCTCCAACCAAGGAGGGCGCTGATTCTCGTAAGTAAATGTAGACACCCATGCGACGTGGCTTGTGTCGAACAGTCTTGATGGAATTCAACTGGTCGGTAGCGATCGATTTCGCTGGGTCGTCCAGTTGATCGCAGACGTCGCGCAAGATTCGAAGTTCCAACCGACTCAAACGTTCGATGCCTAAAAGCTCGCGCCACATGGCTGCTCTCCGATTAATTGCCGTAGTTGTCTAGTGCCGATCCCGCTACGCCATATGCAGCACCCGAGCCAATTCCCTTATAAACATTAGGAAGTCTTATCCATTGTTGCACGGGACGTGAGTACATGCGGTTGGCTTTCTTCCAAGTTGATGGCATGAATTGATATCGGTATGGATCGGATAACGCGTGGACTTTCGTGGTAACAAAGTTTCCATTCCAGATGGAGCGGGGTCCGCCATGCCTTTTCGGTATCCAGTGGGAAAACTCTCTACCGACAGCTTTCTTTCCGGCTGCGCGCAATCCGCCCGCCAGGCCGGTGACCGTGCTGGCACCAATGCCTGCCAATTCGCCATAGCTGTAGGCCGAAGAGCAGCTGTTAACCTCTCCATCAGTTCCGAGCCACTTCCGAATTCTGTGCCCTTGCCCGAACAGTATGGTGTCGCCGAATCCAGCGGAAAAATCGACAACGTATTGAGGCAGCGGATCGCCGAATCTCCAGAGACCCAGGGGATCGATGTATAGGAGTGGCGAGCCACCGACGTAAAGATAAGTGCTGATCCCTCCGCTCAAACCAGCCGGATCGCTCTGGATGTACCTCGCGCTCTCGGGGTCATAGTCACGCGCCCCATTGGCATGCAGCCCCGTGATCGCGTCGTACCGCTGCCCCGGGAACCGCAGATCGAAAACCATACGCACGCCATCGCCATCCGGGTCTTCCTCGGGTGCATTCGTACCAAACGGATCGTCGCTGGACATCCACTTCCACACGGTCACATTCCGCACCGGATCGACGATGACACGCGGTGTGCCGAGGTGATCGGGCTCGACGTAGTAAAGCGTTCCTCCATCCATCAGGCCGACCAGCATGTCGCCCATCCATATGCCCTGGCGAACGACCTTGCCGGTACGGTCGATGTCAGCCAGCCAGCGGCCGTCCGGGTCGATCAGGTACATGGTGGTGGCGTTGCTATCGGTCTCGGTGCGGACAATGCGTTGACCTTCGCCGTCGTAACCGTAGCTGACGCGCTGGCGTCCGTTCTCGCTGGCCGAGGCGAGGCGTCCCGCGGCGTCGTAGGTGAGCATCAGGTTGCCGATGGCGGTGGTGTTGCCTGGCGCATCGTAGGTGCGAAGCTTCCCGTCCTGCGTGGTCAGCCGGTGGCTGTTCGGTTCGTAGACGTAGCGGTCGGTGATCGCGCCCTCGGTCATGGCCGTACGGTTGCCGGTGGCGTCGTAGTCGAAGCGACGAAGTTCTTTGTACGTGTCGAAATCGGACACGGTGGTGAGACGGCCGAGGCCGTCGTAGCCGATCTGGTAGCCGCGGCTCGGGCCGTACCAGGTGGTGAGTTCGCCGCCGGGGCTGTAGCGCAGCGACAGGAACAGGCCGTCGGGCCTTTGGTCGTTCCACACGGTGGGACGGCCGTTCTTGTCACGGTTGGTGATGACCTGGCGACCGTTGCCGTAAGTCCAGTTGTCGATCTGGAAGGCCCGGTAGAAAGTCTTGCCGATGAGTGGCGTCGTGGTGCCGCCGGATGGGGTGACATCGACGCCGGACATCTCGCCGTCCTTGTCGTAGCGGTAATCCACGCCCGTGCCGCCGACCACCGTCGTGCCCGCCAGGCGCCCGGCGGCGGTGTAGCGGTAGGCCACCGCTGTGCTCGTGCTGCCCCACGTCTGGATCTTCCGGGTCAGGCGGCCGTGGGCGTCGTGGCAGTAGACCGTGTTGCCTTGGGCCGTGATCGCCTTCGACAAGAGGCCGGCGGCATGGCGTTCGCTGGCCGGGCATTGGGCGTCGGCCGTGTCGTAGGTGTAGCGCACGTCCATCGCGGCATCACGATACGCCACGTGCAAGGGGCGACCCAGCGCGTCGCGGGTGAGGTCGTAACTGCCCACGTCGCCCGCGCCTTCGTGGCGGATAACGAGGCCGTTCACGTCGTGCTCGTCCACCGATTCACCGGTATCCGGGCTCGTGGTGGCGGCCACGTCGCCGAGGCCGGTGACGAGGTAGTCGGTGGACAGGCCCTTGGGATCGACGATGCCGGTCAATTGGTCGAGTGGATCGTGGCTCGCTGTCACCTTCGCCTTGATGCCGTCGGTGTCGCCGATGCGCTCGCGCAGGCGGCCGAGGGCGTCGTAGGCCGTGCTGCTGTGGCGTTTGTCGCCGTCGGTGATGCCGGTGGGGCGACCCAGTTCGTCGTAGGTGAAGGTGGTATCGACGCCGTAACCGTCTCGCTCGGCGGCGATCCGGCCCAGGGCATCGTACGTGCGGATCAGCTGGCTGCGTAGCTGGTTGAAGCCGTCGTAGCTTTCCTCGCGGGTGACCCGGTCCATGGCGTCGTAGCCGAAGCGGAGCCAGTGGTTCGACGGGTTGTGGATCGAGACGAGGCGGCGGGCGGCGTCGTAGGTAAAGCGGAGGGTGACGCCGTCGGCGTCGGTGGCCGTATCGACTTCGCCGTGCGGGGTGTAGGTGAAGCTGGATTTGCCGACCCATCCTTCCGGTGCGGTTTCGGTCATGTCGAGGACGCGGCCACGGGCGTCGTAGTGGTACGTGGTGGTCAGGCCGAGGGCATTGCGGCGGGAGAGCACACGGCCGGCACCGTCGTAACGCAGCACCTCGTCGACATGGCCCAGCGCGTTTTCGACCTTCCATAGGTCGCCCTTGCGGTAGTCGCACGGGCCGCTGGCGCAGTTGGTGGCATCGGAAGGGCGATAGGTGTAGCGGTTCAACGTGCCGAGCTTGCCGCTATCGCTGCGGGGGCCTTCTTCGAGCAGCAGGCGGCCGTCGGTGTCGTAGGTGAACTGCCAGATGCGCGAGATCGTCAGCGGAGCGTTGGGCTGCGTGGGATCGACGGCACCCCAAGCCTCGTAGTGGGTGATCTGGCCGCGGTCGTTGTAGGTGAAGCGGTCCTCCCGGCCCGGTCGCGTGACCTTCGTGGGCTTCATCAGGTCCGCGTGTCACTCGGTGCGGGTGGTGCGAGCCTGTGGCGTGCCGAAGGCGTCGGTACGCTCGGTTTCGCGGCCGTCGGCATCATGGGCGAACGACGTCACGCGGCCGTCGAAGTCGGTGAGCTTCGCTACATTGCCGCCGTCGTCGTATTCGATGGCGCGTGCCGAGGCGGCGCAACCGACGCCGCCGGGCTGGTCGAGGCCGGTGAGGCGACGGCCACCGCGGACGTCGGTGTAGTGGTAGGTGCGGATGGCGCCGTCGGCGTCGGTGACCTGCACGCGATCGGTGCCTAACGGACGCACGCTGGTCTTCTGTGTGCCGAGCGCGTGTTCGCTCGAGATGGCGCGGCCGTCCTTGTCGTAGGCGAAGCTGGCGTAGCGCCGGTGGGTTTCGTCGACGATGCCGGTGAGGGCGTGGGGTTGGCTGGTGCCGCCGTTATGGCTCGCTTCGTTATAGAGGTAAGAGACGGAGGTACCGTCGGCGTAGGTGGCCTTGACCAGATCGGCGTCGGGGCCGGTGCCGTCGTAGGTGTAGGTGACGCCGGCGATGAGGCCGTCACGGACGGAGGCGATGCGCGAAGCGGCGTCGTAGGCGAACGTCAGCGTGCGGCCTTGGGCATCGATGGCTTGGCTCAGGCGGCCGGTTGCATCGTAGGTGAAGTGCAGCGGAGTACCGCCTTCATCCAGCGTAATGAGGCGGCCGTTGGCGTCGTAGGATTCGGTGTTGCCCTGGGCATCGCGGTAGCGCCAGCCGGTGCCGTCGCGGACGAGCAGGCCGCGTGGATCGACCGTGCTGGCGTAGCGGCCGTTGGCTTCGACGTAGTCGACGCGTTCGCCTGTCGCGCGGAACAGGCGAATCGCGGTGCGTTTGCTGTCGCCTGCGTCCAGTTCGACTTCACTCAGCGAGCGGTCATAGGTGCCGCGCCAGCGCGCGCCGAGATGCGCGTCCATTGGGCGCGTGGGCTCGTCGCCTGCGATGGCGCCGCTGTTGTAGTGGCGGGTCCATGTCAGCGCGCTGGCGGCGGTCGTCGGGATGTCGGTGGCGGTTTCGAACTTGTTGCCGAGGCCGGCATTGATGGGGTTGCCGACGGACGGATGGGTCAGGCAGTCGCCGGGGCCCAGATCGGATTGATGGGGCTCCGCCTCGGTCGGTTCGGGTGGTGGGGTGCTGGAGCGGCAAACGACTTTTTCCGCGAAAGGGCCCTCAATGAAGCGGGTTCTGTTTGGGTAGGGCCCGTGTTCACTGCCGTCCATCTCTATGACGTATAGCGACGGCGATTCCGGACATCCGTGATACCAGTTGTCTTCGGTGAAATCAGGGTGTCGGTTTCCGTCACTGGCCAGGTACGAGAAACGGATCCCGTAGGTATGCCAAACGTAAACGGAAAAGCTAGTGATTTGGCAGTCTCGATAGCCCGCCAGATCGCACCGATGTTTCAGCAAGGCACGGACAGCAGCTTCGCTGTCATCGATGATCCATGCGATGGGAACGTCACCGATCTTGTCGCTGATCGCGAATTCTGCGAAAGGTTTGGTATCCGTCGACCACGCCGACAAGGATGTGCCGGACACGAGGATAAAGGTGGCGATGCGGGAAGGCATCCGATGCATGTAAGCGATCCTTGGGAACGATCAGTGAAGTGATCGACGCTAGGAGCGCATGACTCCAATGTCCACGGTTTTGCCTGATGAGGGTAGTAGGTTTATGACTGATGTGAAGTGGCAACTATGGGTTGCGAAGTGGAAATTTGGTTGAGGATCACCGGTTTGCTCGTTTGAATGATTTGGTTCTGCGTAGTGGCGTCGACCAAGAACGCATTCTCTCCTGGGTGGCTTGGGTCCTCCCACTGAGTTCGTGAAATTTGAGACGATTCGCAAAAAAGCGTAAGAGTGGAGGTTTTCGCTTATAAATGCGCTCGGAGCTGGATTCCTGCGTGCGCAGGAATGACGAGTCGGGGCGCGTAGGTTGTCGCGATGGTTGAGCGCTTCGCCGTGGGCAACGACCTGCGCCGGTGCGACGAGAGGTGCACAAAATTGGATGCGCCTACAGACAACTTACTGTTGGTTTGGTAGGGTCGCTTCGTTGCCTACGGTTTCGACTGATGCGGTCGTAGGCGACCATCGCTGCATGCGGTGAAGAAGCGCGGCCCGAGAGTGCAGCAACACTCCCGAGCCGCTATCCACAATCAACTAGCAAGGAGTCGATCATGGGTACCCCTGATCATACGGCACTCGCCCGACCGTCGCCTGTCTGCCTTTCCCGCAGGCACGGCTGAAGCGGAATGGCGCGGGTGGTTCGATCCGGCGAGGTCACGTGCGTTGGTGGGAAACCTCGCGCCGCTTTCGTTTTTTGAGCAAGCCCGTTGATCCGTGGCATGTCGTTCGCGGCGTGCCACGTTTCGCGGTGAGTGATTTTCGAGGTACGGAGCGAGTGATGGCTGAAGGTGTGGAAGCGTCGGCGCATGAATTGTTGAACGAGGCGACCGAGTGGTTGCAGTACGCGCGCGGGATGACGCAGTTGCTGGCGGAGTGGGTGGAGGAGGTCGAGGTGGTGGATCGCGGGAAGATGGTGTTGGCGTTGGGAGCGATCGAGGCCATGACGTCGCATGGGGTGGCGTGTGCGGCGCAGGCGCATGTGCGGGTGCTTGGGGCGGGGTGAGGCGAGAAACGGTCGCTTCGCCGTAGGCACCGGCCTGCGCCGCTGCGACGCTTCGTTGCAGGGTGGTATAGCTGTGTTGCTCGGGAACGTCGTCGCACCGGCGCAGGCCGGTGCCTACGGCGAAACGTTCGAGCAGGCGACAGCCCTTCCTCCGGATGAAACCGGCGCGCACTTCCGAAAGAGCCCGGGCCGCGCCCCCTGTCGGCCGCGATAGGCGCCCGAGGACGGTCAGGATGACCGACGTTTTCCGCCGAGCCATGGATGGCGAGTCGGAAAATCCCGCGTAAAGGCCCGTGGCCCGGAAGGGACGGGCGACGTGCGGCGGACAGGGCGCGCGGCCGGGGCTCCCGTCCCTGTCTCCATCGCTTTTCGCGCCGAGGCGCGCCCGACGCTCGCCCATGCGAGGCGCACCGCAACGAAAGCGGCAAGGGCAGGGCAGCCGGAGGGGAAACCTGACGCCGTAGACGGCTATACTCCCGGGTCAGCCACAGAAAGCCCCCGCACGTGACCAGCGAACTGACCTCCATCATCGATTTCATCCGCTACGGCGCCAGCCGCTTCTCGGCCGCCGGCCTGACCTTCGGGCACAGCCACGACAATCCGATCGACGAGGCCACCCACCTGGTGCTGGCGGCGCTGCACCTGCCGCCCGACCTGCCGCCGGCCTACGGCGCGGGCACGCTGGTGGCCGAGGAAAGGGAGCGCATCCTCTCGCTCATCGAGAAACGCATCGTCGACCGCGTGCCGGTGGCCTACCTCGTGGGCGAAACCTGGTTCGCCGGCCTGAAGTTCAAGAGCGACCCCCGCGCCCTGGTGCCGCGCTCGCCCATCGCGGAACTGATCGAGAGCCGCTTCACCCCGTGGCTGGACGACCGCCACGTGGAGCGCGCGCTCGACCTGTGCACGGGTTCCGGCTGCATCGGCATCGCCATGGCCGAGTACAACCCCGACTGGCAGGTCGACCTCATCGACGTGAGCGACGACGCCCTGTCGCTGGCCAACGAGAACATCGTCTACCAGCACGTCGAAGGCCGCGTGCGGGCGATCAAGTCCGACCTCTTCGACGGGGTGCGGGGCGAGGTCTACGACCTCATCGTCTCCAACCCGCCTTACGTCACCAACGACGAATACGCCGCCATGCCGGCCGAATACGGCCACGAGCCCGTCCTCGGCCTGACATCCGGGGATGATGGACTGGACATCACCTTGCGCATCCTCGACGAGGCGGCCGACCATCTGTCCGAAGACGGCCTGCTCATCGTCGAAGTGGGCGATAGCGAGCACGCGCTGGTCAACCTCCTGCCGCGTCTTCCGTTCGTCTGGCTGGAGTTCAAGGTGGGCCAGATGGGCATCTTCGCCCTCGAACGCCGCGACCTCATCGCCCACGCCGCCGACATCTCGGCCGCGCGGGCCGCAAGAACCTGATACCCAGCGGAAGTACCGTGTCCTCCAATACGTTCGGCAAGCTCCTTGCGGTCACTACCTTCGGCGAAAGCCACGGCCCGGCGATCGGGTGCGTGGTGGACGGTTGCCCCCCCGGTCTGCCGCTGGAGGCCGGCGAGTTTCGCGCCGACCTCGAGCGTCGCGCCACCGGCCGCTCGCGGCATACCTCGCAGCGCCGCGAGGCCGATGACATCGAGATCCTTTCGGGCGTCTACGAAGGCGTGACCACCGGCACGCCCATCGCGCTGCTCATCCGCAACACCGATGCGCGCTCGAAGGACTACGGCAACATCCTCGACACCTTCCGCCCCGGCCACGCCGACTACACCTACTGGCAGAAGTACGGCATCCGCGATCCGCGTGGCGGCGGCCGCTCGTCGGCCCGCGAGACCACCATGCGCGTGGCGGCCGGCGTCATCGCCAAGAAGTGGCTGGCCCAGCGTTACGGCGTGACCGTGCGCGGCCACGTCTCGCAGATCGGCGACGTGGTGCCGCGCGGCTTCGACGCCGACGCCATCGAGGGCAGCCCCTTCTTCTGGCCCTGGGCCCAACAGGTGCCCGAGCTCGAAACCTACATGGACGCCCTGCGCAAGTCGGGCGACTCGGTGGGTGCGCGCGTTACCGTGCAGGCCGACCACGTGCCGGCGGGGTGGGGTGAGCCCATCTACGGCAAGCTCGACGGCGAGATCGCCAGCGCCATGATGTCGATCAACGCGGTCAAGGGCGTGGAAATCGGCGACGGCTTCGCGGCCGTGGCCCAGCGCGGCACGCAGCATCGCGACGAGATTACCGCCGACGGCTTCCTCTCCAATCACGCCGGCGGCATCCTCGGCGGCATCGCCACGGGCCAGCCCGTGGTGGTCTCCGTGGCCTTCAAGCCCACCTCGAGCATCCTCGTGCCCGGCCGCAGCATCGATCGCGCCGGCGAGCCGACCGAGGTGGTCACCAAGGGACGGCACGACCCCTGCGTCGGCATCCGCGCCGTGCCCATCGTCGAGGCCATGCTGGCTCTCGTGCTGATGGACCAGGCCCTGCGCCACCGTGCGCAATGCGGCGACGTGGGCGAGGTGCCCCCGCGCGTTCCCGGCACCCTCCAGGCATGAGCGCATGAGCAAGCCCAAGGTCTGGGTCTCCCGGCCCTTCTTTCCGGACATCGTCGACCGCCTTCGCGACCACTTCGACGTGCGTGCGGAAGACGAGGAGCGACCCTACGCGCCCGAGGAAATCGCTGAACGCCTCGCCGACGCCGACGCCGCCATCGTGGGCCTGGCCGACCGTATCGACGCGACCGTGCTGGCCCAGGCGCCGCGACTGCGTTTCGTGGCCAACCTCGGCGTCGGCTACAACAACCTCGACATCGACGCGTTGACCGAGGCCGGCGTCGGTGCGTCGAACACACCCGACGTGCTCAACGAAACCGTGGCCGACTACGCCTGGGCGCTGATGCTCGCCGCGGCGCGCCGGGTCGGCGAGGCCGAGCGCTGGCTGCGCGACGGCCAGTGGAAGGGCGCCCGGTTCGAGGGCTGGCTGGGTGCCGACGTGCACGGCAAGACCATCGGCATCCTCGGCATGGGCCGCATCGGCCAAGCCATCGCGCGCCGTGCCTCGGGCTTTCGCTCGCCGGTGATCTACCACAACCGGTCGCGGCTCGATGCCGCCATCGAGCGTGAGTGCGGGGCCACCTATGTCGACAAGGCCACCCTGTTGGCCCGCGCCGACCACCTGGTGCTGGTGCTGCCTTATACCCCGGCCAACCGGCACAGCATCGGCGAGGCCGAGCTGAAGGCCATGAAGCCCACGGCCACGCTCACCAACATCGCGCGCGGCGGCATCGTCGACGACGCGGCGCTCGCCCGGGCCCTGGCCGAGGGCACGATCGCGGCGGCGGCACTCGACGTGTTCGAGGGAGAGCCGCAGGTGTGCCCGGCGCTTCTCGGTCTCTCCAATATCGTGCTCAGTCCGCACATCGCCAGCGCAAGTCGCGACACACGTCGCGATATGGCGGCGCTGGCTGTGGACAATGTGCTGGCGGCGTTCGGGCATGGTCCTCACGCCGGTCGGCCACCCACGATTCTCAATCCGGGTGTGCTGGCCGACGCCAGCTGACCCTCTACCCCCCGCCAACAAGAGCGAAGATGAGCAAGAAGACGAGTTACAAGGTGGCCATGGTGGGCGCGACCGGCGCGGTCGGCGAAACCCTCCTGTCGATACTCGCCGAACGGGACTTCCCCGTGAGCGAACTGATTCCCCTGGCGAGCGAGCGCTCGGCGGGCGGTACGGTCGATTTCGCCGGAAAACCTTGCGTCGTCAAAGACCTCGCCACCTTCGACTTCGACGGCGTGGACATCGCCTTCTTCTCCGCCGGCGGCTCGGTGAGCCGCGAGCACGCCCCGCGCGCGGCCGCGGCCGGCGCGGTGGTGATCGACAACACCTCCGAATACCGCTACCAGGACGACATCCCGCTGGTGGTGTCCGAGGTGAATCCGCACGCCATCGCCGACTACACGGTGCGCGGCATCATCGCCAATCCCAACTGCTCCACGATGCAGATGCTGGTGGCGCTGGCGCCGATCCATCGCGAGGCCGGCATTGAGCGGATCAACGTGGCCACCTACCAGTCGGTGTCCGGCGCGGGCCGCAGCGGCCTGGAGGAACTGGGCAAGCAGACGGCCCAGATGCTCAACTTCCAGGAGGTCGAGGTCGAAAAGTTCCCGAAGCAGATCGCGTTCAACGTGATCCCGCACATCGACGAATTCCAGGCCAACGGCTACACCAAGGAAGAAATGAAGATGGTCTGGGAGACCCGGAAGATCCTGGAAGACCCATCCATCCAGGTGAATCCCACCGCCGTCCGTGTGCCGGTGTTCTACGGCCATGCCGAGGCGGTGCACATCGAAACGCGCGACAAGATCACCGCCGAACGCGCCCGCGAACTCCTCGAGCAGGCCGAGGGCGTGGTGGTGATGGACGAGCGCAAGGCCGGCGGCTATCCGACGCCGGTCGGCGACGCGGCGGGCAAGGATCCGGTCTTCGTCGGCCGCATCCGCGAGGACATCTCGCACGATCGCGGCCTCGATCTCTGGGTGGTGGCCGACAACATCCGCAAGGGTGCCGCGCTCAACGCCGTGCAGATCGCCGAAATCCTCATCCGGGATCACCTCTGATGAACCGCCGCGCCGCGCTCGCCGGGTTCCTGCTGTGCTCCATCGCCCTCCCGGCGCTGGCCGCGCAGGCGACCAGGGCGAAAGCGGCGCACGCGGAACCGGCCCGGGCCACCCGCGCAAGGCTCGACGCCTCGCGCGGGCAGGTCGCCGCCGAAGGTGCCCAGGTGGAAAAGCTCAAGGCGCGGGTCAATGCGCTGGAAGCGGATTCCCACGCGGCCAGCCAGTCGCTGGACGAGCGGGACCGTAAGATCGCCGAGCTCCAGCGCCAGCTGGAAGCCCGGCAAAAACCGTAACGAACCCGCCGGATGCCATCGGCGGTGCATACAGGGGGCACTCGCGGGCCCGCGGGCAACTTGAGGATGGCCTCAACGTTGTCTCGTAAATGCCCGTCGGCGCTATTGTTAGTTGTTGCTGGGGTGCACTACAGTGGCGCCTTCGCGGCCATCCGCCCACAGAAGGCGAGCCGCCGGCACGGGTATATGTTCGGGGGAAGCGATCAATGAACCGCACACTCAAGCTGTCCATCATGCTGGCGCTGGCCGCGGGCGGCGGCCATGCCATGGCCCAGAACCTCGGTCCTGCCCAGGTGCGGTCCACCATCGACCAGCCGCTACTGGCCGAGATCCCCATCACCGGGGTAACGGGTGGCGCGGGCGATATCCACGTGACGCTGGCCTCGGCCGAAGCCTTTTCCCGCGCGGGGCTCAATCGCGACGGGCTTCCGGTGGCGCTGAGCTTCGCCGTAGCCAAGGGCGCCTCCGGCCAGCCGGTGGTGCGCGTCACCAGCAGCGAGCCGATCCGCGATACCTATCTCGACTTCCTCGTCGAAGTGAGCGCCGGCGGTAACAAGGTCGTGCGCGAAGTCACCATGCTGCTCGATCCGCCGGGCAGCACGCCGTCCGCGCCCGGTGCGAACGTGGCTGCCGGTCCTCGTCCGTCGCGTACCTCCGAGGTGCCGGCCAGGGTGTCCCAGGCAACGCAGCCGTCGCGGGCCGAAAGCACCGCTCCGGCCGCTCCGGTGGCCGCGCCGTCCCGAGCCGAGGCGCCCGCGCCGCGCACGCACGCGGCGCCACGCGCCCAGGCTACGTCTTCCGCGTCAGCGAGTCAGGTCGGCCCGGTGAAGCGCGGCGAAACGCTTTCGGCCATTGCCCGCGACCACGCGGATGGCGCCGACATCAACCAGATGCTCGTGGCGTTGCAGAAAGCCAATCCCGACGCCTTCTATCGCGACAACATCAACGCGCTGAAGACCGGCGCCGTGCTGCGCATCCCCTCCGCCGACGACGTGAAGGCCCAGTCCGCCGCCGCGGCGCTGACCGAGGTGCGTCGCCAGAACGAGGCCTGGCGCTCGGGTACCGCCCGTTCGCCGGCCGTGGTGGCCGATGCCGCCTCCACCGGTGCCGCGCAGGGCAAGGCCAGGCCGTCCGCTGGCGACGACCGGCTCGCTCTCGTTCCGGCGAAGGAGGGCGGCGAGGCCGCCTCCACCCGCGCCGGTTCGAAGAACGGCACCGGCGATGCCCAGGTGGCCGGACTCAAGCAGGAACTCGCCACCTCCCAGGAATCCGTGGCCTCGCTGCGCCAGCAGGGCGAAGAGCTCAAGTCGCGCGTGGCCGACCTGGAGGCGATCAAGACCAAGAACGAGCGGCTGATCAGCCTGAAGGACAGCGAGATCGCCGAACTCCAGCGCAAGCTGGCCGAGGCGGGCAAGGCGCCCGTGGCCGCGGCGGCTCCCGCCAGCGCGCCGGCTCCCGCCGCCCCTGCCGCGTCGGCTTCTGCCCCTGCGCCGGTGGCCGCGGCCAGTGCGCCGGCCGCACCGAAGGCGGCCTCCACCGCCGGCGAGCCCACCGCGGCGACCGTGACCACCACGCCGCTGAAAGCGCCCGCCGCCGTCCCGCCGCAGGCCGTCAAACCGCGTCCCGCGCCCGCGCCGATCGAAGAAGAGACCCCGTGGTTCATGCAGCCGTGGGCATGGGGCGCCGGTGGCGTCGTCGTGCTGCTGCTCCTGCTCGCGTTGTTCGCCCGTCGCAAGAAGACGGTGGCCGCTCCCGCGGCCGCGCCGCTGGCGACGCCATCATTGGCCGACCGCTTCGGCGACGAGCCGCGCTTCGACGGATTCGACGGCATCGATCCGGACCAGCGCGAGATCCTCGACGCGCTGGCCGAACATCCCGATGACATCGGCCTGCATCTGGAACTGGTGAGCTTGTACTACGGCCGGGGCGACGTCGATCATTTCGAAGCCGCCGCCGAGGCGATGTACGCCCACATCTCCGATCCGGACCAGCCGGAATGGCGCGACGTGGTGGCGATGGGCCAGGAGCTCGCGCCCACGCATCCGCTGTTCGGCGGCGTGCCGGGCGACACGGACGACGACGAGTACGCGTCCGATACCTACACGGCATCGACGCCCCATGACGCGCACGAAGCCGCCGCGCTCGAAGAATTCGACCTGGGTCATTACGTGACCAGCCCCGAAGACGACGAACGCGTCGCGCCCGCGCCGCAGAAGCACAGCGAATACCACTTCAACTTCGACCTCACGCCGGTGCAGCGCGCGGAAGCGGAAACCCGCCCGAATGCGCCGGACGTGTTCGACGTCGACGCGCCGGCATCGCCTTACGTCGAGCCGCACGAAACCCACGCCCCCGCTTTCGGTGACGTGCTGGCCGAAGAGACGACGCTGCCGGAAGAACGCCAGACCTGGTCGTTCGACGACGTGCCGGAGACGCCGGTGCATCCGATCCGGGCGGAATCGCATCGGGACGTGCCGACTTTCGATGAGCCGCCGCGATTCGACGAACCGCACTTCCCCGACGAAGAGCCCGTCACGCTCGACGCCTCGCCCGAGGGCTTCAGCGACGATCCGGTCGACACCAAGCTCGATCTGGCCCGCGCCTACCTCGACATGGGCGACGCCGAAGGCGCGCGCCTGATGCTGGAGGAAGTGATGGCCGAGGGCTCGCAGATGCAGAAGGACACCGCGAAGCGGATCCTCGACGACATCGCCTGATCGCACGGCGCCGACCGTTCACCTCGGGCGTATCGGCGCCGACGCCGTGTCCAAAGGAGTGATGCAGCCCATCCCCGCCAGGGTCGCCTCCACGGCGTCCTTCAGCGGGGTATGCGGCTCGTCGCCGAGCACGGCACGCAGGTGCCGGTTGTCCAGGCGCAGGGGCTCGCTCCAGAGGTAGCGCATCTCCCGGAGTTCGCGAAGCGTCGGCACGACGGGGGCCAGCAGTCGGGTCAGCCACCAGGGAAACGCGGAGATCGTGGGGTTCTGTCCGTGTCGTCGAGCCACGTCGCGGATGGCCTCGGCCAATGCCGTTCCGTCGGCGTCCCAGTGGCCGTCCATGTGGAAGCGGGCGAACGGCTCCAGCCCGTCGCGCTGTTCGAGCAGGGCGCACATCGTACGGGCGACGTCGGGAAGGTAGGCCCACTGATGACCGACGCCGGCGTCGTTGGGTACGCGGATGTGCCTTATCGGTTTGCCGGGTTGGACCAGGCCTTGGGAAAACCAGCTGTTGGCCGCCCGCGGTCCGAAGAAGTCCCCGGCACGAACCACGATCGCTCTCGCGCCCCGCAGGGTCGCGTCGTGCAGGCGCTGCTCCAGTTGAACCCTTATGCGGCCCTTGCGGGTCAGCGGGTTCTGCGGCGCCTCCTCGGCGATCGACGGAAATGCGTCGGGCCCGTAGTTGTAGACCGTCCCCGGCAACACGATCGTGGCCCGCTCGGCGATCGCGGCGGCGATGGTGTTATCCACCATCGGCAGCACGCGCTCGGCCCAGTGGCGGTAGCCGGGCGGGTTGACCGCATGCACGATCACCTGGCAACCCCGGGCCGCCTGCCGGACGTGGTCCGGGTTCATCGCATCGCCGCCCGACCATTCGATGCCCTCGCGTCGTTCGGGCACGTCCATGCCGCGCTTGAGCGCCTTGACGCGCCATCCGGCATCCCGCAATTGGCGTGCGACTTCGCCGCCGATGCCGCCACTGGCGCCCAGCACCAGCACCTGCTTTTCCGAACCGTTCGTCATGGCGCTATATCTCTGACAGGAGGACGTCGCCCATCGTCCTCGCCCTGCGGATGCGCTGGAATTGCCATCGACCTATACCGGCTATACATTTTCGTATGGGCGAGCACATCGGCTGGGAACACTACCGCACCCTTTTATCCGTCCTGACGGAAGGGTCGCTGTCAGGCGCCGCCCGGGTGCTGGGCATGACCCAGCCCACCATCGGCCGACATATCTCGGCACTGGAAGCCGCCTTCGGGCAGACGCTGTTCACGCGAGGCCCGTCGGGGCTGGTACCCACCGATATCGCGCGCGCGCTCCGGGGGCATGCCGAAGCCATGCGCAGTACGGCCGCCGCCCTGGAACGGGAGGCCTTCAGCCAGGGGCAGGGCGTCCATGGCACCGTCCGCATCTCGGCCAGCGAAGTGATCGGCGTGGAAGTGTTGCCGCGGGCCTTGGCCGGATTACGCCGCGACTACCCGGCGCTGAAGATCGAACTGGTGGCGACCAATCGCGTACAGGACCTGCTGCAGCGCGAGGTCGACATCGCGATCCGGATGACCCCACCGCAACAGCAGGCGCTGGTCGCGAGGCGGGTGGGTACGGTCAAGCTGGGATTGTTCGCCCATGCCGATTACCTCGCGCGGCACGGCACGCCCGAAACGCTCGATGGCCTGATGGCGCATGCGCTGATCGGCTTCGATGACGAAACCCCGTTCATTCGCGCCGCCAGGGCCCGGTTTCCCCGGTGGGATCGGGAGTCGTTCTCGCTACGCAGCGACAGCGACGTGGCGCAGCTCGCCATGATCCGCGCCGGTTGCGGCATCGGCATCTGCCAGGTGGCGCTGGCCCGGCGTGATCCGGGCATGGTGCGGATACTGGCCGACGACTTCGTGTTTCCGCTGGACACCTGGGTCACGATGCATGGTGACCTGGTCGGCAGCCGGCGTTGCCGGATCGTGTTCGATGCCATGGTGGCCTGCCTGGCGGCTCATATCGATCTCGCCCCGTAAGCGTCCGCAAACGACGCGGCTCCCACGTTCGTGGGAGCCGCGAGGTGATCAACTGTCGTCACGCCACCTTCTGAACCATATCGCCGCGGCGATCATCGCCACACCGGCCAGGACACCCAGGTAGAGCGCGGGGCTGGCGAGCGCGCTGTAGTGGTAGGTCAGATCGAACTTCTCCAGCGCCGAGGCGGGATTGTCGCCGTCGAAGTGGACGAGCTTGGAGGTTTCGGTCATCCAGCCTCCCGGGGTCAGCCCGCCGAGCAGGCGTCCCACCACGTGGCGCCAGTACAGGCTGGTGAACCCGCCGTTGCCCATCATCAGGCCCCACCATCCCACGAGCACGCCGCTGCCGACGGGAAGGGCGATGGCCCAGAGGAACGGCTTGCTGCGGGCCCAGGCGGAGCAGAGCATCAGCCAGCCGACGGTGGGCAGTGCCCAGAGCGCATAGAGCGGGATGAGCAGCACCAGGTTGATCATGACCTTGATCGGATGCGCCTGCATCAGCAGCGGCCACAGCGAGAAACCGTGGAAGGTGGCGACGCCGGCGAACATGATCGTCAGGGCCAGGCCCGCCACCACGCCCACCACCACGGCCACGGCCGGGGCGACGATCACGGCGCTGGCGAGCTTCGACAGCACGGTGGAGGTATCCGACAGCGGCAGCGACTTCCAGAACAGGATGCTGCGATCGCGCCGGTCGTCGTACAGCGAGCCCAGGCTGTAGAAGAACACCACGATGGCGGTGACGATCATCACCATCATCGTCACGCCGTAGAGCAGCCCGTCGATGACGGCGCCGGCCTGGGCCAGGTTCTCGCTGTTGTAGGCCATCGAGAAATTGGTGTGGAAGTCCCCGCCGCCGTAATGGCCCTCGCCGAAGGCGATGAGCATGGCGTTAAGCAGGAAGCAGATGATGCCGGCCACGATGGGCGCGGTGATGAAGCCGCCCTTGTGCTCCCAGAACTCGCGCTTGACCAGCCAGTAGAAGGTTTTCATGCGTAGGTGCCCTTCATGGTGGCGACGAAGAGGTCGCCGATCGATGGGCGTCGGACCTCGCCCAGGCGTTCCAGCTCGGGCCGGCTGACGTTGTCGAAGAGGAAGATGCTCTTGCCGAACACCTGGCGCTCGTCCAGCGGTTTGAGCTGCCGGGCGGCCGCGGCGAATTCGGCGCTGACCAGCACTTCGCTGAAGCGCTCGCCCACGGTGTCCATGTCGGCGTCGAGCACGATCTTTCCGTCGCGGATGAACATGAGGTCGGTGAGGATGTGTTCGATTTCCTCCACCTGGTGGGTGGTGACCAGGATGGTCTTCTCCTCGTCGAAGTAGTCCTCCAGCAGGCTCTGGTAGAACTGCTTGCGATAGAGGATGTCCAGGCCCAGGGTCGGTTCGTCCAGCACGAGCAGTTTCGCGTCGATGGACATCACCAGCGCGAGGTGCAGCTGCACGATCATGCCCTTGGAGAGCTGGCGCACCTTCTGCTTCGGCTGCAGCTTGGTGCGGGCCAGGAAGGCCTCGCACTTGGCGCGGTCGAAACGCGGGTGGGTGTGCGCCACGAAGTCGACGGCGTCGCCCACCTTCATCCAGCGGGGCAGCACGGCCACGTCGGCGATGAAGCACACCTGTTCCATCAGCTTGTCGCGATCCTTGCGCGGATCCAGGCCGAGCACCTCGAGCTGCCCGTCGAAGGTGGTGAGGCCGAGGATGGCCTTCAGCGCGGTGGTCTTGCCGGCACCATTGGGGCCGATCAGGCCCACGATGCGGCCCGAGCCGATCTGGAAGGTGGCACCATCGAGCGCGGCTTGCGACTTGTAGCGCTTGGTGAGGCCATTGGCGGTGACGACCGCGGTCATGACGGATCCTCTGTGGGGCCATCGGCCTCACGTAACAGGGTTTTCAGATCGAGGCCCATGCGCTGGAGGCGGGCGTACAGTGCCGGCCATTCTTCGCGCAGGAAGCGCTCCCTTTCACTCTTGAGCAGCGCTTCGCGCGCTCCATCGATCACGAACATGCCAAGACCCCTCCGTTTCTCAACCAGTTGTTCGTCGACCAGCTCCTGGTACGCCTTGGAGACGGTGAGCGGGTTGATCTGAAAATCACCCGCTACCTGGCGCACCGACGGCAGCGGGTCGCCTTCGTTCAAGGCGCCGTCCAGGATCATGGCCACGACGCGTTCGCGTAGCTGGCGATAGATCGGGACGCTGTCGTTCCAGGTGATGGACATGTAGTTCAATCCTTCGCCGATTGGCGCAATGCGGAGCCAAACGAATAGTAGGGCATGCTCAGCTGTGCGCCGATAAGTGCGGCGGCACGGTCTTCGGCGCTGCGCCGGAGGGCGTCCGCGGCCGAATCGAGTACCTGTTGGCCGGTCGGCATGGCCTGCCGCACCTCGGCGTCGGTCGGCTTCACCACGACGGCGGGGAGGTCGACGACACGCGTGCCGTTGATGTAGTGCGGCGCGGCCGAGAGTGCGGCGGCACGGTCATCGAAGGAGCGCAGGGCGAACACGCTGGTGCCGGCGATCAGGAAGGATGCGGTCAGGGCGATGAGGTTCGGCGCTTTCATGGGGTTTCGACTCCGATGACGTGCTGGGGCAGCGGGTTACAGGGAAGCGACGGTGTCCGTGGCGTCGGCGTAGACGACGATCGGGGCGAGGTCGGTGACGTGCGTGCCGTTGATGACGGTCAGCGGCGGGGCCTTGGTGGAGGTGCTGCTGAAGACGCCCAAGGTGGCGATGGCGATGGCGAACGAGGCGGCGACGGCGATGTAGTTGACGTTTTTCATGGTGCTCTCTCCTCTAGTGCTCTGGGTGAGTGGTGTTGTAGTGAACTATAACACCAGATTTTTAGTCGTCAACCGGAATTTCGTGAAATTCCATATGACTTATGGCCTATGCCAGGGCGGGCTGCCGGGGTGTGCTGGTGGGGTAGCGGGCCGGGCAGTCATGGGATGCGCGGGTTTCACGGAAGGTTTAGAAGCCGTAGCGACGTTTGGCGAAAACCGGATGTTCCGCGCTAGGCTCCTGCGTGCGCAGGAGCGACGGGACTGGGTGTTGCCGCTGTCGTTTCTGCGTGCGAGTAAGAGCGGCGGACCTGGGGTCCTGCGCCGGCTTTCCTACGCACGCAGGAATCCAGCGCCTCTTTTCCCGGCGGGCGATGGCGCTTCAGACGGGCCTGGGTCTTGCTGCTGTCGTTTCTGCGTGTGATACGAGCGGCGGACCTGGGGTCATGCGCCGTCATTCCTGCGCACGCAGGAATCCAGCGCCTCGTTTCCCGGCGGGCGATGGCGTTTCATCGGCAAAAAAAAACCGACCCGGGGGTCGGTTTTTTTTTGGATCCGCATCGATCGAAACTTACAACTCCGCCCGGAACTCCACGCCGATGATCCGCGGATCGTTGACGAACGCCGTACGGTTGTTGAAGTCGATGCCGCCGGTGATCACCTGCTTATTGGTGATGTTGCGGCCGTACAGCGCGATCTCGCGCTTGCCGAAGTCCCAGTTGTAACCGACGCGGATGCCGCCTTCGAGGAACGGCTTGCTGCGGAACTCCGCCGAGTCGTACAGGAAGAAGTTCACCTCGCTGCGGTAGTTCCAGTCGGTGTAGACGAAGAACTCGCCGCTTTCGCCGTACGGGATGCCGTAGCGCGCGGTCCAGGTGCCGATCCACTTCGGCGCGTTGGGCAGCGCGTTGCCGTCGATGAGGGCGTTGCCGGTGGCGTTGAGCGGGTCGAGCACCGTGCAGCCGCCGCCGCAGGGAGCCACGGCGAGGTTGGGATCCTTCAGCTCGGTGTGGTTGTAGCTGCCGCCGGCGGTCATGTAGAACTGCGGGGTCAGGTAGGCCTCGAGGTCGAACTCGGCGCCGTAGCCCTCGGTCTTCTTCGCGTTGATCAGCTGCGTGACGTTGGTGGCGCCGCCCACCGCCGTCAGCTGCTGGTTGTGCATGTTGTACTTGTAGACGTCGGCGTTGAAACGGATCTTGTTGTCGTCGGACGTCGACTTGAAGCCCACTTCGTACGAGGTGATCGTCTCCGGCTTGGCCGTGGAGATCGAGTTGGCGAAGTTGATGCGGCCCTGCACGCTGGGGGCGCGGAAGCCGTTGGCCACGCGGGCGTAGACGTTGGCACGATCGGACAGCTGCCAGGTGGCGGTCAGGTCGCCGCTCCAGCGCGAGTCGGTGGGATCGGACGTGAGCGGGCCCACGGGGCCGGTGAAGCCAAGGAATCGCTCTGCCTTGAAGTCGCGCTTGTCGTGCGACCAGCGCGCGCCGGCGCGCACGTCGAAGGTGTCGGTGAAGTTGTAGTCGGCCGAACCGAACACCGCCCAGGCCTTGGTGCGCTGGCTCTGGTCCACCCAGCCGTTGAGCGCGTGGTTGTTGAGCGTGTCGTACGAGAAATTCGCGATGGCGATGTCCTCGTCGAAGTAGTACGTGCCCACCTGCCACTTCAGGCGCTCCGAGCTGTCGTTGGACAGGCGGAATTCCTGGGTGATCTGGCGATCCTTCGGTAGCGCGTCGGCCGTCTCGGAATAGAACGGGGTGACGAAGCGGTTGCCCAGGCCGGGCGTGGCCGGGGTACCGGAGGCGTCGTAGCCGCCGTCGACGTCGCCGAGGCTGTACGTGGTGGCGCGCTCCAGGCCCGTGATCGAGGCGAAGTTGAGGTCGCCGAAGTGCCAGTTCAGGTGCAGGTTGCTGCCCCAGGTGAACAGGTGCTGGTGGTTGCGGCCGTCCTGGGCGACCTTGTCGCGCTGGAAGTCGGCCACGAACTGGTCGCTGCCCGGGGTGATGGCATTGGCGCGGTTGACCATCGCGCTGCCGTCGAGCCAGCGCGCGTGCACGTTGATCAGTGCGTCGAAATCGTCCGAGGCCTTGTAGAGGGCCTGCAGGCGCACGGCGCGATCGTTGTAGCCGCCGAGGTCATCCTTCTTGCCGGTGTATTCGTTGTCGATCCAGCCGTCGCGATGCTGCGCGATGGTGGACACGCGGCCGGCCCAGTTGCCGCCGAGCTTGCCGCCGAGCGCCGCCTCGGCGTTGGCGGTGCCGTACGAGCCGTACGACACGCGGGCGTAGCCCTCGGTTTCCTGCGTGGGCTTGCGCGATTCGAACTTGATCACGCCAGCGGGGGAGTTGCGGCCGAACAGCGTGCCCTGCGGGCCGCGAAGCACCTCGACCTGCTCCAGGTCGAAGAGCGGGAAGCCCTTGAGGATGGGGTTTTCCTGCACGATGTCGTCGTAGACCATCGACACGGGCTGCGAGGCGTTGAGGTCGAAGTCGCTGTTGCCGAGGCCGCGGATGTAAAAGCGCGGAAACTCACGACCGTAGGACGTTTCGGCGTAGACGCTCGGTGCGCGCGAGGCGAGCTGCAGCACGCCGTCGCCGGCCTGGCCGAAGGCTTCGAGTTTTTCGCTGGTGACCACCGTCATCGAGATGGGCACTTTCTGCAGGTCTTCGGTGCGCTTTTCGGCGGTGACGGTCACCGTCTGCAGCGTGGCGGTCTTGGTGGGCGCGTTCGACGGCTGCGCGCTGGACGAGGCGTCCTGGGCGATGGCCGTGCCACCGGCGAGAGCCGTGGCGATGGACAGGGCAATGACGAGACGTCGCGGCGTGCCGCGCGAACTTGCGAAGGACATGTTTTGGGTTCCGCCTGGGGTGGGAGAGGTGCCTCGCCATGCGTCGGAGCTGGCCCCTGGCGAGGGCGCGTCTGGCGCGCATTATCCCTGTGACACGGTGATGACGAAAGGGCTGCATGTTCGCCCCGGTCGACCCGCTCCTGTCACGAGAGCTGTCACGGAACTGCAATGAGGCCCCGATAACGTGCGGCTCCGTCGCAAGGATTTGCGCTGTTTAACACACGTAGCCTTCCTGATCGCCGACGTTTGAGTATTTTCTCAACCACCGTTCCCCGCGCCCCCGGAGCAGGTTTCGCATGAAGAGATTCCCCCTCACCGCCGCCTTCTGGACGATGTGCGGGACCGCCGCCGCGGAGGGGTCGCCGCAAGCGGCCATCGAGTTGTACGTGGATAGCGCCACCCGCCAGATCTACGCCGAGCCGGGTCCAGGCCGGCAGCGCCTTGGACGATTCGTGCAGGCCGTCGATGCGCCCGCCCCGGCCGCGGCGCCAGTGCCGGCGGAGCGGGCGGTGGCCGCTGCGGCACCGGCATCGTCGTCGAAGCACTGGTACGACCGCATCGGCATCCGTGGTTACGTGCAGATGCGTTACAACCAGGAGATCGGCGGTGAGGCAAAAGAACTCAAATCACCGGGCGATCGCTACATCGGCCGCGAGCAGGGTTTCGGTATCCGTCGTGCCCGCGTGGTCATCAGCGGCGACGTGACCGATCGCATGTCCATCTACATCCAGCCCGATCTGGCCAGCACGCCGTCGGGCTCGAGCACCGGCAACTTCGCCCAGTTGCGCGACGCCTACGCCGATCTGTGGCTCGACCCCGAGAAGACCTGGCGCATCCGCGCGGGCCAGTCGAAGATCCCCTTCGGGTGGGAAGACCTGCAATCGAGCCAGAATCGCCTGGCGCTCGACCGCGCAGATGCGCTGAATTCCGCCGTGCGCGACGAACGCGACCTCGGCGTATTCCTCTACTGGTCGCCGAAGGAAGCGAAGGAACGCTTCGCTTATCTGCAGAAATCGGGGCTGAAGGGTTCGGGCGATTACGGCATGTTCGGCGTCGGCGTATACAACGGGCAGGGGGCGAACCGCCCGGATCGCAACGACCGGCTGCATACGGTGGTGCACTTCTCTTATCCGTTCAAGTTCGCGAACGGGCAGTACCTCGAAGTGGGTGCCGATGCGTACGCCGGGCGTTACAAGGTATCCACGGCGTCGGCCACCATCGACGGGCGCACGTTTACGCCGACGGTGAACGCGTCCGACGCCGGGTCGACGGATCGGCGCATCGCCGCGCACGTGGTGTATTACCCGCAACCGTTCGGTTTCCAGGCGGAATGGACGGTGGGCGAGGGGCCGCAGCTGGACGTGGCGCGTCGCACGATCCGTACCCGTTCGCTGCGCGGCGGTTATGCGCAGTTGATGTACAGATTCGAAGGCGTGAATGGTGTCTTCATTCCGTACGCGAAGTGGCAGACGTATCGTGGCGCGGCCAAGTTCGATACGAACGCGCCGAAGATGTCGGTGGATGAGCTGGAAGCGGGTGTGGAGTGGCAGCCGTCGAACGCCGTCGAACTGGCGGTGGCGTTCGCCAACATGCGGCGTACCGACGTGAGTGCGGCGCCTTATCGTCGTATCGACGGCAAGCTGTTGCGGGTGCAGTTGCAGGTCAATTACTAGATTCGAACGGAGTCCTTCTCGCTCCGACTCAAGGCGCTGGGTTCCTGCGTATGCAGGAACGACGAGTCGCAAGGTCTGTCGTTGCGCACGAGAAAACCTTGCGTCGTTCCTGCGCACGCAGGAACCCGGCGCCTTGCGTACGGTTGTCGCGAGACGTCACTTCGGTTTTTTCTTCCCACCGGCCAACGACTTCTCCCGCACCGCCTTGAACTCGCTCCCGTCCTTCCAGACCGGCCAGTCATCGCCGTCCGCCAGCTTCTCGCCCAGCTTGTAGTACGCCGTGACGTTCTGCATCACACCGGTGAAATCCCAGCGCAGGTCGAAGACGTCGGTGACCTGGTGGTAGCGGTTCTTCACGTAGTCGGCGGCCGCCGCCTCGCCGGCAGCCTTGCCGCCGTCGACCATGTCCACGCCGCCGCCCGCCGCGAGCGCCGGCACGCCGGCCTTGGCGAAGTTGAAGTGATCGGAGCGGAAGTAGTGGCCTTTCTCGGGCGTGGTATCCCCGCTGATCGTGCGCCCGTCCTCCTTGAGGACGTCGGCCAGCCTGTCTTCCAGGTCGTTCTGGCCCATGCCGGTGACTTCCATATCCTTCGTGGGCTTGGTGATGGGCAGGGCGTCCATGTTGATGTCGGCGACCGTCTTCGCCAGCGGGAAGGGTGGGTGCGCCACGTAATACTGCGAGCCGAGCAGGCCGGATTCCTCCATCGTCACGGCGGCGAACACCACCGAGCGCTTCGGCTTGTCCTGGGCGAACTTGCCGGCGATCTCCAGCATGGCGGCGATGCCGGTGCCGTTGTCGACCGCGCCGTTGTAGATCTGGTGGCCCTTCAGCGATGGGTCGCGGCCGAGGTGATCCCAGTGGGCGGTGTAGATCACGGCTTCGTCGGGCTTTTCGCTGCCCTTGACCATGCCGATGACGTTGTTGCTCAGCGAATGGCTGATGTTGCTGTGCAGGACGATGTTGGCCTTGGCATCCAGCGGCACGGCCTTGAACCCGCGCACGCCGGCCTGTTTTTCCAGGTCGTCGAAATTCTTGCCGGCCTTGGCGAACAGGCGTTGGGCCGCCTCGTGGGTGAGCCACCCGGCCACCGGCACGCGGGGTGAGGGATCTTCGCTGGCCGGGAGGTCGAGTCGGGGCGTGGCCCAGCCACTCTGCACCACGTTCCAGCCGTAGGCGGCCGGTTCGGTCTGGTGCACGATGAACACGGCGGCAGCCCCCTGGCGCGCGGCCTCTTCGTACTTGTAGGTCCAGCGGCCGTAGTAGGTCATCTCTCGACCCTTGAACAGCGACGGATCGTTGCCGTTCCAGCCTGGGTCGTTCACCAGCACGATCAGCGTCTTGCCTTTCACGTCGATGCCGTCGAAGTCGTTCCACTGGGCTTCGGGCGCATCGACGCCGTAGCCCGCGAAGACGATGTCGGAATCCTTGAGCTCCACGACGGCCTTCGCCTGGAGGGTGCCTACGACCATGTCCTTGCCGAAGGCGAAGGACTCGGTGCCGCCGCCTTCGGCGACATCCAGCTTGAGGGTGTCCTGGCCGGTCAATTCGGTGGATACCGCGGGTACCGTCTGCACCCACTCGCCTTTGTTACCCGGCTCAAGACCCATTCGCTTGAACTGCTCGATGAGATAGTTCGTAGTGAGGCGCTCGCCCAGGGTGCCCGGTTTGCGGCCCTCGTATTCGTCGGACGAGATCACCCGCAGGTGTGCCGCGAAATCGGCGGCCGTGATGTCGGGCGTGAAGGTGTGCTGCTCGTTCGCCACGGCCGGCAGGGGCGGCGGCGGGGCGGTGGAGGGCCTGGCCGGGGCAGCGGCAGGGGCCTGGGCGTTCTTGTCTTCGTCGTGGGATTGGCAGGCCGCCAGGGCAAGGGCGGCGAGGCAGGCGAGGGCGAGGCGTCGCATCGGCGGGACATTCCCTTCGTAGGATCGGTCTTCGAGTGTAGCCGCAGCCGCGGGCGGCCGGGGCCATGGCATATCGATCCAAAGGTGCCTGCGGCGTCATGCCGAAACGGCCTGGCCGCAGGGCACGCTTTTTTCTGCAAATTGCGAATTTTCTCGATCCAATAATCGAAATGACGGTCTGGCCACTTAGGGCTCTTTTCGAAAGGAAATATCCGATACCGTGACCCAGGCGGCAATTCACAAACGAGGGGCCCGTCATTCGCACTCACTGCGCGAATTCGGCATATTCACAAAGTGCTGGCATTTCCTCGCATACACCGTTAGTTATACGCATCGGACGGTATCGGCCAAAATGGATATCATCCGGGTTTGGAGTATTCGGATTGCGTGCAGGCAGGCCTGCTGGGGATGGGGGTTATATGGGAAGTTGGGGCGTTCGGTTCTGGATTGGCAGCGTTAGGGGCGTTGCCGCGGTTGATGGCCGTGAGGCTCATTACATCGCGCAAGACAGGCAGGTATTCGAATCCATCCATTCGGAGGTTCGCGCATGAGCCGTCCATTCGACGTGCCCGGTCTGGAAGACTACGATCTGGTCACCCTCGGCGCTGCTCTGGGCGTCTGTGAAGTCGATCTTCTGACCTTGAGTCCGGCGCGCCCGCGAGCCGCGATTTCCACCAAGACGCACGATGGCGTCACTTACCTCAGCGCGCATATCGACTTCGACGTGCGTGGGTCGCTTACCGTTCCGGACGACGCCTGCATGCTGGTCTATCTGCATGAAGCGGGTGAGCGCAGCTGGTGCCAGGGCGTGAGCGTGGAATCGGACATGGCGGTCACCCTGCTCAGGGGCACGCCGACGGATTTCATGTTCGAACGGGGCACGCGCTTCACCCTGGTGATCGCGCCTTATGCGAGGTTCCGCGCACGCTTCATGGCGTCCGATCACGCCGACGTGGACATGGCGGCGCAGCGCCTTCGCCTGTTCTCGGTCCATTCGGAACACCTCAAGCGCGCCTACCGGCAGATCCGCGATCGCGTGAAGGAACCCGACGAGGTGGTGTTCGGCCCGGTCGAAGACCTGCTCGACGAGCACATTCGCGTCGCGTTGGCTTCGTCGTCCGAAGAGCGGCCGGTGGCGTCGCGGGGTCGTCGTGCGCATTACCAGGTGATGCGCCGTGCCGAGCGCTTCATGCGCGCCAACCTGCGCCGCGACATCTACTCGCTGGAACTCTGCCAGGCGGCGGGGGCGAGCGAGCGTGGGCTGCGTTACGCATTCGACGACTTGCTGGGCATTCCACCCAACCGCTACCTCGCCATGTTGCGCCTGTGCACGGCGCATCGCAGCCTGATTACCGCGGAAGCCGGTCGCCGCTCGGTCAAGTCGGTGGCGCTGAGTTGCGGCATGTGGGATCTCTCCCGTTTCGCTGAGAAATATCGGAGCGTTTTCGGCGAGCAACCACGCGAGACGCTGACGCGTAGCGTGGCGGCGGAAGACCTCACGACCGCCGGCGAATACGACGGCTGGTAACGGGGGCAGCACGCGTAGCGTGCCGTTCGAAGCTCCGCCGTGGTCCGCCGTGGTCATTGCCGCGGCGGGCAGGGTCAACTTCGGGTTGCCTTTATGCGGGCATGGCGGTATTGGTAAGGCCGGTCCGATTCCAGCCCCCTCATGCCAAAGCGTCTCGATATACGGCTCGTCGCTCCCTCCGGATACGCAGAAGATCGCTCTGCCTGCCAGCGCGGCATCGAGCGCCTGCAGGCGGCGGGCCATACGATTTCCGGTGTCGACGTGATCGATCGCGTCCATTTGCGTTTTGCCGGTCGGGATGAGGAACGGGCTTCGGATATCAACGCCCTCGCCGATCCGTCCCAGCCGCTGCCGGACGTGGTGATGGCCATCTGCGGAGGATACGGTGCCATTCCGCTGCTCGATCGGCTGGATTACGCCGGATTGGCGGCGCGCTTCTCGGGGGCGTCGTGCGAGTTCGTGGGGCACGGTGATTTCACGGTGATTCAGTGCGCGCTTTACGCCCGGGCCGGTATCGGTTCGTTGCATGGCCCGATGCTGGTACAGGACTTCGGCAGCAACTTCCTGCGGGAAAGTACCTGGCGGCACTTCTGGCAAACGCTGCAGGCGCCGCGCATCGAGATGGGCTGGGCGTGCCTTGAGCCGCAGCAAGACCTCCGGGTGGAAGGCACCCTATGGGGCGGTAACCTCTCCGCCTTGTGCAGCCTGCTCGGTACGCCTTACCTGCCTCGCATCGACGGCGGCATCCTCTACATCGAGGAGACCGGCGAGCAGGCCTACAAGATCGAGCGCATGCTCTACGAATTGAAGCTCGGCGGCGCGCTCGAAGGCCAGCGCGCGATATTGCTGGGAGGCCTGGGCGGGCAACGGGTCAGCGAGTACGACAACGATTACGACATCGAAAGCGCTCTCGATCGCTTTCGCCGCGTGTGCGACGTACCGATGTTGCGCGGCGCTTTGTTCGGCCATGGGCCCGATAAGTGGACCTTGCCGTTCGGCGCACGTGGGTTGCTCCAGGTGAGGAACACCGGGAAAGAAAGACCCGAAGCCACGCTGTCGGCCTTCGCTCACCGGACCGTGACGGCAAACGAGGGCTCGCAGCAGGGCACCGCTTTCTAAGCGTTGTCGACGTCGCTGGTCGCTTGGCAGGCGAACGTCTCGACGCCGGCCCAAAAGAAAACCCGGCGCCGTGAGGCGCCGGGTTTTTTCGTCATGGCGGGATGATTACATGCCCGACGTGGACGACTTCGCCGGCTCGCTGCTGCTGCCCGACGAGGTCTTCTTGGCCTTGTGATGGGCCTTCTTGTGCGTGGACGTCATCGAACCGTTTTCGTTGCCCATCTTCGAGTCGCTGGTGTGGGTCTGCGAGCCGGCGGTGGAGGCGGGGGTCGGGGTGGCGTTCTGCGAGGCGTCCTGCGCGAACGCGGCGCCGCTGAGGACGGTGCAACCGGCCAGCATCGCGAGAATCAGTTTCGTGTTACGCATGGCGAAGATCTCCTTGGAGCGAAGCGCCTGGGGTACGTGGCGATGCTCGGCGCATTGGCATCGCGTTACCGGAAAATCCGGGAGGGGTTCGGGTGCTGACGCTATCGCTTTTCGCATGAACCGAATACGCATGCGGTACGCATTTCGCCATGTCCGTTCAGGGGAAATTCGCCCGGGTGGCGCCGCGCAACGATCCTTTAATGAAAATCGCGAGAAACCGAGGCCAGGGCCGGAAGCAGATCGCTGAAGTCCAGCAGGCGAACGGCGACCAGGTGGTTCACGCCGTCGACCGATTGCCAGCGGCCATCCACGGCCAACAGCACCGCATCCAGCAAGGCGTGGCGGCATGCTTCGGCCACTTTCGGCCGCACCACCACGTTGACGTGGCCGGTTTCGTCCTCCAGCGTGACGAAGGTGATGCCGCTGGCCGTCTGCGGTCGCTGGCGTACCGTGACCAGCCCGGCGTGGCGCACCCAGGTTCCGTCGCGCATGCCGCCGAGATGGGTCGCGGTCCTGACGCGCCGCGATAGCAAGTTCTTGCGAATGAGCGAGAGCGGATGCGCGGTAAGGGAAAGGCCGTGCGTGGCGTAGTCGGCCATCACGTCGTCGGCGAGACGGGGCGGCCGCAGGCTGGGGCGCCGCTCATCCACCGTGCCGAACAAGGGCAGGGTGCGCTCGATGCCGGAGCTCTCCCATCGGGCGCGGTGACGGTGGCCGCTGAGCGCGCGCAAGGCGCCGGCATCGGCGAGACGCTCGCGCTCGAAGCGATTCATGTCGGCCCGCGCGGCGAGGTCCGCGAGGTCGTGCAAGGGCGCCCGCTCGCGCGCGGCGACGATGCGCGAGGCCAGCTTTTCCGACAGTCCGGACACCAGACGAAGGCCGAGGCGCAATGCGTGGCGCCCGTTCGCGGCCGGTTCCAGCGTGCAATTCCAATGGCTGGCCAGGACGTCGGGCGGCCGCACCTCGCCGCCGTGCTGGCGCAGGTCGGCCACCAGTTGCGCGGGCGCGTAGAAGCCCATCGGTTGGCTGTTGAGCAGGGCGCAGGTGAACACTTCAGGATGATGGCGCTTGAGCCAGGCGGAAGCGTAGGCGATGAGTGCGAAGCCGGCGGCGTGGGATTCGGGGAAGCCGTAGCTGCCGAAGCCTTTGATCTGGTCGAGGATCTGCTGGATGAACTCCTGCGAATATCCGTTGCCGGTCATTTTCTCGCGGATATCCGGTTCAAATTTTTCCAGTCCTCCACGACGTTTCCATGCGGCCATCGAGCGGCGGAGCTCGTCTGCCTTGTCCGCAGTGAAATCAGCCACTTTTTGCAGTAGCGCCATGACCTGTTCCTGGAAAATCGGCACGCCGAGCGTGCGTCCCAGGACCGATTCCACGTCTCTCTCGTAAACGATATCCTTCGGGTCCATGCGGCGGCGCTCCAGGTAGGGATGCACCATGCCGCCTTGGATGGGGCCCGGGCGAACGATGGCGACCTGCACGACGAGGTCGTAGTACCTCGCAGGTTTTAGCCTGGGGAGCATCGACATCTGGGCGCGCGATTCGATCTGGAAGACGCCGACGGTGTCGGCTTTCTGGATCATCGCGTAGGTTGCCCCGTCGTCGTGTTCGATATCGGCGATACCGCGGTAGTCTTTTCCATCGTGCTTTCGCAACAGATCGAAAGCCTTGCGCATGCACGTGAGCATGCCCAAGGCGAGGCAGTCGACCTTGAGCAGCTTCATGGTTTCGAGATCGTCCTTGTCCCATTGAATGACCGTGCGGTCGTCCATGGAGGCGTTCTCCACGGGTACGAGGTGATGCAGGGGCGTGTCGGAAATGACGAAGCCGCCCACGTGCTGGGAAAGGTGGCGTGGCATGCCTTGCAGCTCGTACACCATCCACTTGAGCAGGCGGATGGTCGGATTCGAAGGATCGAAACCGCGCTCGGCCAGCCGCTGGTCGATCGAGACGTCGCCATGGGCGTACGAATAGGCACGACTGAGCTGGTCGAGCTGGTCCTCGGACAGGCCCAGCGCGCGGCCCACGTCACGCGCCGCGCTCTTCGGGCGATAGCTGATGACGGTCGCCGCCAGGGCCGCGCGCTCGCGCCCGTATTTTTCGAATACGTATTGAAGGACTTCTTCCCGCCGCTCGTGCTCGAAGTCGACGTCGATGTCCGGTGGTTCTTCGCGCTGGGCGGAGATGAATCGCTCGAACAGGGTGGATACCTGTTCCGGGTTCGCCTCGGTGATACCCAGGCAAAAGCAGACGATGGAGTTGGCCGCCGAGCCGCGGCCCTGGCAGAGGATGTTCTTGTGCCGGGCGAAGCGAACGATGTCTTCGACGGTGAGAAAGAAGGCTTCGTAGTCTTTTCGGGCGATGAGGCTCAGTTCCTTCTCGATACGCTCGACGTAGCCGGCCCGCTTGACGGGATCCGGCCAGCGTCGTTCTGCGCCTTCGTAGGTAAGGCGCCGCAAGTGTTCGGCCTGGGTCGATCCGGCTGGAACGAGTTCGCGAGGATAGACGTAGTTGATCTTCCGGATGTCGAAGCCGGTGCAGCGGTCGGCGACGACGAGCGTTTCCTCGAGCAGGTCGCGCGGGTAGATGTGGGCGAGCGCGTTGCGCGTGCGAAGGTGTCTTTCCCCATTGGGAAACAGGGCATGGCCGGCGTCGGCGACCGTGGTATTGAGCCGGATGGCGGTCATGACGTCCTGCAGGCAGCGGCGATACCGTGCATGCATGTGCACGTCGCCGGCGGCGACGCACGGTAATCCATGGCGTTCGCCGAGCTCGCGCAACGCGATGCGCTCGGCCTTGTCATGTTGTCCCCGGTGCAGTTCGACGGCCAGCCACGACCTCCCGGGGAAATGGGTCGCGATCCAGTCGGCCCGGTCCTCGTGCACGGAGGCCTTGGTGGCCATGTAAGGCCCGGGAGCCCAAAGCAGGCACAGGCCGTCGGCCAGCGAAGCGACATCGTCGCGGCAAAGGGTGTAGCTGCCTTTCGGCGCGCGGCGGCGGCCCAGCGTGATGAGCCGGCAGAGTTCGGCATAGCCTTGCTGGTTTTCCACCAGCAGCACGATCACCGTGCCGTCGTCGAGACGGAATTCGCTACCGACGATCAACGGAATACCCGTGTCCCGGGACGCTTCCAGGCCACGCACGATGCCGGAGAGGGAGCATTCGTCGGTGATGGCCAGGGCGGTGTAGCCGAGTTCCTGTGCGCGAGTGAAAAGCTCGCGCGCGCTGGATGCCCCTCGCTGGAAGCTGAAGTCGCTGAGTACGTGCAGTTCCGCGTAGGCCGGGAGGGCGGCGTCGGCGTCATTGGCCGCATCGAGCGGGAGCGTGATGTTCATCGGGCTTGCCATGCACGGGCTATCGCCGCTGACGCGGCGTCGGCCAGGCACCGCATGGCATCGGTCGGCAACCTCATGGGATCACCGTCAGGCGAACCAGCCGTGCAGCATCCAGCTTTGTGCCTCGGGCGACCGATAGGCCCAGGCGCGTTGTCCTTGCGGGGTGCGCACGATGTAGTAATCGCGGCGTATGTCGTCCTCGTCCCACCAGCCGCTTTCGATGCGTTCGGGACCGCTCAGCAGCACGGCGGGTTCATGGCGCAGCGGTTCCGGGCGGCGCAGGAGCCACAACGGCCGTCGCTGGGGCGGCGGCGGGACCTTGGCCGTCGGCGTGCCATAGCGTGAGGCGCGCTCCGGCCGGTGGTCCGCCACCAGCTCGATCTGCTTCAGCGCCGCGTCGCCGAGCCGGGCGCGCAGGCGTTCGTCGAGCGTGGTCCAGTCGAGTCCGTCGCCCTTGATGGGCTCGAACAGGTCGCGCATCGGTGGGCGAAACACGGGCAACTCGTCGGCATGCAACTCGAGCGAGCGGGCCGGTTCAGGCAAGGTGGTTCGTTCGAGCCGCGTGCGAGCCAGTTCGAAAAGGCGCTCGGCTTCGCGCTGGGGCGCGGCCATGGCGACGACGATGCGTGTGCTTTCCCCGCGCGCATGTTCCAGCGTGAGCGTGAATCGCTGCACGCCACCGTCGCGTGCGGCGAGCTGGTTCGCCAGCGAGCGCGTCAGTCGGCGCAGGGGAAACAGCAAGGGCTGGCTGCCGTCGAGCTCGCCATCGAATTCGATCGTTTGCCGGAAGCTGGCCGGTGGTTGCCAGGCGGGCAGCGCCGTGGGCGCTTCACCGCGAAGGCGGTCGAGCCAGCCGACACCTTGCCTGCCGATGCGTCGGGTCAGTTCGGGGCGGGGCAGGTGGAAGACCTCCTCGAGCCGGCGAAATCCCATCGCCTGCAGTGATGTCACCGTGCTTGCGGGCAAGCCGCTCCGTGCGAGCGGCAAGGCACCGAGCATGCGCCGCACGCCGTCGACGTCCGGCAATGCCATGCCGTCGGCGCTGGCGGCGAAGACCCATGACGCCGCCGGAAAGGGCGTGGCGGCGATCGTATGCGCATGCCCCTGCTCGGACAGCCCGTGTTTCAGTTGGGCGATGAGCTTGGGCCAGCCGTCGAACAGGCGCAGGCTCGCGCCGACTTCCATGAGGATGGCCTGGGACGGTACGAGACTGACATGGCCGCTGAACTGGTAACACCAGGCGGCCAGTTCGGCCAGCAGACCGGCTTCGGCATCACGATCGCGTGGCCGCACCGCAAGCGAAGGGCATAGAGCCCGGGCAGCGGCCAGGCTTTGGCCGCGCCGTACGCCTTGTGCCGCAGCCTCGGCATTGGGCAGGGCAATCAGGCGCTGGCGAGCCTGCTGATCGAGCAGGGCAGAGGGGCCTGCCTCCGGTGCCGCGGCGAAGGCGGCGGAGAACGCCAGGCCGGGGAAACGGAGGCAGGCCCAAAACATGACTGCGTTATGGAACGTGGCCGTGAGAGGCGCCCGGCATGACGACGGATGAGGGACGTCGTCATGCCGAACGAACCTCAGGCCCGCATGCGCAGCAGCGGAGCGGTGGTGGTCAGCAAGCCTCGCGACTTGAGCACGTCGACGTAGGTGGCTTCGTCGCTGTTGCTGACCTTGATGCGTAGTGCGGCCGGGCTGTTCTGGGCGGCATAGGACGCATCACGGAAAATGAGGGCGCAGGCATCTCCGCTTTCGGCGGCCAGTTGCAGGCGGCGCAGGCTGCGGTAGTCGATGTCGGCCGGGAGCCAGCCCACCACGGCGCCGCAGCAGCCCGAACGCAGGCATTGCTCCATGCTCCACGCGGCCTCGCTGGCACCTGCCTGAATCTCGTGCAGGAAGCGCAGGTCGACGCCGGCGGCCGCCAGGGCGGGTGCGTAGGGCAGGTGCGGTGGCGCGATGAAGATCACGCGACGGTGTTCCTGCGTCAGCGAGGCGAGGGCGGGCATCACCAAATCGAGTTCGCCCAGGCCCTGGTGTTCGAAGAGGATTTCGCTCAACGCGCCCTGGGGCCAGCCGCCGCCCGGCAGCTTCGCGTCGAGCGACGTCCAGCCGGTGGGTAACGCACGCACGCGCGGCTGGCGATCGGCGGAGCGGCGCCAGATACCGGGATGGTCGAGTACCTGGGCGAGCGACGGGGTGGCGATGGCGTTCATGGGTTAGGCCCTGCGGATGATGCCGACGTAACGCCCTTCGATGGCGAATTCATGGCGGCGTGGGTCGACCTCGATGGGATCGAAGTCGGGGTTTTCGGGAAGCAGCAAGAGACGATCGCGCTCGTGCTTGAGGCGTTTGACCGTGACCTCGTCGTCGAGGCGTGCCACGACGATCTGGCCATCGTTGGCCGTGCGGGTGCGGTGCACGGCGAGAAGGTCGCCGTCGAGAATGCCCACATCGCGCATGCTCAGGCCCACCACGCGCAACAGGTAATCGGCGCGGGGACGGAAGAGGGCCGGGTCGACCTCCAGCTGGGACTCGATGTTTTCCTCGGCGAGGATGGGCGAGCCTGCGGCCACGCGTCCGATGAGCGGCAATTCGACGGCCATCGCTCCACGCAGCCCCGGAGCTTGGCCGCCGGGCAGGCGCAGGCCGCGATGCTGGGGCGAACGTTCGAGCACACCCTTGCGCACCAGGGATTCCACGCAGGCCTGTGCCGAACTATGGCTGGGGAAACCCAGCGCGTCGGCGATCTCGCGCAGGGTGGGCGGCAAACCCTGGGCCTGCAGATAGTCTCGCAGGAAGGTCAGGGTGCGCTGCTGGCGCTCGGTGAGGGAAGGTGTCGGCATGCGTACATTTGTACACATCCCCGTACGTGGATGCAAGAGAAAAGCGCCTTGTCGAAGAATGTGCATTCGAATTGCACGTTCATGCACGATTGAGTACATTGATCCTCAATCCTTGACGACGGCTGTTCGATGAACCCTGTACGCGCCACCCGCCTGATCTTTCTCCTCTCCGGCATCGGCATGGCCAGCTGGGCGCCCATGGTTCCGTACGCCAAGGATCGCCTGGGCCTGGACGACGGCACGCTCGGCATGGTGCTGCTATGCATGGGATGCGGCGCGGCGGCGGCGATGCCGCTGGCGGGTTTCCTCACCCACCGCTTCGGCAACCGCGACGTGATCGGCGTGACGGGATTGCTCGTCTGTGTCGCGTTGCCGCTGCTCACCGTGGCCCCCAGCGCAACGTGGCTGGGGGCGGCGCTGCTGTTCTTCGGCGCGTCGCTCGGCCTGGTCGACGTGGCCATGAACGCGCATGCGGTCGACGTGGAGAAGCAACAGGGCAGGCCGATGATGTCCGGCTTCCACGGTCTCTTCAGCGTGGGTGGCCTCGTGGGGTCCGCGGGCATGGCCGCACTGCTGAAGGCGGGCGCGCCCCTGACCGGCAGCGCCGTCGCCGTGTCGCTCGCCTTGCTGGTGATCGTGCTGACCCAGTGGCGACATTTGATCGTGCGCCACGAGGATGCGCATGCGGACGCCCGTGCCCCGTTCCGGATGCCGGGTGGCGCCGTTTTCCTGCTGGGTTTTCTCTGCCTCGTGGTTTTCCTGGCCGAAGGATCGATGCTGGACTGGAGCGCGGTGTTCCTGCGTTTCTCGCGCGGCTTCGACGCGTCGTCGGCGGGACTGGGCTACGCCGCGTTTTCCGTGGCCATGGCGGTGTGCCGCCTGCTGGGCGATCGCATCACCTCGCACGTGGGGCCCGTGGCCATCGTACGGGGAGGCAGTCTCGTCGCGGCCGCCGGCTTCCTCGTCGCCACGTTGATTCCGTGGGGTCCGGCGGCGCTTTTCGGCTTCGTGCTCGTGGGCATCGGCGCGTCGAACATCGTGCCGGTCTTGTTCAGCGCGGCGGGCCGGATGGGTGGCGCCTCGCCGGGCGTGGCCATCGCCATCGTCACGGCGCTGGGTTACGCGGGCATGCTTGCCGGGCCGGCCGGCATCGGTTTCGTCGCCCACCTGAGTACCCTGTCCATCGCATTGACCGGCGTCGCCGGCCTGCTGGTGGTCGTTTCCCTGTGCGCGTCGATCGCGCGCCGTTGATCGGAGAATTCTTGCAATGCATACCCGGCGCGAAGTGGTGATCTTCGATTTCGGCGGCGTACTCGTCGACTGGAACCCCCGTTATCTCTACCGCAAGCTGTTCGGCGACGACGAGGCCGGCATGGAGCGTTTCCTCGCCGAGGTGACCACCAACGAGTGGAACCTCCAGCAGGATGCGGGGCGTCCGTGGACCGAGGCCGTGCGCCTGCTCACGGCGGAGTATCCGCAGCACGCCGAACTGATCGAGGCCTATCACCGGCGTTGGCCGGAAACCCTCAAGGGCCCCATCGACGACAGCATCGTGATCCTGCACGACCTGAAACAGGCAGGCCATCCGCTGTACGGCCTCACCAACTGGTCGCACGAGACGTTTCCCTTCGCCCGCGAACGCTACGACTTCTTCGGATGGTTCGACGGCATCGTGGTCTCGGGAGAGGAGGGCACGATCAAGCCCGATCCGAAGCTCTACGAGACGTTGCTGGAGCGCTACGACATCGATCCGGCGACCGCGATTTTCATCGACGACAACAAGCTCAACGTGGACGCCGCGGAAAAGCTCGGCATCCATGGCGTGCACTTCCATTCGCCGGCGCAGCTGCGCGCGGAGCTGGTCGCGCTGGGCTTCCTGAAGGCATGAACGCGACCGACGTCACCCTGCCGCGCGAGCGGCAGCAGTGGATCCTCGAACGACTTCGGCGCGATGGCCGGGTGGTGGCGGCGGATCTCGCGCAGGCGTTCCGGGTGTCGGAGGATTCCATCCGCCGGGACCTGCGCGATCTCGCCTCCCAGGGACTGTGCCGGCGTGTCTACGGCGGCGCCTTGCTGGCGCAGCCCGTCGCCCCGCTCGGCGAGCGTCATCACGAACGCGTCGAGCTCAAACGCTCGCTTGCCCGCGTCGCGGCCTCGCTGGTCGGGGAGGGGCAGATCCTCTTCATCGACGCCGGTTCGACCAATACCGCGCTGGCGCACGCGCTACCCGAGCGACGCGACCTCACGGTGGTGACCAATGCCCCCGACGTCGCCATGGCGGTGCTGGGCCGTCCAGGTTTCGAGGTGATGCTGCTGGGCGGGCGGATCGATCCGCGTATCGGCGGGGCCATCGGTTCGCGCACGGTTCGGCAGGCGCAGGACATTCGCGCGGACCTGTGTTTTCCCGGCGTATGCGCGATCGACCCCGTCAGCGGCCTGTGGACCTTCGACGAGGAGGAGACGGTGTTCAAGCAGGCGATCGTCGAAGCGAGCGGCGAGACGGTGGCGATCGCCACGCCGGACAAGCTGGTGGCGTCGGCGACGCATCATACGGTGCCGATCACGGCGATTACGCACCTGGTGGTGGCAGGGGATACCGAAGAAAGCGTGATGGAGCGGTATCGCATGGCTGGCGTGGCCGTGCATGCGAAGCCGGCTTGGTAGGAGCCGCTTCAGCGGCGAAAGCCAACGGAGCGGAAACGCCGTTGCGCTGATCGCCGATGAATCGGCTCCTACCGAGCTACGCCGGGCCCTTAGACGGCCTGCTTCTTCTTGGCGAGGCGCAACCAGGTATCCACGACGGTATCCGGGTTGAGCGACACCGATTCGATGCCCTGTTCCATGAGCCACTCGGCGAGGTCCGGGTGGTCCGACGGGCCCTGGCCGCAGATGCCCACGTATTTGCCCTTTTCGCGCGCCGTCTTGATGGCGAGGGCGAGCAGCTTCTTCACCGCCGGGTCGCGCTCGTCGAACAGGTTGGCGACGATGCTCGAATCGCGGTCGAGACCGAGGGTGAGCTGGGTGAGGTCGTTCGAGCCGATCGAGAAGCCGTCGAAGATGTCGAGGAATTCGTCGGCCAGCAGCGCGTTGGACGGCACCTCGCACATCATGATGACCTTGAGGTCGTGCTCGCCCTGGACCAGGCCGTTCTTGCGCAGCACCTCGATCACCTTGCGGCCTTCGTCGAGCGTGCGCACGAAGGGGATCATCACCCACACGTTGCCCAGGCCCATCGTCTCGCGTACGTACTTGACCGCCTTGCATTCCAGCGCGAACGACTCGGCGAAATCGGCCGAGACGTAACGGCTGGCGCCGCGGTAGCCGATCATCGGGTTTTCTTCGTGCGGTTCATAACGCGAACCACCGAGCAGGCCGGCGTATTCGTTCGACTTGAAGTCGGACAGGCGCACGATCACCGGCTTGGGATAAACCGAAGCGGCAATGGTGGCGATGCCTTCGGCGAGGCGGTCGACGTAGAACGACACGGGATCCTTGTAGCCGGCGATCCGCGCGTCGATGCGCGCCTTGGTCTCGGCATCCTGCTTGCCGTATTCGAGCATGGCTTTGGGATGCACGCCGATGTGGCTGGCGATGATCATTTCCAGGCGGGCCAGGCCGATGCCGGCGTTCGGCAGCATGCCGAAGTCGAAGGCGCGCTCGGGGTTGGCCACGTTCATCATGATCTTCAGCGGCGCCTCGGGCATCGCGCCGAGATCGGCGGTGATGCGGTCGAACTTGAGGATGCCTTCGTAGATCGTGCCGGTGTCGCCCTCGGCGCACGATACGGTGACGTCGGTGCCGTCGGGGATGGTGTCCAGCGCGTTGCCGCAGCCCACCACCGCCGGTACGCCCAGCTCGCGGGCGATGATCGCCGCGTGGCAGGTGCGGCCGCCACGGTTGGTGACGATGGCGGCGGCGCGTTTCATCACCGGCTCCCAGTCGGGGTCGGTCATGTCGGCGACGAGCACGTCGCCCGGCTGCACCTTGTTCATGTCGGCCAGCGAGCGGATGACGCGGGCCTTGCCCGAGCCGATCTTCTGGCCGATGGCACGGCCTTCGGTGAGCACCTTGCCTTTCTCGTTGAGTTGGAAGCGTTCGAGCGTGGTGGCGTGCGAACGCGACTTCACCGTCTCGGGACGGGCCTGCACGATGTAGAGCTTGCCGGTGTGGCCGTCCTTCGCCCACTCGATGTCCATCGGGCGGCCGTAGTGCTTTTCGATGACCAGCGCCTGGCGGGACAGCTCTTCCACGTCGGCGTCGTCGATGCAGAAGCGGTGGCGGTCCTGGACCGGGGTCTCCTCGATGCGCACGCGCTCGCCGGGCTGGCTGGAATAGACCATGCGCTGCTGCTTGGCGCCGAGGCTGCGACGCAGCACGGCCGGCTTGCCTTCCCTCAGGGTGGGCTTGAACACGTAGAACTCGTCGGGATTCACGGCGCCCTGGACCACCATCTCGCCCAGGCCGTACGAGCCGGTGACGAAGACCACGTCACGGAAGCCCGACTCGGTGTCGAGGGTGAACAGCACGCCGGAGGCGCCCACGTCGGAGCGCACCATCAACTGCACGCCGGCCGAGAGGAAGACGTCCTCGTGCTTGAAGCCCTGGTGCACGCGATAGGCGATGGCGCGATCGTTGTAGAGCGAGGCGAAGACTTCCTTCACCTTATGCAGCACGTCGTCGATGCCCGCGACGTTGAGGAAGGTTTCCTGCTGGCCGGCGAAGGACGCGTCGGGAAGGTCTTCGGCGGTGGCGGAGGAGCGCACGGCCACGGCGATGTCCGTGGCGCCGGCGTCTTTGCAGAGCTTGGCGTAGGCGTCGCGGATGGCCTGCTCGAGGTCGGCGGGCAGGGCGGTATCGACGATCCAGCCGCGGATCTCCTTGCCGCCGCGGGTCAGCTCGTCGACGTCGTCGACGTCGAGCGTGGCCAGGCGCTCCTGGATGCGCTTGGCAAGGCCGCTTTTCTCGAGATAGGTCTGGAAGGCGTCGGCCGTGGTGGCGAAGCCACCGGGAACGGAGACGCCCAGTTTCGCCAGGTTGCCGATCATCTCGCCAAGGGAGGCGTTCTTGCCGCCCACCTTGCCCAGGTCGGTCATGCGTAGCGCGTCGAGCCAAAGTACCAGGTCGCTCAAAGGAAGATCCTCACATCGGTTGGGCGGCGGGCCGCGCTGGAAAAATCGGCGCATTGTCGTAGTGGTATTGCCACCATACAAGGCGCAATGCACAAACGACCCGCTTATTCTGCGGGGTAGTTGGTTAGGACGGCGTATTGGTCTTAAGGTGGGAGTCATCTGGGTCCTACCTTTTCCCGAGGAATCGTTTTCATGCGGCGAACCGTGTTCTTCATCTCCGACTCCACCGGGATCACCGCCGAGACGATCGGCAACAGCATGCTGGCCCAGTTCGACGGGGTGCAGTTCGACACCCACCGCCTTCCCTTCATCGATAACCCGGCCAAAGCCGAAGCCGCCTGCCTGCGGATCAAGACCAAGTACGCCCAGGATGGCCAGCGTCCCATCGTGGTGAACACCATGACCTCCCGGGCCCTTTGCGACATCGTGGCCGGCAGCGGGGCCCTGATGCTCGACGTGTTCGCGCCCTTCATCGAGCCGCTGGAAATCGAACTCGGCGCCAAGCAGTCCGGCGCGGTCAACCGCTCCCACGGCCTGGTCAATGCCGAGCGGTACGAGGCCCGCATCGAGGCCACCAACTATGCCCTCGCGCACGACGACGGGCTGGACGTGGACTACAACCAGTCCGACGTGGTGCTGGTGGGCGTGTCCCGGTCCGGCAAGACCCCCACCTGCCTGTACATGGCCTTGCATTACGGTGTGTGCGCCGCCAACTACCCGCTCACGGACGACGATCTCGACAAGCTCGAACTGCCGTCGCGGCTGAAGCCCTACCGTAGCCGGCTGTTCGGACTCACCATCGACCCCATCCGCCTGGCCCAGATCCGCGAGCAGCGTCGTCCCGGAAGCCGCTATGCCACGCTGAAGCAGTGCCGCTGGGAGCTGGAGCAGGCCGACCGCCTGATGCGACGGGAGAACATCCCGGTGTTGAACACGACCCATACCTCGATCGAGGAGATCTCGAGCAAGATCTTCGAATACCTCGGCATCGAGAGACACATGTACTGATTGAGCCAGGAGACCGACCGCGCCATGACCTCCGTCATCGAACGCCCCATCGCGTTGATTCCGGGACGCTTCGAGTTCCTGATGGGACTCTACTCGGAGAACTACCACCGGCTGGCGCGGCTGTTCGCGCCCCAGCGGCTGGCGCCCGGACGTTACGTGTCCGACGTGGACGACGGCCTCAAGGTGCAGCTCGACATCCAGGAAAAGCATCCCTACACCCTGGAGCTGGAGCTCACCTACGACTTCGTCGACGAGACCACCGGCCAGCCGTCGCCGTCGGCGCAATTGCGCATGTACACCGACGCCCACGTGGCCGAGGCGATGCACTGCCATCCCGGCCGCAAGCTATGGCAGGTGCTCGGGCCGTTTCCGCCCGCCGATACCGTGTTCCAGCACCGCCTGCGCATGAACGGATTCCTCAGCCGCTGGCTGGAATACCTGGCGGAGCAGGGGCATTCGATCGGGACGCTGGAGCGGGTGGACGCCGCCGGCGGGGAACCCGCTCGGTAGGAGCCGATTCATCGGCTGCATCACGGCAAAAAAAATCCGCCTCGAGGGCGGATTTTTCTTTGAAAGGAAAAGCAATGGCGGAGCGGACGGGACTCGAACCCGCGACCTCCGGCGTGACAGGCCAGCATTCTAACCGACTGAACTACCGCTCCGAACTGCTTTTCAAGTTGGCGTCCCCACGGGGATTCGAACCCCGGTCGCTACCGTGAAAGGGTAATGTCCTAGGCCTCTAGACGATGGGGACGTACTTGAAACGTGAAACATGGTGGAGCCAGCCGGGATCGAACCGGCGACCTCCTGCATGCCATGCAGGCGCTCTCCCAGCTGAGCTATGGCCCCGTAAACCGGGAAAAAAAATCCGCCCATCAGGCGGATTCTTGAAAGTAATGGCGGAGCGGACGGGACTCGAACCCGCGACCTCCGGCGTGACAGGCCAGCATTCTAACCGACTGAACTACCGCTCCGAATTACTTCTCAAACCTTCCAACCACAAACCAACTTCAGTACTCTCACTCCTTAGCGGACTAAGGAAGTGGCGTCCCCACGGGGATTCGAACCCCGGTCGCCACCGTGAAAGGGTGATGTCCTAGGCCTCTAGACGATGGGGACGTACTAGAAGTTGGTGGAGCCAGCCGGGATCGAACCGGCGACCTCCTGCATGCCATGCAGGCGCTCTCCCAGCTGAGCTATGGCCCCCTGCTGGAAGCCGCAAAGATTACGGCTGAATGCCGAACCCGTCAAGCGTTCGTTACATTTTTTTCAACGTCGGTTTCGGGCATGTCGGGAATGTCCATGAGCGGCACGTACTTGCATGATGGACCACGCGGGCGGTCCCGGTGGTTCGCACGTTGTCGCCGGCAAAGTCGGCTCCCACACCGGCCCACGGGTTAACCTGTTCCCACATTCTTCAAAGGACAGGCATGCACGGGCTCGTTTTCATCCAGGACCTCGCCACGGTCATGCTCGTGGCCGGACTCACCACGGTGCTGTTCCAGCGCCTGCGCCAGCCTGTCGTGCTCGGCTACATCATCGCCGGCCTGTTGATCGGTCCGCATACCTTCCCCTTCATCTTCATCCACGACGAAGAAACGATCCGCACGCTCTCCGAACTGGGCGTGATCCTGCTGCTGTTCGCGCTGGGCCTGGAATTCAGCCTGAAGAAACTGCGCGCGGTCGGCGGGGCGGCCCTCGTGGCCGCCTTCGCCGAGATCGTGCTGATGGTGTGGATCGGCTACGAAATCGGGCGCTTCTTCGGCTGGTCGGCGATGGATTCGATCTTCCTCGGCGCGATGCTGTCGATCTCCTCGACCACCATCATCATGAAGGCGCTGGAAGACCTGAACCTCAAGCGCGAGCGTTTCGCGCAACTGATGTTCGGCATCCTCATCGTCGAAGACCTGCTCGCCATCGTGCTCATGGCGTTGCTTACGGGTATCGCCAGCACGGGCGGCGTGGAAACGGGGCAGGCGCTGGCCGCGGTCGGGCGCCTCGGCCTGTTCATGGCGGTGTCGCTGGTGGTGGGCCTGCTGCTGGTGCCTCGCGTGGTCGACTACATCGCGCGGGTGAGCCGTAACGACGTGCTGCTCGTGGCGGTGCTCGGCATCTGTTTCGGCTTCTGCCTGCTGGTGACCGAACTGGGCTACAGCGTGGCGCTGGGTGCCTTCATGATCGGCGCGATCGTGGCCGAGTCCGAAAGCGTGGCGCGCATCGAGCGGATCATCATGCCGGTGCGCGACATGTTCAGCGCGATCTTCTTCGTCGCCATCGGCATGCTCATCGATCCGGCGTTGCTGGTCGAGTACGCCTGGCCGATCACCATCGTCACCGTCGCCGTCGTGGTGGGCAAGGTGGTGACATGCAGTTTCGGCAGCTTCGTCGCGGGTAACGACGGCCGCACGTCCCTGCGGGTGGGCATGGGGCTGGCGCAGATCGGCGAATTCTCCTTCGTCATCGCCTCGCTGGGCCTGAGCCTGAAGGTGACCAGCGGCTTCCTCTATCCCGTGGCCGTGGCGGTGTCGGCGATCACCACCTTCCTTACGCCCTACCTCATTCGCGCGTCCGTGCCCCTGGCGGGAGTCCTCGGCCGCGTGCTGCCGGCGCGTGTCACCGGCGTGTTCGGCGCCTACACGGAATGGATGGGCAACCTCGGCCTGCAAGGGCAGGGCGCCATGGTGATGAAGATGATCCGCCGGCTGGTCTGGCACGTGGCGATCAACATGGTGCTGGTGGTCGCGGTCTTCATCATCGTGGCCTTCGCCTATCGCCGCGGATTCCTCCACCTGGACCTGTTCAGCGACGAGCCGAACGTGCGACGCAGCCTCGCCTGGTCGGTGGCGGCGCTCCTTTCCCTGCCCATGGTGGTGGCGACCTATCGAAAGGCGGAGGCGCTGGGCATGCTGCTGGCGGAGCTGAGCATCCCCGACCGTTTCGGCGCCCGCACCTACACCATTCGCGCCGTGCTCGCCCGGATCATTCCCCTGGTGGCGATGCTGATCCTGGGGCTGCTGGTGGCCGCCCTGGCCTCGACGATCCTGCCGCCCCGCGAGGTGGCCATCGTGCTGGTGCTGATCGGCATCGGGCTCACCTGGTTGCTCTGGCGGGTACTGGTGCAGGTCCATGCCCGGCTGCAGGCGGCCCTGCGCGACACGCTGGAAAAACCCGGCCATGGGCACGAGGAATGACGATTTCGTCACATCCACGAAAGGCCGGTGAACTTTTCCCGTGAAACCCTGTCTTTGGCCCGTCATTGCAAGCTAGCCGCGAACCACCGCACAATGGCGTTTCTGCCTCCACACGGAGGTGTACTGGCGGCGTCGCCAATCTTTCCAAGAGGGAGTATCGAATGAAGCACTTTTTGCGTCCCACGATGACGGCCGTCGCCCTGGCGGTTGCGCTGGGTACGGCCGCGGGCGCATCCGCCCAGGGCGCCAAGCCCGCCGCCAAGTCGGCTGCCGCGGGTCCGGTCGACAAGCAGAAGGCCAGCTACGTCGTGGGCTGGGATCTCGCCAGCTCGCTGCCGCCGCTCGTGGCCCAGGAAGTCGACCCGGCCACGGTCGCCAAGGCCCTGCAGGCCGCGCTCTCCGGCCAGAAGCCGACCATGTCCGAAGCGGAAGCCAAGTCCACGCGTGAAGCCTTCGTGGCCCAGCTGAAGACCAAGGCCGAGGCCGAGTACAACAAGGTCGCCGCGCAGAACAAGGCCGAAGGCGACGCCTTCCTGGCCAAGAACAAGACCGCTCCGGGCGTGAAGGTCACCGCCTCGGGCCTGCAGTACCAGGTGGTCCAGGCCGGTACCGGCCAGCGTCCGGGTCCGAACGACACGGTCACCATCAACTACACCGGCACCTTCGTGAACGGCCAGAAGTTCGATTCGTCGGCCGACCACCAGCCGCCGGGTGCGGCCCAGATCCCGCTCGCCGCGGTCATCCCGGGCTTCCGCGAGGGCCTGCAGCTGATGCAGGTCGGCGGCAAGTACAAGCTCTTCATCCCGTCGAACATCGCCTACGGCGCCAAGCCGGAAAACGGCTTCCCGCCGAATGCGACGATCATCTTCGACGTCGAGCTGGTCAAGACCGGTCCGACCCCGGCCGGCAAGGGTCCGGGTGCTGCTCCGACCGTGCAGGACAAGGGCGGCAACTAAGCCCCGGCGGTTTGGGTTACACGAAAAAGGCGCGGAGCGATCCGCGCCTTTTTTCATGGTTTTTCTTTTCGCCCATGGGATGGCGGCTTACAATTCGTCGTTACGACGCATGCGTCGCCCTTCCCGGGAACCTCATGAAAGTCACCATCTTCGGAACCGGCTACGTCGGTCTCGTCACCGGAACCTGCCTCGCCGAAATGGGCAACCACGTGCTTTGCGTCGACGTGGATACCGGCAAGGTCGAGCGCCTGAAGCAGGGCGACATTCCCATCTACGAGCCCGGCCTCGAACCGATGGTGGTGCGCAACCACGACGAAGGGCGTCTCGGCTTCACCACGGACGCGGTACAGGGCATCGAGCATGGCGATATCGTGTTCATCGCCGTCGGCACGCCGCCCGACGAGGACGGCAGCGCCGACCTCCAGTACGTGCTGGCCGTGGCGCGGACCATCGGCGACCACATCGACCGCTACACCGTCGTGGTGAACAAATCGACCGTGCCGGTCGGTACGGCCGATCGGGTGCGTGCCGCCATCGCCGAACGGCTCGAGGCGAGGGGCTCGTCGGTGCCTTTCGATGTCGTGTCCAACCCCGAATTCCTCAAAGAGGGCGACGCGGTCGAGGACTGCATGCGTCCCGATCGCATCATCGTGGGCTCGTCCAGCCAACGGGCCGTGGGCGTGTTGCGCAAGCTCTATGCACCGTTCAACCGCAACCACGACCGCATGGTGGTGATGGACGAGCGCTCTGCCGAGCTGACCAAGTACGCCGCCAACGCCATGCTGGCGACGAAGATCAGCTTCATGAACGAGATCGCCAACATCGCCGAGCGCGTGGGCGCCGACGTGGAACTCGTGCGCCAGGGCATCGGCGCCGATCCGCGCATCGGCTACCACTTCATCTATCCCGGCGCGGGCTACGGCGGTTCGTGCTTTCCGAAAGACGTGCAGGCGCTGGCGCGCACGGCCCACGCGGTGGGCTACGACGCACGCCTGCTCGACGCGGTGGAAGCCGTCAACGATGCGCAGAAATCACGCCTGTTCGATCTGCTTTCGGCGCATTTCGGCGGCAAGCTCCAGGGCATGACCATCGCCGTATGGGGCCTGGCCTTCAAGCCGAACACCGACGACATGCGCGAGGCATCGAGTCGTCGCCTGATGGAGAAGCTCTGGGATGTGGGCGCGAAGGTGCGCGCCTTCGATCCCGAGGCGGCCGACGAAACCCGTCGCATCTACGGCGAACGCGCCGACCTCTACTTGGCTGGGCGTCCTTACGAAGCGCTCGAGGGGGCCGACGCCCTGGTGATCGTCACCGAGTGGAAGGCCTTCCGTAGCCCCGACTTCGCACGCGTGAAGTCGTTGCTGGCCACGCCGGTGATCTTCGACGGTCGCAACCTCTACGATCCCATGCTGGTCGAAGAGGCGGGCATCGCCTATTACGGCATCGGTCGTGGCCGCAGTCTCAAGGGGCGCGAACATGGCTGAGCTGGACGAACGCATGATGGAGCTGGAGGTGCGCCTGGCCTTCATCGACGACACGGTCAACGGCCTGTCGTCGGCGGATGCCGAAATCGCACGCCGGCTCGATCTGCTGGAACGGGCGGTGCGCGACCTGCGCTCCGACCTTGGCAACATGCGCGCGGGCCTGGGTAGCGATCCGGCTACCGAGCCGCCGCCGCCGCATTACTGAAACCGAACGAGTCTTACCGATCATGGCAGAGTCCCTGCGCGACCAGTTGTTGAAGAGCGGCCTCGTCAAGGAGATCCGCGAAGAGAAAAGGACGTCCTCGCCGCCGCCTCAGAAGCAGGGTGGCGCGAGCGGTCAGCCGTATGCGGGCAAGAATCCGCGCCATGGCGGCAAGCCGCAAGGTGGCCGCCCGGGAAAGGGTCCGGGCCCGAAGCCGCAGGGCGGTCAGCGTCCGCCACGCAAGGACGGCGAGATCGACCTTGCCAAGGCGTACGCCATCCGCGCGCAGACCGAGGCCAGCGAACGCAAGAAGGCGGAAGCCGAGGCCGCCGAGCAGGCCCGTTTGCGCAAGGAAAAAAAGAACAAGGTCGAGGCGTTGCTGAAGGACAAGGCGCTGAATCTCGCCGAAGCCGATCACGTGCGCCACTTTCCGTATGGCGAGAAGATTCGGCGCGTCCACGTCGATGCCGTGCAACTGGCCGCGATCAACGCGGGTGAGCTGGGCGTGGTGCAACAGAACGGCCGCTACCTCGTGGTGAGCAAGGTGGTGGTGGACGAACTGCGCGGCATCGCGCCGGAGTTCATCGCGCTGATGGTGGATCCGGATGCGAAGAGCGAATCGGACGACGGCGTGCCTGACGACCTGATGTGGTGAGGCCATCGGACTATCGCCGCTGAAGCGGCTCCTACCGAGCAGGTGGCTGCAAGCTGCCGCACCCCGTTCGGTAGGAGCCGCTTCAGCGGCGATACCCGGCGAAGCGGTAAAGACGAATCAGGCGGCCGGAGCCTTGAGCTCCGGGTTATCCCAGCCTTCTTTCGCCGCGAACCGTGCTCCATGCTTCTGCTCGAGCTTCGCCAGCCGCTCGCGAACCGTGGCGACGCCTTCGGTGCGCACGTATTGGATGGGGCCGCCGCGGAACGGCGCGAAACCGGTGCCGAAGATGACGCCGGCATCCAGCAGGTCGGCATCGTCGACAACGTTTTCCGCGAGGCAGGCGATGGCTTCGTTGACCATCGGCAGGATCATGCGGTCCTGCAGGTCGGACGGCGGCACGTAGTCCGGATCGACCTCGGGTTTCTCGGGCTTGCCGTCCTTCCAGACGTAGAGGCCTTCGCCGTCCTTCTTGCCGCGCTTGTTCGCGGCGAGCTTTTCCTCGAGGCCCTGCGGCACCTCGAGACCCAGGAACGGCGCCAGTTCCTTGCCCACCGAGGCGCAGACATCGAGGCCCACGGTGTCGGCCAGTTCGATCGGGCCCATCGGCATGCCGAACTTCTTCGCTTCGCGATCGAGTACCGGCCCCGGCACGCCTTCGTTGTAGAGGCGCATGGCCTCCATGAGATAGGGCATGAGAATGCGGTTGACCAGGAAGCCCGGGGTTCCCTTGACCGGCACCGGCAGCTTGCCGATGGCCTTGCAGAACGCGAGTGCGCGTTTTTCGATATCGGCGTCGAGCCGGTCGTGGCGGACGACTTCCACGAGCGGCATCTGCGCCACCGGATTGAAGAAGTGCAGGCCCAGGAAGCGTTGCGGCGCGGCCAGGCCCTGCCGCAGTTCGTCGAGCGGAATGGACGACGTATTGCTGGCGAGGATCTCGTCGGCCTGGAACTGCGGCTCGATGGCCGCGTAAAGCGCGTGCTTCGCTTCGGGATTCTCGAAGATCGCCTCGATGGCGAGATCGGCGTCGGCGACGCCCTTGCCCTCGACATCGGCGCGGAGGCGGGCGGTGGCGGCTTCGACCTTGGCGGGTGCCTTGAGCTTCTTTTCGAACAGCGTCTTCGCCCGCTGGATCGCCGGCTCGATGAAGCGCAGCTCGCGGTCTTGCAGCGTGACCTCGAAGCCCTTGAGCGCGGCCCACGCGGCGATGTCGCCACCCATGGTGCCGGCGCCGACGACGTGCACGTGCTCGATGCCATGCTCGACGCCGCCGCCGAGGCCCTTGAGCCGCTCCTGCAGGAAGAAGATACGGATGAGGTTGCGTGCGGTGGGCGTAGCGGCGAGCTTGGCCACCGACCGGGCTTCGAGCTTCAGGCGCTGCTGGATGTCGTCTCCGCCTCGCGCCCAGGTATCGATGAGGGCGAACGGCGCCGGGTAATGCTCCTTGCGCACCTTGGCGGCGGTCTGCTTGCGCACCATCGGCGCCAGGATGGCCCTCGCGGGGGCGGTGTTCGTGGCCCATGCCTTCGCACGCTGGGCGAGGGGGCGTTTCTGTGGGCGCTTGGCGAGATGACGTGCTTCGGCGAGCAGTTCGTCCGGGCGGGCCAGGCGGTCGACCAGGCCCACGGCCTTGGCGCGGCGCGCATTGAACGGCTTGCCGGTGAGCATGGCCGGCAAGGCGTCCGGTGCGCCGATGAGGCGCGGGAGACGGGCGCTGCCGCCCCAGCCAGGATGGATGCCCAGCATCACCTCGGGCAGGCCGATCCGGGTGGCGTCGTCGTCGGCCGCGATGCGCATGCGGCAGGCTAGGGCCAGTTCGGCGCCCCCGCCCAGGCAGACGCCGTGGATCGCGGCGACCGTGGGGCAGGGGAGGCGGGCAAGGTTCTCGAAGACGCGCTGGCCATACTCGATGGTTTCGAGCACGGTGCCGGTCTGCGCGTACTCCACGAATTCGCGGACGTCCGCGCCCACCGCGAAACCGGAGCGCTTGGCCGAGTGGATGACCACGCCGGTCGGGTTTTCGATGCCCAGGCGTTCGACGAGCGTGTCCAGCTCGTCGAGCACGTCGCGGGAGATCGCGTTGGCGCTGGTGCCCTCGCGGTCGAGCGTCAGGACGACGATGCCGTCGTCGCCCACGCTGGTCTTCCAGTGCTTGAATCGGAGTCCTTCGAACATGGCGGTCGTGCGGTGGCGAGTGAGCGCACCACCATACCGTCCCATCGGGACGAATGCGAGATACCGGCGCGTATGGTGGCCGGGGCGTTTCCGTGCAAGGCGCTGGCGCCTTTGGGCATTTGGCTCGATACTTTGAGGGATTTCTGCCCTTTCCGAGCCCATGTCCGTCGATCCGCAAGCAGGCACCGACCTCTTCGAACGCATCCTGTCGGCATCCGGGCCGCTGGTGGCGCTCAAGGCCACCGATCTGGCCGCGCTGGTGGACCAGTTCCGTCTCGTCGCCCGCCGTACCGGCCAGGCGGCCTATCTGTGGGGCGCGAACGAAGGGCTGGTGAGCCTGCGTGACGCGCAGATGCGCGTTCCCGGCTGCGCACGCCTGGGCGATGCGCTTCGCTACATCCTGCAGAGCCTGCATTTCGGCGTGTACCTCCTCGAGGTGCCGACCGGCCCCATCAGCGCCACCGACAGTGCACTGTTACGGCAATTGGCCCGGGCACAGACCGGTCATGTGCGCCGCGTGGTGCTCCTCGGCACCACGGCCGCCCAATTGGGCGGCCTGGGCGACGAGGTGGTGGTCGTCGATGCCGATCGGCACGCCCGGTCGGCGACGCCGCGCCTGCGCGACGGGCGCTGGGTGGTCTGAACGGGCATGACGGACACCAGGGGCATCCTCGTTTTCACGCCGCGCCGGGATATCCGTCGCGCGATCTTCGACGCGCTCGACGCGGAAGGCGATTGCTTCCTGCTGAGCGCCCGCGACGCGGAGCAGCTGACCTCGTTGCTCGCCGACGCGCCGCCGCTGCACGTGGCGGTGGTCGCCGCCGATGGCACCGAGGATCTCGCCCGGGGGCTGCGTATCCTGCGTGCCCATGCCGCGTATGCGACTTTGCCCATCGTCTACCTGGTGGCCGACGATCTCCCCGGGCTGACGCCGGAGGGGCATGCCTACTGGTTGCGCGAGAGCGCCGTCGAACACGAACTGGTGCCTCGCCTGCGCGCGGCCATGGCCGCGCCGGCGCCGGTCGCTCCGGCGGCGGCGCCCCCGGAGGCGGGCTACCGTTTCGCTTTCGACGCCGGCGCGGCCTGGGTCGTGGCGACGACGCCCGACGGTTGCATCCTCGAAAGCGGCGAGGTGATGAACCGCCTATGCGTGGGGGATGGCCCCGTGGAAGGCCGCCTGCTCGGTGAGCTTTTTTCCCTTCCCGACGGTATGTCCTGGCCGTTACCCGATGGCGATGCCCACCCTTGCGTGCTCCGCCGGGCCGATGGGCGGGACGTTCCCGGCGAAGTGGACGTGCGGCACCTGGTCAACGGCGGCGAACACCGCATCGGCGTGGCGTTTCGTGACCTGCGCGTGAGCCACGTGGCCGATCGCGCGCTGGCGTTGCTGGCCGAACTCGATGCGTTTCCCGCCGACGACGAAGGCATGCACGCCACGGCCGCGAAGGTGGCCGATGCCCTTGGCCTCGACGTGCTGGCGGTGTGGTCGGCCTTCCCCGAAAGCGATCACGATCCGGAGCTGGTGGCCCGCGTGTGGAACGGCGGCGAGCAGGTCGAATGGGCGGAAGCGGCCGATATTTCGCTCCTGAAGCTATGCCTCGGCGGTGAAACGCTGTCGCAGCTGATCGAAGGGCAGGGCATCCCCCTGGCCGATCCGCTGGTGGAAGCGCTGGGATTGCATGCTTTCGCCTTCGTTCCCCTGATCGACGAACGGCACAACGTGTTCGGCGCGATGCTCGCCGGCAGCCGTCGCCATAGCGGCGCGGGCCGCATGCTCGAAGTGGCCTTGCGCGCCGTCGGCGCGCGCTTCGCCGCGGCACTGGAGCTGCGGCGAAGCCGCGAACAGGGCCGCGCCCGGGGACTGATCGATCCGCTGACCGGGCTGCCCAACCGCCTGTTGTTCGACGATCGCCTGGATACCACCATCCGCGAGGCCGAGCGCACGGGCGAATGTTTCGCCACGCTGATGATCGACCTGGACCGCTTCAAGGGCATCAACGACACGCTGGGTCACGCGGCGGGCGACCAGGTGCTCGCGGCCGTGGCGCGACGCTTGCGGTCGAGCGTACGTGGCTCGGACACCGTGGCGCGCTACGCCGGCGACGAATTCACGATGATCCTGCGGCACATCGTCAAGCGCGACGACGTGCAGCGCATCGCCGAGAAGGTGGTGCAGGCCATGGAGGTGCCGCTCGACCTCGGCGACGGCTCCGAACTTCAGGTCACGGTATCCATCGGCATCGCCTTTTTCCCCGACGACGCGGTGGAGGGCGACCTGTTGCTCCATCACGCCGACGAGGCCATGTATGGCGCCAAGCGCCTGGGGCGCAACAACTACCAGGTGTATGCGGTCAATCTCGACGCATCGCAGCAGCAGCAGATCGAACTGAAGTCGCGCCTTCGCCATGCGGTGCGCAATGGCGAACTGAGGGTCTTCTACCAGCCGCAGGTCGACGCGGTGAGCGAGGACATCGTCGGCATGGAAGCGCTGGTGCGCTGGGAGCATCCCGAACTGGGCATGATCAGCCCGGCCTTCTTCATTCCCATGGCCGAGGCCACCGGTCTCATCGTGCCCATCGGCGAATGGGTGCTGCGCACGGCGTGCCAGCAGGCCAAGGTCTGGGAAGACCGCTACGGATTGGGTTTGCGTCTGGGCGTCAATCTTTCGGCGGTGCAGTTGATGCAGGCCGACCTCGCCGGCGATGTCGCCGCGGCGTTGCGCCAGACGGAACTGAGCCCCTCGCTGCTCGAACTCGAGGTGACGGAGAGCATCAGCGTCAAGACCGTGCCCGACCTCGAGGAGCGGCTCGGGGCGCTGCATGCGCTGGGTTGCCGTATCGCCATCGACGACTTCGGCACGGGCGCGGCCTCGCTCGATTACCTGCGCCGCCTGCCCGCCGACCGGATCAAGATCGACCAGAGCTTCGTACGCAATATCGGCGTCGATCCCGACGACGAGGCGATCGTGCGCTCCACCATCGAGATGGCGCATCGTCTCAAGCGTGGGGTGGTGGCCGAGGGGGTCGAGGTCGAGGAACACCTGCAGTTCCTTCGCGCGCAGGGCTGCGATGAATTGCAGGGCTATCTGTTCTGCAGGCCCTTGCCCGCGCTCACTTTCGACAAGTTGCTGGCCGAGCGCGAGCGCCTGGTCAGCGAGGGGCGCTCGGTCGCGCCGGCGTAAGCCGGGTTGAGGTGGCGGCCGCGATCCGCATATTTTCCCTGGGAACGGCCGGTGCGGTGAACTTGCGTCGCCGGCTTTTGTCTCACTTGCGCCCGCGACTGGCCCCTGAAGAGTTAAGGAGACGGCCCGGATGGGCGAAAACGAACTGGATCAAGCACTTGTCGAACGCGTGCAACAGGGTGACCGGCGCGCATTCGATCTGCTTGTCCGCAAGTATCAGCACAAGGTGGTCGCGCTGATCTCCCGCTACGTCCATGACTGGACCGAATGCGAAGACATCGCCCAGGAGGCTTTCGTGCGCGCGTGGCGTGCGCTCGGCTCCTTCCGTGGCGAGAGCGCGTTCTACACCTGGCTGTACAAGATCGCCGTGAACACGGCCAAGAACCACCTCGTGGCCATGGGCCGGCGCCCTCCCACGGGAGATATCGACATCGAGGACGCCGTCTACGTACCCGGAGCCACCCGGATGCACGAAAGTGCCACGCCCGAGCGTGAACTCATGCGTGAACAGGTGGAACAAACGGTGTTTTCCACTGTCCAAGCCCTGCCCGAGGAGCTTCGGGCCGCGATCACCCTGCGCGAGGTGGACGGCAAGAGTTACGAGGAAATCGCCGCCATCATGGACTGCCCCATCGGCACCGTCCGTTCGCGTATCTTCAGGGCCCGCGAGGCCATCGACGAAAAACTGCGGCCATTGCTTTCCGACCGCGAGGACAAAACCCAATGAGCGAAGCCAATCGGGAATTTCTCTCCGCCGGTATGGATGGAGAGCTGTCACGGGAGGAAATCCGCTTCCTGCTGCGGCGTCTGGACGCCGACCAGGGCCTTTCGGAGGCATGGTCGCGCTATCACCTGGGCCGTGACGGCTTGCGTGGCCAGGCGGTGCCGCCGGTATCGCGCGATTTCGCCAGCCGGGTCATGGCCGCCATCGAAGCCGAAGCCGCCGCCGCTCCCGCGGGGGCGCCGCGGCGCCGCTGGCTGCAGTGGTCGGCGGGCGGTGCGATCGCCGCCAGCGTCGCCGTGGCGGCCCTTATGCTTTCCCAGCCGTCGGGCAGTGGATCGTCCGCCGGCGTGCCTCAGGTCGCATCGCAGGCTGCCAGCGCAGCCCCCGAGAGCGTTGCGCAGGTAGCCGATACCGCCCGCGAGACCGCCCAGGCGCCAGTGGCGCCGCAATGGCTCAGCGGCAACATGGCGTCGCAGTTCACCCAGAAGGCCGCTTTCGAGGGGCCGGGCGACGACGGTGCGGTCTATCTGCCGCGCTCCATGCCCTACCAGATTCACCGTACCCGTGCCGCTGCCCAGGCGACGGACAACAGCCCCTACATGCTGCTGATCCGGCCCGATGGTAGCCGTTATGTGGCACCGGTCGCCGCGCCTCAGGCCCGCTGAGGCACCTGGCTTTCCCGGCGCGCCGTGCGTTCATGGCGCGCCGCTCGACCATCCCTGTTTCGTAACGATCCGTGCGGCATGCTCCGCACGGGCAGCCGTGGCTTAAAAAGGAGGAAAACGATGGCTTTCTGGCATGTACGCGCGCTTCTGGGCGGCGCCTTGGTCGTGGCGGCGACGGGTGCGCAGGCGCAATCGTTGCCGGACTTCACCGGGATCGTCGACAAGTACGCCCCCGCGGTCGTCCACGTGGAGGCGAAAACCACCGGAGCGGCGCATCGCGCCAAGGGGCGCACCGGCTCGCCGAAGACCGCGCCCGACGACCAGGACCAGGACGAACTGCTCCGCCGTTTCTTCGGCATGCCCGGGATGCCGGGCATGCCCATGCAACCCCGCGAGCAGACCTCGCTGGGTTCGGGCTTCATCATCTCGGCCGACGGATACATCCTCACCAACGACCACGTCGTCGACGGCGCCGATGAGGTGAAGGTCCGTCTCCAGGATCGCCGTTCGTTCACGGCCAAGGTGGTGGGTGAGGACCCCCAGTACGACATCGCCTTGCTCAAGGTGGATGCCAGCGCGTTGCCTACCGTCACCATCGGCGATTCGCGTTCGGTGAAGCGCGGCCAGTGGGCCCTGGCCATCGGCTCGCCGTTCGGCCTGGACGCCACGGTGACCCACGGCATCATCAGCGCCGTGGGCCGCAACCTCGGCAGCGGTGACCAGCCGTATACCTCCTTCATCCAGACCGACGTGCCGATCAACCGGGGCAATTCGGGCGGTCCGCTGTTCAACCTGCAGGGCCAGGTCATCGGCATCAATTCGCAGATCTACTCCACGTCGGGCGGCTACCAGGGCCTGTCGTTCTCGATTCCCATCGACGTGGCGATGAACGCGGTGCAGCAGATCAAGGAAAAAGGCTATGTCTCCCGGGGCATGCTGGGCGTCACAGTGCAGCCGGTCGACGAGTTCGTGAAGAATCTCGACCTGCCCACCGCCAGCGGCGCGCTGGTGGCGCAGGTCACGGCCGGCAGTGGTGCGGACAACGCCGGGCTGAAGCAGGGTGACGTCATCCTCTCGTTCAACGGCACGCCGATCATGCAGTCGGCGGACCTGCCGCCGTTGGTGGGCATGACCAAACCGGGCTCGAACGCCAAGGTCGAGATCCTGCGCGACGGCAAGAAGCAGACCGTCGACGTGAAAGTCGGCGAACTGCCACGTGACAAGGATGCCCTGGCAGCCGTCTCGTCCGGCGGCGATTCGGCGGGCGGCTCGGCCGCCGCCCTGGGCATGTCGGTGCAGGACATCGACGCCTCCACGCGATCGGAGCTGGGCCTGAAGGCGGGCGAGGGCGTGGTGGTGAGCAAGATTTCCGGTCGGGCGGCCCAGGCGGCCGGCCTGCAGTCGGGAGACATCGTGCTCATGGTCAACCAGAAGCGTGTCGGCAGTGCCGCGGCCTTCCGCGAAGCCACCAAAGGGGTCAAGCCGGGCGACACCGCCATGCTGCTGATTCGCCGCGACGATGCCACCCGGTTCGTGGGAATTACCGTCCCCGGCGATCGTTGAAACAAGGGCCACCCGCCGGTCGGCGGCGGGCGGCCTTCCATGCGATAATGCGGGATTAGCGTCGGCCCGGATGGGCCGGCGCGCGTCGTTCGCGCCGCGAGCGATGGTGAACGTGACCACGGCGCTCCATGGAACTCATCCGCAACTTCTCCATCATTGCCCACATCGACCATGGCAAGTCGACCCTGGCCGACCGCATCATCCAGTTGTGCGGAGGCTTGTCCGAGCGCGAAATGGAAGCGCAGGTGCTCGACAACAACCCGATCGAGCGCGAGCGTGGCATCACCATCAAGGCCCAGTCGGTCTCGCTGCCTTACAAGGCGCGTGACGGCAAGACCTACCAGCTCAATTTCATCGACACCCCCGGCCACGTCGACTTCTCCTACGAGGTGAGCCGTTCGCTGTCCGCTTGCGAAGGCGCCTTGCTCGTGGTCGACGCCGCCCAGGGCGTCGAGGCCCAGTCGGTCGCCAACTGCTACACGGCGATCGAGCAGGGCCTCGAGGTCATCCCGGTACTCAACAAGATCGACCTCCCCACCGCCGACGTGGAGAAGGCCAAGGCCGAGATCGAGGCCGTGATCGGACTGGACGCCAGCGACGCGATCCCCGTGAGCGCCAAGACCGGCCAGAACGTCATCGAGGTGCTCGAGGCGATCATCCATCGTATCCCCGCGCCGAAGCCGCGCGGCACCGACAAGCTGCAGGCGCTGATCATCGACTCGTGGTTCGACAACTACCTGGGCGTGGTCTCGCTGGTGCGCGTGATGCAGGGCGAGATCCGTCCCGGCGACAAGATCCTGGTGATGTCCACCGGACGCACCCACCTGGTCGACGACGTCGGCGTGTTTACCCCGAAGCGCAAGAAGCTCGAAAAGCTGTCGGCCGGCGAAGTGGGCTGGATCAACGCGTCCATCAAGGACGTGCATGGCGCGCCCGTGGGCGATACGCTCACTCACGCCGGCAAGCCGGCCGAGGAGCCCCTGCCGGGCTTTCAGACCATGCAGCCGCGCGTCTTCGCGGGGCTGTTCCCGGTGTCGGCCGACGATTACCCGGCGCTGCGCGAGGCTCTCGACAAGCTGCGCCTCAACGACGCCGCCATGTTCTTCGAACCGGAAAGCTCCGAGGCGATGGGCTTCGGCTTCCGCTGCGGCTTCCTCGGCATGCTGCACATGGAGATCGTGCAGGAACGTCTCGAGCGCGAGTACGACCTCGACCTCATCACCACGGCGCCCACCGTGGTTTACGAGGTGGCCAAGACCGATGGCACCGTCATGGAACTCGACAACCCGGCCAAGCTGCCCCCGCCGCAGACGATTGCCGAGATTCGCGAGCCGATCATCGTCGCCAACGTCCTCACGCCGGCCGATTACGTCGGCAACGTGATCAAGCTGTGCGAGGAGAAGCGCGGCGTGCAGCGCTCCATCCAGTACCTGGCCACCCAGGTGCAGGTGACCTACGAACTGCCGCTGGCCGAGGTGGTGCTCGATTTCTTCGATCGCCTGAAGTCGGTATCCCGCGGCTACGCCTCGATGGACTACCACCTCGAGCGCTTCGATGCCGGCCCCTTCGTGCGCGTGGATATCCTCATCAACGGCGATCGCGTCGACGCGCTGAGCCTGATCGTGCACCGCTCTCACGCGGACCGCCGCGGACGCGAGCTGGTCGAGCGCATGAAAGACCTGATCCCCCGCCAGCAGTTCGACGTGGCGATCCAGGCCGCCATCGGCGCGGCGGTGATCGCTCGCTCGACGGTGAAGGCCCTGCGCAAGAACGTGCTGGCCAAGTGCTATGGCGGCGACGTATCGCGAAAGAAGAAGCTTCTCGAGAAGCAGAAGGAAGGCAAGAAGCGCATGAAGCAGGTCGGCAGCGTGGAGATCCCGCAGGAAGCCTTCCTGGCGGTGCTGAAGGTGGACAAGTAAAGGCCACCCCTGTGGCATGACGTTTCACCCATGGAAACCCGGCGCCGGATGCGCCGGAATGGACCTCGCGGTCCTTCGACACGATTGACGGAGTTGGCATGGCATTTGATTTCTCGGCGATTCTGCTTGGCCTGACGGTCCTTTTCGGACTGATCTGGCTGTTCGACCGCCTTTTCCTGGCGAAGGGTCGCCGCGCCCGCGCCGAGGCCACGGGCGAAGACCAGCCCGAGTCGTGGCCGGTGGACTGGGCACGTTCCCTTTTTCCCGTGATTCTCGTGGTGCTGTTGTTGCGCTCCTTCGTGGCCGAGCCGTTCCGGATTCCTTCCGGCTCGATGATGCCCACGCTCGACGTCGGCGATTTCATCCTGGTCAACAAGTTCACCTATGGCCTGCGCATGCCGGCCTTCAACAACAAGCTGGTCGAGAACGGCGAACCGCGCCGTGGCGATGTCGTGGTGTTCCGCTTCCCCGGCTACGTCTGCAAGGACGAGCAGGGCAACACCATCCGCAGCGGCGACGTGACCTGCCAGAACCCCCATGCGCCGGTGCCCAGCGAAAACTGGATCAAGCGCGTGATCGGCCTGCCGGGCGACCGTATCGAAACCCGTGGCAGCGAGCTCTACATCAACGGCGAACGCGTGGGCGCCGACGAGATCGGGCCGTACAAGGGCAACGTGAACGAGCCGGAAGACCGTCTGCTGATGACCTACGGCTCCAAGCTCTACACCGAGCACCTGGGCAGCATCAACCACACCATCGCGCTCACCCCCGCCTACAATATGCCGCTGGATATCCCCAACGCCGGGGTGCCGTCGGAAGTGCCCAAGGGCTGCTACATCGTGATGGGCGACAACCGCATGAACAGCACCGACAGCCGCTGGTGGGGCTGCATGCCCGAGAAGAACCTCGTGGGCAAGGCGTTCTTCGTCTGGCTGGCCTGGCGCGGCCCGGGCAACGGCTGGTTCGACTTCGGCCGGATGGGCCGGGTCATTCATTGACGAAACGGTGCCCACCGTCACGCCTGCCGACGTTACGGCGGGCGTCGGACGCGGTAATCTGGCACGGCGGGGCGCTTGGCGCCCCGCATCTCATCGGCACCAACTCAGGGGAGCCGCCCGGGCGGCGGGACGTGAACGCATGAAGACCAGGCAATCGGGTATTACCCTTATCGGCTTTCTCATCGTGTTGTTAGTGCTCGGCTTTTTCGCCTTCATGGCCATGAGGCTCGTGCCGTCGTACATCGAGTATTTCGGCGTGAAGAAGGCCATGAACCAGATGGCCTCCGACGGCGGTTCGGGCGACCTCAACGGCATTCGCCGTGACCTCATTTACAAGATGGGCTTCCAGTACGTCGACGATGCCACCATCCGGCCGCAGGACATCACGATCGACCGTCGCAACAACGCTACGGTGCTCGAGGTCTCGTACGACAAGCGCATCCATTTCCTCTACAACATCGACTTCCTCCTGCACTTCGAAAACGCGGTGCCGATGAGGAACGTCCAGGCATGACGGCTTACCGTGCAGTTTCCGCATCATTTTCGTAATCCATCCCTCGCGGATCTCGCGCTCACCCACCGAAGCGCGGGCAAGCCGAACAATGAGCGGATGGAATTCCTCGGCGACGCGCTTCTGGGCGTGACCGTCGCCGAGTTGCTGTTCGATGCGCATCCCAACGCCAGCGAAGGCGAGCTGTCGCGCCTGCGGTCCCAACTGGTGAACGGTCAGGCCCTGGCGGCGATCGCGCGTGACCTCGAATTGGGCGACAAGCTCAAACTGGGGCCGGGGGAGCTGAAGAGCGGAGGCTTTCGCCGCGATTCGATCCTCGCCGACGCGTTCGAGGCGCTGGTGGCGGCGGTCTACCTCGACGACGGCTACGATGCGTGCCGCCAGGTGATCAATCGCCTGTTCACGCCGCGTATCGCCGAACTGAAGCGCTCCAGCAAGGACGCGAAAACGCGCCTGCAGGAATGGCTCCAGGGCAAGGGCCTGCCTTTGCCCACCTACGAACTCATCGACAGCTACGGCGAAGACCACGCGAAAACATTCGACGTGAGCTGTTCCATCGACGAGCCCCAATCCATCCGTATCGAAGGCCGCGCCGGCAGCCGTCGCGCCGCCGAGCAGGAGGCCGCCGAGGCCGTGCTTCGTCGATTGCAGGACATCAAACCATGAACGAATTCGATAACGATCCGACCCCCGACGTCCGCGTCGACGACGATTTCCGCTGCGGTTACGTCGCGCTCGCCGGTCGTCCCAACGTCGGCAAGTCCACCCTGCTCAACGCGCTGATCGGCGTGCGCCTGAGCATCGTCAGTCATCGCCCGCAGACCACCCGTCACCGCATCCTGGGCATCTCGACCAAGCCGGAGGGCCAGATCCTCTACGTCGACACGCCAGGACTGCACAAGGGCGGCAAGCGCGCGATGAACCGCAGCATCAATCGCGCGGCACGCGCGGCCGTCACCGAGGTCGATCTGGCGGTGCAGGTCATCGAGGCGGGGCGCTGGACGGACGAAGACGCGGCCATGTACGCCGCGCTCGCCGAACAGAAGGATCTTCCCCGGTTGCTGGCGATCAACAAGGTCGACCTGCAGAAAGACAAGGCCGCCATGCTGCCCTTCGTGGCCGACCTGATGCAGAAGCATCCGTTCGACGATGTGTATTACGTGAGCGCGCTGAAGTCCAAGGGGCTCGATGCCCTGGAGAAAGGCATCCTCAAGCGCCTGCCCGAGCAGCCGGCGATCTACGGCGAAGACGAGATCACCGACCGCAGCGAGCGCTTCCTCGCCTCCGAGATGGTGCGTGAGCAGCTCATGCTGCGCCTGGAACAGGAACTGCCTTACGCCACCACGGTGGAGATCGAGCGCTTCGAGGATCGCCCCGATGGCGTAGCCGAAGTGCATGCCGTGATCTGGGTGGAACGCGACGGCCAGAAGGCGATCGTCATCGGCGCGGGCGGCGCGCAGCTCAAGGCCATCGGCACGTCGTCCCGCAAGGCGATGGAGCACCTGTTCGAGCGCAAGGTCTTCCTCAAGCTCTGGGTGAAGGTGCGCGAAGGCTGGGCCGACGACGAAAACCTGCTCAAGCGCTTCGGTTACGAATAAGCCGCGGGGGCGTGCGACGCCATGCGTATCGAGAGGGAACCCGCCTTCGTGCTGCATGCGCGGCCGTACCGCGAGACGTCGTTGCTGGTGGAGTGCCTTACCCGTGACCAGGGCCGCATCGGCGTGGTCGCGCGGGGTGTGCGGCGTGAGAAAGCACGCATGCAGCGTGCCCAACTCGAGCCGTTCCAGCGGCTCGAACTCGACCTCCTGCTGAAGGGTGAGCTGGCGACGCTGCGCGATGCGGAGCCGGTCGGCCCGGTGATTCGCCTCACCGGCGATGCCGGCATGGCCGGGCTCTATCTCAATGAGCTGGTGGTTCGCCTCACCGGCAGGCAGGATCCGAACCCCGAACTGTTCGGCCACTACGAACGCACGCTTGCGCGCATGGCCGGCGCGGAGCCGCTGGGCTGGACCTTGCGGCGCTTCGAGCGCGACATGATGGATGCGCTGGGATACGCCTTGCTGCTCGATGCCGACGCAAGCAGCGGCGACGCCATCGATCCCTCGTCGAGCTACTACTACGACCCGGAAGCGGGGCCGATGCCGGGTCGGCCGGGAGATCCCGGCGCAATCCGCGGCTCCGACCTGCTGGCGCTGGCGGCCGATAGCTCACCGGATGCCGCGGGGCTTTCGTCGCTGCGCCGGATGATGCGGCAGGTGATCTCGTTCCACCTTGGGGGTGGCGAGTTGCGGGCATGGCGGGTACTTCGCTGAGTCGAGGCGTCCCGGCTATCGCCGACGATGTCGATTCCCAAAAGGCCGGGCTTCGCGTGGGAGCCGACGTCATCGGCGATGGCATGGTCCGATCGCTCAGGCCTGCGACGCGTCCAGTGCCGTCATCGTGGCGCGAAGCTCTTCGCGAAAGCGTTCCAGTGCCGGCCCGGTGGCATGCCCCTGGTGGACGAGGTGCTTCTGCAATGCCTTTACCTGCACTCCCAGTCGCGCCGCGCCGCAGAAGCCGCACGCCGATCGCAGCCTGTGAAGCCGCTCGATGAAGGCTCCCGGCTGGCCGGCATAAACGCCGAGTTCGTCTTCGAGCGTGGCCAGCTCGTCCCGAAGCAACCCGCGCAACGCACGCATCGTGTTGGCGTCCCCCGTCGCGGCGAGGGCTTCGTCGTCGTCGAGTACTTTCGCCGTCGAGGCCCTTTCGGACAAGGAGGACAGCGCCTGCCCGAGAGCCGCCACGCGACACGGTTTTTCGATGACGCCGGCAAACCCGGCGTCGAGGAGGCGGCGGCGTTGTACGGGAGTGATCTCCGCGCTGGTCGCGAACGCCGTCGCAAGCCGTGACGCGGCGGAAGCCGTCATGCGCAGCGAGGCCAACACGTCTTCCGCACCGGCGCCGGGCATGCGGCAATCGAGCAGCAACGCGTCGAAGGGCAAGCGCGAGGCGATTTCCAGCGCTTCGCGGCCATCGGCGGCAAGGGTGGGGAGATAGCCCAGGGTCTTCAGTGCGGCGGCCAGAAACTCCCGCGTCGACACATCGTCGTCGGCGACCAGCACGGTGCGCCGCGCGGTATCGGGAGGGGCGGGGAGGGGGTCCAGGAGGCGATCTGCCATGCAACGTTCCGTGTCGTTCATCAGGATTTGGCAGAATGGACGAGCATGCTCCCCGTATCAACCCGCTCATGGATGGTTTTTGCCCTTGCCTGGTGTCTCGTCGCCTGGGCGGGTATCGCCTATGCCGGCGTCTCGGTGGAAGCGGATAGCCTGGATCTGCCGGGCTTCAGCATGAGCGGCATGAAGGCCGACATCCATCGGGCCGACAGCGGGAAGGGCGTGGCCGTCAAGCTGTTGGCGACGCGGGCCGACGTACCCTCGATGGGCTGGAAAAAACTCGGCCTGGGTGTCGACGGTGTCCTGGATCGCGACGAACTGGGGCGCTGGATTTTCGATGGCAGCGTTCGCCTGCGCGGCGCGCCGGGTGGCGCGTTGACCGAAGCGACGCTACGCATCGTGGCCGACGACGCGGCCAACACGCTCGAGGTCTCCGTTCGCCAGGACAAGGCCGGCGCGGAACTGGCCTTGCCCATCGATCAACCCACGCACGCTCAGATCACGCTCAAGGGCTTGCCTGCGGGTTGGCTCCAGGGTCTGGTCTCCACCGTGTGGGCGGGACGACTGGAGGCGGGCAAGGTCGATGCCGACGTCGCCCTCGACCTGCTCGACAACGGCATCCAGGCGGCCGGCCAGTTCGCCCTCGATGGCGTGGGGTTCGATACGCCGGGCGGCAAGATGGCGGGTCGGAAGCTGTCGGGCGGCGGCCGCCTGGGTCTCGACAGCCAGCCGTCGGCGACGACGATCGAACTGGACAGCACGCTCCGGGGCGGTGAGTTGCTGCTCGGGCCGCTTTACGCGGCGCTGCCCGCGCACGCGGTGCAGTTGTCCCTTTCCGCCCGTTCGGAAAAGGGCGCGCTGGCGATCCAGCGTCTGCGCCTGACCGATCCGGACGCCCTGCAACTGGAAGGCGAGCTCGCCTTCGACGCGAAGGGAGACCTCGATCGACTCGACATCGATCGCATCAACGCGCGGTTCCCCGCCGCCTACACCCGCTATGGCACCGGCCTGCTCAAGACCGTCGGCATCGATGCCCTGGACGCCGCGGGCGGCCTCAGCGGCCGCGCATCGATGGATGCGAAGGGCTTGTCCGCCTTCGCCTTCCAGACCGACAACCTCGATCTGTCCTTCGCCGGTGGACGCCTGGGCATCGCCGGACTGCACGGCGCCGTCGACTGGAGCGCCGACGGCGATCGGCCCGCGACGAAGCTCGGCTGGCGGGGACTCCAGGTGCTGAAGATTCCCAACGGCGGTGCGGAGGGTACGTGGCGGAGCCGCGGTGGCACACTCTCGCTCCAGAAGCCCTTGAGCATTCCCGTACTCGACGGTCAGCTGCGTATCCTCGGACTGGGCCTGAGGCCTGGCGCCGCGAGCGGCGAGCGCCTGCAGACCTCGCTGGCGCTTACCCAGGTGGACATGGCGGCGTTCTGCCGCGCGTTGGGCTGGCCGGAGTTCAAGGGCACGGTCGGAGGCGCGGTGCCGAACCTGCGCTACGTCGACGACCGGGTCGAACTGGGCGGCGGCCTGTCGCTCAACGTGTTCGACGGCTTCGTCGACATCACCGGCATGACCCTGTCCCGGCCGTTCAGCGATGCGCCCGTGCTCAGCGGCGACATCGCGCTGCGCAACCTCGATCTGGGCTTGCTCACCTCGGTCTTCGATTTCGGCAGCATCACCGGACGGATGGATGGCCACATCGACGACCTGCGCCTCGTCGCCTGGAAGCCCACGGCCTTCAAGGCGAATCTTCTCGCCGACGACGGCGGCCGGATCAGCCAGAAGGCGGTGAACAACCTCACCTCGGTCGGGGGCGGAGGCATCGCCGGGGGCCTGCAGGGCACGATGTTGAAGATCTTCAAGACCTTCGGTTATCGCCGCATCGGCTTGTCGTGCGTGCTCAAGGGCGATGTCTGCACCATGGGCGGCCTCGGCCCGGCGAAGGAGGGCTACACGATCGTCGAGGGCAGCGGCCTGCCACGCCTGACGGTGGTGGGGCACCAGCGCGAGGTGGACTGGCCGACGCTGGTGCGGCGCCTGCAGGCGGCGACCGAGGGCGGTGGGCCGGTGGTTCGTTGAAGCCATCGCTTCCCGCCGGTTCGCCGATACGATCGGCTCCCGCCCTTCGATAGGGCCGTTTCGGCAAGGTGGCTACCCATCGGGTGAGGGCGGTCGTATCGGCGAACCGGGATCGCCCGTGCGATGATGGGGCAGGATCCTACGGAGTGGCTTTTCATGCGCAAGTTGCTGATAACCCTGGTCGCCGCGGCCGCCGTGGCCCTCGTCGGCTGCGTCACCATCAACGTCTATTTCCCCGAGGCCGCCGCGCAGAAGGCGGCCGACCAGTTCATCGGCAACGTGCTCGATGACAGCGGCGTGGCACGGCCCGCCGAGAAAGTGCCGGAGAAGGCCAAGCCGCAAGACGGCGGTCCGTCGGCGTCGTTGCTCGATCTCGTGATCCCACGGGCCATGGCGGCCGACAGCCCGGATATCCAAATCCGCACGCCGGAAACCGACGCCATCCGCGAGCGGATGAAGAGCCGCTTCGGCGGTGCCTTGAAGGGCCTGTTCGATAACGGGGCCGTGGGCTTCACCGCCGATGGCCTGGTCGCCGTGCACGACGCGAACGCCCTCCCGTTGGCGCAGCGCTCCCTCGTCGACCAGGAGAACGGCGATCGCAACGCCCTCTACAAGGCCATCGCCGCGGCCAACGGCCACCCCGAGTGGGAGCCGCAGATTCGCAAGACCTTCGCCGACGGCTGGGTCCAGCGCGCGCCCTCGGGCTGGTATTATCGGGACGCCTCCGGCGCCTGGAAGCGCAAGTAGGCCCTCTTCGCCAGGAATCCGCCGTCCGTCGCGCGGCGTGTCCTCCCAGCCAGCCCGGGCCCCCAGTCCGGGCTTTCAGTTTTTGAGCGCATGACCGAATTCGAAGCCACCATCACCGACCTCAGCCACGACGGCAGGGGTGTCGCCCGCATCGACAACAAGGCCACCTTCGTCTCCGGCGCGCTGCCGGGCGAACGCGTGCGGCTGACGTACCGCAAGCGGCATCGCAACTACGACGATGCCGAGGTCGTCTCGGTCATCGAGGCCTCGCCCGATCGCGTGGAGCCGAAGTGCCGCCATTTCGGCCAATGCAGCGGCTGCTCGCTCCAGCACCTGGCCCCGGCCGCGCAGATCGCCGCCAAGCAGCACGTGCTGGCCGAAAACTTCGAGCGCATCGGCAAGGTGGCGCCGGAGTCGTGGCTGCCGTCGTCGACCGACGAGCCTTGGGGTTATCGTCGCAAGGGGCGCTTTTCGGTGCGCTTCGTCAACAAGAAGGATCGCGTTCTGGTCGGTTTCCGCGAGGAATCCAATCCGCGTTTCGTCGCCGACATCGAACGATGCGAGGTGATCCACCCGGCCATCGGGCCGAAGGTGGGCCTGCTGGCGGCGCTGGTGCAGAGCCTCGACGTGGCGCGCGACATTCCGCAGATCGAGTTCGCCGCGGGCGACGACACGGTGGCGCTCGTCTTCCGTCATCTTTCGCCGATGTCCGATCGCGACCGCGAGACGTTGACGGCCTTCGGCAAGGAACATGGTTTCGCCATCTACCTGCAGCCGGGCAACCACAGCAGCGTGCACGCGCTGTGGCCCGAGTCGCCGCGCCTGGCGTTCGGCATTCCCGCCGCCGGCGTCGAGCTGGAATTCCTGCCGCTCGACTTCGTGCAGGTCAATGCGGGCATGAACCAGCGCATGCTGGCGCGCACGCTCGAGTTACTCGATCTCAAGCCCACCGACCGCGTGCTCGACCTGTTCTGCGGCCTGGGCAATTTCACGCTGCCCATCGCGCGCCACGCCGCCGAGGTGGTGGGCGTGGAGGGCGAGCACGGCCTCGTCGAGCGGGCCGCGGCCAACGCGACCCGCAACGGCCTGGCCAACGCGTCGTTCCACGTGGCCAACCTCTTCGACGACCAGCGCAACGAGCCCTGGACCAAGGCGTCGTGGGACAAGCTCCTGCTCGATCCACCGCGCGCCGGTGCCGACAAGGTGCTCGACTACCTGCCGCGCAAGGGCACCGACCGCGTCGTCTACGTGTCGTGCCATCCCGGTTCGCTCGCCCGCGACGCCGGCATCCTCGTCGAAAAGGGTTTTCGCCTCGTCAGCGCCGGCGTGATGGACATGTTCCCGCACACTGCGCACGTCGAATCCATCGCCTTGTTCGAGCGCCGCTGAGCATGGGTATCGAGATCGAGCGCAAGTTCCTCCTGTCCGGCGACGGCTGGCGCGGCCTCGTCGGGCGCAGCGAAACGATCGCGCAGGGTTACCTGGTCGATGCCGGTGCCATCGCGGCGGGGCATGCTAAGTCGTCGGTGCGGGTGCGCCGGTCGGGCGAGCGGGCATGGCTCAACATCAAGTCGGCCACGCTGGGCATCGAACGCCAGGAATACGAATACCCCATACCGCTGGACGACGCCGAGCGCATGCTCGCCGATCTGTGCGACGGGCTGCTGGAAAAGCATCGTCATCATGTCATGTTCGAAGGCGCACACTTCGAGATCGACGAATTCCTCGGGGCGAACGCCGGGCTGGTGGTCGCCGAACTCGAATTGCCCGCCGCCGACGCCGACTATCCGCGTCCCGACTGGCTGGGCAGGGAAGTGAGCCACCAGGTTCGCTACTACAACCTCAACCTCATCGCACGGCCCTACATGCAGTGGACGGCCGACGAACGGGAATCCTAAGGAGCCATACCGTGCTGATCATCGGCTTGTCCGGTACCGCGTTGCAGGCGCACGAGCATGCCCAGCTCACGGCGCCGGGCGTGTCGGGCGTCATCCTGTTTTCCCGTAATTTCCAGTCGCGCGAACAGGTGACGACGCTGATCGATGACGTGCGCGCCGTGGCCGGCGACGACTTCCTGATCTGCGTCGACCAGGAAGGCGGCCGCGTGCAGCGGTTCCGCGAAGGCTTCACCCGCCTGCCGCCGCTGTCGGTGCTGGGACGCCTGCACGACACCGATCCCACGGCCGCCATCGAGCGCGCCGAAGAACACGCCTGGATCATGGCCAGCGAAATGCGCGCCACGGGCGTGGACTTCAGCTTCGCCCCGGTGGCCGACCTCGATCGCGGCAGCGCGGCCATCGGCAACCGCGCGCTGCATGCCGATCCCGAGGTGGCCGCCGACCTCGTGCAGGCCTACGTGCGCGGCATGCACCTGGGTGGCATGGCCGCCGTGCTGAAGCACTTTCCGGGCCACGGCTCGGTAAAGGAAGACACGCACGAATCCTCGGCGATCGACCCGCGCTCGAAGGACGACATCATGCGCACCGACCTGCGACCCTTCGTCGCCGGCATCGAGGCGCGCGCCGAGGCGGTGATGGCGGCGCACGTGAAATACACCGCCGTCGACGACCAGCCGGCCGGTTACTCGCACGTGTGGATCGAAGAGATCCTTCGCGGCGAACTGGGCTTCAAGGGCTGCGTGTTCGGCGACGACATCAGCATGGCGGCGGCGGGCAGTGCGGGCGGCATCGCCGCGCGGGTCCACGCCAACCTCGACGCGGGCTGCGATCTCGTGCTCGCCTGTTTTCCCGAGGCCGTTCCCGAGGCCATCGCGGCGGTGAAGGGGCGCCGTCCGTCGCCGATGGAGCGCATCGCTCCCCTGCGCGGCGAGATCGCTTCCACCTGGGAAGGCCTTATCGACAACCCCCAACGCGATCGCTTCATCAAGCGCGTGACTGCACTGGAGTCCTGACCCATCATGTCCACCCCCGCTTCGCTCGAGCACGCGCTCGCGCATTCCGACGTGCTGTTCACCCGCGACCAGCTCGATGCCGAAATCGCCCGCATGGGACGCGAGATCGATGCGTCCCTCGCCGGCGAGCGCCCGGTGTTCCTTTCGGTGATGCATGGCGCCCTGATCTTCGCCGGCCAGCTTGCGCTGTCCATCCGCACCGATCTCGAATTCGACTACGTGCACGCCACCCGCTATCGCGGCGAAACCAGCGGCAGCGACCTGCACTGGTTGCGCCGTCCCGAGGTGCCGCTGAAGGATCGCACCGTGCTGTTGGTGGACGACATCCTCGACGAAGGCCATACGCTGAAGGCCGTGCGCGACGCCTGCCTGGCGATGGGTGCGAAGCGCGTGCTGCTGGCGGTGCTGTGCACCAAGCTGCATGACCGCCGTGCCGAAGGCATCGAGGCCGATTTCAACGGCGTTGATTTGCCGGATCGCTACGTCTTCGGTTACGGCATGGATTACCACGAACAGGCCCGCAACCTCCCGGCCATCCATGCCTTGAAGGACTGAGCCACGATGAGCATCGATCTCGCCATCATCGGCGGCAGTGGCCTCTACGCCTTCGAGGGCCTGGAGAACGTCGAGCGCCGGTCGGTCGACACGCCCTTCGGCGCCGCCTCGGGCGATGTCGTCATGGGCGACTACAAGCAACGACGCCTGGCTTTCCTCGCGCGTCACGGCGAGAGCCATACCGTGCCGCCGCACCGGGTGAACTACCGGGCCAATCTCTGGGCGTTGCATTCGTTGGGCGCGCGTCGCGTGCTGGCGGTCAACGCGGTCGGCGGCATTCGCGACGACATGGGCCCGCGTACCCTGGTGGTGCCCGACCAGATCATCGACTACACCCACGGCCGTTACACCAGCTTCAACGACGTGGAGGGCGCCGAAGTGCGCCACATCGACTTCAGCGAGCCCTACACCGAAAGCCTGCGCCAGGCCGTGCTCGCCGCGGCCCGCGCGGAAGGGTTGGCCATCGTCGACGGCGGCGTGCACGGCGTCACCCAGGGGCCGCGGTTGGAAACCCGGGCGGAGATCGCGCGCATGAAGCGTGACGGCTGCGACCTGGTGGGCATGACCGGCATGCCCGAGGCGACGCTGGCCCGCGAACTCGATCTCGAATTCGCCTGCCTGGCCCTGGTCGCCAACTTCGCTGCGGGTGCCGGTGACGAGGCAGAAATCAGCATCGAGGAAATCTTCGCGCACCTGAAGGCGGCCACGGCCAACGTGTTTCCGATTGTGGGGCGCCTGATCGCGAGCCTTTGAACTCGGAAATAATCCCAGTTGCGCTTTGGTCTGAAACATGATGATACTTCGCAGGCGCCGCGGGGGCAGGCCAAGGGAATCCATGGGGAAGCCTCGCCGTCCGGGTGCTTCCAGTCCATGTCCAGAGGTTTCCGCAAATGCGTTTCGGTACGGTCAAGTGGTTCAACGACGCCAAGGGTTTCGGTTTCATCGCGCCCGAGGACGGTGGGGAGGACGTGTTCGTCCACTTTTCTGCGATCAATTCCAAGGGCTTTCGCAGCCTGCAGGAAGGCCAGCGCGTGAAGTTCGAAGTGACGACGGGCCCCAAGGGTGCCCAGGCGTCCGGCGTCGAAGTCGCGGCCTGATCGGTCCGCTAGCGACGTTCTGAAAAACCCCGTGCCGTTGCGCGGGGTTTTTTTTGGGGAAACACCGACGGCGACGACATCAGCGCGCGGACATCGATCGGCGCGCCGGACGGATTTGCCTGCCCGATCGGAAAGGGCATCGTGGCGGGATGCCCCGCGTCCATGGTTCGTCACTCATCGAATGCCTCGTCGCCCTGGCGATCTTCGCGATCGGCAGTGCGGCGCATGCCACGTGGCTGGCGCATTCCCTCGGGGTGCACGCACGGGCATCCCGCTCGTTCGCCGCGACTACCGTCGCTTCGAACCTCGCCACCCGCATGCGCGCCAACCTCGACGGCGTGCGTCGGGGCGACTACACAAAACCGGCAAATCACCGCGACATGACGCGATTTCGGCGCGATCTCGCCGAGCACCTCGGCCCTGGCGCGAGCGGCAAGGTCGATTGCGAGCCTGACCTTTCTTGCCGCATCCGGATCGACTGGGCCGGGCACGAGGAAATCACGTGGTACGTGCCGTCGCCTCCGTCCGCGGCATGACGCTCGTGGCGCTGTTGGCGGGCCTGCTCGTTGCGTCCATCGTCGCATCCGTCGTGATGGTCTCCCTGTCGATCGACGGACGTGCGCATGCGCGTTACATGCACGGCTACCGGGCGGACGACACGGCGTGGCTGGTGCTCGCGGCGGTCGCCGCCGATCCCGTCGAAGCGAACTGGCCTCTTGCCGGTCACACGTTGCGGCATGGAGCATCGCGGCAGCCGTTCGCCGACGGTGTGCACTCGCTGCGTTTTCTTCCGGAAGCGCGCGGGCTCGTGGAGCTTCGTCTGACGCTCGCCGACGGCCGCACGTTTTCGCGGGTGGTGCGGGTGCCATGAGGCACCGTCGAGCGCGCGGCTCGATCCTGCTGCTGGTGCTGGTGGCGCTCACGATGATGACGTTACTGGGCGCTGCGTTCGCCGATGCGGCGGCCCGTCGCTCGGCGGCGGCGAGGGCTTATCGCGAAGCCGTGAAAAAAGCATTCGAAAGCGGGACTTCCGGCGGTGGTCAGCCGTGGCGGCACCGTGCGAACATTCCCGATGGCGCGGACGGCGCGTCGTCGAACGGGGCAATTCATGGATCGCAGGCGGTTTCTCCAGGGCGCGTCGATCGCTTCGGGCCTGGCACTGAGCGGTAGCACGCTGGCCAAGGCCGCGTCGTCCACCGGCAAGGCATCGGGCGGCGGCATGATTCCCCGCGTGTGTTCCACCTGGGATTTCGGCGTGGCGGCGAACCAGGCCGCGTGGAAAGTGTTGTCGTCCGGCGGCCGTGCGCTCGACGCGGTAGAGCAGGGCGCGCGCGTGCCGGAAGCCGACCTGCGCAACCACAGCGTGGGGCGAGCCGGCTATCCCGATCGCGACGGCAAGGTCACGCTCGACGCCAGCATCATGGACGAGCACGGCAATTGCGGGGCGGTGGCTGCCATCGAACACATCGCCCACCCCATTTCCGTGGCCCGCCGCGTGATGGAACGCACGCCGCACGTGTTGCTCGTGGGCGACGGCGCCACGCAGTTCGCCATCGAGCAAGGCTTTCCACGCGAAGAACTGCTTACGCCCGAATCCGACAAGGCGTGGCACGAATGGCTCAAGACGGCCAAGTACAAACCGGTCGCCAACAGCGAAGTGAAAACCTACAACGCGGGACCGGGCGGCACCCCAGGCGACGCGAGCAACCACGACACCATCGGTATGCTCGCCATCGATGCGCACGGCAACCTTTCCGGCGCGTGCACCACCAGCGGCATGGCCTGGAAGGTCCATGGCCGCGTCGGCGATAGCCCGATCATCGGCGCCGGCCTGTACGTGGACAACGACGTCGGCGGCGCGACCTCCACCGGCGTCGGCGAGGAGGTGATCCGGAACGTCGGCAGCTTCCTCGTGGTGGAACTGATGCGCCAGGGCCGTTCGCCCGAAGACGCCTGCCGCGAAGCGGTGGAGCGTATTCTCAAGCGCAAGCCCGAAGCGAAGGACGTGCAGGTCGGGTTTCTCGCCATGGACAAGAAGGGCAACGTCGGCGCGTGGTCGATCCAGAAGGGCTTCTCGTACGCGATCTGCGATGCGCAGAAGCAGGATACGCTGCTGCCCGGCAAGAGCACGTACTGACATGGCCCTGCTGGAAGTCGCCGCCAATTCGGTCGCTTCGGCGTTCGCGGCGCAGGAAGGCGGCGCGCATCGCGTCGAGCTGTGCGCGAGCCTCGACGAAGGCGGCGTCACGCCATCCCACGGCACCATTCGCCTTGCGCGCGAGGGGCTGGATATCCCGCTCTACGTGCTCATCCGGCCGAGGGCGGGCGACTTCGTTTACGAAAACGCCGAAATCGAGGCCATGCTCGACGACATCGAGCATTGCCGCCAACTGGGTTGCGCGGGCGTGGTCGTTGGTGCGCTCACCCCCGAAGGCGAAGTGGATGAAGATGCCTGCGAGCGCTTCGTGGAGGCGTCGGGCCCGATGGGTATCACGTTCCATCGTGCTTTCGACCTCGTGCCGGATCGCTCGGCGACGCTGGAGACGATCATCGACCTGGGGTTCGATCGCGTATTGAGTTCCGGTGGCATGCCCAGCGCGGTGACGGGTGCCGCATCGCTGGAGAAACTCGTCAGGCAGGCCAGGCAACGCATCGTGGTGATGCCCGGTGCGGGCATCACCCCCGACAACGTCGCCTCGCTGCGCGACGCGACCCATGCCGTCGAGTTCCATGCATCGGCCAAGCGTCGCCTGCCGTCGGCGATGCGCCGCGCGCCAGCCAACGCGCTGGGCATGGGCGACGGCGAAACGCGTACCGATCCACGGATCGTGCGTGCCTTGGTGACGGCGTTGGCCTGAAGTACTCGATCGCATCGGCGAATCAAGGCGACGACAGGGTCAGAAGTCCGGCAGGCGTGACGGCGATGATCCGCCGTCCGGCCTCGCTCGTGATCTCATGCAGTCCCGTCATCGTGCCGAATGCCGGCAACATCCCCACGCGCGCGTCGAAAACGAATGCGGGCAGGCGATGCTTGCGCCATCCGTCGCGCACCACCACGCCCGGATGCACGTGCCCGGCCAACACGTAACCGCGCTCGTCCGCCCGCGGATGATGCGACAGCACGAACGGCGGCTCCGCCAGGCGGTCAGGGCAAACGTCGAAACCGAGCCATCGCGCGTCCATGTGCCGGTCGTGATTGCCCGCGATGAGGCGCATGCGCACGCCACGATGATGCGCGCGCCATGCCCGTACGCGTTCCACCCATTCGCTGTGTCGTCCGGGCGCGCCATGGACGAGGTCGCCCAGCACGACGAGCTGCTCCGGCGCGAGCGAAGCGATCAGCGCGTCGAGCCTCGCCAGATCGTCGTCGGTATCGCCGCTGGGCACGGCGATGCCCGCGCGGCGGAACACCGCGCCCTTGCCGAAGTGCACGTCCGCGACGAACAGGATGCGCTTCGCAGGCCAGAAGATCGCCCGCTCCGCATGCAGTTCGAGGCGTTCGCCGGCCACGTCGATGCCGTGGCTCATGCCTTGGCCTCCAGCGATTCGCGCATGCGTTCCACACGCGTTTTCCAGTCGTCGGCGGCGATGCCGCCGCGAAGGCGTTCGACCCATAGCGGAAAGGCGAGCGGCGAGAGGCGGGGCGTTTCGCGCCAGAGCAGGCGGGCGCGGGCCATGCGCACGAGACAGATGCGAAGCCGGGAGTAGTCCAGCTGTTGCTCCAGCACCTCGCGCTCGGCTTGCCAGAGCAAGGGATGGGCCGGGTCATGTCGCTTCAGCACGTCGAACAACAGACCGCTGGAGGCCTGCAATTGACGCAGCGTCTTGTTGTGCGCGGGATAGCCGTTGAAGACCAGGCCGGCCACGCGTGCCACCTCGCGGAATTGCCGCCGCGCCAATTCGGTAAGGTTCACGCTGTCGCGGATGTCGTGGCGAAGGTGCCATGGGTGGAGCAGCGCGCGCAGTGCCGCTTCGTCCAGCGGTGGCATGCGTGCGGCGGTCAACGTGAACCCGTAGTCGTTCACGGCGTAGCCGTAATCGCCGGGGTGCAGGCGGGACAACCGGTAGCCGAGCAACGCGGCCATGCCCTCGTGGGCAAGCCGCCCCGCGAAGGGGTAGACGAACAGATAGTCGCCCTCCCGCGTACGCGTGCGCTCGCAAAGGTATTCGTCCAGCCCGGGCACCGCCGATTGCCCTCGCTGGATGGCCAGCAGGGGCCGCAATGCGCGCATCTCGGCTTCGGATGCGTCGGGATCGGCCAGCACCTCGCGCAGCTCGTCCGACAGTTCGCCCGACAGCGGCAGGCGCCCGCCCATCCAGCGGGGCACGCCGCCACGGCGCGTGGTGGCGGCGCGTACGTAGGCGGTCATGTCGCGCACGCGCACGAGTTCCAGGTGACGTCCGGCGAAGAGAAACCGGTCGCCCGGGCGAAGGCGTGCGACGAAGGCTTCCTCCACGCTGCCCAGCCGCGCCCCCTTCATGTAGCGGACCTGCAGCGTGCCGTCGGAGGTGATCGTGCCGATGGAGAGGCGATGCATGCGCGCGATGCGACCGCTTTCCACCGTGTACCGCCCGTTGCGCACGACGAGCTTGTGGTATTCCGGGTAACTCGCCAGCGCCGAGCCGCCGGTCTGCAGATAGGCGAGCACGGCGTCGAAACGCTCGCGCGGCAGTTGCGCGTAGGCAAGCGCGGAGGTCACCTCGTCGAAGGCCTCATCGGGATGGAAGCCGCCGCCGAGCGCCATCGTGACCAGGTGCTGGGCCAGCACGTCGAGCGAGCCGCGCGGCGGATGGCGCGGTTCGAGGTGATCGGCCGCGAGCGCGCGCCGTGCCGCGGCGACCTCGGCCAGTTCGAGCAGGTGCGTGGGTACGCAAAGGATGCGCGACAGGGCGCCCGGCCGATGGCCACTGCGGCCGGCCCGTTGCAGCAGACGGGCGATGCTCTTCGGGCTGCCGATCTGGATCACGCGTTCCACCGCCGAAAAATCGACGCCGAGGTCGAGGCTGGAGGTCGCCACCACGCAACGCAGCGTGCCCACGCGCAGGCGTTCCTCGGTATCGGCGCGAAGTTTGGGATCGATGGAGCCATGGTGCAGCGCCAGTGTGTCGGGGGCCTCGGGCCACACCGACGACAAGGCCTCGTGCCACAGTTCGGCCTGCGATCGGGTATTGGCGAAGACGAGGCTGGTGGTGGCCGACAGCACCGCGTCGAGCACGCGGGGCAGTTGCGACAATCCGAGATGGCCGGCCCACGGAAAGCGTTCGTCGCCTTCGGGCAGGGCCGTTTCCACCCGCGTCTTGCGCCGGGTTCCGCCGGCGATGAGCATGCCGTCGCCGCAGAGCGCACGCAGGGCTTCGTCGAGATTGCCCAGCGTGGCGGACAGGCCCCAGGTGCGCAGATCGGGCAACTGGCGGCGCAGGCGAGCGAGCCCCAGTTGCAGCAGCGTGCCGCGTTTGTTGCCGATCAGTTCGTGCCATTCGTCCACGACGACGCCGCGCAGGCGAGCGAAACGTTCGCGCGCGTCGGGATAGCTCAGCAGCAGCGCGAGGCTTTCCGGCGTGGTCACCAACAGCTCGCAGGCGCCGCGACGCAGGCGCGCGCGTTCCGCGCTGCCGCTGTCGCCGGTACGGCGCAGCACGCGCCAGGGCAGTTCCATCGCGTCGACGGCGGCGGTCAGGTGCTGCACCGTGTCGGTCGCTAGCGAGCGCAGCGGTGTGATCCAGAGCAGTTGAAGCCCCGTGGCCGGATGTACCAGGCCGTCGATCAACGGGCCACCGGCCGCCGCGAGCGTCTTTCCCGTGCCCGTCGGCGCGTGCAGCAGGCCGCTATGGCCGTCGCCCCAGGCCCGCCATGCCGCGCGCTGGAACGGCGCCGCGCGACGTTCCTGCGAGGCGAACCAGTCGAGCAGACGCCGCTCAGCCCGCCGCCAGGCCGCGGAGCGTGTCGAGGGTGTCGGCATCGTGGATCGCCTTGTCGGTGCGCCAGCGCAGGATGCGCGGGAAACGTACGGCTACGCCGGACTTGTGCCGGTTGGACACCTGGATCGCCTCGAAGGCGAGCTCGAACACGTGCACGGTTTCCACCGAGCGCACGGGCCCGAACCGGTCGATCGTGTGGGCGCGTATCCACCGGTCCAGGCGGCCGATTTCGGTGTCGTCCAGGCCGGAATACGCCTTGGCCACCGGCACCAGGCTGTCGCCGTCCCACACGCCGAAGGTGTAATCGGTGAACAGGCCGGACCGGCGGCCGTGGCCGGGTTGGGCATAGAGCAGTACGGCATCGAGGGTGTAGGGGTCGACTTTCCACTTCCACCAGTCGCCGCGCTTGCGTCCGACGCGGTAGGGCGACGCCAGGCGCTTGAGCATCAGGCCCTCGGTGCGCCGTTCGCGCGACTCGCCGCGCACGGTGGCGAGCGCTTCCCAGTCGTCGGCCCGCACGGCCGGGGACAACATCAACGTGGGGCCGAGGTCGTCGATCAGCGCGGCGAGGCGTTCGCGACGTTCGCCGAGCGGACGTTCGCGAAGGTCTTCCCCGTCCTGTTCCAGCAGATCGTAGGCCATGAGCCGCACGGGCGTGTCGGCCAAAAGCTTCGGGCCCGGCTTGAGCTTGCCGATGCGCTTCTGCAACGCCGCGAAGGGCAGGGGGTGGTTTTCGTCCAGTGTCCAGGCGAGCACTTCGCCGTCGAGCACGCAGCCTCGCGGCAACGCGATGGCGGCCTGTTCGATCTCGGGAAAACGGCCATCGAGCCGTTCCTCGCCACGGGACCACAGCAAGGCTTCATCGCCGCGACGCATGACCTGGGCACGGATGCCATCCCACTTCCATTCGGCGAGCCAGTCGCCGACGTCTCCCAGGACCGATGGCGACTCCTCGAGCGGCGAGGCCAGGAAGAACGGATAGGGACGATCACCCGCGTGTTCGTCCGCGCGCTCGGGCCCGGCCAATGCCGCGAAGGCCTCGGCCGTGGGGTGCCAGGTGCCGCTGAGGCGATGCGCGATGAGGTCGGTGGGCAGGTTCGCCCAGTGCGCCACCGCCTGCACGAGCAGCCGATGCGACACGCCCACGCGCAGGGCGCCGGTCAGCAATTTGTTGGCGAGAAACAGCTGGTCGCGCGGCAACGCACGCCACCATTCGCGCAACAGGTCGACGCGACCGGCGGCATCCATGCGCGACAGCGAGGGAAGGCGCGCTTCCATCCAGACGTGGAGCGGCACGTCGCCGTCGTCGGCATCGCCTTCGGGCAGCATCAACGCCACCGTTTCGGCCAGATCTCCCACCTGCTCGTAGCACTCGTCGATGAGCCATTCGGCGTAGCCGGTCTCGGCCGCGAGCGCGAGGCGAAGTTCGGTGGAGCTGGCGGTGCGCTTGAGCTTGCCGCCACCGAGCACGTAGGCCGCCCAGGCCGCGTCGGCGGCGGGGGCCTCGGCGAAATACGCAACCATCGCATCGCGTTTGGCGGTGGTGGACGTGGTCCGGTCCAGCGTTTCGAACAGGCGGGCGAAGCGGCGCATCAGTCGCCTTCCTCGCTCGTTCGCGGCTGCGGCATGGCGCCTAGCGAGCGCAAGGGCCTGGCGTCGACGCCGCGTTCGGTGAGGTAGCGGATCAGGGCCTCCCCATCGCCATGGGTTACGTACACGCGCTTGGCGCAAGATTCCTCGACGCTGCGCAAAAGGCCGGGCCAGTCGGCGTGATCGGACACGATGAAGCCGCGGTCGTAGCCGCGCCGGCGGCGTGCGCCGCGCACCTGCATCCATCCCGATGCGAACGCGGTGGAGGCCTTGGCGAAACGACGCATCCACGGCGAGCCTGCTGCCGACGGCGGCGCCATCACCAGCTCGCCGGCGAAGTCGCGACCCTTGGCCGAGTCGCTGACGGGGACCGTCGGGGAAAGCACCACGCCGGCGTCGCGATACGCCTCGACCAGACGCACCATGGCGCCGTGCAGGTGCACCACGCGATCAGGATCGCGGCGCACCAGTTCGGCGAGTACGCGCTGCGCCTTGCCCAGGGCATAGCAGAACAGCACGGCCGGCACGCCACGGGCCTTGCAGTCTTCCAGCCAGCCGAGCAGGTCATCGATGACCTGCGACATCGGCGGCCAGCGGTAGATGGGCAGGCCGAACGTGGATTCGGTGACGAACACGTCGCAGGGCACGGGCTCGAAGGGTTCGCACGTGGGATCGGGATCGCGCTTGTAATCGCCCGAGACCACGGCGACCTTGCCGCATCCTTCGATGCGCACCTGCGCCGCACCGAGCACGTGGCCCGACGGATGCAGCGAGACGATGGTGTCGCCGAGGGTGAAACGTTCACCGTAGGGATGGGCGTGAAGCGTCGCGTCGGCACCAAGCCGCTCGCGCATCAGGCCGATGCCGGCTTCGGCGACGTGGTAAAGCGCGCTTCCGGAACGGGCATGGTCACCGTGGGCGTGCGTCACCACCGCGCGCTCGACGGGGAGCATCGGATCGATGAAGAAATCACCCGCGGGGCAGTAGAGGCCCTGGGGAAGGGGGTGGAGGAGGTCGCCGTCCATGGGGGGACGGTAGGGGGCGGTGTGTCAATGGGGCGAAAAGAGCCGCATGACCCTAATCGCTTGAACCAGCCCTCGGCGCTGGGTTCCTGCGTGCGCAGGAACGACGAGCTACAAGGTTTAGGTTACCTATCGAACGACCTCACGTCGTTCCTGCGCACGCAGGAACCCAGCGCCCCGGTTCACGCTCAGGCGACGAACTGAAGCCGCGCCAGTTCCGCGTAAAGCCCACCCTCGCGCAGCAGCTCGTCATGCGTGCCCTGCGCGACGATCCTGCCGCCGTCCATCACCACGATGCGGTCCGCGCGCTGCACGGTGGCGAGGCGATGGGCGATCACCAGCGTGGTGCGTCCCTTTTCGAGTCGCTCCAGCGCCTGCTGGATCGCCGCTTCGGATTGCGCGTCGAGCGCCGAGGTGGCTTCGTCCAGCAGTAGCAGCGGCGCGTCGCGCAGGATCGCGCGCGCGATGGCGATGCGCTGTTTCTGGCCGCCGGAGAGACGCACGCCACGCTCGCCCAACGCGGCCTCGTAGCCGTCGGGCAGGGCGGAAATGAAGCCATCGGCCTCGGCCAGGCGGGCGGCTTCGCGCACCTCGGCGTCGTCAGCGTTCTCGCGGCCGAAGCGGATGTTGTCCGCCGCCGTGCCGCCGAAGATCACGGTCTCCTGCGGTACGAGCGCGATGGCACCGCGCAGGTCGGGCAGGGCAAGGGCGCGCAGGTCCACGCCGTCGAAGCGGATCGTGCCGCTGGCCGGATCGTGAAAGCGCAACAGCAGGCTGAACACGGTGCTCTTGCCCGCGCCGGACGGACCCACCAGGGCCACCGTTTCGCCGGGTGCGATGTTCAGGTCGAAGTCGGACAGCGCGAGCACGTCGGGGCGCGTGGGATACCGGAACGACACGTGGTCGAAACGCAGCGTGCCGGTGACGGGCTTCGGCAGGGGCTCGGGCGCATCCGGCGTGGCGATGGTCGCGCGTTCGGCGAACAGCTCGCCGATGCGTTCCATGGCACCCGCGGCGCGCAGCACGTCGCCCCAGACTTCGGAGAGGCCGGCCACCGAGCCGGCGGCGAAGATCGCATACAGCACGAACTGGCTGAGCACGCCGGGGGCGAGTTCGCCGGAGATCACGTCGCGCGCACCGGCCCACAGCACGAGCGTGATCGCACCGAAGATCAGCACGATGACCGCGGCGGTGAGCAGCGAGCGCATGCCGATGCGCAGGCGTGCGGTGGCGAGTGCCCGCGCGATCGCGTCGGCATAGCGACGGCTTTCGATGGGTTCGCGGCCGTAGGCCTTCACCGCCTGCGCGGCATTGAGCGTTTCGTTGGCGACGGCGGCGGCGTCGGCGATGCGGTCTTGGCTGTTGCGCGAAAGTTTCTGCACGCGGCGTCCGAACACCAGGATCGGCAGCATCACGGCGGGAATCACCAGCGCGGTGAGGCCGGCGAGGCGGGGGCTGGTCCAGGCCATCGCGCCGGCGGCGCCGATAAGCATGACGGCGCTGCGCAGCGCCACGGAGATGCCCGAGCCGACCAGGGTCTGCACCACCTCGGTATCGGTACCCAGGCGCGAGGTGAGTTCGCCCACGCGCGTGCTTTCGTAAAAGCCGACGTCCAGCCCGATCACGTGGCGGTAGAGCGTGGTACGCAGCGAGGCCAGCGAGCGCTCGCCGAGCAGGGCGATGCAGTAGTACCGGCCCGCGGTGGCGAGGGCGAGCACCACGGCCACGCCGAACAGTGCGAGGAAGGTGCCGTTGATGGTGGCGACGCTGGAGGCGAGGAAGCCGTGGTCGATGATGTGGCGCACGGCCACCGGCAGGAGCAGCGAGGAGCCGGACGACAGGCCCAGGAAGATGAGCCACCCTACGGCCAGACCCTTGTGCGGCCGGAGAAACGGCCACAGATGGCGCAGCGCGCCGATTTTGCGTGACTTCTCCCTGCGTGCCTCGGCCATGCGTTGCGTGTTCCGTTGGAAATCGTTTGTGGGATGGGGCCTGCCAGCCAGGTATTCAATCACAGATGGCCGATCGACGAGGCCTCGCACCCGGGTATCGGTGCGTCGGTCGCGCGTCGCCATGGGAAGGGATGCCTAATCCAGCCGTCGAGGCTGGATGCGCCCGCGCGTGATGTCGACGACGCGCCCCTCGATGGCCTCGATGCGATCGAGGGGCGCCGACACGACGACGTCCGCACCGTCGGCGACGAAGGTTTCCCGTTCGATCTCGCCGCCCAGCTCGCGCACGCGTGCCGACACCAGCGCCAGTTCCGCGAAGTCGCAGTGCATGCCCAGCCGCCCCATCGCGACGATGGGCGTGCGCGGCGCCAGCCGCAGGCATTCGGCGGCCGAGCCGCCGTAGGCGCGTGCGAGTCCGCCCGCGCCGAGCTTGATGCCGCCATACCAGCGCGTGACCACGACCGCCACGCGGTCGCAGCCCTGGCCGTCGATGGCCTGCAGGATGGGTCGCCCGGCCGTGCCGCCGGGCTCGCCGTCATCGTTGAAGCGGTAGGCGTCGCCGATGCGGTACGCCCAGCAGTTATGCGTCGCGGACGCGTCGCCCACCCGGGTGAACCAGGCCAGGGCTTCTTCCGGCGTGGCGACGGTCGAGGCCTGGGCGAGGAAGCGGCTCTTGCGGATGTCTTCCTCGTGCCGCCATGGCGAGGTGAGCGTGTACAGCGCGCTCACCTGAGCAGGTCGAGCAGGTCTTGCGGCAGCTCGTAGCGTGGGTGCGAGCGGCGCAGGGCTTCGGTTTCGCGCCGTGCCTCGTCGCGCCGACCCTGGTCGAGCAGGTGGCGGATGTAGGCCACGCGGTCGTCCGGCGGCAGCGATGACGGCAGGATCTTCGCGGGCGGTTTCTCGGGCACGGCCCGCTGCATCCGCAGCGCGGGAGCGAAGGACGGCACGGCATCGGCGGCCGGCGGTGCGGCGGGCGACGGAGCGGGCGCCGATTCGATGCGCTGGGGCCGAGCGGATTTCCGGGCCGCCATCGGGGGTGGGGGAGGCGCCGCTTCGTCGAGAACCGGCGACGGTGAGGACGGCGGTTCGACGCCGCGAGCGGTATCCCGGGTCACCGCGCCTTGCGCGGGCGGCGGGGGCAGCGTGCGTGCCGCGGGCGGCATCACCGGCTCGTGACCCAGATGCCAGCCCATGCCGACGGCCAGCACGAGCACGGCCGCCGAACCGATCGCGAGCGGCCAGCGCGAGCGACGACGCGGTTGCGCATGCATGGCGGCGGCACGAACGGCCGCATCGAGTTCCGGCGAGGGCTCGACGCGCGGCAGGCGTGCATACAGCGTGGCGAGTTCGCGCTCGTCGGGCAGGTCGTCGCTGGGCGGGGGCGTGTTCGGGTTCATGTCAATCGGCCATCCTGTCTCGGATCCGGGCCATGGCGTAGCGAAGCCGCGATTTCGCGGTTTCCCGGCCCACGCCGGTCACGGCGGCGATGTCCTCCACGGAGAGTTCGTTTTCCATGCGCAGCACGAAGGCCGTGCGTTGTTCGTCGGGCAGGCTCTCGATGGCGCGTTGCATGCGCCGGCGCCATTCGAAGTCGGACAACGCGTGCTCGGGCTGTTCCCGCTCGGGCGCGGCCTGCATGGCGAGCACCGCTTCGGTTTCCTCCGCATCGGCCTGCGGACGGCTGCGCCGGAAGCTGTCGATGGCGAGGTTATGCGCGATCTGCAGCAACCAGGTGGAGAACTTCGCCTCGGGCCGGTAACGCGCGCGAGCGGCGATCACGCGGCTCCAGGTTTCCTGGAACAATTCGTCCGCGAGCGCGCGGTCCTTCATCGTGCGCAGCAGGAAACGATAGAGGGCGCCCTTGTGCCGCGCGTACAGCGTGCCGAAGGCGCCGGCGTCGCCGGCGGTCCAGGCTTGCATCAGCGTTGCGTCGTCGGTGGAAGGAGCGTCCATGGTCCCGAAGGTTAAGGCATCCATGGCGAAAAGGAATCTTCGCGGGCTTCCTTCGCCGATACGATCGGCGAATCCTGCGAAGCGATGCCCAAGGTCTAGCGCCGTCCGGGTTCGGCCGTCTGCATCCCGCCGGCCATCTCCGCCAGCCTCGCCATCTGTCCGCGATACCCGCCCGGATCACTGCCGACCGCACCGCGCGCCAGCTCCGCGACCTTCCCGTAGCCGAAGCCCTCGCTGTATTTGCCGCCGCGCAGGTTGTCGGCGAAGGCGGCCACGGCCGCGGCGAAGCGCAGTCGGTCGCTGGGTGCGGCTTCGGGCGTCGCCGACAGCGGCTGTTCGATCAGCCGGCTGGCGCCCCCGTCGGGCGACTTGTAGCGCAGGCGCAGCAAGGCCAGCTCGCCGCTCTTGTCCGGGACGGCGGACGGGGAGCCGTAGCGTAGCGGATCGATGCGACCGGCCTTGGCGCCCTTGAGTGTGATCTCGTACAGCGCCGTCACGTTCGCACCGGCGCCGATCTCGCCCGCATCCACCGCGTCGTTGTTGAAATCCTCGCGGGCGAGCAGGCGTTTTTCGTAGCCGATGAGCCGGTATTCGGCGACCGTGCCGGGGTTGAACTCGACCTGGATCTTGACGTCCTTGGCGATGGTGGTGAGCGTGGCCGACATCTCGTCCACGAGCACGCGGCGCCCTTCCTCGAGGCTGTCGATGTAGTGATGGCTGCCGTTGCCGGCATCGGCGAGGGTCACGGCCATGTCGTCGTTGTAGTTGCCTTCGCCGAAGCCCAGCGTAGTCAGGGCGATGCCGCTCCTGCGCTTGTCGGCGATGCGATCCTTCAGGGCTTCCACGCCGACGGTGCCGACGTTGAAATCGCCGTCGGTGGCGAGGATCACGCGGTTGACGCCACCCTTGATGAAGCCTTTCGCGGCCTGTGCGTAGGCCAGGTCGATGCCCGCGGCACCGTTGGTCGAGCCCCCGGCGCCGAGCGCGTCGATGGCGGCGAGGATCGCCGCGTGCCGGTCGCCGGGCGTGGAATGCAGGGCCACGCAGGTCGACCCGGCATAGGTCACCAGCGATACGCGATCCTGAGCGCGCAGCTTCGGCACCACCTGTCGCAGCGAGGCCTTCAGCAGGGGCAACTTGTCGGGCTCGTTCATGGAGCCGGATACGTCGACGAGAAAGACGAGGTTCGCCGCAGGCATGTCCTTCGCGGGAAGGGTGTATCCCTGTATGCCCACGAGCAGCAGTTGGCGGTCGCGGTTCCAAGGCGACGGGGCCAATTCGGTGGTGACGCTGAAGGGACGCGAGCGATCGCTGGGCGGCGTGTAGCCGTAGTCGAAGTAGTTGATGAACTCCTCGCTGCGCACGGCGTCGGCGGGAGGCAGGCGGCCCGCCTGGAGCATGTGCCGCACGTTCGTGTATGAACCGGTATCCACGTCGAGGCCGAAGGTGGATACGGGCTCGTCCGCCGCCAGGTGCACGGGATTGGCGTCGCGGTGGCGGTAGCGGCTGGTATCCACCGGTGGCGACCCGGCGAACGGCAGCGAGGGCGGCGCCACGATGCGGGCGTCCTCCCGCATCGCGGGCGCCGCCATCTTCGCCGGTACGGGCACCGGTGCGTAGGCGAGGGTCTGCCGGCCCATCGGCAGCGGCATCGGCGTGCCCGGCAGGCAATCGGCCGATGTCTCGTCGGGCGCCGGGGAAGGCGACATCCCGGGCCTGGCGGGGGCATCGCCGGTAAAACCGCCGGCGGCGAGCACCAGTCCGGCAAGGAGCAACGGAAGGGGGGTGCGCAACGTGATCATCATGCATGGCCTCGGCGGGGGGACATGGGATGAAACGTGGCGACGGGACGAATGGGGTTAATTCCACTCCAGCGGGGAGGGATCGTCGGACTGGGCCACGCGCGGCGTACCCAGCGTGCCCACGCGGTTGTGCCCCGACCGCCGAATCCGCTGGAGCGCGCGTTCGGCGGCGTTGACCAGTTCCAGCGCGCCGCCGTGGGGCGAAGCGCGCAGTGCTGCCACGCCCACCGTGACGGTCACCACGCCGAAAGGACTCAGGGGATGCAGGATGGCCTGGGTTTCCACATGCGCGCGAAGCTCATCGGCCAGGGACACGGCCTGATGCAGCGGCGTCGCCGGCGCGATCACCGCGAATTCCTCGCCGCCGAAACGCGCGAAGAAGTCGCCGGCGCGCAGGCCGCGGGCCTGCAGCATGCCGGTGAGGGTGCGAAGGCAGTCGTCGCCGGCGACGCGGCCGTAGCGGTCGGTGTATTCGCGAAAGAAATCGACGTCGATCACCAGCAGCGCGATGGGCGCCTGTTGTGCCGGACGGCCCCATTCGCGCAGCAGGCGTTCGTCGAAGGCGCGACGGTTGGGCAGGCCGGTGAGCCGATCGACGAAGACCAGGCCTTCGGGTTCGTCGCGCAGGCGCCATTGGCGATGTTCCTCGTCGACGAGGTCCACCTGGGCGAGCGTACCGCGCAGGCCGATACCCATCACGGCGGCGATGGCCGCCGTGATGCCCAGTTCGGGATGGTCGGCCATCACCAGCAGCCCGAAGGTGAGCACGCTCATCGCGAGAAACGTGGGGCTTGCGCCCTGCACGAAACGTACGAGGTATACCGGCGGATGCCAGTGGCGGCGCGTGGGCTCCATGGCGAGTACGGCGACGAGCACGGCGAACGGCAGGTCGAGCAGGGCATCCCAGGGCGTATCGCCGAACGCCGGATGCCCCCCCAGGGCGATGTAGTGGTTGTACGTGAATCCCGCGACGGCATAGGTGACGAAGAAGCCGGTCACCGCGCGGAAGAAGCGATGGTCGTCCGGATTGTCGGTCGCCACGAAGCGCAGCAGGGCCGCCAGCGCCAGGCAGACGTTCTCCGCGTCGAGCACCCATGCGACCTGGAGCGCGCTGGCCACGTCGACCGCACCGTGCAGCGAGACGATGGAAAAGGTGTGTACGTAAAAGAGCACGCCCAGCAGCAGGGCGAGGGCCAGGTCGATGGCGAGTGCCCAGCGCTTGCGCACGGCCACCGGCGCCGACGATATCGCCACCAGCACAGGCAGCACGTAGAGCACGTAGGCGAACATGCTGTCGCCGGGCGTGGGATTGTCGTTGTCCATCACGTAGCTCTGCCGCGCCGCCAGGGCCATGGCCACCATCCACAGGGCAACGCTCGCGACGAGCAGCCACCAGCGAGGGTCGCGCGCGCCATCCTGGCGCCGCCAGGCGAGCCACGTGCTCCCGATGGCCAGGCTGCCCATGGCGAAATAGCATGCGTAGGACACCGCCATGCCGTGGCGCGCACCGACGGTCAGGAGCATGACGTGCGCGACGACGACGATGATCGCTAACAGCAACGCCTTCATGGGACGCGCAGGCGATCCGTGCCGGGGGAGGGAGCGGCCGCGAGGCGGCGACGGTCAAAGATCATGTACGCCATATTACGGCGCGCGTCCGCGAAATGAACCGGGTCGAACGTCATCCGGCAGGCCGCGCCCGCGGCGTCTTCGAGTGTCGGCATCGGACAAAACGTGGCTTATCCTGCCATTCATGCGAGCGGGTACGGGCAGCTTTGCGATGCAGGCGTCTTGGAATCCACCGGCGAGGGCCACAGGATGAAAGCTTCCGCCGCGAAGGAGATCACCATGACGTCCCGCCCCGTACGCATTCCCGGACCGGACCATCCCATCGACATCACGCCGGCCGGCGGACGTGTGATCGTCCGCGACGGCGATCGCGTGGTCGTCGACACGCGGAACGCCCTGCGCCTGAAAGAAGCCAGCTATCCGCCCGTGTTCTACGTGCCGCGCGACGATGCCGACATGGCTGCCTTGAGCAAGACGGAGCACCACACGTGGTGTCCCTATAAGGGCGAGGCCTCGTACTTCAGCCTGCCGGGCCACTCGGAACGGGCGATCAACGCGGTGTGGAGCTATGAAACCCCGCACGACGCGGTAGCCGCCATACGCGATCATCTGGCGTTCTACCCCGAGCGGGTCACGATCGAACACCTTCCGGACTGAGCCGGAAGCCAAGGGAGCAACCATGCAAGCCATTGTCGATAACGAACCGGCGGCACGCGTCGCCGCCTCCGCCGTTGGCGTGCCCTCGACGGCGGCCGGTCGCTATGCCGCCGTGCGCGGCCGCACCGAAGCCCTGGTGGCGGCCCTCGATGCGGAAGACATGGTGGTTCAGTCCATGCCGGACGCCAGTCCGGCGAAGTGGCACCTCGCGCATACCACGTGGTTTTTCGAAACCTTCCTGCTCGGACCGAACGTACCCGGCTACCAGGTGTTCGACGAGACCTTCGGTTTTCTTTTCAATTCGTATTACGAAGCGGTGGGCCCACGCCACCCCAGGCCCATGCGTGGCCTGCTCACGCGGCCTTCGGTGGCACGCGTGCTCGACTATCGCCGCTACGTCGACCGGTACATGGGCGAGTTGCTTTCCCACCGCCTGGAGGCGGACATCGAGGCCTTGCTGCATCTGGGCCTCGCCCATGAGGAACAGCATCAGGAATTGCTGGTGATGGACGTGCAGCATCTCTTCGCGCAGTCGCCGCTGAAGCCGGCGTTCGATGCGCGGTGGGCCTTGCCTTCGCCGGGCCGCGTCGCACGCTTTCATCGCATCGGAGGCGGTCCGGTGCGCATCGGTGCGCAGGACGAGCCGTTCTCGTTCGACAACGAAGGCCCTCGCCACACGGTCTGGCTGGAGCCTTTCGACATCGCCGACCGCCTGGTAACCAACGGGCAATGGCTGGCGTTCATGGCGCTGGGCGGTTATCGCCGGGCGGACCTGTGGCTGTCCGACGGTTGGGCGCAGTGTCGCGAAGAAGGCTGGGAAGCGCCCCTGTATTGGCAACACGATGGCGAGGTCTGGTCGCATATGACGCCGGCCGGCTGGCGTCCCGTGGATCCGGACGCCGCGGTCACCCATATCAGCTACTACGAAGCCGAGGCTTACGCGCGCTGGGCCGGTGCGCGTCTGCCGACCGAAGCGGAGTGGGAGCACGCGGTGCGTTCGCGCCAAGGACTGGAACAGGTGGACGACGTGGCATGGCAGTGGACCGCCAGCGCCTACACGCCCTATCCCGGGTTTCGCGCGGCGGACGACGCGGTGGGTGAGTACAACGGCAAGTTCATGAGCGGCCAGATGGTGTTGCGTGGCGGCGCGTCGGTGACGCCGCCCGGACACAGCCGTCCGTCGTACCGGAACTTCTACCGGCCGGGACAACGCTGGATGTTCTCCGGGCTGCGCCTGGCGCGCGACGTGCATCGCGAGCGCGAGGACGAGCGTGACGTGTTCCTGCGCGATACCCTGGCGGGGTTGTCCGCCTCGCCGAAGACGATGTTGCCGAAGTATTTCTACGACGGCGCGGGCTCGGCGTTGTTCGAAGCGATCTGCGACACGCCGGAGTATTACCCGACGCGCACGGAGAAGGCCTTGCTGACCGGCATCGCCGCCGATCTGGCCTCCTACATTCCCGAGGGCGCCGTACTGCTCGAACTGGGCAGTGGCGCCAGCGAGAAGACCCGCCTGCTGCTGGACGCCGCGCCCGGGATCGCCGCCTACGTGCCGGTGGACATCAGCGTGGATGCGCTGGACGGCGCCACCGAACGATTGGCGTCGGCGTATCCCGCACTCGCGGTGCATCCGGTGGTGGCCGACTTTACCCGTTCCATCGACGTGCCGCGCGCCCTGGAAGGGCACCCGGTGGTGGCCTTCTTCCCGGGGTCGACCATCGGTAACTTCGAAGCCGACGACGCGGTGGAGCTGCTGCGCGCGGTGCGCGGTCGCCTGGGCCCTGAGGCGCGCTTCATCGTCGGTGCGGATCAGGTCAAGGACGTGCCGACCCTGACCGCGGCCTACGACGACGCCGAGGGCGTCACGGCCGCCTTCAATCGCAACATGCTGGTGCGCATCAATCGCGAGCTGGGTGGCGACTTCGACGTGGGCTCCTTCGAGCATCGCGCGGTGTGGAACGCGCAGAAGGCGCGTATCGAGATGCACCTGGCGAGCCGACGAGCGCAGCGCGTGACGGTGGCGGGGCAGGCGTTCGATTTCGCCGCGGGCGAAACCATCCATACCGAGAACTCGCACAAGTTCACGCCGGCCTCGTTCGCGGCGTTGGCGAGGTCGGGTGGCTGGGAGGTGGAGCGGCAGTGGGTGTCGGACGACCCCGCGTTCGGCGTGTTCGTGCTGAAAGCGGTGTAGCGCTGGGTTCAGCGAGCGTCGTCGACCGTCATGAACCCGTCCTGGGCCACGCTCACCACCGCGCGACGATGTCCTTGCATGCGCAAGGCATCGTCCGTGGTGGCGCCGATGGCGGCGGCCGTTTCGGCCACGCCCACGGGCAGGTTGCCCCGGCGCTTCTGCTTGCCTGCGAAGCGCCGGTAGTTGTAGCCCGACCAGCTCGTGAAGACGAGCGCGCACACCAGGGCGCAGATGAACACGATGCTGATGTCGCCGCCGTCGCCGAGCCGATTCACGTGCAATTGCACCCAGGCGTTGCGCAGGCCGAAGGCCCACGCGCCAAGCGTGACCAGCGGCAGCCAGAGAAACACCCAGAACAGCCAGGCGATGACCGTGACGGTGGTGAACACGGCTTTCTGCGCCGCGGACTGGCGCTCGGGGCGCTGGATCATGATCGCTTCGGCTTTCATCGCAGTCCCCGGTCCGGGCTGACCCATACCGCACGGGTGCCCTTGCGCTTCATCAGCGCCTTGGGCATCGCGACGATCGAGGTCGCCGTGTTGAGCAGCCAGTACACCAGCGGGTACCAGATCATCCAGTAGTAGTTGCGTCCGATGCGCGTCTCGTAGCGGCGGTCCACGAGCAGGCTGATGAGGAACTGCAGCAGGCAGATCGCGCCCAGCACGACGCCGTGCCACTGCGGCAAGAGCGTATCGATGTACAGCGACGGCGGCAGCGGCACGAACAGGCCCAGCACCCACAGCGTGATGATGATCGCCATGGTGTAAGACCACACCAGGCTCGCCACGTATTCGAAGGCCACCGGCCACATGCGGCGTTGGCGCCATTTCATCAGTTTGCCGGTGTAGCGAAGAAGCACTTCGGAGCCGCCCTGCGCCCAGCGCAGGCGCTGCTTCCACAGGCCGCGCAGGGTCTCGGGCATGAGGATCCAGCACAGCGCGTTGGGTTCGTAGCGGATTTCCCAGTGGCGCATCTGCAGGCGCCAGCTCACGTCGATGTCTTCCGTGACCATGTCGGTGTTCCAGTAGCCCACGTCGTGCAAGGCGCTCTTGCGGAAACAGGCGATCACGCCCGACACGGTGAAGATGCGCCCATACACGCGTTGCGCACGCTTGATCAGGCCGATGATCGACGAGAACTCGCCCACCTGCAGCTTGCCCAACAGGGTGGATCGATTGCGGATGCGCGGGTTGCCGGTGACCGCGGCCACGCGCGGGCTTTCGAGCATGTGCGAGATGAGCCAGTGCGTGGCGTAGTCGTCGAGCAGGGCGTCTCCGTCGACGCAGACCAGGAAGTCGGCGTTGGACGCCAGCGCGGCGGCGCGCAGGCCCATCGCCTTGCCCTGGTTGCTGGACATGTGGATCACGCGCAGGCGCGGATACGTTTGCATCAACTGGTCGAGCTGCGCACCCGTGTCGTCGGTGGAACCGTCGTTGATCGCGATGATCTCGAAGTGGGGGTATTGCTGCGAGGCCAGGTGGGCGATGGTCTCGCGTACCTGCTCGCCTTCGTTGTGGCACGGCACCACCAGCGAAACCATCGGGTATTCGGCCAGTTCCGGCGGCCTTACGCGCAGGGGCTCGTCGCGCTCCCAGCGCAGGAAGTAGATCACGCCACCGCTCATCCAGATGAGCGACATGATCAGCGGATAGAAGAACGCGAATTCGAGCAGTACGTGGAGGATGCCGCCGTTCATCGCACGGGCTCCGGATAGGGATAGTCTTCGGCGGAGATGAACGGACGAATGCTCTCCAGCGCCGGTTGGTCCTTGAGGAAGTCGTCGGGGTAATAACCGATATGGCGCGCGCCCAGGGCCTGCACCGCGCGCATGCGCTCGCCCATGGCCGCGGCCGGGATCGGCGCCTTCGTGCGCCAGTCCTGCGCGGCGAATTCGAACACCGTGCGGTCGAGCGCACCGGGCGTGGCGGCCACGGCGTCGGCCAGCGTTCGGTACCAGCGCAGGGTATCCGGCTGCTTGTCGAGCTGCGGCATCGCCATGAGCGCGGTGAAGTCGTAGGCCTCGTTGAACGCGGCGAGGTTCTGCGCCGTCCAACCCTCGGCCTTGGGCGTCAGCACCGGCAGGGCGTAAAGGTTACGCACGCTACGCGCCTGGGGACGCCAGCGATGCACGCGTGTCATCAGTTCCTGGGTGAAGGCAATCAGGTCCTGCGTCCTCTGCGCCGGCGTGTCGTGGGCCCAGGGGCCGAGGTGATCCGTGTCGCGCAGGTAGGCATCGTCGGAGAACAGGATGCCCGCCGCGTCGGCATGCATGGCGAGGTCTTCGTAAACGTCGCCGATCATCTGCCGCACCTTGGGGTCGTACGGCGCCAGGCGGAAGTGGTCGCCGCCTGGCTTGGGCTCGCCCGCGAGGGAAGGGAGATCCTTGCCGTCGGGAAAGCGGAATGCCATCACGGGCATCCACGCGTAGACGCGCACGCCCGCACGGGTGCGCAACTGCCAGGACACGCGCGAGTAGAGGTCCGCGCGCATCGGCAGGTGGCGGTTGGGGAAATACACCGCGTCGGCCACGCCGTCGCCGTCCGGGTCCGCATAGGCCTGCAGCCACACCTGGCTGGGATGCATGCGCTTGATGCGGTCGAGCAGCTTGGACAGGTTGCGGTCCTGCTGGGCGGGGTCGGGGTCGTAGACGTAATCGAGGTCCACCTGCACGGCGCGCACGGGATCGACGCGCGAGAGATGGCGCATGAGCCAACCCAGGCGGTTGGCGGTGATGTTCCCGCTGACCAGCAGGCGCGGGATGGTACCGCCGCCGCCGACCTTCGGCAGGCGGTCGCCGAGGCTGAAGGAAAAGGTCATGCCTTCGCCGGCGGCGATGTTCTGCCCGACCTGGGTGTAGGCACCGTAGGGCCAGACCATGGCGCGCGGATGCACCCCGGTATGCTCGGCGATCTCGTTGGCGCTGTGCGCGAGGTCGGCGCGCACGCGTGCGGTGTACTCGGCTTCGGTTTCGTAGTGCTTCGTGGCCCCGTCGTAGTGCACGTAGGCGGCGGCCGGTTGCAGGTTGCCCTGCGGGTTGCCTTCCATGCCCTGGTGCAGCGCCCAGGAATGCGAACCGAATTCGACCAGCCCCGACTTCTGCATCTCCGCCACCTGGTCCCAGCTCAGGAAGCACGAGCGGTCGCAGTCGGAACCGTTATAGGGCATGCGCTTCCCGGCGGGCATGTCCATCCATGAACCCACCAGCGCGGCGAGGGCGGGGTAGTGGTAGGCGCGCAGCAACGGATAGACGCGCGTGTAGAAGCTCTCCAGGCCGTCGTCGAAGGTGAGCAGCACCGCATTCGGCGGCAGCGGCGCGCCGCCGTGACCGGCCTGCGCCACCTGCTCGAGGCTCACGATGTTGTAGCCGTTGCCCTTGAGCCAGTCGAAATGGGCGATGAGGTGGTCGGTGCTGGTCGCGTCCGGATCGCGGTCGGCCTGTTGGCCGACATCGTCGCGGACGTCGTGGTAGGCCAGCACGATCAGCGGCGCACGCACGGGCGCCGCGGGCTGGGCGAAAGCGGGCAGGGCGAGACCGATCAAGGCCAGCAGTGACAACAACGAGCGCATGACGGGTCAATCTCCCCAGTGCAGGGTCAGGTCGAGGACGACGCGATGTTCGCGGCGGCCATCGTAGGGTTGGTTGTGCCAGCCGATGCCCCAGCCGAGGCGGAAGCCCGGCATCGGGGCGAAGATCTGGCCGTAGCGTACGGTGGCCATCCAGTCGCTGGAAAAGCCTTGCTCGTCGTAGCGGCCGACCGCGACGTCGACGCGCTGCGTCCACGTGCGCTCGTAGAACTGGCTGAGCAGGTTTTCCAGCCGGCCGGTGAGGGCGTAGCTCTTGTCGCGTCGCGGATTGAAGTACGGACGCTCGGTCTGCGTATTCATCGAACCGCCGACTTCCACGCCACCGTCGAGGGTGAGGTAGGGCGCCGTATGCAGGCGCTGCACGATGGTGGCAAGCCAGCCCGTGCGCTCGTTGCCGTCGCTGAAATGGTCGCGGGTGAGGCCGAGTTTCGCCTCGAACAGCTCGCTGCTGCGGTAGGTGACCGCCGTGGCGAGCGTCTTGGCCGAGATGCCGTAGTACTGCGCGCGCAGCGGGGTATCGTCGCCGGCGGTGCTGAAATCGGCGTGGACCGACCAGTGGTCGCTCATCGCCCAGTTCACGCCGGCCTCGATGGCGGTCTTGCCCACGTAGCGGTCGGCGGCGGGCAGCGCCTGGACATAGGCTTCGAGTCCGCGCGCATAACCACGCAGTCCCAGGCCCACCCGGCTGCGGCGCACGCTGCCTTCGGGCAGGTCGGCCGTGGCATAGCGGGCCAGGGCCAGTACCCGCCAGTGGTCGTCGATCAACGGGCTGGCGACGGTCGCCTGGGTGTCGCCGTCGCGGTCGCCGAAGTCGGGGCTGGAGCCCTTGCCGCGCTCGGTGGTGATGTCGAACTGCCAGCCGCGCTCGCGATCCCATGAGCGCATCGAGCGGTCGACGCGTCCGTTGCGATCGGCCATCGCGTGCGCGACGGCGAGGTCGTCATCCACCTCGTCGTAGTCATGCAGCGCACGCGCCGCCTCGGAGCGTCCGACGTAGATGCCCACGTCGCGTTCGTCGAGCGTGCCGGCGATGTCGATGTCTTCCTCGGCCCGACGCGGCCACCCGCGGGCCAGTTCGGTCATGCCCAGTTCGCTGCGAAGCTGCGCATTGGACGGGGCTTCCCGGCTGAGCGGCTCGAGCCGGGCGTAGGCGGCGGCCGGCATGTCGACGTATTCGCGCAGCGTCGCGGCGGCGACGTCGGCATCGACCTTGCGCGGGTTTTCCAGCGGCAGGCGGATGCCGGGTACGCGAACCCACTTGGGTTCCTTCGCGGCGAGCTCGTCGATGGTCTTGATGGCCTTCGGAATCTGGTTGGATTCCAGGTAGGCGTACATGAGCCCGATGCGCGGCTCAGGTTCGGAAGGGTCGTAGGGGCCGGGATCCTTGGCGATGGCGTCTTCGAAAAGCGAGGCCGCCTCGGCGGGCCGGCGCTGCGCGAGCAGGGCATCGGCCATCGCGCGTTCCACGTAGGGAGGAAACGGGGCATCGGTCTTCCGGGTGGCGTCGTAACGCTTCACGGCTTCCGCCGTCTGGCCCGCCTGGTCGAGCGCCACCAGCAGGTCGAAGCGTTCGCGGCGACGAAGATCCTCCGGCAGGCCGGTGTCCTCGGCCAGCGTCCGGGCATCGGTTACCGCGCGATCGGCCTCGGCATAGGGCGTGCGCGGGTCGGCCGGCTCGCCGTCGGCCCAGCGGATTTCGTGGCCGACGTCGTCGGCATGCAGGTGGAAGCGGTCTTCCACGCTTTGCGGCGGATCGAGGCGGGCCGCCAGTTCCTTGGCGCGCGTCGTCGCGCCCAGTTCCGTCAACAAAGTGACGTTCATGGACAGGGCCTCGCGGTCGGCGGGCCAGCGGTCGAGGATCGCCTGGCACGTGGCCAGGGCATCGACGCGATGCCCCTGCGCCCGTTCGGCACGTACCTGCGCCATGAGCGCATCGCGGTCGGACGACGGCGTGGAAGCCAGGGCAACGGAGCCCTGCAAGGCCCATATCAGCGCCAGGCACAGCCTCGCCCGGGGCACGCGCGCGGCGCGCGGAGGTGTCGTGTGAATCAAATCCATCCTGCCTGTTGATCCGCGATCTGCCTTGGCGGATGTGCTTATCCGGCCAGGGAAGTTGAATGTTCCGCCGTCGTCTCCCTACTCGCCGACGGCAGCCCACCATCATAACCGCAAGAAGCATGCCGACGTTCTTATCACTTTTGGCCGATTCCCTTCCGCGAACGGTGTCGAAAGGAACGTGATGGCCATGTGCAGATAAGTCCGTGCATACTTTCGTGGATACGGCCCGCGCCTCGAGGAATCGTCATGCTCGATGTTCATCCGCCCCACCGGAAGATCGATGGCGTCAAGGAATTCCTGCTGCACATCCTCACCATCACCGTGGGCCTGTTCATCGCGTTGAGCCTGGAGGGGCTGGTCGAGTCCGTGCACCACCGGCATCTCGTGCACCAGGCCGAAGCCGCGATGCGCAGGGAGGTCGCGGACAATGCCCGTGACCTCTCGCAGATCCGGACGCAGATCGACAAAGAGCTGAAGATGCTCGACGACGACCGCGCCGTCCTGGCGAAGATCGCCAACGCGTCCGCCGAAGGCCAGCACCTGAGCTTCAACATGGAGATGGGGGCGTTGAAGGATGCGGCGTGGCGTACGGCCCAGACGTCGGGTGCCTTCACGTACATGGCCTACGAGGATGCGCAGGATTTCTCCACCGTCTACGCGATGCAGGATCAGTTCCGTGGCGCGCAGGAACAGGTGATCAAGGACGACATGGATGCGGCGGCGACCGTGGAAAGCGTTCCCGACGCGGGGCAATGGACACCGGAACGCATGGCGACGGCGATCGATCGCCTGGCGGTGGCCAAGATGCGGCTGACGTACTTGAAAATGTTGGTGGTCGCAATGGACAGGACGTATCGCGCGCTCGACAAGGAATGAACGCGTTTCGCTTCGCGATGATTGAAGCGGCTTGAATCACATTTTGCCGATTCGATATCGGCCATGCCGTAATTGCCCCATTTTCGCCGAATAAAGCGCAGCCCACGGCTAATGCGTAACGCATTCGCACGCTTCTAAATCGGTTGCCAAATTTATGCATCCGATGAATCCGACGGTCGCTTAGGCTCCACGGTAATCATTCCCTGACCCGCTTTTTAACGCTTGCCCGACGAACGACAGGGGCGGGTTCCTTGCGGCCTCGCGACGTGGGACCGCAGCGTAAACCAACGCGTGCATACCGGGAGCATCATGAGCCAGCGCCGTCTTGAATTCCTTCGCCGCAAATCCATCAGCCGGAGCGTGGGGCTGGCCCTCGCCTCGTTATTGACGATGCCGATGTTCAGTGCCACCGCGTACGCGGTGTGTAATCAGGCCGGCACGGTCATTACCTGCACCGACGCCAATCTTCCCGTCACGAGCCCCACCAATGGCGTCACCGTGAACGTGCAGACGGGAGCCAGCGTGTCGCCGTTACCGGCCCTCGGCGGCACGGCGATGACGCTGACCGGCAACGGCATCACGGTCAACAACAGCGGCTCGATCGATCCAGGTCTGTTGACCATCGTTTCCGCGGGTATCGAGGCAGGCAACGCGTCGGGTGTCGCCAACACGATCAACATCAACAACCTCGTCAACGGTTCGAACCGGGGCGTGATCAAGGGGGTGGTCAACGTCGGTTCGCTGGTGGGCGTGGGAGGGCAGGCGATCGCCACGCGAAACGCCGCGGGCGGCGTCACCAACATACGCAACGACGGCGACATCGGCATGGATATCTTCGGCGTGAGCGCGCTGAAGGTTTCCGATGCGCCGGCCATCATTTCCTATGGCGGTGGCCAGACCAACCTCACCAACAGCGCGACCGGCGCGATGGAGGGGCGCGTGGCGTTCGCCGGATCGACCACCGCGGGTGCGGGCAATACGTTCCTCAATGCCGGAAGCATCAACGGAAGCGTCAACCTCGGCAATTCCGTGACCGGAAACACCTTCACGGCGGTGTCGGGATCGTCGGTGCAGAGCGATGGCTTGTCGGTCGTGCTTCCGTTTCTCAGCATCAACGTCACGCTGAGTGCCGCGGGCATCGTCGACGGCGGTGGCCTGAACGACAATCGCCTGGTGCTGCAGAATTCGGCGACGGGTCCGGGCGCGGGCACCGGCGGCGCCGTGTCCTCGATCGATGCGGCGCAGTACATCAATTTCCAGCACCTGGTCATCAATAGCGGCACGTGGAACCTACTGGGTGCCGTCGCAGGGGTCGATGCCACGATCAACGATGGCCTGGTCAATTTCAATAACGCCGGAGCGTTCGGCAGCGGCACGCTGAATGTCAACGGCGGCGCGATCGCCGCGTCGGCGGCGGGACTCTCGCTGGCGAACAACGTGTCCCTCAACGTCGGACGGCTCACGCTCGGCGGTACCAACGGCTTCGGCCTGAACGGCGTGTTGTCGGGCGCGGGCGGACTCACCGTCAACACTACGGGCGTGGTCCGGCTCGGTGCCGGGAATATCTTCAGCGGGGGAGTGGATCTCAACGCGGGTGGCCTCCTGCTCGGCAATGCCGGCGCGCTCGGCAGCGGCGCGCTGACCGTGGGGGGCAATGCGTCCCTCGATACGACCGCCGCCAACTTCAACCTCGCCAACAGTGTCGTCGTCAATGGCGGGGCGACGCTCAGCCTGCTCGGCAGCAACGCGCTGGCACTCAACGGCACGTTGTCCGGCGCAGGCAACGTCATCAAAAGTGGCGCGGGTACGTTGACGCTGGGCGGCGCGAACGGGCTGACCGGTAACCTCTCCGTCAACGGCGGTGGTCTGGCGCTGGGTGCGAACGGCAGTCTTTCCCCCACGGGAGCGATCAGCCTGTCGTCAGGCACCAGCCTGGACATTTCCGGCGCGAACGCCGACCAGACCATCGGCTCGCTGGCGGGCACCGGAGGGGCCGTCAATCTCGGTGCGAGAACGTTGACATTCGGCGGATTGAACACGAGCCCCTCATACGCCGGGACCATCGCCGGCACGGGCGGCCTCATCAAGGTCGGCACGGGCGTGCAGACACTCAGCGGCGACAACGTCGGCTTCAGCGGCGGCATCGCCTTGAACGGCGGTGGCCTGTTGCTCGGCGGCAATACGTCGGCGGGCACGGGCGCTATCAGCGTCGGCGGCAGCGGCGTCACGCTGGATGGTACGAGTTCGCTCTCGTTGGGCAACGCTCTGAATCTCGGCATGGGTGCTTCATTGAACCTGACGGGGGGACAGAACCTCACGCTCGGCGGAACGGTTTCCGGTGCGGGCAGCCTGGTCAAGAATGGCGCTTCGTCACTGACCCTCAACGGTGCCAACGCGTTCGGTGGCGGCCTCACCGTCAACGGGGGCAGCCTGCTGCTCGGTACCGACACGGCCCTGGGTACCGGAGCCCTCACCGTCGGCGACGGCATCACGGGGATCACGGCGACGATCGACGGCTCGTCGGCGGCTCCCGCCGGTGGCCTCGCGCTGAGCAACGACGTGAACCTCGCCGCGGGCTCCACGCTGAACGTGCTGGGCTCGAAGGCGCTCACGTTCGGCGGCGCCCTGTCCGGTGCCGGTGGCCTGGTCAAGAACGGCGCGTCCACGCTCACGCTCAATGGAGGCAACACGTTCACGGGCGGACTGAACGTCGCGGCGGGCACCGTCGCGCTCGGTGCGGGTGGCAGCCTCGCCACCACCGGCGCGGTGACGCTCAGCGGGGCGGGTGCCAATCTCGATATCTCCCTCGGTGGCAACCAGACCATCGGCGCGCTGTCGGGCGTGCTCGGAACGACGATCGCCCTCGGCGCCAACACGCTCACGTTCGGCGATGCCACCGGCCAGACCTATGCGGGCATCATCAGCGGCACGGGATCGCTGGTAAAGAACGGCACGGGAACGCAGACGCTCACCGGCGCGAATACGTTCAGCGGCGGCACCACCCTCAACGCCGGTGGCCTGTTGCTCGGCAACAGCGGCGCGCTCGGTACCGGCGCATTGACCGTGAACGGCGCCGCCACCCTCGACGGCACGACGGCACTCAACCTGACCAACGCCGTCAACCTCGGCGCGGCACTTACGCTTCCGGGCACCCAGGACGTGACGCTGGGCGGCGTCCTGTCCGGCACGGGCAGCCTCACCAAGAACGGCGCCTCGCTGCTCACGCTGGACGGCACGAACACGTTCAGCGGCGGACTCAACCTCAACGCCGGCGGCTTGCTGCTCGCCAACGGCAATTCACTCGGCACGGGTGCGCTCAATGTCGGTGGCGCGGCGACGCTCGACGGCAAGACGGCGCTCGACCTGGGCAACGCCGTGAACCTCGGCGGCTCCCTGAACCTGCTGGGCGGTCAGGCCATCACCCTGGGTGGCGTGGTGGCGGGCACGGGGAACCTCATCAAGAACGGCGCCTCGGTACTCACGTTGAACGGCGCCAATACGTTCAGCGGTGGACTCACCGCCAACGCGGGCGGCCTGGTGCTCGGCAACGACGGCGCTCTCGGTACCGGCGCGCTGAACGTCGGCGGCGCGGTCACGCTGGATACCAGCGTGGCGGCCAACCTCGCCAACGCGGTGAACCTCGGCGCAGGCAGCACCCTCAACCTGCTGGGCGGCCAGGACCTCACCCTCGGCGGTGCCGTAACGGGCACCGGCGGCCTTGTGAAGAACGGCGCCTCGTTGCTGGCCCTCAACGGCGCGAACAGCTTTACCGGCGGCGTGACCCTCAACCAGGGTGGCCTGCTGCTCGGCAACGGAAGCGCATTGGGTACGGGTGCGCTCAACGTCGGCGGCAACGCCACGCTCGATACGAGCGCCCCGATCAACCTCGCCAACAACGTGGGGCTGGCCGCGGGAGCGAGCCTGAGCGTCGCGGGAAGCAACGCCCTGACGTTGGGTGGCGTGGTGTCCGGCACGGGTGGACTGATCAAGAACGGCGCGGCCACGCTGACCCTCACCGGTGCAAACACCTACACCGGCGGCACGACGGTCAACCTGGGCACGCTCGCGCTCGGCGCGGGCGGCAGCCTCGCCTCGACCGGCGCGGTAAGCCTGGGCGGTGCCGGAGCCACGCTCGACATCTCCGGTGCCGCCAGCCAGACGATCGCCGCGCTATCGGGCGTCGCCGGCACGGCGATCAACCTGGGCGGCAATACGCTGACCTTCGGCGATGCGACCGACCAGACCTTCGGTGGCAGCATCGGCGGCAACGGCTCGGTGGTGAAGGTCGGCGCGGGCGTGCAGACGCTCGACGGCGCCAGTACGTTCAGCGGCGGCGTGTCGTTGAACGCCGGTGGCCTCATCGTCGGCAACGACGCGGCGCTGGGCATCGGCACGCTGACGGTCGGTGGCGCGGCCACGCTCGACGCGAACGCGGCGGTGACGATGACCAATGCCATCGTGCTCAACGCGGGCCTCACCGTGTTGGGCAGCAACGACATCACGCTCGGCGGCGCGTTGACCGGTGCGGGTGGACTGACGAAGCAAGGCGCCGCCACGCTCACCCTCAACGGCATCAACAGCTACACCGGCGGCACCGAGATCGCGGCGGGCACGCTGGCGCTCGGCGCGGGTGCAAGCCTCGCCGCCAGCGGGGTCGTGGATCTCGCCGCGGGCGCCACGCTGGATCTCTCCGCGGGCAACGGCACGCAGGTGTTCGGCACGCTGACCGGCAACGGCACGGTCAACCTGGGCGCGAACGACATCACCATCGGCGGTCCCACCGACGGCACCTTCAGCGGTGCCATCGGCGGCACCGGCGGCCTCATCAAGGAAGGCATCGGCACGGAGACGCTGACCGGTGCCAGCACCTTCACCGGCGGCACGCTGATCAACGCGGGGACGCTCGCCATCGGCGCGGGCGGCAGCCTCGCCGCGACCGGCGCGGTGACCCTCGCGGCATCGGGGACCGGGTTCGACATCTCGGCGGGCGGCGACCAGACCATCGGCGTACTGAACGGGGTCGCGGGAAGCACGGTGACGCTCGGCGGCAACACGATCACGCTGGGTGGCGTCGCGAATGGCACGTTCGACGGTGTCATGGCCGGCACCGGCGGCCTCGTGAAGAACGGCCTGGGCATCCAGACGCTGGGTGGCGCGAACGCGTTCAGCGGCGGCGTGGGTCTCAACGCCGGCGGCCTGGTTCTCGGCAACGGCAGTGCGTTGGGCACGGGCCAGCTCACCGTCGGCGGCGACGCCACGCTGGACACGAGCGCGGCGCTGAACCTCTCCAACGCCATCGACCTCGACGCGGGCATCAACCTCAACCTGCTCGGCAGCAACGCGCTGACCCTGGGTGGTCCGATCGTCGGCGCGGGCGGGTTGATCAAGAACGGTGCGGCGACGATCACGCTCACCGGCGCGAATACCTACACCGGCGGCACCACGATCAACGACGGCACGTTGGCGCTCGGCGCGGGCGGTGGCCTGTCGTCCACCGGGGCGGTGAACCTCACCGGCACGGGCACGTTCGACATCTCGGCCGGCGGTAACCAGTCCATCGGTTCGCTCGCGGGCGTGGCGGGCAGCACGGTGTCGCTCGGCAGCGGCACGCTCACGCTCGGCGGGACGGCCGACACCACGTTCGCGGGCAGCATCATCGGCAACGGCGGCCTGGTGAAGAACGGTGCGGGCGTCCAGACGCTCGACGGCGCGAGCAGCTTCAGCGGCGGCGTGACCCTCAACGCGGGCGGCCTCACGCTGGGTAACGATGCCGCGCTGGGTACCGGCTCGCTCACGGTGGGCGGCAACGCGACGCTGGACTCGAGCGGCGTGGTGACGTTGGCGAACGACATGGTGCTCAACGCCGGCCTGACGGTGCTGGGCACGAACGACATGATCTTCAACGGCGATCTCACCGGCACGGGCGGGCTCACGAAAGAAGGCGCGGCCACGCTGACCTTGAACGGCGCCAACACCTATACCGGCGGCACCCAGATCAACGCCGGCACGCTGGCCCTCGGTGCCGGCGCGAGCCTTGCCGCCACGGGCATCGTGGACGTCGTCACGGGCGCCACGTTCGACCTCTCCGCCGGTAACGGCACGCAGGTGTTCGGTACGCTGACCGGCAACGGCACGGTCAACCTCGGCGCGAACGACCTCACCGTGGGCGGACCCACGGACGGCACGTTCAGCGGCTCCATCGGCGGGTCGGGTGGCCTCGTCAAGGAAGGCACCGGCACCGAGACGCTGACCGGCACCAACACCTTCACCGGCGGCACGCTGATCAACGCGGGCATCCTCGCGATCGGCGCGGGCGGCAGCCTGTCGCCCACGGGCGCGGTGACGCTCGCGGCGGCAGGCACCGGCTTCGACATTTCCGGCGGCGGTAACCAGGCCATCGGCGTGTTGAACGGCGTGGCCGGCAGCGATGTGACGCTCGGCGGCAACACGCTCACCCTGAATGGTGTCGGCAACGGTACGTTCAACGGCACGATCGGCGGTACGGGTGGCCTGGTGAAGGAGGGCGCGGGCGTGCAACTGCTCGGTGGCGCGAATACCTTCAGTGGCGGCGTAGCGTTGAACGCGGGCGGCCTCGTGGTGGGCGACGACGCGTCGCTCGGGTCGGGCGCGTTGACGGTGGGCGGCGCGGCCACGCTCGACGCGAGCACGGCGGTGACGCTCGCCAACGACGTGGCGCTCAACGCGGGCCTCACCGTGCTCGGCAGCAACGACGTGACCCTCGGCGGCGCCATCACCGGTGCGGGCGGTCTTACCAAGAACGGCGCGGCGACGCTGACGCTGAGCGGTGCAAGCTCATACACCGGCGGCACGCTCGTCAACGACGGCACGCTGGCGATCGGTGCGGGCGGCAGCCTGTCGCCTGCCAGCGCGGTGAACCTCGCCGGTGCGGGTGCCACGCTGGACATCGCCGCGGGCGGCGACCAGACCGTCGGCTCGCTCGCGGGCGTGGCCGGAAGCAACGTCACGCTGGGTGGCAGCACGCTGACGCTGGGCGGTACGGCCGATGCGACGTTCGACGGCATCATCGACGGCGCGGGCGGCCTCGTGAAGAACGGCGCGGGCGTGCAGGTGCTCAACGGCGCGAATAGCTTCACCGGTGGCGTGACCCTCAACGCGGGCGGCCTCACGCTCGGCAACGACGCGTCGCTCGGCACGGGAAGCCTGACCGTCAACGGCGGTGCGCTGGATACGAGCGCGCCGCTGACGCTGGCGAACGACGTGACCTTGAACGCCGGGCTGACCCTTTCGGGCAACAACGCGCTCACCCTCGACGGCGAGATTGCCGGCACGGGTGGCCTGACCAAGAACGGTGCGAGTTCGCTCACCCTCAACGGCTCGAGCACCTTCAGCGGCGGTACCGCGGTCAACGGCGGATCGCTCGTCGTCGGCAGCGACACGGCGCTGGGTACGGGCGACCTCTCGATCGACGGTGCCAGCCTCGAAGCGGGCACGGCGGTCACGCTCGCCAACAACGTTATCGTTGGTGCCAACGGCGCATCCGTCACGGGCGCGCAGAACCTCACGCTCGACGGCGACCTCGCCGGCAGCGGTGGCCTGGTCAAGGAAGGCAGCGGCAGCCTGGTGCTCCATGGCCTGCTGGTCGATTTCAGCGGCAAGTTCGCCGTCAACGCGGGCACGCTTACGGCGAGCAATCCGTACCAGGGCGGCATCTCCGTCGGCGCGGGCGCCACGGCCAACCTCGACGGCAGCGGCAACGTACTGACCGTGGCCGGCCCCATCGCCGGCACGCTGAACCTCGGTGGCGACAGCAGCCTCGACGTGAGCTACGGGGACCTCCCGACCGTGACGGGCACGGTCAACGGCACCGCGCCGGGCACCACGCTGAATATCACCGGCAACGGCCAGGCGAGCCTGCCGGGCGCATCGCTCAACGGCATCACGAACCTCAACGTCGATGCGGGCACGCTGTCGGTGGATGCGGGTACCTCGGTCAGCTTCAATGGCGGTACGACGATCGGCGGCAACCTGGTGGTGAACGGCAACCTCGGCGGTCCGGTGACGGTCAATCCGGGTGGCGGCGTGGTCGGCGGCGGTACCGTCGGCGGACCCGTGACGGTCGGCGACGGCGGCACCATCGCCCCGAGCGGCATCGACGGCGCCACGGGCCCCGCCGGTGGCAGCGGTACGCCACGCACGACACTCAACACCGGTGGCCTCGTTCTCGCCGCCGGCTCCACGACGCAGATCCGCACCAACGCGGGCGGCGCGCACGACAGCATCAACGTCAACGGCCCCGCGACCGTCGGCGGCCAGCTCGTAACGCTGCCGTCGGCAGGCACGTATGCGCCGGTCACCCACTATTCGATCATCAACGCGAGTGGTGGCATCACCGGCAATTACGCCAACGTGGTGCAAAACACGCTCCCGTTCCTCGATGCCAGCGTGAGCCAGCAGGGAAACCAGGTGGTCCTGACGCTGACCCAGGCCGGCAGCGGCGTGGGCACGGGCGGCACCCCGTTCGACCAGTTCGCCGGCCTCAACGGCAACCAGCAAGGCATGGCCGCGGCGCTTCAGACCATCGCCACCTCGGGCGGCGATCCGCTGCCGACCTTGCTCGGCTACGTGCGCGGCCTGACCGGCGACCAGGTGGATCGGGCGTTCGACTCGCTCACCGGTGAAACCTATGCGTCGGCCGCCACGGCGGAGCTGCAGGGCCAGAGCCAGTACCAGGACTCGGTGTTCTATCGCCTGAAGCTGGAACGCGACACGAACGAGCAGGGCGCGGCCGTCTGGGCCGAGCCGTATACCTCGAGCAGCGACCTGTCGCGTAGCGTCGACGTGGCGCGCACCGATTACCGCATCAACGGCATCGTGATCGGCACCGATGCGCCGGTGACGCCCGACCTGCGCATCGGCGTGCACGCCAACGTGGCCAACTCGCGCACCGAGGTGGATCGTCGCGGCGACTACACCGATGTGGACCAGTACGCGGTGGGCGTGCACGCGCAGTACTTCAACGAGCACCAGTGGTGGTTCCAGGGCCTGGCCTCGTACGGCTGGCAGAACGCCGACAGTTCGCGTCGCGTCGCGGTCGGTCCGTTCGACCCGGAAGCCACGGGACGTTACGACGGCAAGACCACGAACGCGGCATTGGAAGGCGGCTATCGCTTCCCGCTCGGCCAGAGCATGCACCTGGAGCCGTTCGTCGGCGCGTACTACACGAAGGTGAAGTACGACGGCTTCACCGAGCGCGGTGCCGGCGACGCCGATCTGCGCGTGGGCCGCAGCGAGGCGCGCAGCATGCAATACGGCGTGGGTGCGCGACTGGTCGGCGACGTGGACCTGGGCGTCGAAGGCACCAAACTGCACCCGATCGTGATCGTGCGCTACCTGCACAACACCAAGGACGACACGGTGACGGTGGACAACGCCTTCGCGGGCGTGCCGACCACCGGCTTCACGGTGCAGGGTTCGCGTCCGGTGAAGAACCACTGGCAGGCCGGCGTGGGCATGAGCTTCGACATCACGCCCGCCGCGAGCACGTACGTGTACTACAACGCCGATCGCGCGTCGCATACGAAGAGCGATTCGGTGAACCTGGGGTTCCGCTGGAACTTCTGACTCGCCATGGCGTGAGTCTCACGGTGGGGGCGTACATGTCCCCAACGAATCGTCATTGTCGGCTGACGGACCTTCATCCGCGGAACGCTGGTTGCGGATGAAGGCGTGGGAGCCGGCCTGGTCGGCGGTGGCGTTCGCGATACCGACCCGGGTGGCTAACGCCTCGAGCAGGCCCGCATGCGTTCCTCGTCCCACCCATGCCACGTATCCGTCGGGTCGAATCAATACCGCCTTGGGCGAGGGAACCGCCCCTGTGTCGGGAAGCTCCCATGGGCCGCCGTAGGCGGCATCGATCGTTCGAATGCGTTCGGTCCTGGGATGAAACGACATGGTGTCCTCCCTGCCGAAGTTGAGCAGCACCGGTCGGGCATCGTGCAGCAAGGCGTAGACCCGCGTGGCCCCCTGATCGGTAACGATGTCCAGATCGGGCATGCGACGCCCGAGCAGCGGGTGGCCTTCACCGAAATCGTAGCGGATATCCAGCCCGGACATCCTCGCGCCGAATCGCCTGCGTGATTCTTCCGCGCCCAGCAACCCGGAAACGATGTCGCGCGCCGCCTCGGTGCGATCGTCGGTGCGTGACAAGGCCACTTGGGCCATCGTGTCGCGCAGCACGCGGGCGGCGACCGGGTGACGTTCGGCGTGGTAGGTGTCGAGCAGATCTTCCGGCGAGATTCCGCGGATCACCTGCGCGAGTTTCCAGCCCAGGTTGACCGCATCCTGCACGCCCATGTTGAGACCCTGGCCGCCGATGGGCGAGTGAACGTGTGCCGCGTCGCCGGCGAGCAGTACGCGTCCCGACCGATAGGCGGCGGCCTGGCGGGTCGTATCGGTGAATCGCGTGATCCAGCTGGGATCGTGGGCGCCGAAATCCGTGCCGTAAACGGCGATCAGTCCGTCGCGGAGATCCCGGAGGGTGGGTTCGCGCGTGCCGATCGCCGATTCGGTAAGCATGACGCCCACCGTGCAGCCTTTCCCGTAGACCACGTCACCATCCCGGATGTCGTATTCCACCTTGCCCAGGGCGTGGGTGCCCGAAGGTGTGCGACGAAGGCCCAGCGGGGGTTCCTCGTCCATCTCGACCTCGGCGAGGAGGGCACTCATCGTCGGCTCCCAGCCGGGGAATGCGATACCTGCGGCCTTTCGGACGGCGCTGCGTCCACCGTCGCACCCGACGAGGTAACGAGCCTTCATGTGTTCGCCGTTCGAGAGTTCGATGTCGACGTTTCGCCCGTCTTGCGTAAAGCCGACGAACTCACGCTCGCGATGGAACGTCACCGGCCATTCGTCGATCCAGCCGGCGAGGATTCGTTCGATATGCTTCTGCCACAGGCCGAGTCCATAGGGGTGCCGCGTGGGAAAGTCGCCGATGTCCAGCTTGGTCGCCGCGAATCCCGTGACCTGGACCTTTTTTCCCTCCGCCAGGAAGCGATCCGCGATGCCGCGCTGGTCGAATACCTCGATGGTGCGCGAGTGCAGGCCGCCGGCGCGCGAGCCGCCGAGATCCTGATTCGCACGCCGCTCGACGATGGCGACATCGATGCCTGCCAGCGCCAGTTCGCCCGCCAGCATCAATCCCGTCGGGCCGCCTCCGATAACGATCACTTGATGTTCGTTCATCGCAACACTCCGCCGTGGTGAAGCTGCGCATTGGATCGCGGGAGGAGGGGATGGCGGCAAGCCCCGGTCACGGTAAGATATTGGAAGTGGGGAGGAGCCCGTTTTTTCGTGACGAACCCGGATCGCTCGACATTCGACGTCTTGGTGGGCCGCTGGGAAGGGAACGCCATCGTGCATCCCAATCCCTGGGGTGGTGCCGGACCGGCCCGCACCTCATGGCATTTTCGATGGGATGCCGCCTCCCTGTTTCTCCTGTGCGATTGCCGTCAGATCCGTGCCGATGGCTCGATCTTTTCCGCCCACGGCGTACTCGGCGTCGACCCGGAGCAGGGCGATGCGCTCTGGTGGTGGTTCGACTCCTACGGTTTTCCGCCGCTCGATCCGGCACGCGGCCGGTGGGACGGGAACACGTTGCTGTTGGCGAAATCCACGGTTCGCGGAACGGGGCGAACCTCGTTCCATGCGTCAGGCGACGTGCTCGAGTGCACGATCGACGCGCGGCCTGTGGGACAGACCGACTTCGCCGCCGTGATGTCGGGATCGTTCTTAAGGGCTTGAGCGGTCGCGTTACACCGCCCAGTCGACATGCACATGTTGAGATCATTGGTGCGGTGGGTATAATACCCACCATGAAGAGTATGGACGTCATCAAGCGGCTGGAAGCCGATGGCTGGTATTTGGATCGGGTTAAGGGATCCCATCATCACTTCAAGCATCCGGTGAAATCAGGGCTGGTGACGGTCCCCCATCCCAAATCCGAAGTCCCGACAGGCACGTTGCGCAGCATCCTGAAACAAGCAGGACTTCGCTAGGAGGCAACCATGCGCTTTCCCGTAGTTCTACATACAGATGACGGCATTCATTATGGCGTGACCGTTCCCGATCTCCCTGGTTGCTTTAGCGCCGGTGACTCCATCGACGACGCCTTGAACCATGTCCATGAGGCGATCGACCTTCACCTTGAATCGTTGCTCGAGGATGAGTCGACTGACTTGCCGCTCGTCCAGGCCATCGAGGTACACCGGAAGAACCCGGATTTCGCCGATGGCATCTGGGCGGTGGTGGATTTCGATACGTCGAAGTACGAAGGCAAGGCAGAGAAGATCAACATCACCGTGCCACGCCGAACGCTTCATCGAATCGATGCCTACGCTTCAAGCCATGGCGAGACCCGCTCGGGGTTTCTCGTGAGGGCCGCTATCGAAGCACTCAATCATCATTCCGCCGCCTAGACGTCTGCCGAACGTGACGACTTGCGCCATATCCTGAAGAATGATCGACACCTTGCAGGAGTCCGCAGGGTCCGAACCATGGCTTCGCCTATACAGGGCTGGAGACCAGCCTTGTAGCCGGGGGGATTCGGCGGGCGAGCGGGTGCCGTATGATGGTGGTCAGCCACGATCAACTCCTGGACAGTTGGCTTTGGTGAGCGGCTCGGGGGTGGTCGAAACACCTACGGCCCGCGCTTTTTCACCGCATCGAGCGATGGTTGCCCGCGACGCGTACATGGCAAGAGCGCGGGCAACGCGACTGCCCTAGCAAAACAACGTCGAGTTGTCTGTCATCCTGCGCGGCGCGCGGGACGTGTTTCGGGATGCTCAATCGAGGGGACTACATGAAGGTCTACGTCACGTCTGCGTGGTTCGCGGTTTGCCTTTCCCTATGCGCCGCCTTTGTTCCCGCACACGCCCGCGGCGGGAGTGTCGCTTCGACATCATCGAACGAAGCGAAAGCCTCGATGGAAACCATGCAGATCCCCAGCCACGGATCGCCGATGAATGCGTTGGTGTACGTGGCCGCGGGCGCGGGACCGCATCCGGTGGTCGTGCTGCTGCACGGTTTCCCGGGCAACGAACGAAACCTCGATCTCGCACAGGACATGCGCCGGGCGGGATGGGACGTTCTCTACTTCAATTACCGTGGTGCATGGGGCACACCGGGGGATTTCTCCTTCTCGCACGCCATCGAGGACGTAGCGGCGGCGCTGGCCTATCTGCGCGAGCCGGAGAATGCCAAACGCCTGCGCCTGGACCCGTCGAGGATCGTGCTAGTCGGTCACAGCATGGGCGGGATGTTGGCCGTGCAGGCCGCGGCCGCCGACCCCGCCATCCAGGGCGTGGCCCTCATCTCGGCCGCCGACATGGCGGGGCGGGCAGGGCAGTTGCAGGAACGGGATTCCCGGGCGAACGCGATCAGTAAGACCGCGTCGGCGTTGGCCGCCGAAGGCATGGCACCGCTCAGCGGATGCACGCCCGTTAGCCTGGCGACGGAGCTGTCGGATCATGCGGTGGACTGGGCGTTCCCTTCGAAGGCCGGTGCGGTGAAGGACCGGCCGGTACTCGTCATTACCTCGGACGATGGGCTGGCCCCTTCCAACGACGCCTTCGTCACCGCGCTTCGAAAGATGGGCGACACGAAGGTCTCGACGCTTCACCTGCCCACCGATCATGCGTACTCGGACAAGCGGACGGAACTCTCGCAAGCCCTGCTGAAATGGCTGGCGACGGCGCCTCGGTAGAAAACAAAAGGCCAGGGCGCGATGCCCTGGCCTTTCGTCACTGGATAGTTGGTGGAGCGGAGGAGGATCGAACTCCCGACCTTCGCATTGCGAACGCGACGCTCTCCCAGCTGAGCTACCGCCCCACGAGCCGTGCATCTTATCAGCGATGCACGGCTCTGCCAACAGGGGCTCAGGGACGGCTGGAAAGGCTTCCTGACGCCCTGGCAAGCCGCTGCTCCATCCAGTCGTAAAGCACCGGCAGCAGCACCAGGGTGAGCAGGGTGGAGGTGATGAGGCCGCCCACCACCACGGTCGCCAGCGGCCGCTGGGTCTCGGCGCCCACGCCCGAGGACAGCAGCATGGGTACCAGCCCCAGGATGGCGACGCTGGCGGTCATCAGCACGGGCCGCAGGCGCAGGGCGGTGCCTCTTACCACCGATTCGCGGATGCTCAGTCCGGCCTGCCGTTGCTCGTTGAGGAAGCTCACCAGCACGATGCCATTGAGCATCGCCACGCCGAACACCGCGATGAAGCCGATGGCTGACGGCACCGATAGGTACTGCCCGGTGATGAACAGGCCCACGATGCCGCCGATGGTCGCGAAGGGCACGTTGGCGAGGATGAGCATCGCGTGGCGTAGCGAGTTGAACGCGGTGTAGAGCAGCACGAAGATGAGGAAGATCGTCGCCGGCACGATGACGGCCAGGCGCTTCAGGGCGCGTTGCTGGTTCTCGAAGGCGCCGCCCCATTCGGTGTAGTAGCCCGTCGGTAATTTCACCGACCGGGCGATGGCCGCGTTGGCGTCCTGCACGAAGCCGTCGATGTCGCGGCCGCGTACGTCCATCTGGATCACCGCGTAGCGCTGGAGCTGTTCGCGGCGGATGAACGAGTAGCCCTCGGCCGTGCTCACGGTCGCCACCTGGTCGAGCCGCACCAGCGCACCCGACGGCGTGCGCATGGGAATGCGTTCGATATCCTGGATCGTGGCCTTGCTCGCGTCGTCCAGGCGCAGGGTCATGTCGAATCGCCTCACGCCGTCGAGCAACGTGCCGACGGGCTCGCCGCCGATGCCGTTGCGCACCACGGTGAGGATGTCTTCGGCGTTCAGGCCGTAGCGGGCGAGCGCGTCGCGATCCACGTCGATGCGGACCTGCGGCTTGCCGAGGTTGGCCTCCAGGGCGAGATCGGCCACGCCCGGCACGCTGGCCAGTACGTCCTTGATCTTCGCGCTGGTGCGGTCGAGCTCGCCCAGGTCATTGCCGTAGAGCTTCAGCGCGAGCGTGGCGCGCACGCCGGAGATCAGTTCCTCGATGCGCATCTGGATGGGCTGGGTGTAGCTCACCACCGCCGTGGGCAGGAGGTCGGTCAGCTCCGCCTGCATGGCGGCTTCGATGCCTTCGAGCGTCTGCCCCTTGCGCCATTGCGCTTTCGGCTTGAGTGGCGTGTAGACCTCCATGTAGTTGACGTCGGCGGTTTCGCCCTTTTCCGCGCGGCCGATCATCGCCAGCGTGGTGTCCACTTCGGGAAAGCGTGCCTTGATCCGCTCGGCCACCCGGTGGGAAATCGCGATGGATTCATCCAGCGACGCCGAAGGAATGGACGTGATGCGCCACATGATCGCGCCCTCGCGCAGGTTGGGCATGAACTCCTTGCCGAGGAAGGGAAACAGGGCGAGGGCGCCCAGCAAGGCAACGGCGGCGATGCCGATCACCACGTTGCGATGGCCTAGCGACCACGCCAAGACCCTTCCGTAGGCGCGCTTGAGACAGGCGACGAGACGGGTGTCCTTTTCCTCCTTGGGCTCGAGGATCAAGGCGGCGAGCACGGGAATCAGGGTGAGCGAGAGCAGCAGCGACCCCGCCATCGCGAAGCTGATGTTGAACGCCATCGGCTTGAACATCTTGCCTTCGAGACCCTGCAGGCCGAACAGCGGCAGGAAGACCACGATGATGATGAGGATCGCGAAGGCGACGGGGCTCGCCACTTCACGCGCGGCCTGGAGTACGGCGGCGGTCTTGTCGACGGGTTCGCCGCGTGCCTTCGCCTCCGCCATGATGCGGAAGGCGTTTTCCACCATCACCACGGCGCCGTCCACCATCATGCCGATGCCGATGGCGAGTCCGGCCAGGGACATCAGGTTGGCCGAGAGGCCCGCCCGTTCCATGCAGATGAAGGCGATCAGCATCGCCAGCGGCAATGTCACCACCACGATCAACGCGCTGCGCAGTTCGCCGAGGAAGAGGAACAGGATCACCGCGACGAGGATGGATCCCTCCACCAGCGCGCGCACGGCGGTACCGACGGCGGCATCGACGAGGTCGGTGCGCTCGTAGACGGGTTTGACGACGGCGCCTTCGGGCAAGGCCTGCTTCACCCTGTCGAGCCTTGCCGTGACCGCATCGACCACGCTCTTGGCGTTTTCCCCGATGCGGGCAAGGGCCTGGCCCATCACCACTTCCTTGCCGTCGCGGGTGACGGCCCCCGTGCGCGGCGCACCGGCTTCGGTCACGCTGGCGACGTCGCGCACGTAGACCGGCGTGCCGTCTTCGCTCTTGAGCACGATGTTGCCGATGTCCTTCGCGTCCTTCACCAGGCCGAGCCCGCGCACCAGGTATTGTTCGCGACCCACGTCGATGACGTTGCCGCCGACCTGCGCGTTGTTCGCCTCCAGCGCCTGGATCACGTCCTTGAAGCCGAGTTCGTGCGCGATAAGGCGCATGGGGTCGATGCGCACCTGGTATTGCTTCTGCTGCCCGCCCCACGACGTGACGTCGTCCACGCCCGGCGCGGTGCGCAGGATCAGGCGCACCGTCCAGTCCTGGAGCGTGCGCAGGTCCATGTCGGAAGGCGCGTTCTTCAGGGTGTCGTCGGCGCGCTCTACCGTATACCAGAACACCTGGCCGAGGCCGGAGGTGTTGGGCCCCATCTCGGGCTTGCCGTAGCCCGCGGGCAGGCGGTCGCCCACCTGCTGCAGGCGCTCGTTCACCTGTTGCCGCGCGAAGTAGATGTCCATGTCGTCGTCGAAGTACACCGACACGTAGGACAGGCCGAAAAGGCTCACCGAGCGGATGTCCTGCACCTTCGGCAGGCCGGCCAGGGCGGATTCGACCGGCGTGGTGAGCAAGGGTTCGACGTCTTCCGCGGCGAGGCCGGACGCCTCGGTGTAGACGTTGACCTGTACCGGGGTCACGTCGGGAAACGCGTCGATCGGCAGGCTTCTCACCGCCCGGTAACCCAGCGCGCCGATCACCGCGAAGGCGATGAGTACCAGCACCTTGTACTTCAAGGACAGTTCGACGAGGCGTCCCAGCATCATTCGTCTCCCAGCCGGGAACGCAGGACGCGCGCCTTCAGGGCGAACGCGCCCTTGCTCACGTAAGGCGTGCCGGCGGAGAGCCCTCGCTTGATCTCGGTCCAGCCGTCGCGGGTGTCGCCGACGTCGACGGTGGTCGCTTCGAACTGGCCGGGCCGCTTGCCGCGGGTGAACACGCTGGGCTGGTTCTGCAACAGCACGACGGATTCCGCGGGCACGGCCAGGCGCTCGGTCGTGGACGGCATGGCGATGCGGCATTCCACCAGTTCGCCGGGGTGGAGCAGGTCGTTCTCGTTCGGCACCTGGATGCGCACGGCGACGGTGCGCGTCTTCTCGTCGGTCTGGTGGGAACGCTGGATCACGCGGCCTTTCCGCTCGGCGCCGTGTGCGAGAACGGTCACGGAGGCACCGGGGCGAACCTGTTCGGCCATGTCCGGCGCTAGCCGCGCCTCGACCCAGACGGAAGATTCCGCCACCAGTGTGAACAGGACGCGGCCCGGTTCGATGCGTTCGCCCACCACGAAGTCGTCGGTGGTAATGCGTCCGGCTTGCGTCGCGAGCAGCTCGAAACTGCCGTCGGCGGCGGCGGAACCGCGTTTGACGAGGTGGGTGATCTGGCCGTCGGAGAGACCGTACGCTTTCAGGCGGGCCTTGGCCTGGTCACGCTGGACCAGCGCCTCGTTGTAGCGTCGCGCGGACACGGCTTGGGGACCGAGCGAGGCCACCCGGTTCCAGTCCTGGCTGGCGACGATGAGCTGTCCCTGGGTGTCGGCGACCTCGACGCTGGAAAGCACCACCAACGGCTGGCCGGCTTTCACCACGTCACCGAGTTTCGCCTTGCGCGCGACGACCTGCGACGCCACGCGCGGCGAGACCAGCGCGGTGGAATAGGCATCCACCTTTACCTCGCCTGGCGCGCGTACCTGATCGGTCAACGTGCGCAGGCTTGCCGTGCTGACGGTGATGCCGGCGGCCTTGATCGCGGCGGCATCGAGGAGGAGGGGATCGGCGTCCTGCGCGAAGGCGACCGGTGCGCGGGCAAGGGCCACGGAAAAGGCGACGACGGTAAAACGAAGGAAGATGCGCGTCATGGAGAGGAATCCTTGGGGGAGCCGTCGACCCATTCGGTCAGGCGGCCGGCGGCGGCGAGGTAGTCGAACCACGCCTGCCAGGTCTGGTTTTCGAGGGCGATGCCGGAGAGGGCGGTGTCGAGGCTCTGCTTCAACTGCACGAGGTAATCGGAGGTGCTGATTTCCCCGGCCTGCCATAGGCGGTCGAGCAGCCGCGCCCGTTCGTCGAACGCGCTCGCGCGGCCACGGCGAAACCCTTCGCTGGCCGTGCGCATCGCGTCGTAGGTGGCCCGGGCCTGCTTGAGACGGGCCTCCGAGCGCAGCATCGCCGCGCGGTGCGAGGCGAATGCCGCATCCGCTTCCGCGCGAGCGGCGCTTACCGCGTAACGACCGCTGTCGAGCAGGGGCAGCGGAATCGACACGTTGACGCCGATCACGCGATCCGTACGGGGACCGCTGCGAACGCTGCCGCCGGTCAGGCTGACGGTGGGGTCCGGACGGCGGGCGCGATCGGCGACGACGACGGCGGCTTCCGCTCGTGCTTGGTCCGCCCCTGCGCGAATCAGCTCGGGGCGTTCATCGACCGGTACCGCCGACACCGACGCCGTCTCCGGTGGAAGGTCACGAGGCAGGGCCGGGAGATCGCCTCCCGGGTCGCCGCCAAGCGCGGCGAGCGTGGCGAGCGTCTCGGCCCGCTGGGCATCGAGTGACGCTTGCTGCATTTGGGCTTCGCCCAGCGCCAGTCCGGCCAGGTCGCGCTCGGGGCTGCTGATGTCGCCCACCTTCAGCCGTTGCGCGGCGAGGGCGTCGAAACGGCGCATGAGTTCCAGGCGACGACGGCCGAGTTCGCTTTGCTCACGCGCCAGGGTGGCCCCGGACCAGGCTTTCAACCAGTCCAGGGCGGCGTCGCGACGCGCGAGGACGTACGTCGCCTGCTGGAGGCGTACGTTCGCATCGCCTTCGCCGACGCGAGCCCTGCGCTTGCCGAAGAGGTCCAGCGTGAGGCTGGCACCCGCGGTGCGCCGGTCGACGTCGGCGTTTTCTCCTTCGAGCTGGATCGATGGGTTGTAGACCGGCCGGGCGGCGCCGCGCGTGCGCTCCCGCGCGGCACGAAGCGTGGCCTCGGCGGCCTGCACCTGGGGATTCGTATCCCACAGTTCGCGGATGGCTCGGCGCACAGCCGGAGGGGAAAGGGGAAGCGCGGTGGTTTCCGCCGCGCCGGCGCCGGTCATGGCGGAGGCGGCAAGCAACACGCACAAGGCGCCGCGTGGCGCTGCACGTCGAAAAAACATGGGGACTATCTCCTGAGGCACGAATGATTCGCGCCGCCGCGAATGCGGCAGCGCGTCTATCGGGCACTCAGGCGATGGGTGGGCGTAACAGGGAACCGACCGTGCGCAACGAGGGTGTGACCGGCGGATGGATGTCCACGGGCATCGGGCGAACCGTCAGTGCGAGGTGGAAGGCGACGGCCGGCAACGTCATGGCGTGGGCACAGGCGCAATGACAACCGCCGGATTCGCCGAGCAGGCAGTCGTCACCCTGATCGTCGATCGTCTGTGCCTGCATCGTGATCTCGCTCGCGGCGACCGCGGCGGGATCGACGACGCGCGGGCCGTCCAGCATGCATGCCGTGGCCGTCATGATCTTGATGAGGATCGCCGCGAACACGAGCATCCACGCTCCCTTGTGGGAGCGCAGGCATCGGAACAGGTTGGCCGGACGGGAAGGCATGGCGGGCGAGGATAGGTGCGGCGAGCGGTGTTAGACAATCACGCGGGCAGCGAGACGATGTCGGTGCGGTGCGTCATTCCCACGAGAAAACCTCCCCGATGGGCTTTCCGAAGACCTCGGCGATACGGAAAGCACACTCCAGGCTCGGCGAATACTTGCCCGCCTCCACGGCGGCGATGGTCTGGCGCGTGACGCCCACCCGTCGACCGAGATCGGCCTGGGTCATTTCGCCCGCCATGAAGCGCAGCGTGCGGATGGTGTTGGTGATGCGCCGCTCAGACACGCAGGCCCCGTCGGTAACCGACGAGGATGAGGCCATCCTGCGGGCATCCCCATACGACCGTAAGACGCTCTCTCGGCAACATCGACAACCGCTCCTTGCAGGGGGTGACTGCAATGTATGCCTGGCTTGACCTCGCGTCAAATATTCTTGACATAAGGTTGGGCTGGATTGACTCGCGCTCGTTCAGCCTGGCAGCAGCGAGGACAGCCGTTCGTGCAGCACGTCGCGGCGCCACCCCTCGAGGGCCTCGGGCCAGGCGCCCCCGCTCATCACGAATTCCTCCAGCGAACGGCGTGAGCACAGCAGGCCGGCGGGGAGGTCGAGTTGGGTCGCGATCTCGTCCACCGCCGTGCGCATGTCGTTGATGGCTCGCTTGGCATCGCCGAAGGGATGGCCGACCACCGGCGCCGTGGCCTCGATGTCTTCCGGCTCGACGGGGCGCTGCAAGACGTCGAACAGTTCGCTGCGCTGTTGCGAGCGCAGGGCGCGCGTGCCGCGCGTACGCTCTTCCAGCGCACCGAGGGAAGTGGCGGGCTTGTCGACGAGGTCGAGGGCGTGGGCATCTTCGAGCAACCACGAGCGCGGCTTGTCGAGCGTGCGCGCGGTGGCGTCGCGCCAGCGCAGCACGCGGCGGAGCAGGGCTTGGCGCTCGGGGCTCCACTCGGCCGCGGGCTTGAAGCCGCGTTGCGGTTGCGGATCGCCGTCGCGCTGGCTGGCGCGGCGTTTCATGCGGGCGCAGTCTTCCGCGTGCCATGCGGTGCGATCGCGCTGGGCCAGGCGCTCGGCGAGGATCGCGTGCACGGGATGCAGGTGCACCACGTCGAGGGCCGCGTAGCGCTTCTGCGATTCGGTGAGCGGGCGTTGCAGCCAGTCACTGCGCGTTTCGCCCTTGTCGAGCTCGTCGCCCACCAGTTCGGCCACCAGGGCCCGGTAGCTGATGCCCAGGCCCATGCCGACGTAGGCCGCCGCGATCTGCGTGTCGAACAACGTGTGCGGGCCTTCGGGCAGGTGAGGCGACAAGGCTTCGAGGTCTTCGCCGGCGCTGTGCATCACGGTGACGACCGGCTGCGCGGTGAACGTGCGCGCCAGCGTGTCGCCGAACGGAACGGCGAGCGGATCGATCAGCGCGTACTGTCCGTCGTAGGCGAGCTGGAGCAGGGCCAGTTGCGGATAGAACGTGTTCCGCCGCATGAATTCGGTGTCGAGTCCGACAACGGCGCCCGGGCCGATCGGCGCGAGCCATTCCACGAGGGCATCGTGGCGGTCGATCCAGGGAGCGTTGGGAGCGAGATCGCTCGGTGGCATGCATGGGTCCTTGTGGGATCGGGGACACGCGTCTGCGTGTTGCCCTGCAGCGCGCGATTCCCTAAGGTGGCAACGCACGATAGCAGGCCCACGCGGAACAGCACACCATGCCCAACACCGAGACCGTCCGCCGACAGCGTGCCATTGGCGGCGCGATGGGTGTCGCCGTGCTCGGTTTTGCCTTGTTCTATCACTTTTTTCCGCAATTGCTGCACGTGCAGCCCAGCCAGAACACGCCGCGCTCCCCGCTGCGCGGCCAGCCGACCCCCATGGGCTTCGACCAGCGCCCGCAGGCCGCCGCGCCCGCCATGGCCTCCGAAGTGGATGCCGGGCCGCCGCTGGTGCTGGCGCCCGCTTCCGTGATCGCGGCGCGTCGTCGCGAGAAGAACGACGAGATCCAGCTACCCGCGCAGAAGACGCCGGACAGCCCCGAACTCACGGCCCTGCTCGACCGTGCCGACAAGGCCCTGTCGTCAGACCGCCTGGTGGGCAAGGACAGCGCCTCGGCCCTCTTCATGGCTGCGCTGAAGGAAAAGGCCGACAGCCAGCGCGCCGCCCAGGGCATGGACGAAGTGCGCGCGCGTCTCGTCGCCGAGATCGAACAGGACATCGCGCTGGGCGACGCCGACGCGGCCCGCGACTCGTTGGGCGCCCTCAAGTCGCTTCCCGACAGCGGCGGCGATGTCGGGCCGCTGCAACAACGGTTGGGCGTGCTCGACAAGGTGCGACCTCTGCTGGGCAAGGCGGCCGATCAATTGCGCGACAACAAGGCCACCCAGCCGCGCGGCGACAGTGCGCTGGATACCTATCGCCAGGTGCTGAACCTCGACCCGGATAACGCCGTGGCCGTGCAAGGCATTGCCCAGGTGCAGCACGTGGTGCTCGACAGGGCGTTGGCGGCGGTGGCGCAGAACGATTTCAAATCGGCCGACGCGGCCCTCGCCGAAGCGGCCGTCATCGAGCCCGAGTCCCAGGCCTTGCAGGACACGCGTGGCCGCATCGAGGGCATGCGCCGGCAAAGCGCCTCGGGCGTGCTGGCGCAAGCGCGCTCGGCGCTCGACGCCGGCAACATCGAACTGGCCCAACAGCTCGCCGCGCAGGCACAGCAGATCAGCCCCGACGTCGCCGGTATCGACGACTTCAACGAACGCCTCACCAACGCACGCCTCTACGCCAGCTACAAGCCGGGCCAGGTGTTCGCCGACCGCTTCGTCGACAGCGCGGGCCAGGCACCGGCGATGGTGGTGATACCCACCGGCAAGTTCCTGATGGGTTCGCCCGATGGCGAGCGAGGTCACGATACCAACGAATCGCCCGTGCATGAGGTGCAGGTCGACAAGGGATTCGCGATGGCGCGCAGCTCGGTCACCATCGGCCAGTTCCGCGATTTCGTGCGCGCGAGCGGCTACGTGCCGCAATCGCAATCGTTGCAGGGCGGCAGCGTGTACGACGAAGCCAGCGGCGGCCTGCGCGACGATGGCTCGGCCACCTGGGAAGACGATTACCTGGGGCGGCCCGGGCAGGAGCGCCTGCCCGTGGTGAACGTGTCGTGGAACGACGCCAAGGCCTACGCCGATTGGCTCTCGCAGCGCACCGGCAAGAAATACCGCCTCGCGAGCGAGGCCGAGTTCGAGTACGCGCTGCGGGCCGGCAGCACCACGCGATACTGGTGGGGCGACGGCACGCCCGCGAGCCGCGTGGAAAACCTGACCGGCAGCAACGACCGCTCGTCGTCCGGGCGTCGCTGGAGCAATGCCTTCAGCGGGTACAAGGACGGCTACTGGGGTCCCGCGCCGGTGATGAGCTTCTCGGCCAATGCCTTCGGCCTGTACGACATGGGTGGCAACGTCTCCCAATGGACGGCCGACTGCTGGCACGACAACTACATCCGTGCGCCGCGCGACGCCCAGGCCTGGGTGAACCCGGGGTGTAACCGGAGGGTGATCCGCGGCGGTTCGTGGGGCAGCGCGCCCGATATGGTGCGCTCGGCCTACCGTCAGGGTGCGTCGGCCGACGTGCGCAGCGCGCGCGTGGGCTTCCGCGTGGTGCGCGAACTCCAATAAGGCCCTGCCTTCGCGACAGGTGATACCATGTTGGACTCAACAGTCCATAATGGTGATCCATGGCCAGGCCACGCGAATTCGACAGGGATACCGCCCTGAAGCGTGCCATCGAAGTCTTTTCCGCGCACGGCTTCGAGGGCACCTCCACGCCCATGCTGCTGGAAGCAATGAAGATCGGCCGGCAGAGCCTCTACGACACCTTCGGCGACAAGCGCTCGCTGTACCTGGAAAGCCTTTCCCGTTATTCGGAAGAAAGTACGTCCGGCACCATCTCCAGGCTTTTCTCGGAGCCTTCCGTGGCGAAGGGACTGCGCCGGTCCCTTTACGGCTTCATCGACGAAGCCATGGCGGACCCCGCGCGGGCCTGCCTGGGCGTGCACTCGGTCGCCGAGTTCGGCACCTCGTCGGCCGAGGTGAACGCCATCAACGCCGCCATGGGCGACAAGACCCGGCGAGCCGTCGAGGCGAGGCTACGAGAAGGGCTCGAGCGTGGTGAAATCGCCCGTTGGGTCGAGCCGGCTACCGGGGGCGGATTCTTCATGGCGACCCTGGTCGGGCTGAAAATCGCGGCGCGAGGCGGTGCGGGGGCGGACGATCTCCGCCGGATCGCGGATCTTGCGTTGCGCGCCCTTGTTGTGGAATGATTAGTCCATAAATCACGGTAAGGCCTTCGAGGCAAGAGCGGTTAAAGTGTTCGCTCCTAAGTTGAAGGCTTTTTCTTTCGCCTAATAATTGATCAATCAATCTAAAATAGAGGTAAGTCATGGCTACGTTGAACGGTAAACATGCTTTCGTGACGGGCGGCTCCCGCGGTATCGGCGCGGCCATCGTCCGCCGTCTGGCGCGCGAGGGTGCCAAGGTGACGTTCACTTACGTATCGTCCGAGGAGGCGGCCCAGGCCGTGGTCGCCGAGGTCGCCCACGACGGCGGCACGGCGCGCGCCGTACGTGCGGACAGCGCGGATGTCCAGGCCCTGGCGGAGGCCATCGACGACGCCGCGAAGCGCGAGGGAGGCATCGACGTGCTGGTGAACAACGCCGGCATCATCTCGCTCGGTTCGATCGATCAAGCGGGCGTGGAAGCGTACGACAAGATCTTTGCCGTCAATGTTCGCGCGGTGTACGCCGGCATTCATGCCGCCGTGCCACACATGAAAGCCGGTGGCAGCATCGTCAACCTCGGCAGCGTGGTGAGCGATCGCTCGGGGTCGCCCAACGGGGCCCTCTATTCGGCCACGAAGGGTGCCGTGGAATCGTTGACACGCGGTCTGGCGCGAGACCTCGGTCCGCGTGGCATCACCGTCAACAACGTCTCGCCGGGCCCGACGCTCACCGCAATGAACCCGGAGGAGTGGCACGACCATCTGAAGGGCCTGATCGCCCAGCAGCGCATCGGCGAAGACTGGGAAATCGCCGGCATGGTGGCCTTCCTCGCCGGCCCCGAGGCGCGTTACGTGCACGGCGCCAAGCTGACGGTGGACGGCGGTTACCTCGCCTGAGCGACGGTCATTTCACCAACTGGCGAAGCCCCAGGGCTACGATGATCGAGCCGCAGGCGCGGTCGATCGATGCCTTGTGGCGACGATAGCGGTGGGCGACGCGCGGGGTGGCGAACAGGATCGCCACCGCGCCGTACCATGACGACGCCACGACGGCCACCGTGCCGAGCATGCCCAGAAAGGTGGGCACCGACACGTGGGCCGGCGCGGCGGCGGCGAATACCGCGGCGAAAAACGCCATCGACTTCGGATTGACCAGGTTGGTGGCGATGCCTTCGCGGAACGCCCGGCGAACGCCGCCCAGTCGGGCCGTCATCGGCGTTTCGCCTTGCGCGCCGGCTTTCCAGATCAGCCGGCCGCCGAACCAGACGAGATAGCCGGCACCGGCGACTTTCACCGCCAGCGCGATCCAAGGGAACGCGGCGAAGACGATGCCGACGCCGAGGATGGCGCAACTGGCCCAGAACAGGTTCACCAGCACGATGCCCGCCACGGTGCCGAGTGCCTCGTGCACGGTGGTGGATGCGGCCTTGTGCGCCACGGCGACGAAGTTCGGACCGGGCACGATCACGCCGACGACGTACACGGAAAGAACGACGGCGATGGCGTGGATGTCGAACATGGCGTACCTCTCGAGCTTGTCGCGAATCCGTTGCCGATAGGATCGGCTCCCGCGCTCAGCCGTCGGTTCTTCCGAGCCTGGCTACCGGACGGGTGGGAGCGGACCGCGTCCGCGATATCCGCGGAGCGATGTCTTCATGCCGAAGCGGCAGCCCTCTTGCGCGACATGGCTTCGGTCACCGCATCCATCGCTTGCTTCCCTACGACCTCGGCGGATGCCGTCGCATCGATCTGAACCCTATGCTCAAGCGTCATCGCCTTGAAGATGGCGCGGCACCGGGAGAGATTGTCGTCGGTCTCGAAGTGATTGGGTTTGTCGCCACGCCGGCGGATGCGCTCCAGGCCCACCGACGGCTCCAGGTCGAGCAACAGCAGCAGATCGGGGCGGGGAGCGAAATCGTTCTTCGCCAGCACGGCGTCCACGTCCAGCCCCGCGGCACCCTGGTAGGCCACGTTCGAGGGGAAATACCGGTCGAGGATCACGACCTCGCCGCGTTCCAGGGCGGGACGGATAAGGGTGTCGACGTGTTCGCGGCGGTCCTTGATGAGCAGGTCGAGCTCTTCGTCGGGCGTGAGACGACCCGTGGAGGCCGATTCGCGCAGCCGGGTGCCCCAGGGCCCGTTGGTCGGCTCCTTACTCAGCATGACCGTCGTGCCCCCGGCGGCAAGGGTGTCGCGAAGGGCCTGGGCGAGGGTGGTCTTGCCGGCGCCGTCGATGCCCTCGATGGCGATGAGCAGGCCGCCGGGAATGGGAAGGAATGCCATGGGCTGGGACTTTACCTCATGCGAAGGGAGGCCGCGCGGGCACGCCCGGGGCATGAAAAAAGCCGCTCGAAAGCGGCTTTAGCCATTGGTGCCGAAAGTGGGACTCGAACCCACACGATATCACTACCGGCGGATTTTGAGTCCGCTGCGTCTACCGATTCCGCCATTTCGGCTTGAACCCGCGATTATGCGCGAATCAGTGGACGCGGTCGAGACCCAGTTGGCGTTCCATGCGCTGGTAGAGATCGCCGCCCTCGGGGTTGAACACGGCGCACTGGGTCATGCGCCCGGAATAGATGTGCAGGCTGACCGCCACGGCGTCGTCGCTGGGATTGCGGATGGTGTGGTACTCGTGCGGCGGGATCAGGCTGCCGGCCGAGCCGGGACCGGCCTGGATCGAGCCGACGGCGCGGAAGCGGTAATGCTCCGCCTCGTGTCCGAGTAGCTCGTACTGGACGATTTCCAGCGCGCCGTTCCATACCCCCTCGACGCACCACATGCCGCTGTGGTCGTGGATCAGCGTGCCCTGGCCGGGACCCCAGGTCATGGCGACCACGCTGTAGCCGTGCTCGTCGCTGCGGTAGAGCTCGCGGCGGGCGTAGCGGTCGCCGGCGGTCTCGAACACGCAGGCGGGCAGTTCGACTTCCTTGGACCGGATCAGCTTGCACAGCTGGTTGCGCAGGGTGTCGGTGATCTGGGGCATGGTGGGCTGGGCGACGGAGGCGTCGATGGCCTCGATCAGCTTGCGACAGCCGGGGAACTCGACCGTGATCATGGGGGTGGGGCCTCTTCGGATGCGCCGCCGCGGGAGGGCGCGGCTGGCGTACATCATAACAGGCCGGCCGGGAGGCGATCACGCCAACATGTCGCTTGCACTTGCGCGGCGCCGGTGCGACGGATAGCTAGATCGAGGCAAGAAACCCGCCGATCGCCCGGCTGTAGTTCTCGATATCCACCAAAAAGGCGTCATGCCCCTGCGGCGAATCGAGCGCGACGAAATCCACCGAGGCGCCGGCCGCCTCGAGGCCGCGCGCGATGGTTTCCTGCTGCTCCAGCGGGAACAGGATGTCCGTGCTCACGCCGATGACGAGCGCGCGCTCGACCTGGATGCGTTCCAGCCCGCGCATCACGTCGCCCTCGCCGTATTCGGACACGTCGAACCAATCGCTGGCGCGCGAAAGATACAGGTAGCTGTTGGGGTCGAACTGGCGATTGAAGCGGCGTGCATGCCCTTCGAGGTACGACTCCACCTGGAATTCGAAGCCGAACGGTTCGTTGCCGTCCCGTTCGTCGGCATCCAGCCGGATGCGCGCGAAGCGGCCGTTCCACTCCATGGCCGAGCGATAGGTGATGACGCCCAGCTTGCGCGCGATGCTCATGCCATGTTCGGGCCACTCGTCGCCTTCGTATCGGCCTTCGTTCCAGTGCGGATCCAGGCGGATGGCTTCGCGCTGCAACGAGCGGATGGCGATGGCGAAGGGCTGGGCCTGAGGCGCGGTGTCCACGCTGATGTGCGTGCGCGCCGCGCCGGGATGCAGCAGCATGTAGGCCAGCGCGCTCATGCCTCCCATCGAACAGCCGACGAGACAGGCGAGCCGCGCGATACCCAGGCCCTTCACCGCTTCGTATGCGGCGTTGGCGACATCTTCCAGCGACAGTTCGGGAAAGGTGAGGCGATAGGGCTCGCCGGTGGCCGGATCGATGGACGCGGGGCAGGTGGAGCCCTTGTCGCTGCCGAGCGAATTGACGCAGATCACGTGGAAACGGTCCGTGTCGAACGCCCGCCCGGGCCCGATCATCGCCTCCCACCAGCCCGGCGTCGGGTCGTCCGCGTTGGACGCGGCATGCGCGCTGGGCGACAGGCCGGTGAGGATCAACACGGCGTTGTCGCGCGCCTCGCTGAGCGTGCCCCAGGTTTCGTAGGCCACGCGGGCGCCGTGCAGCTCGCCGCCGCGCTTCATGCGGAACGGCGACGGAAGGACGTGGTAGCGGCGGGCGTCACCCATGGAAGGCTCCTTCTTGCGATGCCGGGGATGGTGGCACGAGGGGCGAGCGTGCGCCTACCTCAATTCGAGGTGGGCTTCGCGGAACGCTCGTCCGCCAGCGCGATCTGCTTCGCCACGGCGCGCGCCACGTTCGAGTCGGGATCGAGCAGCGGTTGCAGCTTTTTCCACGTGGCCGATGCCTCGGCATAGCGCTGGTGCTGGAAATCGCTGATGCCGAGCAGCCACAGCGCGCGCTGGCTGGTCGGCTCGATGGCGAGTGCGGATTCGAGCAGTTCGCGCGAGCGGCCTTCGATGAGGTGGTCGTCGCGCACGAGCGAATCGGACTCGGCCCAACCCACCATCGCGACGACGTTGCGTGCGTCGGCGTGCAAGGCGCCGTCGTAGGCCGCACGGGCTTCCACGGGCTGCTTGAGCATCGTGAAGGTCTGGCCCAGCAGCAACCACGACGGGAGGTCGTCCGGATGGGCCTTGACCTGGGCGCGGAGCGCGGCGATGCCCTGGTCGACGGTCATGTCCTCGGCGGGTGCCACGCCGCCGAGCGTGGCCGGTCGGCCGACGAGCAGATACGTGCCGACGCTGGCCAGCGGCACGAGCACGGCGATGGCGACGGCCGTGGCGAAGATGCCTCGGGAACGCCCCTGGCGACGGCCGTGGCGAACAAGGGGAACGAGCAGGAGCGCGAGGGCCACCGCGAGCATCGCCGCGGCGACGAGGTAGAACACGACAGTCACCAATCGTCCCCGTCATCGATGTTGGAAGCCGGCGGCGTGGCACCGGCCTGGAGCCGTCGGCGACGGCGCACGTTGACGTACACCACCAGTGCGCCGGCCAGCAGCAGCACGAACGGACCGAACCACAGGAACCAGGTCGAGGGCTGCATGGGCGGCTTGTAGAGCACGAAGTCGGAATAGCGGTCGACGAGGTAGCGCTTGATCTCGGCGTCGCTCTTGCCCGCCTGGATCATCTCGAACACCTGGCGGCGCAGGTCGTGCGCGATGGGCGCGTTGGAATCGGCCAGCGTTTCGTTCTGGCACATCGGGCAACGCAGTTCGGCGCTCAGGTTCTGGAAACGCACTTCTTCCGCGCGATCGCGAAAGGGCAGCGGCTGGATCGCCTGCGCCATCGCGAGCAGGGGCAACAACGCGAACGCGAGCAAGGCGCACAGGCGGCGGATCACGGCGACTCCTTCGCTAGCGCGGCGAGGGCGGGCTTGATCTCGCTCTCGATCACGTCGGGCGTGATGGGGCCGATGCGCTTGTAGCGGACGATGCCCTTCGCATCGACGAGGAAGGTTTCCGGCGCGGCGTACACGCCGAAGTCCAGCCCCGCGCGGCCGTCGCGATCGGCCACGATGGCATCGAAGGGATTGCCGTGCTCGCCGAGCCACGCGGTGGCCGCCTGCGGATCGTCCTTGTAGTTGAAGCCGACCAGCGGCAATCCGAGCTGCTTCATCGGCCCCATCAGTTCGGGATGCTCGTGCACGCACTCGATGCACCAGCTGGCGAACACGTTGAGGAAATAGGGCTTGCCCAGGAGGTCGGCCTTGCTCACCGTGCGCGTGGGGTCGTCGAGGCGGGGCAGCACGAAGGCCGGTGCCGGCTTGTTGATCAGGGGCGACACGATCTCGTGCTGGTCGTGCCGCGTGTTCCACCAGATGCCGAAGCCGAACAGCGCCACGAGCAGCAGAAAACCGAACAACGGCGCGAGGCGGCTCATGCGATCGTCTCCGTCGCCGGCGCGGTCATCGTCTCGCGGGCCTGCTTCTTCACGCGGAAACGCCGTTCGGCGGCGGCGAGGAAGCCGCCGGCCATCATGAACAGGCCCCCCAGCCAGATCCAACGCACGAAGGGCTTGTGATAGAGACGCACGGCCCAGGCGCCTTCGGGATGGTTGGCGTCCATGGGTTCGCCCAGCGCCACGTACACGTCGCGGAACAAGCCGGGATCGATCGCGGACTCGCTTTGCACCTGGCCGCGCGAATAGGTGCGCTTTTGCGGATGCATCGTGGTCACCAGCGCGCCGTCGCGCATGACCGCCACCTCGCCTTCGTCGGCGGTCCAGTTGGGGCCTTCGGTTTCACGGACGCCGTCGAACCGGAACTGGTAGCCGCCCACGGATTCGGTCTGGCCGGGCGCGAGGCGAACGTCGCGCTCGATGCTGAGCGATTCGGACAGCATCACGCCGATGATGAAGATCGCCACGCCGACATGCGCCACCAGCATGCCCGCCATCTCGGCGGGATAACGGCGGCCGAACGGCATCTCGCGCCAGCGCTTGACCGTGTAGGTGAGCGTCCCGGCCGCCACCCAGGCGGCGCCGGCCACGCCCGCCACGGCGCGCAGGCGGCCGTCGGTGAACCAGGCGGCGGCGAGGGCGCAAATGACCGTGGCCACGCCCGCGCGCAGGCTCATGGCGGTGAGCTGGCGCCCTTCGGCCCGGCCCCAGCGCAGGTAGGGGCCGAACGGCAAGAGCAGCACGGCGGGCGCCATCAGCAGCACGAAGAGGAAACCGAAGTAGGGCGGCCCGACCGAGATGCGGCCGAGGTTGAAGGCGTCGCCGATCAGCGGGAACAGCGTGCCCAGCAGCACCATCGCCGCCGCCGTGGTGAACAGCAGGTTGGCGACCATGATGCCGGTCTCGCGCGACATCGCGTCGAACGGCTTGCCGGTGGCCACCTTCGGCGCGCGGATGGCGTAGAGCAGCAGCGAACCGCCGATCACCACCACCAGGAAACCGAGGATGTAGAGGCCGCGGCGCGGATCGGAGGCGAACGCGTGCACGGAAGTGAGCACGCCCGAACGCACCAGGAAGGTACCCAGCAGCGACAGCGAGAAGGCGAACAGTGACAGCAGCACCGTCCATGCGGGCAGCGAGCCGCGCTTTTCGGTGACGGCCTGCGCGTGGATCAGCGCCACGCCGACGAGCCAGGGCATGAACGAGGCGTTTTCCACCGGATCCCAGAACCACCAGCCGCCCCAGCCGAGCTCGGCGTAGGCCCACCAGCTGCCCGCGACGATACCCATGGTGAGAAACGCCCAGGCCACGTTGGTCCACGGTCGCGCCCAGCGCACCCACGCCTGCTCCAGCTCACCGCCGAGCAGGGCGGCGATGGAGAAGGCGAAGGCCACCGAGAAACCCACGTAGCCCATGTAGAGCACCGGCGGGTGGAAGGTCATGCCCGGATCCTGCAGCACCGGGTTGAGGTCGCCGCCGTCGGCGGGCATCGGCAGTTCGCGCAGGAAGGGATTGGAAGTGAACAGGATGAAGGCGAGGAAGCCCACGCCGATCAGGCCGAGCACGCCGAGCACGCGCGACAGGAACGCCGGTGGCAGATGGCGGCTGAAGGCGGCCAGCGCGAGCGACCACACGTTGAGGATGAATACCCACAGCAGCATCGAGCCCTCGTGCGCGCCCCATACCGCGGTGATGCGGTAATACCAGGGCAGCGCGAGGTTGGAATTGTCGGCGACGTAGGCCACCGAGAAATCGAAGGCGAGGAAAGCATGGATGAGGATCGCCATGGCGGCGAACACGAACACGGCCTGGCCGGCGGCGGCGGGGCGGGCCACGGCCATCAGCGCCGCGTTGCCGCGCCAGGCGCCGACGATGGGCAGGATGCCCTGGGCCAGCGCCAGCAACAAGGCCAGCACCAGCGCGAACTGGCCGAGTTCGGGGATCACTTGGGCGCGTCCTTCGTCGGCGTGTCGTCGATGTGGCGCTTGTCGTGCGCCTTGGCCATGGCGTCCTTCAGTTCCTTCGGCATGTAGTTCTCGTCGTGCTTGGCGAGCACTTCGCTGGCGATGAAGCGACCGTCGGCCATGCGTCCCGTCGCGATCACCGATTGGTTGTCGCGAAACAGGTCGGGAAGGATGCCGGTGTATTCCACGGGCATCGCGCCGCCGTCGTCGACCACGATGAAACTCACCTTGAGGCTGTCGCCGGAGCGCTGGATGGAGCCGGATTTCACCATGCCGCCCAGGCGGAAGGTGGCGTACTGCGTGGCCTGGCCTTCCTGCACCTGGCTGGGGGTGAACAGGTAGTTCATGTTTCGCTGCAGCGCGAACACGGTGAGGCTCACCGCGACGGAGGCGGCGATGACCACCGAGACCACGATGGCGAGGCGGCGTTTACGGGTGGGATTCATGGGCTCTGTGCGGTTCCGGGCCGGCGGCGGTTTTCCTGTCGTGCGAGTCGCGCACGCAGTTCGCGCAGGTTGCGCCGGCGCCGCGCGAGCGGCCCCAGCGTGTCGATGAGGAGCACCAGGACGAAGATGGCCAGCGACGACCACACGTAGAGGCCGTAATGGCCCATGGCGAGGTCGGTCATGCCGTTGGGTCCTTCGCTTCGTCGCCCAGGGCGAGGTCGCGCACCCAACCCTTGCCGCTTTCGGAGGCGACGAGATCGGCGCGCACGCGCGCGAACAGGCTGGATACGTAGTAGCACTTGGTGGCCGCCATCATGGTGAGCAGCGGCCAGACCATGCTGGCGTCGATGTGCGACGGGCCGAGCAGGCGGATGGTGGATCCCTGGTGGAGGGTGTTCCACCAGTTCACCGAGAAATGCACGATGGGCACGTTCACCGCGCCGATCAGCACGAGGAACGAGGCGGCGCGCGCGCCCTGGCGGCGATCTTCGAAGGCGTGGTAGAGGCCGATCACGCCCAGGTAGATGAACAGCAGCACGAGCTCGGAAGTAAGGCGCGCGTCCCACGTCCACCAGGTGCCCCACATCGGCTTGCCCCACAGCGAGCCCGTGGCGAGGGTGATGAGGGTGAACGCGGCGCCGACCGGGGCGGATTCCATGGCCACGGTCTCGGCGAGCTTGATGCGCCAGACCAAGCCGATGAAGGCGGCCAGCGCCATCGCACCGTAGATGAACAGGCTCATCCAGGCGCTGGGCACGTGGATGAAGATGATCCGGTATGCGTCGCCCTGCTGGTAATCGGCGGGAGCGACGAAGAGGCCGCCGTAGAGCGCGACGGCGCCGAGCACCAGGGCCAGCCCGAGGGCCCACGGACGCACGGCGCCCGCGAAACGGTAAAACACCGGTGGCGATCCCAGACGGTGGAGCCAGAGCGGTACCCAGTTAGCCATCGGTCCTCGTTACAGAATTCGGTACATCCATGGTGAGTCCCTCCCGTCCCGTGCCCGGTTGCATCGGATCAGCTGTCCAGCGCGATCCGCAGCGCTGCCGCGCAGGCCAGGGGGCCCAGCACCACGGCCAGCGCCAGTCCCGCGCCCAGCCACGCCATCGGCGCGATCCACGGCAGGCCTTGCTGCGCAGCGGACACGGCGCCTGCCGCGAAGATCACCACCGGCACGCACAAGGGCAGCAACATCAGCGCCAGAAGCATACCAGAGCGCTTCGCGCCGCCCGCCAGCGCCACGAGCACCGCGCCCAGGAGGCTCAGCAGCGGCGTGGCGAGCACGAGGGCGAGCACCAGCACGGGCAGGGTGCCGGTGGGAAAATGCAGCATCGACGCGAGCACGGGCGCCACGACGATCAACGGGAGCGCCGAGGTGATCCAGTGCGCGAGGATCTTCATGCCTACCAGCAGGGCCAGCGGTTGCGGCGCGAGCATGAGCTGCTCCATCGAGCCGTCTTCGATGTCGCCACGGAACAGGGTGTCGAGCGATAGCAGGATCGACAGAAGCACGGTGACGAACACGACGCCTGACGCGATGCGCGCGAGCAGGGCGGGTTCGGGACCGATGGCGAACGGAAACAGCGTCCCCACGATGAGCGCGTAGAGCACGGGCATCGCGACGTCTCCGCGACGACGCCAGGCCAGGGTGAGGTCGCGCCTGAGCAATGCGGCGCAGGCGGCGCCCAGATGCCCCGGCGTCATGCGTGCAACCGGATGCGGCGAGGTGCTTCGCCCGCGAAACTGACGGCGCCGTGGCTCGTGACCAGCGCGGCGCCGCCACGCGCCGCATGGGCATCGATCAGGCGGTTGACCAGCGCGATGCCCTCGCGATCGAGGTTGGCGTAGGGTTCGTCGAGCAACCAGACCCGGGCGGGGAGCAGCAGCAGGCGCGCCAGTGCCGCGCGTTTCTTCTGGCCGGCCGACAGGCGGCGCACGGGTTCGTCCTCGTAGCCGCCCAAGCCTACCTCGACCAGGGCGGCGGCGAGGGAGGCCCCTTCGCGGCGGCCGTAGAGCGCCTGGGCAAGGGCGAGATTCTCGCGAGGGGAGAGGTCGTTCTTCAGGCCGAGTTGATGGCCGAGGAACACCACCTCGCCCGCCACTTCGTCCAGCGCGAACGGCGTGCCCTCGAGCAGCACCTCGCCGCCGCCCGCACGCAGCATGCCGGTGAGTACGCGCATCAGGGTGGTCTTGCCGCTGCCGTTGTCGCCTTCGACGAGGGCGATCTCGCCAGCGTGCAGCGCAAAGTCGATCGGCCCGAACACGGGTTCGTCCTGGCGCAGGAAGGTCAGGGCGCGTGCTTCGAGCAGGGGCGTTGCGGTGGTCATCCTGGGATTGTTGCGGGCCGTGTCGCCGTTTGTCTATTTCGTTCGGGCCGTCGCGACCTGGATTCGCCGATACGATCGGCTCCCACCCCTCCGGTAGGAAGGCGGCTACCGAAGGGATGGGAGCCGACCGTATCGGCGAATCAATCCCCTGCGGTAGGAAGGTTGCTACCGAAGGGGTGGGAGCCGATCGTATCGGCGAATCAATCTCGCTCGAACGCCTGTGCGGGCAAGGGCGGCAGGGTGGCTTCCAGGGCGCGAACCGCTCCATCGAGATCGACCGAGCCCACCGCTTCGTGCCCTTTCAACAACTGCTCCACCAGTACGTCCTGCGCCATGCCACGCTCCAGCGCGTAGGCATACGGCAGGTGGGTAAAGGTGACCATGCGATACCGCGGCATGTAATGCGTGGGCGAGCGCTGCGCGAGCAGCGTGCCGAGTTCACGCATGCGCAGGAAGCGCGGATCGGCCACCTTGTCGCGCATCTCCACGTAGTTTTCCAGCGCCATGCGCGCGATCGCGTCGGCATTGGGCTTGCGTTGCGCCTCGAAGGCCGCGAACACGGCGGCCGGATCGTTTGGAGTGACCTCGAACAGCGACGCGAGCTCGGCGGCGTCCTCGAATCCGCAGTTCATGCCCTGGCCGTGGAACGGCACCATGGCATGCGCGGCGTCGCCGATGAGCAGGGCGCGGCCGCCGATGTGCCAGCGGTCGAGATAGAGCGTGGCCAGCGTCCCGACCGGATGCGCGCTCCAGTCGGTGGCGAAGTCGGGCATCAAGGCCAGCGCATCGGGGAAATCGGCACGGAAGAACGCCTCGGCGGCGCCTGCGCCCGAGATGCTGCGGAAGCTCGGATGTTCGCCTTCGTTGGGCAGGAACAGGGTGACGGTGAAGCTGCCCTCGCGATTGGGCAGCGCGATGCACATGTAATGGCCGCGCGGCCAGATGTGCAGCGCGTTGCGTTCGATCGCGAACGGCGTGGCGGGGTCCGTGCCGGGAGGGATTTCCAGTTCCTTGTAACCGTGGCCGAGTTCCTCCACGCGTTCGCCGAGCGGTGCATGCCGGTGCATGGCGGCGCGCAGCGCGGAACCGGCGCCGTCGGCGCCGATCACCACGGGAGCGTCGACGGTGCGTTCGCGGCCGGTGCCGTCGCGCAGGGTGAGCGTGCCCGCGTCGAGGTCGGCCCCGGCGAGGCCCTGTTCGAAGTGCACCGTGGCCCCGGCGGCCTCCGCCGCATCGAGCATCAACGCGTTGAGGCCGCCGCGCGGCACCGACCAGATCACCTCGGAATCGTCGACGCCGTAGCGTTGCAGGCCGCTGTGCCCGGCGGGATCGTGCACCATCCGGCCGCGCATCATCACCGCCTGGGCCAACACCTGGTCGGCAAGGCCCGTGGCGCGCAAGGCGTGCAGGCCACGCTCGGCCAGGGCCAGGTTGATCGACCGACCGCCCTGGAAACCCGCTTGCCGCGGATCGGGGCGTTTTTCGTAGACCGTGACGCGAAAACCGCGCTGGGTCAGCAGGGTGGCGACCAGGGCGCCGACCAATCCGGCGCCGACCACGGCGATGTCGTTACGGGGCATGGGCGGCGGTATCCGCGGATCGCGATATTGCGGGGCAGCGCATCGTGCGCCGCAGCGCCGCCGCGGGCAAGCCCGGGCGGCGGGGCAGGAGGATCAGCCGGTCTTCTTGCCGGTGCGGCCGTGCGGGGCCGGGCGCGCCGGCTCGGGCGGCCGACCGGTGGCGGCGTCGAGGAAACCGCGCTGCATCGTCTTCCAGACGTCGAGGTTGCGCTCGGTCATGTCGTTGAGCATCGACCAGGGGGTCTGGCCCATGAGGCTGTTGAGCTGGTTGCGGAACTGCTGCTGCTGGTCGAGGAAGACCTGCAGGCTGCGCTCCAGGTAGGGACCCATGAAGCCCTGCAGCGGGTCGCCGTAAAAGCGGATGATGTGGGAGAGCAGCTGCGTGGAGAGCATCGGCTGGCCGTGCTCCTCGTGCTCCGCGATGATCTGAAGCAGCACCGAACGGGTGAGGTCCTCGCCGGACTTGGCGTCGCGGACCTCGAAAGTCTCCCCGTCGAGAACCAGCTGGCGCACCTCCTCCAGCGTGATGTAGCTCGAGATTTCCGTGTCGTAAAGACGACGGTTCGGGTACTTCTTAATGATGCGTAGGGTTTGTGCCATGCGGCGAAAGCTACCACGAGGTATTGCGCCGCACCAGTTGCGGCAAGTCACGGTATTGCCTTGTCGATTTCACTGACCTCTTTTAGATCGATTCAATCCATGACCGATCAATGACCGGCGGCACCCCCGGCATTGCCGAACGGCGGCCTGGCAAGCCACAGGATGGGGATGAGGGCGAGAAAAAGGACGGCGCAACTGAAAAAGACGTCGTTGACGGCCAGCGTGAGGGCCTCGCGGTTGAGTACCTGGTCGATCACCCCCAGCGCCGGTTGCCCGTGCGCGCCCATCGACGCCAGGCGCTGCGTGTAGGCCGTGGTGGCCGGCGAGGCGGGGTTGACGTACTCGGTGAGCGACGCGTGGTGGAACTCGCCGCGGTGCTGCCAGAGCGTGACGGTGATGGCGGTGGACACGCTCGAGGCCAGCGTGCGGCAGAAGTTGGCGAGCCCCGACGCGCCCGCGATCTGCTCGGGCGCCAGGCCCGAAAGGAAGATCTGGTTGAGCGGAATGAAGAAACAGGCGATGGCGATGCCCATGATGAAACGCGGCAGCACCAGCGTGGCGTACGACGCGCCGCTGTTGAAGCCGGCGAACCAGAACGAGGTGAAGGCGAACACCAGGAAGGCGAAGGTCACCACGGCGCGCAGTTCCAGGCGCTGGATATTGCGGCCGATGATCGGCGAGATGAGGAAGGCGAGGATGCCCACCGGCGCGGTGGCGAGGCCGGCCCAGGTGGCGGTGTAGCCGAGCGTGGTCTGCAGCCACAGCGGAAACACCACGTTGATGCCGAAGAAAGCCAGCATGCCCAGCGACAGCGCGATCACGCCGACCGTGAAGTTGCGCCGCCTGAACAGCGAGAGGTCGACCACGGGATATTTCGCCGTGAGCTCCCACACGACCAGGAACACCAGCGCTACCAGTGCGATCAGGCCCAGGGCGAGGATCATCGGCGAGGCGAACCAGTCGTGGTCGTTGCCGTTGTCGAGCATGAACTGCAGCGAGCCCACGCCCACCACGAGCAAGGCCAGGCCCACGGTGTCGATGGGCGCGCGCGTGGTCTTCGTTTCGCGGTGGCGCAGGATCGACCAGGTGACGACGCCGGCCGCCGCGCCCACGGGCACGTTGATGTAGAAGATCCACGGCCAGGAAAAATTGTCGGTGAGATAGCCGCCGAGGATGGGCCCGAAGATGGGCGCCACCACCACGGTCATCGCCCACATCGCCAACGCGATGCCTTGTTTCGTCTTCGGGTAGCTCGACAGCAGCAGCGACAGCGACAGCGCCACCATCGGTCCCGACCCCGCCCCTTGCAGCAGGCGGAAGATCACCAGCATGGGCATGTTCGTGGCCATGCCGCACAGCATGGAAAAGAGCACGAAAAGCGTCACCGACGCGCAGAACGTCTTCACTTCGCCGAAGCGGCGCGCGAGCCAGCCGGTGAGCGGCTGCATGATGGCGCTGGCGAGCGCGTACGAGCTGATCGCCCAGGTACCTTCGCTGGCGCTTACGCCGAGGCTGCCGGCGATGTGCGGCACGGCCACGTTGACGATGGTCATGTCGAGGATCTCCATGAAAGTGGAGAACGCGACGGCGATCGTCAGCAGTACCAGCGGGCCGCCATGCAGCGGTTTGGGGCCCGCCGGCGGCGTGTCGGGGAGGGCGGCGGCGTCGCTCAAGGCACGTCCGCTCCGAGGTTCGACGTCACGATGGCATCGGCCGCCGCGTCGGCCTTCGCGGCGACGTCGTCGTAGACCGTGGTCTGCGCCACCGCCCCGGTGGAGGGCGATTTCGCCAGCACGTCGCCCTTGTCATCGGTGATGTCGACGGTGACGGCCGTGGACAGGCCGATGCGCAGCGGATGCGACTGGAGGTCCTTCGGATCGATCGCGATGCGTACCGGCACGCGCTGCACCACCTTGATCCAGTTGCCCGTGGCGTTCTGCGCGGGCAGCAGGGAGAACACGCTGCCGGTGCCGGCACCCAGGCCCACGACCTTGCCGTGGTATTCGACGCCGCCGCCGTAGATGTCGGCTTCGATCTTCGCGGGTTGGCCGATGCGCACGTGGCGCAACTGGCTTTCCTTGAAGTTCGCATCCACCCACAGGTCATGCAACGGCAGTACGGTCATCAATGGCTGCCCCGGCTGCACGCTGTTGCCCACCTGCACGCTGCGCTGGGCGACGTAGCCGTCCACCGGCGCGACGATGGCATTGCGCTGCGCGGCCACCCAGGCCTGGCGGTAGTTGGCGCGGGCCTGTTGCACGGCGGGGTTGTCCTGCACGTCGCTGCCGTCGACCAGCGCACGGCTGGCGTCGGCCTGGCGTTGCGCCGATTCCAGCGCCGACCGCGCCGTGTCCACCGCGTCGCGCGCATGCTGCACCTCTTCGGGAGCCACCGCCTTTTCGGCGAGCAGGGGCAGGCGGCGCTTGAGGTCGTCCTGGGCACGCTTGAGGTCGAGGCGGCGCGCGGCGAGCGCGGCGTCGGCGCTGGCGGCGGACTGGGTCTGCTGGCGCACCTGGCGCACGGCCTGGGCCAGGGCGCTGGCGGCCTTGCGCAGGGCCACGTCGGCATCGGTGGGGTCGAGGCGCACGAGTACCTGGCCGGCAGTCACCCGTTGCGTGTCGTCGGCATAAACCGCCGTGACGATGCCTGGCACCTGCGCCGAGATACCCACCTGGTTGCCGCCGACGTAGGCGTCGTCGGTGGTTTCGCGGGTGGAAAAGACGAACAGCCACAGCAGCAGCCAGATGGCGGCGGCGAGCACGAAGACCAGCAGTACGACGAGCAGCGCCCGTGCCCGTTTGCGCTTGTCCTTCGGCGCGTTGCCGCTTTCCCGTGTCGCGGCGTTCGTGTCGTTGGGGGTGGCGCTCATGGGGTGGAGGCTCCGTCGGTGCGAGAGGAGGGAAGGGAGGTGACGGGTTCGGCGCGATAGCCGCCGCCAAGCGATTTCACGAGGCCGACGTCGGTCGTCAGGGCCTGGCCATGAAGATCGGTGGACATGTCGCGTTGCTGGATCGCGGCGGCCTCGGCGGCGAGCGATTCGCGATCGTCGCGCACGCCGCGCCTGGCGCGGGCCTGCGCGCTGGAGAGGAGCGCCGAGGCGGCATCCACCTGTTCGGCCTGCTGCGCCCGACGTGCGGCGATCTGCTCGGCACCGAGGGCCTGGGTGGCGACGTCGCGCGCGGCCGCCGCGACGGCCGCATCGTATTGCGCGATCGCCGCGCTTAGCTGCGCCTGGCTGACGCCATGCGCGGCCTCCAGCGCGCCGCCCTCGAAGATAGGCAGGTCGATCGCCGGGGTAAGGGAGAACACGCGGCTGCTGCGCGAAAACACCTTATCCATGTCGATGCTGGACAAGCCCGCCATCGCCCTGAGGCTGACGTCGGGAAAGAACTGCGCGCGGGCGGCGTCGGTGTTGCGCAGGGCGGCCTCCACCTGCCAGCGGCTGGCGGCGATGTCGGGCCGGCGGGCCATCAGGTTGGTACCCGTGTCGGCCGGCAGGCCGGGCGCGACCTCGGGTAGCGGCCGCGGGGTGAGCACGGGCAGCGCCGAGGGCGAGATGCCCACGAGGGTGGCGAGCGACGCGCGACGGATGTCCGCGGAGCCTTGCAGGGCCGCCTTCTGCTGGCGCGCGGCGGCCAGCTCGGCCCGCGCCTGTTGGGCGGTATCGGGAACGTCGATGCCCTGTGTCACGCGCAGTTCGGCGATGCGCAGTGCGCGCTCGCGCGTTGCCACGAGCTGGTCCGCCAGGGCCACCCGGGCTTCGTCGGTGAGCCAGCCGAAATACGTGTCGGCCACCATCGCCTGGATCGAGAGCGATGCCGCGGAGCGCTCGGCTTCGGCGGCGCGGGCGCTGTCGATGGCGGCTTCGATGGCATAACGCTTCTTGCCCCACCAGTCGAAGTCGTAGCTCACCTGCAGCCCGAGGTCGGCCTGGTTGTACCAGGTGAAACCGAGGAACTGCGACGGGATCAGGCCGTGCTCGCTCAACCGCTGCCGGGTGGCCTGGCCACTGGCGCCGACACGCAAGCCCGCCTGTGCCGCTGCCACGCGGATGTTCTGCTGTGCGGTGTCCACGCGGGTCTTGGCCTGGGCGAGGTCGGGCGCGCCGCGCAAGGCCAGCTCGATGAGCGCATTCAACTGGGGATCGCCATAGGCGCGCCACCAGTCGGCGGCGGGCCAGCCGGGGCGGCTGGTCGTGGTGAGACCGGCAAGGGGGGCCTCGTCGCGCAGGGCGGGCCGATCGATCTTTGCCGGCACGTGGCAGGCGGCGAGCGACACGGCCACCGCAACGGCGAGCAGGGCGTGGCGTAGCGGAGGTCGGATCATGGGCTGGGAGCCACCGGGTCGAGGTGCAGGGCGAGCTTTCTGAGCAGGCGCTCGAAGGTCTTGCGTTCGGTGTCGCTGAAGCACGAGAACTTGGCCACCAGCTCGGGGAACATCGGCGGCAGCAGCTTGCGTACGAAGCGCCTGCCGTCGGCCGTGATCTTGAGCACTACCTGGCGCCGGTCGTGCGTGGCGTGGGTGCGTGTGATGAGCCCTCGCTTGGCCAGCATGCTGGTGATGCGCGTCATATTCGTAGGCTTCTGCTCGGCCAACGCGCAGAGTTCGCCCGGCGTGGACGTGCCGTCGGCGGACGAGTACAGCATCATCAGCGTGCGGAAATCGCTGTCGTTCATGTCGAACGGCTTGAGCTTGTCTTCGACGTCTCGCTGCAGGGCCCCGCCGTTGAGCAGCAGCAGCCGTATGAGCAGGACCTCGCATTTGGGAACGCCGGGAATGTGTTCGGCAACACGGTCGACGCCTTCGTAGAGGGCGTCGACGCACGGTTTCAGGCTGGACATTTCGCTGGACGATATTTCGCTGGTGAAGTATCAGGCTAGCAAGCGGCATGGCGTAGGGCAAGTGTCCACCGGTCGCACGGCGCCGTGCTCCTGCCTGCGCAGGAGCGGTATCCGCTTTCATCTTGCCGTCCGTCTTCCCTGCGCAGGCAGGAACCCGGGTCTCAGTCGCCGAGGGAAAACAGCGCCTCGGCATTCCGTGTGGTGGTCCCGGCGATTTCGTCGATCGTCGTGCTCCGTAACGCAGCGACGGTCTCCAACACGTCCACCATGAATGCCGGCTCATTGCGTTCACCGCGATGATGCGCGCATGGCTGATCGGGTGAATCGGTCTCCAGCAGCAATCGCTCCAGCGGCATGGAGGCGACCACGCGGCGAATGCGCTGCGCTCTGTCGTAGGTGACCGGCCCGCCGATACCGATGTGGAAACCCAGGTCGAACAGCTGTCGCGCCTGCTCCTCGCTGCCGGAATAGCTGTGAATCACGCCGCGCAGGCCGCCGACCCGTCGCAACGTGTGGATGGTTTCCTCGAAGGCGCGGCGCGCGTGCACGATCACCGGCAGATCGTGCTCCTTCGCTACACGCAGTTGTCGCTCGAATACCTCGCGCTGGCGCGCCGCATCCAGGCCCTCCACGTAGAAGTCCAGGCCGATTTCACCGACGGCCACCGCCGCATGCCCGTCCAGCCACGAGGGCAGCTCTTCGAGGTGGGCGTCCGCGTGGCTAGCCGTCCACAGGGGGTGTAGCCCGTACGCCGGAAAAACGCCTTCACGTGACTTGCACAGCCGTTCGATGGCCTCCCAGTTGCCGCGATCGGTGGCGGGCACGATCCAGCGACGCACGCCGGCCGTCGCGGCGCGCTCGAACATGAGCGGGCGATCGGCGTCGAAGCTGTCGTCGTCGAGGTGGGCGTGGGTGTCTACGAGGTCCGGCATGCGTTCAGGGCGTGGATGGCGTGTGGATGGTCAGTCTAAGGCGTCGTTCAGTTTAGCGATTGTCAAATGGCACCGAGGCGACTTCCTTCGAAAGATGGGCGATTGCGCCATCGGGGGTCGCGGACTTCGTTAGGAGACTAGGGTTATGAGCAGGTTGAAGATTTCCGTCCTGAACGCCGGTTTGGGTGCGGCCTTGGTGTTAAGCCTTTCCGCCTGCAATCGCGATGCGAATGCCGACGTGGCCGCCGGCGGTAATGGCCCGGCCTCGGCGTCCGTGCCCGCCGGTCCGAAATACGGCCGCGTGGTCAGTGTCGAGCCCGTGCGTGAAACCACGTCCACGGCGCCGCAGCGCGAATGCCACGACGAGGTCGTGACCCGCCGCGCACCGGTCAAGGACCAGCACCAGATCGCCGGTACGGCCATCGGCGCCATCGCCGGTGGCTTGCTCGGCAACCAGGTCGGCGGCGGCAAGGGCCGCACGCTCGCCACCGTGGCGGGTGCCGTCGGTGGCGGCTATGCCGGTCACGAAATCCAGGAGCGCCGCCAGGAGACCAACACGGTAACCAGCACCGTGCGCAAGTGCGATTCCGTGCCCGGAAAGAGCAGCGACAGGATCGTCGCCTACGACGTGCGCTACGAATACAACGGCGTGACCCGCACCACCCGCATGGACCACGACCCGGGCGACCGCGTGGAAGTGCAGGAAGGCGTGAGCGTCGTTTCCGATTCCCGCTGATCCAGCATCATTCCATCGAGGACGTCACCATGCACAACTTCGTCCAGAAAGCGGGCATCGTCGCCGCCGCGCTCGCCACCCTGTCGCTCACGGCGTGTTACGAGGAGCCGCGCCGCGTGTACCGGGAAGATCGCGTGGTCTATTCCGGCCCGCCGCGCGGGTGCCAGCAATGCGGAACCGTTGAAGACGTCGAACAGGTCTACACGCAACGCGATTCCTCTCCGCTGGGCGCGGTGATCGGCGCGGTGGCGGGCGGACTGCTCGGCAATACCATCGGCAAGGGTGACGGTCGTTCGGCCGCGACCGTCGGCGGCGCGGTCGCCGGCGGCTTCGTCGGCAACGCGGTGGGTAAGCGTAACGGCGACGAGGCGGCGTTCCGCGTTCGCATCCGGCTCGACGACGGGCGCTGGGCTACCGTTACGCAGCGCGAGGATCCGCAGTTGCGGCGTGGCGATTACGTCGAGGTGCGGGGTGATCGCGTGTATCGTCGTTGATTTGGCGGTATAGGTGTCCAAAAGAAAAGCCCGCTGACGCGGGCTTTTCTTTTGGAGGCGGGGCGGCGGTGTCGCGAAAACCGGCCACGAGGCGCTGGGTTCCTGCGTGCGCAGGAACGACGTGAGGTCATATCGGATAACGTCGAACGCTTATAGCCTGTCGTTCCTGTGGGCGCGGGAATACAGCGCCTTGCGCTTCGATTTTAGCTTCGGTTCCCGGTCGACTTTTTCGAAGGCAAAAAAAAGACCCTCGTCCGAGGGCCCCTTTTCCCGGGAATCGCAAGCTGCCCGCCTCGATTCCTTTTCCCCGCACGTTTTGGCGCTTCGTCAGTTGACGGCGTAGAACGCGTGGTCACCGATCTTGCGAACCACGCGGCTGCTCGACCACGCGGGCGAGACGGCGACGGTGGCGAAATGATCGGCCTGCGGCACGTAAACCAGGCGTTCGCCCTTGGGCAGGCTCCAGTTGTTGATGGAGTCGCCGGCGATCTTCCAGGCCTTGGTCCATGCGACGAGATCGTTGACTTCGAAATCCTTCGGCGTGGTGGTGATGGCGAATTGGCGCGGCGCGGAAACGACGTCGCAGATGTTGCTGCCGCCCATGCGTCGGTCGCGACGGCGAAGGGCGACTTCCGCCACGGCGTACTGGCCGATGGTGGGTTCGCTGCGTGCCTCGAGGTATACCGTCGTCGCCAGGCACGTCTGGTCGGCGAGGTGGCTTGGAAGGACGGACGCCATCCAGAGCAATGCGGAAAGTTTCATGTGTATCTGCCTCCAACGAGCTTTTCCGTCACTTGCGGCCTTGGAAAGAGCCATGGGAGACGTATGAGCGGTAGACGGGCGGGCAGGCCGTTACTACCTGGACCAACCGATGGCATTCACTGGGATTCGTTGAAGTGAATGGCTCGGGCGTCACACACTGTGACTGAACCAGACGGACGTCCGCATCCGTCGGTATGGGGTTGCACCGAAAGGGAGCGGCTCGCGCTGCGGCGGCTCCGTCGGCTGACGGCGCGCCGGCCTGGGGAAGCCGCGCGCTGCTTGATTCTCCGGCCTCTGCCGGGTCGCGCCAGAACCGTCATCGTCGACGGTTCGTCGCGTATGTGACCTTGGTGAAACACCATGGACACGAAAAGTGGATCGGCGGAGCCTAGTGGCGCATCACCTTTTGCGCAAGTGTAGGCACAGCTCGGTTCAGGCTCCGCTCACACGCGTTCAGGAACGCATTTTTACGAACGTGTCGCGAAATTACGCGGCGAACGTGGACAAAACGTGTAGACGGATACCTTCGTTTTCAACAGTGTCCGCCTGCGACAATGCGTCGTCGAGTACGACCAACGACGTAAGCTTAGATGCAGAGGTGTTGTGCATCAGTACGATGCCCGCATCGCGGCCGTCGATGCGCAACGATTGGCCTTCGCGCAGTGGCGCGTCGGATTCGACGACGCGCAGATGACGCTTGTGTCCGCCCAGGAAGTGCAATCGCGCGGCGATTTCCTGACCCGGGAAACAGCCCTTGTCGAACGCCACCGCACCGAGGCGTTCCATCGAGAGTGCGGGCGGAAGCAATTCGTTCAGAGCCTCGTCGGGAAGCCATGCATATCCCTTGTGCACGTGGCGAGCGACCCATGCATCCGCATCGTCCCGCCGACCGACGTGGATCGATGCGTCACCTTCGCCGAAGACGAACGTGCCATCGTCGAGCGTGCGTGCGTGCCCGTCGTCGTATGCGTCGCCGTCGGCCACGTGCGATGCGCCAAGAACGGTCACCGTCACCTTGGAGCGGAAGACGAAGCGCTTCAGATCGTTCGCCAGCGCTTCGCCATCACCACCGCGCGGCAGGACCAGCAGGCCGTCGTCGACGCGGGCCACCTGGAGCAGGGCACGCACCCGGCCCTTGGGGTCGAGCCAGCCGCTCCACTGCCATCGGCCCGTCGCCAGCGAGAGCACATCGCTGGTGAGCTGGGCGTGGGCGAAGCCGGCCGCGTCGGGACCGGCGAGGAGGATGGGGCGAGTGGTACGGCTGGACATGGGCGGGCGCGATCCGGGGCAGGGGAGTAAGATATACGGTCGCGCCAAGGCCAAGCCAAGGCCGGCGGCTGAGCCGAAGGTTGTGCTGCGATGGCACAGGTATTACGCTTTTAGGGCTTTATAACCATGTCCGACCATCCCTCCGAACCCGAAAACGCGAACGATTCCGCTCCGGCGAAACCGCTCGTACCGCCGGTCGTCCCCACGAACGGCGAACCAGGGGTCGAGAAAGCGCCATTGGACCCCACGCGTTACGGCGACTGGGAAAAGAACGGACGCTGCATCGACTTCTGACCGGAAGGCGACGAGGGAGCGGTTGGGCATCGTAGCGATTCCAATCCAGGATAGCCGCCATGGCACAAACGGGACGACCGCTTTCACCGCATCTGCAGGTCTACAAATGGCAAGTGCAGATGCTTACCTCCATCCTGCATCGTGCCACCGGCATCATCCTCGCCGTCGGTAGCCTGATCATCGTCTGGGGGCTCGCGTCCCTCGCCGCCGGTGAAGAAGCCTTCGCCACGTTCACCGCCTGCGCCGCCAGCCCCCTGGGCATGATCGTGCTGATCGGGTGGACGCTCGCCTTCTTCTATCATCTCGCCAACGGTATCCGCCACCTGGTGCAGGATACCGGCAAGGGCTACGCGATCACGTCGTTCGTGCGCTCCAGCTGGGTCTCGATCATCGCCGCCATCGTGCTGACCGTGCTGGTGTGGGGCTATGTGCTCGCCGGAGGCCACGCATGAGCAAGGATCTGCGCAACCCGCTCGCCCGGGCCCGCGGCCTCGGCTCGGCCAAAGACGGCGTCGGACACTGGATGCTCCAGCGCGTCACCGCCGTGGCCCTGGTGTTTCTCACCGTCTGGCTCCTCTGCACCATCCTGAGCCTGCTGCACGCCGATTACGCCACGGCCCGCGCCACGCTGATGAAGCCCTGGAACGCGGTGCTGCTGATCGCCTTCGTGGTCACGATGTTCCGGCATGCCGTGATCGGCCTGCAGGTGATCATCGAAGACTACGTCCATACGCGCTGGGTCGAAGTGACCTCGCTCATCGTCATCAAGTTCATCGCCGTACTCGCCGCGCTCACTGGCGTGCTGGCGGTGGTGCGCGTCGCGCTCGGAAGCTGATCCATGGAAGCCTACAAGGTTCAACAACACAAATACGACGTGATCGTGGTCGGCGCCGGCGGCGCGGGCCTGCGCGCCACCTTCGGCCTGGCCGAGAAGGGCCTCAAGGCCGCGTGCATCACCAAGGTGTTCCCGACCCGCTCGCATACCGTGGCGGCGCAGGGCGGCATCTCGGCGGCGCTCGGCAACATGGGCGAAGACGACTGGCGCTTCCACTTCTACGACACGATCAAGGGCTCCGACTGGCTCGGTGACCAGGACGCCATCGAGTACATGTGCCGCGAGGCCATCCCGGCCATCATCGAACTCGAGCACTACGGCGTGCCGTTCTCGCGCACCGAAGAGGGCAAGATCTACCAGCGCCCGTTCGGCGGCATGACCACGCACTACGGCAAGGGCACCGCCCAGCGCACCTGCGCGGCGGCCGACCGCACCGGCCATGCGATCCTGCACACCCTCTACCAGCAGGCGCTGGCGCACGACGCCACCTTCTTCATCGAATACTTCGCCATCGACCTCGTCTTCGAGGACGGCAAGTGCGTGGGCGTGCTCGCCCTCGACATGAACGAAGGCACCCTGCACCTGTTCCGCGGCCACGCCGTGGTGATGGCCACCGGCGGCTACGGTCGCGCCTACTTCAGCGCCACCTCGGCGCACACCTGCACGGGCGACGGTGGCGGCATGGTGCTGCGCGCCGGCCTGCCGCTGCAGGACATGGAGTTCGTGCAGTTCCACCCCACAGGCATCTACGGCGCCGGCTGCCTCATCACCGAGGGTGTGCGTGGCGAGGGCGGTTACCTCACCAACTCCGAGGGCGAGCGCTTCATGGAGCGCTACGCGCCGAACGCGAAAGACCTCGCCTCGCGCGACGTCGTAAGCCGCGCGATGACCATCGAAATCCGCGAAGGTCGTGGCGTGGGCCCGAACAAGGACCACATCCACCTCAACCTGATGCACCTCGGCCCCGAGGTGATCCACGAGCGCCTGCCGGGCATCGCGGAGTCGGCGCGCATCTTCGCGGGCGTGGACGTCACGAAGGAGCCGATCCCGGTTCTTCCGACCGTTCACTACAACATGGGCGGCATCCCCACCAACTATCACGGCGAAGTAGTCACCAAGCGCGACGACGATCCGGATTCGGTGGTGCCGGGCCTGTTCGCCATCGGCGAGGCCGCTTGCGTGTCCGTACACGGCGCGAACCGCCTCGGTTCGAACTCGCTGCTCGACCTGGTGGTGTTCGGTCGTGCCGTGGCCAACCGCTGCGCCGAGATCGTCAAGCCGGGTATGCCGCACAAGGATCTCCCGGCCAACGCGCTCGACAAGGTGCTGGGCCGCTTCGACGCCCTGCGCAACGCGAACGGCAGCCTGCCGACCGCGCAGATCCGCGCCGAAATGCAGAAGACCATGCAGGACGACGCGGCGGTGTTTCGCACCGGCGAGTCGCTGAAGGACGGCTCGCGGAAGATTTCCGAGGTGTACACGAAGTTCAAGGACGTGAAGGTCTCCGACCGTTCGCTGGTCTGGAACTCCGACCTGATCGAAACCCTCGAACTGTCGAACCTCCTCGCCCAGGCCGTGGCGACCATGCATTCGGCCGAACAGCGTCCGGAAAGCCGTGGCGCGCATGCCCGCGAGGATTTCCCCGACCGCGACGACCACGACTGGCAGAAGCACACGCTGGTGTGGATCGATCCCGAGGGCAAGTCCAGCTTCGATTTCCGTCCGGTGCACATGTACACCCTGACGGACGACGTCGAAGTCGTGCCGCCGAAGAAGCGCGTTTACTGATACCGGACCGGAGAGGCAATCGTGGCAGAGTTCACGCTACCCAAGAATTCCCAGATCACGGCCGGCAAGCATTTTCCGGCGAAGGGCGCGAAGAACGTGCGCACCTTCAAGATCTACCGCTGGACGCCGGACGACGGCCAGAACCCGCGTACCGACACCTACGAGGTCGACCTCGATACGTGCGGTCCGATGGTTCTCGACGCCCTGCTGAAGATCAAGAACGAGATCGACTCGACGCTTACGCTGCGCCGCTCGTGCCGTGAGGGCATCTGTGGGTCGTGCGCGATGAACATCGATGGCACCAACACGCTGGCCTGTACCAAGGCCATCGCGGACTGCAGCACCAAGTCCGTCAACATCTACCCGCTGCCGCACATGCCGGTGGTGAAGGACCTGGTGCCCGACCTCACGCACTTCTATGCGCAGTTCGCCTCGATCAAGCCGTGGATGCGCACGCAGAGCCCGGCGCCGGCCGACAAGGAGCGTCTGCAGTCGCCGGAAGACCGCAAGAAGCTCGACGGTCTCTACGAGTGCATCCTCTGCGCCTGCTGCTCCACGTCGTGCCCGAGCTACTGGTGGAACGGCGATCGTTACCTCGGCCCGGCCATCCTGCTCCAGGCCTACCGCTGGATCGTCGACAGCCGCGACGAGGACACGGGCAACCGCCTCGACGACCTGGAAGATCCGTTCAAGCTCTATCGCTGCCACACCATCATGAACTGCGCCCGCACCTGCCCGAAGGGACTGAACCCGGCCAAGGCGATCGCGGAGATCAAGAAGCTGATCGTGCAGCGTCGCGGTTGATCCGACCTTCCGGCCTCATCCTGCTCGGCAGGAGCCGCTTAAGCGGCTCCTACCGAGCAAGAGCCGGAACCCCACCTCGATGGAAGAAGCCCGCCTCAAACGCCTGCGCTGGCGTACCCGCCGCGGTACGCGCGAGCTCGATCGCCTGTTCGGCTGGTGGCTCGACGAGCGTTTCGCCCACGTCGACGAATCGGCGCGACTGGCATTCGATGAGCTGCTCGACGTCCAAGATCCCGATCTTTGGGATTGGGTGATGGGCCATGCCCGCGCCCCGCGCGACGACTGGCAGGTCATCATCGATGAGATCCGCTCGAGGCATCACCTTTGAAACCCGGCCGCCGGTCGCGCTGATCCATCTTCTGAGGTTCGTCGTAGGTGCCGGCGCCATGGCGCCGCTGTTCTCCGCCTGGCCCTGGTACGCGGGTTGGCCCCTCTCGATGGCGTTGGCCGCGCACGGGCTGGTTCGGATCGGGCGGCTCGTCAGGGGGCCGTTGGCGGTGGCCGAATGGGCTTCCGATGGTGTCTGGCTGGTGATCGACCGGCATGGCGAGGCATTTCCGGCCGAACTCGACGGCTTTCGCGTGGTCGGTACCTGGGTGCTGCTGAGGCTGCGTTGGGAAAACGGACGATGCCCGGTCTTCCTTTGCGAAGACAACGCCCATCCCGACGACCTGCGGGTGCTGCGGGTCCGGCTCGCCGGCCGTTCCGGCGCGACCTTGCCGTAGGCCCCGGCATCGGGCACTCTGCCGCGCGGTGACCGTCTTTCGTGGCGGCTCCCCCTTCACAAGGCTTTCCGACAGGTATGTTCAGACCCCTCGAGCTTTTCGTCGGCCTCCGGTACACGCGGGCCAAGCGACGCAACCAGTTCATTTCGTTCATTTCGACGGTGTCGATCGTCTGCATCGCGATCAGCGTGACCGCGCTCATCACGGTGATGTCGGTGATGAACGGCTTCGACGCCGAGCTGCGCACGCGCATCCTCGGTGCCGTGTCGCACGTGACCGTGTCCGGCATCGACGAGACCGTGCAGGACTGGCAGAAAGCCGTTGCCACGGCGAAAGGCATCGGCCACGTGAAGGGGGCCGCGCCCTACGTGGAAATCCAGGCCTTCCTGCAGGCCCGGCGCTCCAGCGGCGCGCTCATCCGCGGCGTGGTGCCGTCGATGGAGCCTGACGTGTCCGACCTCGACAAGCACATGGTCGAGGGCAAGATGACCGACCTCACCGACCGCAGCTGGAACATCGTGCTCGGCCGTGAGCTGGCCCTGACGCTCGGCGTGCAGAAGGGCGACAAGGTGACGGTGGTGGTGCCCCAATTCACGGCCACGCCGATGGGCGCGGTACCCAAGCTGCGCAGCTTTACGGTCAGCGGCATTTTCGAACTGGGCATGCAGGAATACGACGCCAACCTGGCGCTGATTTCGATGCCCGACGCCGAGCGTCTCAACGGATTCGACGGCCCCACGGGCATCCGTCTGAAGCTGGACGACATGCGCGAGGCCTTTCCGGTGGCGCAGGAACTGGTCAACAAGCTGGGCCAGTCGTACCGCGTGGAAACCTGGATGGATACCCACGCCAACTTCTTCCGTGCCATCGACATGGAGAAGAAGGTGATGTTCATCATCCTGTCGCTGATCATCCTCGTCGCGGTGATCAACCTGATTTCGATGCTGATGATGCTGGTGACCGACAAGCAGGCCGATATCGCCATCCTGCGCACGCTCGGCTCCACGCCGCGCAGCATCATGGGCATGTTCATGGTGCAGGGTGTCCTGGTGGGCGTCGTCGGCATCGGTTTCGGCGTGGCCCTTGGCGCCTTGCTCTCGTACAACCTGCCGGCCCTGGTGAAGTGGATCGAGCACGTCACCGGGCAGACTTTCCTGTCGCCCGACGTCTATTACATCAGCGAGTTGCCGAGCCAGTTGCTCTGGTCGGACGTGGGCTGGGTGGTGCTGGTCACTTTCGCCTTCTCCCTGCTCGCCACGCTCTATCCGGCATGGCGTGCCTCGCGCACGCAGCCCGCCCAGGCGCTTCGTTATGAATGATTCCAACGGCATCGTGCTGCGCGCCACGGGCGTCGCCAAGGTCTACGAAGAAGGCGACCTTCGCACGGGCGTGCTTTCCAACGTGAACTTCAGCCTGCGCAAGGGCGAGACGCTGTCCATCGTGGGAGCATCGGGCTCGGGCAAGTCCACCTTGCTGCACATCATCGGCGGCCTCGATACGCTCAGCGCCGGGTCGGTCGAAGTGAACGGACGCGTGCTGTCGGAACTGTCCGACGCCGAGCGCGGCCGGGAGCGCAACCGTTCGCTCGGTTTCATCTACCAGTTCCACCACCTGCTGCCGGAATTCACGGCGCTGGAGAACGTCTGCATGCCGCTGCTGATCCGCGGCGTGTCGATCTCGCAGGCGCAGAAGGAGGCCACGGCCCTGCTCGAGCGCGTGGGACTGGGGTCGCGCCTGCGCCATCGCCCGGCGGAGATGTCCGGCGGTGAGCGTCAGCGTTGCGCGGTGGCGCGTGCCCTGGTGACACGACCGGCCTGCGTGCTGGGCGACGAGCCGACCGGTAACCTCGACGAGGCCAATGCGGCCCACGTCTACGAACTGATGCTCGAGCTCAACCGCGAAATCGGCACGAGTTTCGTGCTGGTCACGCACGATTCGCGATTGGCGGGGCGGATGGACCGGACGCTCGAACTGCATAACGGTGAGTTGCACGAGCGGTAGGCTCGTCGCACCGGCGCAGGCCGGTGCGACGCCCGCTTGGGAAGCGTGGTCTAGATCGAGCGTCCCACCACACGCTGCGCCGCCAGGCGGCCCGCCGCGTTGGCCAGCGCCACCACCGCATAGTTATGCCCATCGCGCGACCAGTAATCGGCGAGCAGGCCATCCTGCTCGCGCTGTCCACGCGGCAACATGTGACGCACCGGACCGGGCGGCCGCACGTAGAAGCTCACCGTATGCCCGTTGCCGTCGTCGTAGAGCAGCATGGCCGCCGGGCCCTGGCTGGTGGCGAAAAGCCGTCCGCCCATCGGACGGAAACCGGCGTCGGCCAGATCGGGAAGGTGAACGTCGGGGTCCACGCGACCGGCCACCCACGAGCGCAGGTCGCCCTCGTTGCCGGTCGTGATGTCCATGCCCAGGCCATGATCCACGGCAAGCAAGCGATAGGCCTCCATGGCATCGGCCATGGGCTGGCTGTCGCCGGCGCCCATGCCGCGGGCCGCCCAGCCCGCCACGCCACCCACGGCCAGGCACAGGACGAGCGCGGCGGCCATGGCCAGGCGCGCGACGCGCCTGTGTCGTTTCCGCGCGCGCACCAGGGCGGGGTCGAGGGTGGCCGAGGGCGCCATGTCGCCGGCGAGCAGGGCTCGCAACTGCTGGGCATCCTGTCGCCACGCCAGCACCTCTGCCTCCCGTTCCGGATGTCGCGCCAGGTAGCGTTCGACCTCGCCACGGGCCGGCCCATCGAGATGGCCGTCGACGTAGGCGTGGATGTCGTGCTCGTTGGGTGGGGTCTGGGTCATTTCAGGAGCCGGAGGGCAGGGGATTCGGGAACGTGCCCTTCACCCAACTGGCGGAGGGCGCGGCGCGCGCGGGAAAGCCGGGACATGACGGTACCGATGGGCACTTGCAGGACGTCGGCCACTTCCTGGTAACTCATGCCCTCGACGGTCACCCACAGCAGCAGGCTGCGCTGTTCCACCGGGAGCGAGGCGAAAGCGGCCAGGGTGGAATGGGCCACGGCCACGCGTTCCGCCGACGGCCAGGTGGGTTCTTCCTCCTGGGCCAGGGAGCCGAGGATGCGGGCGTAGAAACCGGCCCGGCGTTTGCCGTCGAGGTAAATCCGGTACAAGATCGCGAACAGCCAGGCACGCAGGCTTTCAGCCTCGCGGCGCGTCGACCATCGGGAGAGGGCCCGTTCCACCGTCGATTGCACGAGATCGTCCGCGGCATTCGGGTCGCGGGCCAGCCAAAGGGCAAAGCGCCGCAATCGCGGAAGCAGGGCGCGCAGGGCTTCGTCGATGTGTGGGTCGGTCATGGCCTGGCCTCATGCCTGAGCGTGTCGCACGGACGTACGACGATTGGCGAGGCTGATTATTCCTCCGCGAGGGAATAAAAGTCGTGGACGTGCGTCCCACCCTGTAAACCTCGATCCCGAGGACGGAGACATACCACCATGCGCGACACTCCCTCGAAGCGGCCACCAAACCCGATCGGGCGCTGGGCCTTGATCCTCGCCGCCGTGGCGGGCTCGGCGGCCGCTTTTGGCTACGTCGGCGGCTGGCTGGCCCCGGGCCGGCTGAGCCCCGCGAAGATGATCGATACCCTCCAGGCCAATAGCGGCGGTGCCCATCCGGGTTACCGGCGCAACCACGCCAAGGGTATTTGCGTGGCCGGTTATTTCGAGTCCAACGGCGCCCTCGCGCCGTATTCGTCGTCGCCCCTGTTCGGCCCGGGCCGTACGCCGTTCGTCGGCCGCTTCGCCATCCCCGGCGGCAACCCGTACGCGCCCGACAGCTCGGTGCCGATCCGGAGCTTCGCCCTGCGCTTCGACCTCGCCGACGGCGAACAGTGGCGCACGGGCATGAACGCGATGCCGGTCTTTCCGGTTTCCACGCCCGAAGCGTTCTACGAACAGCAGGTGGCGAGTCGGCCCGACCCGGCCACGGGCAAGCCCGATCCGGAGCGCATGAAGGCGTTCTTCGCCTCGCATCCGGAGACCACCGCCTTCCTCGCCTGGGTAAAGACCGCCAAGCCTTCGCCGAGCTTCGCCACCGAAACCTATAACAGCATCAACGCCTTCTACCTGCGCGACGCGCAAGGCGAGCGGCGGGCGGTGCGCTGGAAAGTCGTGCCCGATGCCGCCTCTCCCGGCACCGCACCGGCTGAGGGGGAGAAGAATTACCTCGATGCCGATCTCGGCAACCGGCTCGCGTCCGGCCCGCTGCGCTGGCACATGATCATGACCTTCGCGGCGGACGGCGATCCGGTGGACGACGCCGCCAGCGTCTGGCCCGACGGCCGCAAGGAGGTCGATGCCGGCACGGTGGTGGTCGCCAGCGTGACGCCGCAGGACAGCGGTGCCTGCCGCGACGTGAACTACGACCCGACCGTGCTGCCGCGTGGCATCGAGGTGTCGAACGATCCGCTACTCGCCGCCCGGTCGGCCGCCTATGCGGACTCCTACCTGAGGCGGACCTCCGAAGAGGGCCATCTGCCGGGAACGGCATCTAAGAAGGAGGCTTCCCGATGAACGGCCAGACGATGTTTCACCCGTTCGCCCGCGTGCTGCATTGGTTGATGGCCATCATGATCCTCGCGATGCTGTTCATCGGCGCGGGGATGGTCAGTACGCTGTCCGAGAAACACACGTGGCTGGTCAACCTCCACAAGCCGCTGGGCATGGCCGTCTTCGTGCTGGCCCTAATACGCCTCGGCTTTCGTCTCACCCACCGCGCACCGCCGTTGCCGGCCGATCTGCCGGCGTGGCAGAAGCTGGCCGCGCATGCCTCGCACTGGATGCTCTACGCGCTGATGCTGGCCATGCCCCTGATCGGCTGGGGCATGCTTTCGGCGGGCGGTTATCCGGTGGTACTCGGTGGCGGCGTGCGCCTGCCGTCGATCCTGCCGGCCGATCCGGCGCTGTTCGCGTGGTTGCGCGAGTCGCACCGTTACCTCGCCTGGCTGTTCTTCCTGACCTTCCTGGCCCACATGGGCGCGGCGCTGATGCACGGCCTCATCCGCCAGGACGGCGTGCTGCGCAGCATGACCGGCGGCCGTCGGCGCTAGCGAGCAGGCGCGCATGCCCGGCACAATGCGGGCATGCGCATCCCCCTGATCGCCCTAGTCGTCCTGCTGGCCGGATACCGTTCGCTCGGTTATTACGCGCATGTCGCGCATGGCCAGGCGTCGTTGATCGTGCATCGTCGTTCCATCGAGGCGGTGGTGGACGATCCGAAGACACCCGACGCCACGCGACGCCGCCTCGCGCTCGCCGCCGAGGCGCGCCGCTTCGCTTCGAGCGCGCTGGGCCTGCCCGGGAACCGCAGCTACACCTACTACGTGCAGCTGGACCGACCATGGGTGGCCTGGAACGTCTTCGCGACGCCCGAACTGTCGGTGGCGGCGGTGCAGCACTGTTTTCCGATCGCCGGATGCGTGGCCTATCGCGGGTATTTCCGCGAAGACCTCGCCCGGCGCGAGGCCGAGCGGGAGCGGGCGCTGGGTCATGACGTGTCGATCGGTGAGGTGCCGGCCTATTCCACGCTGGGATGGTTCGCCGACCCCGTGCTCAGCAGCATGCTGCGCTGGGACGACGACACCCTGGTCGGCACGATCTTCCACGAGCTGGCGCATCAGAAGATCTACGTGAAGAACGATTCGTCGTTCAACGAGTCGTACGCCACCTTCGTGGAGAACGAAGGCGTGCGGCAGTGGCGGCGGTCGCGCGGCCTGGCGGCGCCGGACGAGAAAGGCGATCGACTGGAGCACGGCTTCACCGCGCAGGTCCTGGCCCTGCGCGACAGGCTGAAGGCGATCTACGCGCAGCCCTGGGGCGACGACGCGAAGCGGGTCGCCAAGGCCGAGGAGTTCGAGGACTTTCGCGGACGGTACCTGGCATGGCGCGACGGCGAGGCAGGCGGCGATCGCCGGTACGACCGATGGATGGCGCAGCCGTTGAACAACGCGCGGTTGTTGCCGTTCGGTCTCTACGATACGTGGGTGCCGTCGTTCGCGGCGTTGTTCGACGGGGTGGGGCGTGAGTGGCCTTCGTTCTATGCGGCGGTGGCGCGCTTGGCGGCGTTGTCGCCGACTGATCGGACACGTGAACTCGAGCGACTGAAGCACGATTGATTCGCCGATACGATCGGCTCCCACCCTTCGGTAGCAGCCTTCCTACCGAAGGGTGGGAGCCGATCGTATCGGCGAAGGGCATGCCTCACGGCGTGATCTTGCGGCCGGCCATGTGCTTCAGGTACGCCACCAGATCGTCCAGGTCCCGATCCGACAGTACCTTCGCATCGAATCCCGGCATCTTCGCCTGCGGCCAACGGCGCAGGTTCTGCGGATTGCGCACCAGCGTGCGGAGCATGTCCTCGCGGAGGTATTCCGTGGGATTGTGCGGAATGTTCAGGTCCGGTCCCAGTTTCGCGTCGCCCTGGCCGTTGAGCGTGTGGCATGTGATGCAGTTGCGCTGGAAGACCGCGAAGCCACGCACGGGCGCGGCCCCCGGCGGCAGGGTCGCGTCGGGACGCATGGCGGGAAAACGTTGGGCCGGATCCTGCAACACCTTCACCGACGCCACTTGGTAAGGCCATTGCTCGGGTCCGACATGCCCCTTGGACGGATTCAACCAGACCAAGTAGAACGGCCCCGCGCTCGGCTTGCCGTCGCCCAGCGGCGGCCACCGCGCACCGTCGGGTTCCACGGCGAGCCAGGCTTGCGCGCCTTGCCCATCGAGGATGAGGGCGGCCGGGATCTCGGCGGCGAAGCCATCCAGCGCCGTGAACTGCAGATGCGCATCGGGAGGCACGCCGTCCAGCAGGGCCTTCATCGGTACGGCCCGATAGGTTCGTTCCGCGTGATAGGACACGTCGCCGGGCACGCGGATGTCCCGCGCATCGGGGCGGGCGAGTAACTGGGCCGTCGTCCACGGGCGGGCGCCGTGCCCCGTATCGATCGTGAGGGTGGCCGCGTGCGCCAGACCGGCGAAACACAGCGACAGCAGCAGGGCAATGACCGAACGCACGGATGACCTCTTCCTGGCGGGCGACGGAATGTCGCGTTACCCTCGAATTATGGCCTTGCCGCCCTCACGTGGGCAGTTCGACCCGATCACGGATTCCCGCATGGCCGACACTTCCGTTCCCGAGTTCTTCGAGCGCTTCCCGATGACCCGCATCGACTGCGCCGGGCTCGACGCCGATCTCGCGGCCGATGACGATCGCCTCGTCATCCTGTTCCTCTGGGGACGCGACTGTCCCAATTGCGATATCGCCAAGCGGCAGATCCTGCTGAGCGCCGAGCGCTTCCGGCGCGACGACGTGCGTTGGCTGCACGACAACGTCTACGACGATCCGGCCATGGCCACCCGCTTCGGCCTGCACGGCATTCCCGCGTTCTTCCTTTTCCATCGCGGCCGCAAGCTGGGCCGCATCACGTCATGGCCCGGCACCGACCGATTCCTCGAGGCGGTGGACAAGCAGGCGGCACTGACCGGAGCCCACGCATGATCGTCAGCTCGCTGCTCGACACCGATCTCTACAAGTTCACGATGATGCAGGTGGTGCTGCATCAATATCCCGCCGCGCACGTGGAATACCGTTTCCGCTGCCGCACGCCGGGCGTGAACCTCGTGCCGCTCATCGGCCGCATCCGCGAGGAGATCGATGCGCTGTGTTCGCTGCGCTTCACGCAAAGCGAACTGGACTACCTGCGCGGCCTGCGTTTCATCGACAGCGATTTCGTCGACTTCCTGGGTTTGTTCCAGCTCAACGCCAAGTACGTCACGGTGAAGCCCGCCGACGCGCCGGGCGAGATCGAACTGGTCATCGCCGGCCCCTGGCTGCACACGATCCTGTTCGAGGTGCCGTTGCTGGCCATCGTCAACGAACTGTACTTCGCCAGCACGTATCCGGATGTCGACCTCGACGAGGGCAGGGTGAGGCTCCGGGCGAAGATCGAACTCCTGCGCGACACGCCGGGTTACGACAAGGTCCGCGTGGCCGATTACGGCACGCGTCGGCGATTCTCGCGTGCCTGGCACGAGGAGGCCCTCGGCATCATGAAGGCCGGCTGGGGTTCGCAGCTGGCCGGCACGAGCAACGTCTGGTTCGCGATGCGCCAGGGCCTCGTCCCCATCGGGAGCATGGCCCACGAATACTTGCAGGCCTTCCAGTCGCTCGGGCCGCGCCTGCGCGATTCGCAGACCGCCGCGCTCGAGGCCTGGGCCCGCGAATACCGCGGCGACCTGGGTATCGCGCTATCCGACGTCTACGGCATGGACGCCTTCCTGCGCGACTTCGACATGTATTTCTGCAAGCTCTTCGACGGTGCGCGCCACGACTCGGGCGATCCGTTCGACTGGGGCGATCGCATGCTGAAGCATTACGAAGCCAATCGCGTCGACCCGCGCACGAAGATCCTGGTGTTCAGCGACGGGCTCACCATCCCGAGGGTGATGGAGTTGTACAAGCATTTCGAGGGACGCTGCGTTCTCTCGTTCGGCGTGGGCACCAACCTCACCAACGACGTGGGGCCGTCGCCGCTCAACATCGTGATCAAGATGACCCGCTGCAACGGCCAGCCGGTGGCGAAGCTGTCGGATTCGCCGGGGAAGAGCATGTGCGACGATCGCGAGTATGTGGCGTACTTGAGAAGGGTGTTCGATTTGCCTGCGGTGGCCTGAAAGCCCGCGGTAACCTGGAATCGCCGATACGATCGGCTCCCACCCCTTTGGTAGAAAGCTCGCTACCGAAGGGGTGGGAGCCGATCGTATCGGCCAATGGGGGTATCAGAACGCCGGAATCACCGCGCCGCCATACGTCTTCTCGATGAACGCCTTCACCTCCGGCGAGGTGAGGGCCTTCGCCAGCTTCTGCACGCGCGGGTCGTCCTTGTCGTCCGGACGCGCCACCAGCGAATTCACGTACGGCGACTCCTTGTCCTCGATCAGCAGGGCGTCCTTGATCGGGTTGAGCTTGGCCGCCAGGGCGTAGTTGGTGTTGATGAGGGCGAGGTCCACTTCGTCGAGTACACGCGGCAACATCGCGGCTTCCAGCTCGCGGAATTTCAGGTTCTTGGGATTGGCCGCGATGTCCTTCAGCGTGGCGAGGCGATCGTTCGGATTCTTCAGCTCGATCAGGTGATGCTGGGCGAGCAGCAGCAGCGCGCGGCTATTGTTGCTGGGGTCGTTGGGGATCACCACGTTCGCGCCGTCGGGCAACTGGTCGATGGCGGTGTACTTGCGCGAATAGGCGCCGAACGGCTCGATGTGCACGCCGATCACCTTCACCAGGTCGGTGCCGCGCTCCTTGTTGAAGGCGGCGAGGTAGGGGTCGGATTCGAAGAAGTTGGCGTCGATCTGCTTCTGCGCCACCTGCAGGTTGGGCTGCACGTAATCGGTGAACACCTTGATCTGGAGATCCACGCCTTCCTTCGCCAGCAGCGGCTTGATCTCCTTCAGGATCTCGGCGTGCGGCACGGGCGTGGCGGCCACGGTGAGGGTGGCCATGCCGCCGTCGGCCTTGCTGCCGTCCCCGCCGTTCGAACAGCCGGCCACGAGCAGGGCGAGGGCGGCGGCGAGGGGCAGGAGGTAGTTCTTCATGGCGGGCGCGTCCGATCGTATGCTGCGGTGCGTCAGCATAGACGTCCATACGTCCGGATGCAAAAGTCCCGGGAGGCGGCGTTCAGCGTCGGCTGTAACGGGCCACCAGGCGGTCGCCGAGCATCTGCAGCACCTGTACGAGTACGACCAGCAGTACCACGGTGACCAGCATGTAGTCCGACTTGTAGCCGTTGTAACCGTACTGGTAGGCGAGGGCGCCCAGGCCGCCCGCGCCGACGATGCCGCCCATGGCGGTATAGCCCACGAGGGCGACGGTGGTGACGGTGGTGGCCGCGATCAGGCCGGGCCGGGCCTCGGGCAGCAACACCCGCGAGACGATCTGCCAGGTGGTGGCGCCCATGGCCTGGCTGGCCTCGATGACGCCACGGTCGACCTCGCGCAGGGCGCTTTCCACCAGTCGCGCGAAGAACGGGGCGGCACCGATCACCAGGGGCACGATGGCGCCGCGGATGCCGATGCTCACGCCCGTGATGGCCTTGGTGAGCGGAATCAGCAGGATCATCAGGATGATGAAGGGGATGGAACGAAGCACGTTCACCACCACCGACAGCACGCCGTAGAGTCCCGGCCGGGCGTGTTGCTGGCCGCGGGCGGTGAGGAACAGCCACACGCCCAGCGGCAGCCCGAGCACCAGCGTGAACGCCAGCGAGCCGCCGAGCATCACGAGGGTGTCGAGGCAGGCCTGGGCGATCTCGGCCCAGTCGATATTGGGAAACAGGGTCTGCATGAAGCTCATCGGGCCATTTCCTCGACATCGACGCCGGCGGCGCGTATCTGGACGAGCGCGTCGTCGAGGCGCTCGCCCTGCATGGCCAGGGTGAGCTGGCCGTAGGGGGTGTCCTTGATGCGGTCGACGCGGCCGGACAGCAGGTTGTATTCCACGCCGGTGTCGCGCACCACCCGCGAAAGCAGCGGCGAATAGGTGGCGTCGCCGCGGAAGGACAGGCGGAACAGGCGGCCGGGCACGCCGGGGTAGTCGGGGCCCTTGCCTTCGCGATGATCGGCCTCGGCGACGAAGCGTCGCGTGGTGGGGTGGCGCGGATGCAGGAAGACGTCGGTGACGGCGCCCAGTTCCACGACCTTGCCGGCGTCGAGTACCGCCACGCGATCGCAGACGCGGCGGATCACGTCCATCTCATGGGTGATCAGCACGATGGTGAGGCCCAGCCGGCGATTGATGTCGGCCAGCAGTTCCAGCACCGACGCGGTCGTCTGCGGGTCGAGCGCGCTGGTGGCTTCGTCGCAGAGGAGGATCGACGGCTTGCTGGCCAGGGCGCGCGCGATGCCGACACGCTGCTTCTGGCCGCCCGAGAGCTGGGCCGGATACTTGCGCGCGTGATCGGACAGGCCGACGAGGGCGAGCAGTTCGCTCACGCGCGCACCGATGGCGGCCTCATCCATGTCGCCGTGTAGGCGCAGCGGGAAGGCCACGTTGTCGGCCACCGTGCGTGAAGCGAGCAGGTTGAAGTGCTGGAAGATCATGCCGATGCCCGCGCGCAGGCGGCGTAGCTCCGCGCCCTGGGCGTGCGTGACGTCGCGTCCGTCGATCAGCACCTGGCCGGAGGTGGGGCGTTCAAGCAGGTTGATCAGCCGCAGCAGGGTCGATTTGCCCGCCCCCGAATGGCCGATGATGCCGAACACCTCGCCACGCGCGATCTCGAGGTCGACCGGATGCAGGGCGGGCACGGCCGAGCCGTTGACGCGATAGGACTTGGAGGCTGCGGCGAAGCGGATCACGGAGGGCGTCTTCCGGCCGGAAAAGGCATCCATGGTATCCGAAGCGGACGCACGCACGGGCGAGTCCGGCGTAGACTGCGCGCACTCCCGCCACGCACGAGGCTGCCCGTGACCAGCATCTACGACTTCTCCGCCCGCGACATCGACGGCAACGAGCGCTCGCTCGCCGAATTCCGCGACAAGGTGCTGCTGGTGGTGAACGTGGCATCCAAGTGCGGTTTCACGCCCCAGTACAAGGGCCTGGAAGACCTCCAGCGGACGTACGGGGCCCAGGGTTTCGAGGTGCTGGGGTTTCCCTGCGACCAGTTCGGCCACCAGGAGCCGGGCGACGAGGCCGAGATCCGGAATTTCTGTTCGACCACCTATGACGTCAGCTTCCCGATGTTCGCCAAGATCGACGTGAACGGCGACCGCGCGCATCCGCTCTATCGCTGGCTGAAGTCGAGCAAGAAAGGCCTGCTCGGCACCGAGGGGATCAAGTGGAACTTCACCAAGTTCCTGATCGACCGTCGCGGCGAGGTGGTGGAACGTTACGCGCCGACGGATACGCCGGAGAAGATCGGCAAGGATCTTCCGAAAGTGCTCGGCTGAGAGCTTCGCCGATACGATCGGCTCCCACCCCTTCGGTAGCGGGCTTCCTGGCCGGGGGCATGCCTTGCGAGCTTCGCGGACACGGTCCGCTCCCACCCACCGGTAGCAGGCTCACCTACCGAAGGGGTGGGAGCCGATCGCATCGGCGAATGCTACCCCTTAGGTAGCGGGCTTCCCGGCTGAAGGCATGCTTCGGGAGCTTCGCGGACACGGTCCGCTCCCACCCTTCGGTAACAGGCTCACCTACCGAAGGGGTGGGAGCCGATCGTATCGGCGAATGCTACGGAGCGTCAGAGAATCGAGTTAGCCTCGGCCAGCATCACGGCGATGGCATCCACCTCCGCCGACACCGGTGCCGCGCTCGACGGCGCCCGATAGTTGTTCAACACGATCGCGAAGGCCAACCGTTGCCCCGAGCGCGTGGTGACGTAGCCCGCCAACGCATTGACGAAACTCATGCTGCCGGTCTTCGCCTGCACGTTCCCGGCGGCAGCCGTGCCGCGCATGCGACGGGCGAGCGTGCCGTCCACCCCGGCCACCGGCAGGAGATCGCGCCAGCCGGCAACGCCGTCCATCCCCACGAGCAGGTGCGTCAGCGCGGCGGCCGTGGTGAGGTCGTGCCGCGAAAGCCCCGTGCCTTCGACGAGGGTGGCCGACGACGGACCGATGCCCTTGGTGGCCAGCCAGTCGGCGAGCGCGGCGGCCGCGCGGTCTTCCGTATGCGATTCGCCGCCTTCCGCCGCCAGCCCGGTAAGCAGGAAGACGCTCTGCAGGTAGAGATTCTGCGAACGCTTCAGGCCGGAACGCAGTATCTCGGCGAGCGTCGGCGAGGGGAGGGAGGCGATCGTCTCGCCCGTCGGCGCGGGTACCGGCCAGTGCACGCTGCGGGCTTCGCCGTTCACGCGAATGCCGTCGCGTTCCAGCGCGGACTGCAGGCGGCGCGCGGCGGTGAGCGCGGGGTCGGGTAGCGACAGGCGCTGGCGACCGGTGACGTTACCCAGCAGGTGAACCGTGGCGCTGCCCGGCTCGCGGTAAAGCTCCGCCGTGGCGGCCGCCTGGGGCGCTACCGAGATGGCCGCGTCTTCCGGTGACAGTTCGACGCCCGACGTTCCGATGTCGATCGTCATCGTGTTTTCGTCGACGACGAGCGCACCGGTGGCGGCACCGTAGGCGTGGGAAAGATCGTCCACCTCCCAGCCGTTGCCCTGCGGTGGCCCGGCGAACGCCGTGTCGTCGCCGACGATGCCGCCGTCGATGCGGTGGATGCCGCGTGCCTTGACCTGGCTGGCGAGCGTGTCGGCCCATGCGGTGCCGGAAAGCGTGGCGTCGCCGCGGCCACGGAGCACCAGCGGGCCGCGCAGGCGCCCGCGTTTCACCTCGCCCGCGGCGATGACGTCGGTGTGCGTACGGTAGCCGGCCCCCAGCCGGTCGAGCGCGAATGCGGCGGTGTAGAGCTTGGCGGTGGACGCGGGCAGGAGCAGGCGACCGGCATCGTGCTCGTAGACGACGTGGCCGTCGTCGAGGGAGACCACGGCGATGCCCCAGGAGGCGGATGCGAAGCGCGGTTGGGCGAGGTGGGCGTCGATGCGCTGGGCGAGGGTGTCGGCGTGCGCAGGGAGGGCGAACGCCAACCATCCCAGCAGCAACCCTCGGAGCCGACGTCGTCGGCGCGCTCCGCGGGATTCGCGGACACGGTCCGCTCCCACCCCTCCGGTAGCACCCCTTCCGAAGACTTCCAGCGCTTTGGCGGGAAGGATCCCGGGCACTCCTGAATCCTCGATAGCAAGACGTCCGGACACGTTGATACCGAAGGGCGGAGCGACGGGAATCAAGCCAGCCACGAGGGTTGGATTTTCGAAAGGAAGGCCGAAAGGCCATCCTGGCCCTCGGCGGATACCCGAAGCCGCGCGATTAACGCGGCATTTTCGGCATCCACCGTTTCCATCGCCGCCTCGGTCATGCCGCCCATGCCCAAGGCGAGCTTTTTCGCTTCGCCCTGCGCGAGGGGGCCGCCCTTGCCCAGCAGGTCGAGCACGTCGTCCACCGCGGCATCCAGCCCATCGGCCGGCACCACCTCGTGCACCAACCCCATCGACTGCGCGGCGGGCGCGGTGAACACCTCGCCCGTGACGAACAACCGCCGCGCCTGGCGCAGGCCGATGGCGGCGATGACGTAGGGCGAGATCACCGCGGGTACGAGCCCGAGCTTCACCTCCGATAGCGCGAACTTGGCGCCCTCGGCGGCCACGGCGATGTCGCAGCAGGCCACCAGGCCCACGCCGCCGCCGAAGGCGGCGCCTTTCACGCGCGCCACCGTCGGTTTCGAAAGAAATTGCAGGCGGCGCATCAGCCGGGCAAGACGCAACGAATCCTCGCGATTCTCCGACTCACCGGCATTCGCCATGCCGCGCATCCAATGAAGGTCGGCGCCGGCGGAGAAGCTGGCCCCGGCGCCGGTGAGCACCACGGCACGCACCGCGTCGTCACGATCCAGTTCGTCGATGGCGGCGGTGAGATCGGCGATCAGCGCGTCGTCGAACGCGTTGTGCACCTCGGGGCGGTTCATCGTGAGGCGGGCGACGGCACCCGAGCGGCTGATTTCGACGGCGGACATGCGGAAAGACTCCGGAAAACCAAAGTTCACGATCATAAACGGTGGATGCCGTCCGTCGGCCCACGGCGCGCGCTCTTCGGCCGCACCCCGACGTGGGATGCAGGCCACGTGCCAAGGGCATATAATGCGAACAGTTCTTATTTGAGTATGCCCAGTGCGCCTCTCCGACGCGCCGAAAGGTGCCCAAGCCGTGGTCCAGTCCGTCAGTGATGCCCATCCCGCCGATCAGATCGCACAGCGACTGCGCGACCTGGGCTTCGTCGCGGGTGAGCCGGTGCGCCTCGTGGCCCGTGGGCCGCTGGGCGGCGATCCCTTGCTCATCCACATCGGTTCCACGCGCTTCGCCCTGCGGCGCAACGAGGCCGATCGCGTGGAAGTGAGCCTGGAGGGCGCCGCATGAGCGCTTCGTCGATGCGGATCGCCCTGGTGGGCAATCCCAACTGCGGCAAGACCGCGCTGTTCAACCAGCTCACCGGCGGCCGCCAGAAGGTGGCCAACTACGCGGGCGTGACGGTGGAACGCAAGGAAGGCCGCTTCGTCGCGCCCTCCGGCCGCACGCTCCAGGTGCTCGACCTGCCGGGCGCCTATTCGCTCGACGCCACCAGTCCCGACGAAGCCATCACCCGCGACGTCTGCCTGGGCCGCTATCCCGGCGAGGCGGTGCCCGACCTCATCGTCTGCGTGGCCGATGCCACCAACCTGCGGCTGCACCTGCGTTTCGTGCTCGAAGTGCGCCGCCTGGGCCGCCCGGTGGTGCTCGCGCTGAACATGATGGACGCCGCGCGCCGTCGCGGCCTGGTGATCGACGTGGCCGAACTGTCGCGCCGTCTCGGCGTGCCCGTGGTCGAAACCGTGGCCGTGCGTCGCGGCGGCGCGAAGGCGCTGGTCGAGCGCATCGACAGCGTGGTGCCCGCCATCGAGCCGATGCCCGTCGACGAGGCGGGCGTGGAACAGCTGCACGCCGAGGTACGCGCCATCCTCGCGGCCACCGTGACCACGCCGCGCAACACGGTCGCCCTCGACGATGCCATCGACCGCTGGGTGCTCCACCCGGTGTTCGGCCTGGGCATCCTCGCGGTACTCATGTTCATGATCTTCCAGGCGGTGTTCTCCTGGGCGCAGCCGGTGATGGATGCCATCGAGGCGGGCGTCGCCGCGCTGGGCACGACGGTCACGGGCTTCCTCCCCGAAGGCAGTGCCTTGCACAGCCTGCTCAACGACGGCGTGTTCGCCGGCCTGGGCGCGGTGCTGGTCTTCCTGCCGCAGATCCTCATCCTGTTCCTGTTCATCCTGGTGCTCGAGGAGTCGGGTTACCTGCCGCGCGCGGCCTTCCTGCTCGACAAGATGATGTTCCGCGTGGGCTTGACGGGCAGGGCGTTCATTCCGCTGCTGTCGAGCTTCGCCTGCGCCATTCCGGGCATCATGGCCACGCGCAGCATCCAGGACCCGCGCGATCGCCTCACCACCATCCTCGTCGCCCCGCTGATGACCTGCTCGGCGCGCCTGCCGGTCTACACGCTGCTGATCGCCGCGTTCATTCCCGACCGCGCCGTCTGGGGCGTGTTCAACCTGCAGGGCATCGTGCTGTTCGTGCTGTATTTCGCCGGCATCTTCAGTGCGCTGGCCGTCGCCTTCGTGATCAAGCGGCTGCGCAAGGATAAGAGCGAACACGCGCTGCTGATGGAGCTGCCGTCGTATCGCCTGCCGAACGTGCGCGACGTGGCGCTCGGTCTGTGGGAACGCGCGCTCATCTTCCTCAAACGCGTGGGCGGCATCATCCTCGCGCTCACCGTGCTGCTGTGGTTCCTGTCCAGTTTTCCGGGGCCGCCGGAAGGCGCCACCGCACCGGCCATCGACTACAGCATCGCCGGCCGCCTCGGCCGCCTGCTCGAATACGTGTTCGCGCCGATCGGCTTCAACTGGCAGATCTGCATCGCGCTGGTGCCCGGCCTCGCCGCGCGCGAAGTGGCGGTCGCGGCGCTGGGCACGGTGTATGCCATGTCCGGCAGCGACGACAGCATGGCCGCACAGTTGGGCCCGGTGATCGCGCACCAGTGGACGCTCGCCACGGCCCTCTCGTTGCTGGCGTGGTACGTGTTCGCACCGCAATGCATGTCCACGCTGGCGGTGATCCGCCGCGAAACCAACTCCTGGCGCAACGTCGCGGTGGCCGCCGGTTACCTGTTCGGGCTGGCCTACCTCGGTTCGCTGCTCACCTATCAGATCGCGAGGGCGCTCTCGTGAATACGTTCGACATCGTGCAGGGTGCGGTCATCGGGCTGGCGGTACTCGTCAGCGCGTACGTGGCTTATCGCAAGTTGTTGCCGAAGTCGTCGACGCGGGTGATGGCCCGGGTATCGGCGAGCCTCAACCACGATGGCCGCCCGGCCTTCGTGCGTGGCATGGGGCGGCGGTTGCAGCCCGCGGCGGCCACGGGAAGCTGCGGCGACGGGTGCGGCTCGTGCAACAGCTGCGGCCCGGCGCCGGCGCCGGCGCGTAGCGACGCGCAGCCTTTGACCTTCAAGTCGCGTCAGTGATGACGACCGGCGCGTGGCCCGCTTGGTAGGAGCCGCTTCAGCGGCGATTCCAGGTCGCGACACGGTTAGGAATCGCCGCTGAAGCGGCTCCTACCAAGCAGGGTTTGCCAGGCGGGGCTTCGTCGACATCAATCATGCCGTTGCTTGCGCCGTCGGCGCATGTTCCACCAGCTGATGCCGAGGTTCACTGCGAACCACGCTCCCACCAGCGCCAGGGGCCACGCGATCACCGCGGGCCAGATCACCGCCACCGCCGTCAGCACGAGCGCCACCAGCGTACCGGCCAGCAACGGCCCGCTCTCGGTATCGCCCAGCACGCGGTGCTGCGTGATCGCCGCACCCACGGTATTGGCCAGGCGCAACGCGCCCGCGGCGGCCCGGCCCGAGCTGCCACCGCCACGACGCGGTCGCGGCGGCCGCGGCGAGCGGCTGCGCATGCGCTCGTTGCCCGTGCGGCGGCTCCGTGGGCGCAGCAGGATCTCGGTGGCGTTTTCGAGGTCGGCCTCATATTGCTCGGCCAGTTGCGAGGCGAAACCCACGTCCTCGATGGCCACGTCGATCTCGCGATTGCTCAACCAGCTGGCGATGTTGAGGTTGGACGAGCCCACGCGCGCCCAGCGGCGGTCGGCCACGGCGGTCTTCGCGTGCAGCATCGAGCCGTTCCACTCGAACACGCGGATGCCCGCCTTGAGCAGCGGGCGGTATCCCGAACGCGACATGCCGGCGACCATGGGGATGTCGCTGCTTCCCGGGACCAGCAGGCGCACGTCCACGCCGTCGCGCGCGGCGGCCGACAGCGCCTGCACGTAAGGCGCTACGCCCACGAAGTAGGCGTCGGTGAGCCACAGCGTCTCGCGCGCCATCGCCGCCACCATCTGGTCGAGGCGGTACATGCCGGCCGTGCTGGGCTGCGTGGCGATCACGCGCAGCGAAACGTCACCGGCCGGCGGGGCGGCGGAAGGGGGCAGGCCCTCGGGCAGGGGATCCCCGGTTTCGCGCCAGCTATCGGCGAAGGCTTGCTCGATTTCGGCCACGGCGGGGCCGCGCAGCCTGACGCCGGTGTCGCGCCAGGGCGGCACATGACGGGAGGGATCGCCGAGCCATTTCTCGCTGATGCAGACGCCGGAGAGAAAACCCACCGCGCCGTCCACCGTCAGCACCTTGCGATGGTCGCGGCTGACCCAGCCGAAGGCACTGCCCAGCTTGGGCGGATTGTAGATGCGCACCTGGCCGCCGGCCGCGCGCAGGTCGTTCCAGAAAGCGCTGCGGGACTGGCCCAGGCAGCCGCCCCAGTCGGCGATGACGGCCACGAAGACGCCCGCCCGTGCCCGCGCCGCCAGGGCATCGAGGAAGCGCCGACCCACGGGATCGTCGCGGATGATGTAGTTCTCGAGGAACACGTGGCTTCGCGCGGCCGCGATGGCCTCCAGCCAGGCGTCGTAGTGGGCCTGGGCGTCGATCAGCAGGTCGGCGGCGTTGCCCTCGATGAGCGGGGCGCCGGCGCTGCGACTGAGTGCCTGTTCGGCGAAGAGGCGGTTGAAAAGGCCGTGGCGGTAGCGGACGTTCATGCCGGCGAGTGTAGCCGTCCTCCGGCCTGTCACGCGCTTGCGCTAAAATGCCCGGCTATGACCGAAGACCTCTCCAGCCGCCCGCGACCCGCGGAAGCCGGCGCCCGCCGCCCCAGCACGGGGGTGCAGATCGACCGCGTGACGGTCGGCGGCGGCGCGCCCATCGTCGTCCAGTCGATGACCAACACCGACACCGAAGACCCGGTATCCACCGCCAGGCAGGTGGCCGAGCTGGCGCGGGCGGGCTCGGAGCTGGTCCGCATCACGGTGAATACGCCCGCCGCGGCGGCCGCTGTGCCGCGCATCCGCGAGCGGCTCGACATGATGGGCATCTCGGTGCCGCTCATCGGCGATTTCCACTACAACGGCCACCAACTGCTCGAAGGCGAGCCGGCCTGCGCGGAGGCGCTGGCCAAGTACCGCATCAATCCGGGCAACGTGGGCTTCGGCAAGAAAAAGGACGCCCAGTTCGCCTCGATCATCGAGATGGCGATCCGCTACGACAAACCCGTGCGCATCGGCGCCAACTGGGGCTCGCTCGACCAGTCGATGGTCGCCGCGCTGATGGACGAGAATTCGCTGCGCGCCGATCCCTGGGATGCCGGCCACGTGGCCCGCGAGGCACTGATCCGTTCCGCGCTGGATTCCGCCGCGCGCGCCGAAGACCTCGGCCTGCCACGCGAGCGGATCATCCTGTCCTGCAAGGTGTCCGGCGTACAGGAATTGATCGCCGTGTATCGCGACCTGGCGCGTCGTGGCGATTACGCCCTGCACCTGGGCCTTACCGAGGCCGGCATGGGTTCGAAAGGCATCACGGCGTCCAGCGCCGCGTTGGCGGTGCTGCTGCAGGAAGGCATCGGCGACACCATCCGCATCTCACTCACGCCCGAGCCCGGCCAGTCGCGCACGGGCGAGGTGATCGTGGCGCAGGAACTGCTGCAGACCATGGGCCTGCGCGCCTTCACTCCGCTGGTCACGGCCTGCCCGGGTTGCGGGCGCACCACCAGCGAATTCTTCCAGGAACTGGCGAAGACCGTGCAGGGCCACGTTCGCGAGCGCATGCCGGAGTGGCGCGTGAAGTACGACGGCGTGGAAAACCTCACCCTCGCCGTGATGGGATGCGTGGTGAACGGGCCGGGCGAGTCCAAGCACGCCAATATCGGCATCTCGTTGCCGGGCAATGGCGAGGCGCCGTCGGCACCGGTGTTCATCGACGGCGAGAAGGCCATGACCTTGCGTGGCGACCACATCGCCGACGAGTTCGTGGCGATCCTCGACAACTACGTCGAGACGCATTACGCGGTTCGGCACGATTGATTCGCGGATACGATCGGCTCCCACCCCTTCGGTAGCAGGTTTCCTGCCGAAGGCGTGGGAGCCGATCTCATCGGCGAATCCTGCGAAGCGCAACCGTCACACCTTGCATGCGCCGTCACCGTCATCATGATGGGTGGCATACCACTGCAGGAGACAGGCATGACGCAGTCCGTACCCAAGCTGAAGTTCAACGACGGCCACGCCGCGCCGCAACTCGGTTTCGGCGTCTTCCAGATCCCCAACGACGAAACCACCCAGGCCGTGAAGGCCGCGCTCGACGCCGGCTATCGTTCGATCGACACGGCCGCCATCTACAAAAACGAAGAAGGCGTGGGCGAGGCCCTGCGCACGTCCGGTGTCGCGCGCGAGGACATCTTCCTCACCACGAAGCTATGGAATTCGGAGCAGGGTTACGACGCCACGCTGCGCGCCTTCGACGAAAGCCTGAAGAAGCTCGGCACCGACTATCTCGACCTCTATCTCATCCACTGGCCCACGCCGAAGAAAGATCGCTACGTGGACACGTGGAAGGCCTTCATCGAATTGCGCAAGCAGGGCCGTGTCCGCTCGATCGGCGTATCCAATTTCCAGCCGGCGCACCTGGATCGCATCGTGCAGGAAACCGGCGTGGTGCCGGTGGTCAACCAGATCGAATTGCATCCGGATTTCGCCCAGAACGACGTGGTGGCCGCCAATCGGAAGCATGGCGTGATCACCGAGGCATGGAGTCCGCTCGGGCAGGGCGGTGACCTGCTGAAGGACGACACGCTCGTGACGCTGGCGAAGAAGCACGGCAAGACGCCCGCGCAGGTCGTGCTGCGCTGGCACGTTCAGCTGGGCCACATGGTGATCCCGAAGTCGGCCACGCCCGAACGCATTCGTTCGAACATCCAGGTATTCGATTTCGAGCTGCGCGACGAAGACATGGCCGCCATCGCGCGGCTCGACAAGGGCAAGCGGATGGGCCCGCATCCGGACGACTTGAACTGATCGCGATGCGGGCTTCACGTCGGCGAGGCTAGGGTCGTGCCGGTAGCGCCGCCGTCGTGGCGCATCCGGAGAGGTCCATGCGATTGCGTGTCCTGATGCTCGCGCTGTGCCCGGTGGTCGCTTTCGCCCAGAATGCGACCAACCCGGCCGGCGCGCCGTCCCCGACCGACGCCGCCAGGCCCAACCCCGCCATGGCGCCGGTGCACTCCTCCACGACCGCGGGCCACCTCCCGCCGGTACAGCCCGCCTCCGGCGTGACCCAGCGCGTGCGCGAAGCGAACACGCACGACGTGGACGCGCAGGGCCATACCCTCGACCCCCACGGGAAACCCGTGGGTCAGTCGCCGGCGCCGGCCTCGTCGCGCTGACGGGCTCGCACGCTCTTGCGGGCGTGCGTTACCATCCGGCGGATACCGTCCCGCGGGGAGTTGCGATGAAACGAGCGTTCGCCATGGCTACCCTCGCCGTCGTGCTGGCGGGCTGTCAGGGCATGGGCGCGAAAATGGCCCGGCTCGACGTCGGCACCGGTCGCGACGAGGTCATCGATCGCCTCGGGCGGCCCGATTCCGATCGCACCATGGTCGGTTATGAGGTTTTGAGCTGGATCGATCGCCGGCCGTCGCGCTTTTCCTTCTCCCATCAGGACTACACCGTCGTGTTGAAGGACGGGAAGGTCACCCAGTTCGGACCGGGGTTGATCCGGCGCGACGGGAAGACGTCGTTGCAGATCGAGACGGGCGATCCGTAGTCGATTTCGCCGTTGGAGGATCGCCACGTCTACAGCCATCCCCGCCTACGATAGAACCAAAGCGCGACATACTCATGCAGGCTGCGCGCCGTCAGTGTCAGCGCATCCCTTCGCGGCAGCCATGCTGGCGCCCGAAGCAACCCGTCGCGATCCTCCCTCGCCGCCACCGGCACGACGCCGATCCCCTCGCGCCGGAAGCACCCCGCCGCGCGCCGGAGGTGGATATCCGAACTCACCAGCGCCACGGTGTCCACGCCATTCGCCTTGAGGATGGCCGCCGAGTCGCGTGCATTCTCGTGCGTGTTGGCGCTGACGCCCTCGACGCGCAGGTCGTCGGCGGGCACGCCCGCCCGGCGGAAGCGCCTGGCCAGTTCGTTGGCCTGGTCGCGGCCGGAGACCAGCAGGAGCGGGGCTCGCCCCTCATGCCACAACCGTAACGCCGTGCCGGCGCGCGTGCCCTCCGGCACCGTGCCGTCGCGCGGCAGCTTGCCCCCGCCCAACACCACGATGGCACCCACCCGCGAGGGCGCGGGTGGGGAGAAACCGACCAGGCCACCGCGCAGGGCGAGGGCCAGGACGGGAGTGGAGGCGAGCCATATCCATCCGATCGCGAGCGCGCCCAGGGCCAGGCCCTTGCGCGGATGGCGCAGGCCGATGAACAGCAGGGCGAGCAGTCCGAGCAGCAGGGACTGGATCGCGGGATGCAGCAGGCGGCTCGCGTAGTCCAAGACGAAGGTGGTAAGCCGCGATGACGGGGGCCTAGGATCGCGCGAACCGGCCCTGGCCGCCTTCGGTCGAACGGCATAGGCGGGCTGACGAATGGCGCGACGGCGTCGCGTCGATGACGATACCGCTCGAATGAAGTCACAGGGGCGGGTGATCACCATGACGTATCTGAATCGTGTCGCCGTAGTGCTCGCGACCGTGCTGCTCGGAGCTTGCGCCACGGGCGGAAGCACGTTGCCGCCACCGAGGCAGGAGGCGACCACTCCCGTGGTCGATGCCTATCGCATCGGTGTCGACGACCAGTTGCAGATTACGGTCTGGCATAACCCCGACCTGAGCGTGAGCGTGCCGGTCAGGCCCGACGGCAAGATCACCGTGCCGCTGGTCGGCGATGTCGACGCCGGCGGCCGCACCACCGACGAGGTCGGCGCCGAGATCCAGGGCAAGCTGGCCCAGTACATCCGCGATCCGCAGGTGGCGGTGATCCTCACCGCGCTGCGCAGTCACGAATACCTCTCGCGCGTGCGCGTCACCGGAGCGGTGCGCTCGCCGATCTCCATTCCCTACCGCCAGGGCATGACGGTGCTCGACGCGGTGCTCGCCGCCGGCGGCACCACGGAATTCGCCGCGCCCGACCGTACCGAACTGTTCCGCCACGACACGAAGGGCGCCACGCAGTCCTACGCGGTGCGCCTGGAAAAGATCCTCCAGCAGGGCGACCTGGAGAACAACTACCCGGTGCAGCCGGGCGACGTGATCACGGTGCCGCAGCGCGCCTTCTGACGTGCCCGCGACACGGGGCAAGGGGTAATCGATGAGCGGTGAAATGGTTCCTTTCGCGGGCATGTTGCCCGCCCTGGCGGGCGAGGCGAAACGCCGGCGCCTCGCCATCGGCGTGGTCTTCGCGGCGATCGCGCTGCTGGCGTTGGCCATCGGCGTGGCGTGGCCCAAGAAATACGAGGCCTCGGTGACGATCCTCGCGCAGGAATCGAGCATCATCACGCCGCTGATGGAGGGCGCCGCCGCCGCCACGGGCAACAAGAACCGTGCCGGCATCGCCCGCGACGTGATCTTCAGCCGCAAGGTGCTCGACGACGTGCTCGAGCGCGGCGGCTGGGCGGCCACCCAGCCGTCGCCGCTGGAACGCGACAAGCTCATCGAGGGCATCAAGTCGCGCACGAAGATCGCGAACGTGCGCGACAACCTCATCACCATCAGCTACTTCGACTCCGACCCGCGTCGCGCCTTCGAGGTCACCCGCGCCTTCGGCCAGCTCTTCATCAGCGAAAGCCTCGCCTCGAAGCAGCGCGAAAGCCGCGAAGCCTACGAGTTCATCAACAGCCAGGTCGAGGCCTACCGCACCAAGCTGACCGACGCCGAGGACAAGCTCAAGGCGTATCGCGACGCCAATCCCGACGCGCGCCCCGGCAGCGAGATCGACACCAATTCGCGGATCAGCCAGCTGCGCACGCAGATCGAAACCAATCGCATGGACTACATGCAGAAACAGTCGCAGGCCGCGGCGATGGCGGGGCAGTTGTCGGGCGAATCGGAAGTGAACGCCGTGCAGACCGTCGGCGGCATCTACCAGACCCAGCTCGCCGACCTGCAGGGCCAGCTCGACAAGCTGCTGATGAACTACACCGAAGAGTATCCCGACGTGATCCGCGTGCGTCACCAGATGGACGACGTGCGCAAGCAGATGCAGGTGGCCGACGCACGCCGCGCGGCCGGCGCGCCGATGCCGATCGACCACGCCTCCACGCTCAACCCGGTGTACCAGCAGATGCGCATCCAGCTCGCGGCCGTACGCAGCGATGCCGCCGCCAGCGCGGCCCGCGTGTCGGCCAGCGAATCGATGCTGCAGGCCGAACTGGAGCGCAGCAAGCGCATCGCCAATTCCGAGAACGTCACGGCGGAGCTGACCCGCGACTACACCGTGAACCGCGATGTCTACCAGGATCTGCTCAAGCGGCGCGAAAACGCGCGCGTGTCGATGAACCTCGACGCCGAGCAGCGCGGCCTTACCTTCCTGGTGCAGAACCCCGCCGTCTTGCCGCTGGTGCCGTCGGGCCTGCGCTTCATGCATTTCGGCCTGGCCGGCCTCCTGCTGTCCGTGGCGGTGCCGTTCGGGTTGCTCTTCGCCGTGGCGCGCTTCGACCCGCGCGTACGGTCGGCCGCGCAGCTGGAAAAGGCCACCGGGTTCCCGGTGCTGGCGACGGTGCCGTTCTATCCGACCCCCCGCGACCGCCGTCGCGACTACCTGCAGAACATGACGCTGGTGCTGATCGTAGCCCTCGTCGGCCTGGTGTACCTGTTGATGTTCTGGATCCGGATGAAGGGCTGACCGATGAAAAAGACCGCCGTGGACCCCATCGATTACGCCGACCTCGTGGACACCGACGCCCACGTGTCCACCGGCAGCACCATCGCGCGGATGCGCGAGGAATCCCATGCGCTTGCGCCGATCGACTGCGAGCGCAAGCGACTCATCCATCGCGAGGAATCGGTACGCCAGCAGTCGGACGCGTTCCGTGGCATCCGCACGCGCCTGCTGGAGATGTCCGGCGAGGGCAACTTCGTGACCCTGGTGGTCGCGGTGAGCCCGCGCTCCGGCGCGAGCTTCGTGGCACGCAACCTGGCCACGGCCTTCGCCTTCGACGAAGCCAAGACCAGCCTGCTGGTGGACTGCAACCTGCGCTATCCGAACCAGCACAAGGCGCTGGGCATCGAGCCGGCCACCGGGGGGCTCATCGATTTCCTGGAGCATCCGTCGCGCGGCATCGCGTCGATCATGTACCAGACCGGCGTGCCGCGCCTGCGCCTGATTCCTGCGGGCAAGTCGCGCGAGAACGGTGCCGAATACTTCTCGTCGTTCCGCATGCGCGCGGTGCTGGATTCGTTGCGCTGCCGCTATCCCGACCGTTACCTGTTCCTCGACGGGCCGCCGGTGAAGGGGTCGCCGGATGCGCGCATCCTCGCCGACCTCGCGGACGTCGTGGTGCTGGTGGCCGGTTACGGGCGCGACACGCCCGCGTCGATCAACCAGGCCGTGGCCAATTTCGATCCCGCCAAGCTCGCCGGCGTGGTGTTCAACCAGACGCCGTGACGGCGGCGGTCCGGTGCATGGCAGGACGCCATGCCGGAAGGGGGGCAAGGGGAACTTTCATGGCATCGACGATGCTCGCTCGCGCGATCCTGCTTGCGTTGGCCGCGGCTCCCGTCGTGGCGAGCGCCGGCACGCTCGACTACACGGTGTATGCGGGGCTGGAGCACAGCAACAACGTGGCCCTGTCGTCCGACCGGCCGCTCAGCGAGAACGTGCTGACGCCGGGCGCGACGTTCCAGTTCCTCCAGCAGGGTTCCACCCTGCAGGCGAACATCGCAGGCACGTTCGAATACCGTCGTTACCTGGAAAACCGGTTTGATTCGCAGACCCAGACCCAATTGGCGGGCCAGCTCAACTGGACGATCGTGCCCGACCGCTTCGACCTGGCCGTCGAGGATTACGCCGGCGTGCAGCCGGTGGACCAGTTGGCATCCGATTCGCCGGACAACCAGCAGCAGACCAACGTGCTCGTGATCGGCCCGACCTGGCGCATGCGCTTCGGCGGGGCGGCACGCGGCCAGCTCGAACTGCGCTACATCGACAGCTACGCATCCAAGGTGGACGACTTCGATTCCAGGCGCGGTCTCGTCGCGTATCGCCTCTATCGCGACCTCAGTCCCACCGACCAGATCTCCGCGAACGTCGAGTACCAGCACGTCGATTTCAATAACCAGCCTTCGAGCGCGAACTACGATCGCGAGGAAGCCTTCGTGCGCTACACGAGCACGTTGGCGCATTTCGATGCCGACGTGGTGCTGGGTGGTACCCGAATGGAATGGAATACCGGCGGGAGCTCGTCCGCGCCGCTGGCGCGCCTGCGCATCGGCTGGCAGCCGACGCCGCGCAACGCCTTCACGCTGGCCGGTGCCTACCAGTACGCCGATGCGGCGCAGGACATCATCGCCGCGCCGGGCACCACCGGCGCCGGCGGCCTGGGCGACGCGGCCGACCGCGTCGAGTCGCTCGATCCCTTCGCCAACACCGGCGGCCTGGGCCGCGGCGCAGCCTCCGGCATCAGCGTGGGCAGCGCGGTGATCGGGTCGCAGGTCTACAAGGAGCGGCGCCTGGAAGCCTCGTGGAACTGGCGGTCGGAGCGGATCAACCTCACCGTGTCGCCGGCGTTCAACACACTTCGGTACCGCGACGACCATACGTTCGACCAGACGGCGCGCGGCGTCAGCGTCGGCCTGGGCTATCGCATCCGTCCCACGCTGACGCTGTCGGGATTCGGCACGTTCGAAAAGCTTCGCTACGACACCCTCGACCGCAGGGATACCACCGTGCGTCTCGGCCTGGACCTCTCCCAGCAGTGGAACCGCCACTGGAGCTGGCATGCCTCGGTGGCCAGGGAGCGCCGCACCAGCGACGCGGTGGGGCAGAGCTACCGCGAAACGCAGTTCTTCGTCGGCGTGGTCTACAGGAGATAACCATGCGCACCGATTCGGACCTTCCGTTCTTCTTCGGACCCGATGCCGGCCTGTTCGGCATGTACCACGCACCCGCGGGACGCGCGCGCCTGGGCGTGCTGATGTGCCCGCCCCTGGGCCAGGACCTCATCCGCTGCCATCGTCTCTACCGGCAGATGGCGCAGTCGCTCGCCGGCAAGGGCGTGGCGGTGCTGCGCTTCGATTACCACGGTACGGGCGATTCCGCCGGCGACAGTGTCGAGGTCGACTGGCAGCGCTGCGTGGCTGATACGGCGACCGCCGCGGGCGAACTGCGCCTGCGCGCGGGCACCGATCGCATCGTGGCCTTCGGTGCGCGCCTGGGCGCGAGCATCGCGATGAGCGCGACGCGCGCCGGCTTCACCGAGGTGATCGGTTGGGACGCGGTGCTCGACGGTGCGGCCCACGTGGCTCGCCTCGACAGCTTGCAGGTCGCGCTTCGCGAAGACACGGGACGGTTCAATCATCCGCGCGGGCACGACGATGTGGCCGGCCAGTGGCTGGGTTTCAACGTCGGCGAGCGTTTGCGCGCGCAGCTGTCGGGGTTGCGCATCGCCTCTCCGCCGGTCCCTACGCTGCTCATCGAGTCGGGCCATGGCGAACCCTCGGCCAACGGCGCTCGCGTGGTGTCGCTCGGCCATCCCACCACCTGGGACGACCTCGGCCGACTGGAGAGCGCGATCCTCTCGCACCCGTTGATCCAGGCCGTCACCACGCACCTGGGAGCCGCCGCATGATCCGCGAAGAGGCCCATCGCTTCGGACGCGCGAGACACCTCGTCGGCATTGCCGGGCTGCCGGACGAAGCGCGGGGGAAGGTCGGCGTCATCGTCATCAACGCCGGACTGGTCCACCGCATCGGGCCGTTCCGGCTGCATGTCGAGATGGCCCGTCGTCTCAACGAGGACGGGTACCCCACCTTGCGCTTCGACCTGTCCACGCTCGGCGACAGCGGCGCGGCGGGCGGCAGCCTCACGCGCACGCAGCAGGTGTGCGCCGACCTGTCGGACGCGATGGCGCTGCTCGCCGAACGTTCCGGGTGCGAACGCTTCGTGCTCGTGGGGCTGTGCTCCGGTGCGCAGAACGCGCATACCGTGGCCGCGACCGATCCCCGCGTGGCGGGCGCCGTCTTCCTCGATGGCTATGCGTATCGCACGCCCGGTTACCGGCTGCGCCACTACCTGCCGCGCCTGTTCGACCCGGCACGGTGGTTGCGCCGCCTTCGCCGCAGGAAACCGGCGAGCGTGTCCTCGGCCACCTCGTCCGATCCGATCTTCGCCGTGGCGCCCGCGCCGCGCGACGAGGTGATCGCCGATTTCACCGGCATGGTGGAGCGCGGCATGAAGCTCTACCTCGTCTACTCCGGCGGCATCAGCAACGTCTTCAACCATACGCGGCAGTTTCGCGAATGCTTCGGCAGCGTCATGGGCCATCCGTCGGTCACCACCCGCTACGCGGGTGAAACCGATCACACCTACATCCTCACCGGCGACCGTTCGCGCCTGCTCGACGGCATCGGCGACTGGATGTCGCGCAATTTTCCACGGGGCGGTGCGGGGAGTCCGGCATGAATACGGTGATGGTGACGGGCGGCGCCGGCTACATCGGCAGCCACACGGTGCAGCAGCTGATCGCCCGCGGCGATCGGGTGGTGGTGATCGACAACCTCTCCACGGGGTTCCGCGAGGCGGTGCATCGCGACGCGGTGTTCGTGGAAGGCAACGTGGGCGACCGTGAGCTGGTCTCGCGCACGCTGGAGACCTGGGGCGTGGATGCCGTGCTGCATTTCGCCGCGCATACCGTCGTGCCCGAATCGGTGGCCGATCCACTGCGCTACTACGACAACAACACCTGCAACACGCGCAACCTGTTGGCCAGTTGCGCGGGTGCCGGGGTGGACAAGTTCATCTTTTCCTCGACGGCCGCGGTCTACGGCAACACGGACGACGGCGTCGCCGACGAGGACACGCCGACGCGGCCGGCCAATCCGTACGGCAACTCGAAACTGATGTCCGAGACCATGCTGCGCGACTGGTGCGCCACGGGCGCGATGCGGCACGTGATCCTGCGTTACTTCAACGTCGCCGGTTGCGATCTCCTGGGCCGGATCGGGCATTCCGCGCCGCACGCCACGCTGCTGGTGAAGGTGGTCTGCGAGCATGCGGTGGGCAAGCGCGATTGCGTGTCGATCTACGGCACCGACTACGCCACGCCCGACGGCACCGGCGTGCGCGATTACATCCACGTGGATGACCTGGCCGCCGCGCACCTTCGCGCGCTCGATTACCTTCGCGCCGGCGGTTCGTCCACCACGCTCAATTGCGGTTATGGCCATGGCTACAGTGTGCGCGAGGTGATCGACGCGGTCGCGCGCGTCGGCGGCCACGCCTTGAACGTGGTGGAACTGCCGCGCCGGCCCGGCGACATCGCCATGCTGATCGCGCGCAGCGACCGCCTGCGCGACGTGCTCGGTTGGCAACCGCGGTACGACGACCTCGACGTCATCGTGCGTACCGCGCTGGCGTGGGAGCGGCACATGGTGGAAGCGAGCCTGCCGAGGGTATCGGCCGCATGAGACAGGCCATCGCCACGCCGGGGCGCCGCCGGCGTCACTGGCACGAACCGGAGCGCGCGCCGCCGTCGCTGTCGCGCCACGTGCTCGTCGTACTCGGCCTTCTGCTGGGCCTCGCGGCCATGGGGTGGTCCGGGCATGCGCGGTCGGCGGACCGCCTGCCCGACGCGCAACGCATCGAGGTGGTCCGTATGGCCGGGCAGGGCGACGCGCTTCCGGTATCGGTCGGCATCCCGTTGCCTCCCGGTGCCTTGCACGATGCCGCGATGCTGCGGATCGTCGATGCGAAGGGCATCGACGTGCCGGCCGCCGTCACGCCGATGCTCACCTGGCACGTCGGCAAGGAGAAAGGGACCCTGCGCGCCGTCCGCGCCCAGTTTCGTGGTGCGCCGGGTCGCTATTATTTCCTGGTCGACACGAAGCGTACGGCGGCACTCGAGCCATGGCCGTACGCGAAAGGGCTGGTGGGCGAGCGTCCCGCCGCGCTCGCCACGCTTACTCCCGAATGGCTCACGGCCTCGCTGATCGCGGGGCCGCAGTCCGTCGCCAGGCGTGGCGAGGCGTATGCCGGCTATGTCGATGCGCAGTTCAAATGGGCAAAGGACATGCCGGTCAAGGACAGCACGGCGTGGCTGTTCGATCGCCCGTCGACGCTGTTCAAGGCCTACGTGCGCACGGGCCGGGCGGATTACCTGGAAGCCGCCGAGGAAAGCTATCGCTGGTACATGAAAGGCATTCGCCGCGAGGGCATCGCGGCCAGCCCCGTCTGCGCTGGCGGCTGGCTGCCCGACGAAAAGCCGTGTGACGTCAAATACGTCTACATCGAGCCGATCCTGCTCGCCGTGGCGCTGACCGGTGACGACGGCATGCACGACGCGGTGCTGGTGGAGAAGATGGCCACGCTGTGGAACAACGGCGGCTGGAACGGTGAGCCGGGCCCCTATCGACACCCGGACGATTACTTCACCGAGCGTCTGGCCGGGCTCGGCCTGCTGGAAACCGTCGCCGCCTACGAACTGACCGGCGACGAAACCTACCGTGAGCGCATCGACGCGCGCGTGGGCTGGCTGCAGGCACACCAGGCCAGCAACCCGGACGGTCTCGGCGACGACGGCTCGTGGCGCAACAGCTGGAACGTCCACGAGAACGATCGTGGCGGGAAGGACGACGTGCGCGGCGCCTCGCCATGGATGAGCGAGAACATCATCGACGGTCTCTGGCATGCCTGGCTGGTGACCTCGGACCGGCGCATCCCGGACATGATCCTCGGCTTCGGACTTTATCTGGAACGCTACGGCTGGATCGACCCGAAACTGCTCGTGTCGCCGCACGACTGGCGCAACGGCTGCTCGGGTCCCGACGGGCAGATCGCCTGGTACTGGTCCTCGTCGAAGGCCGACGTAAAGGCCTTGATGAAGATCCAGGAATCCGAAGGCTGGTACAGCGACGGCCACACCGTGGAACTGGGCCTGCCCGTCGCCGCCGCGTATTACTTCGCCCACGATGCGGCGCAGGCGGCCCTGTTCAAAAAGCGCTTCGACGCCATCGAGAACTCGTATGCGCCCGCGTGCGCGGCCATCTCGGATACCCTGCGGCGCTTCAACTGGAACAACCGCGGCGCGGGCGTGGCCCAGTGGATGATCCGGCAGACGCCCGGGGCGGGGCGCGCGCCATGAACCGCCGCATCGCCGTCCTGCGCAGCGTGGGCATCGTCACGGTGTCCACCTACGTCGAATACGCGCTCGGCCTGCTGATGAGCGTGTGGATCGCCCGCGCCCTGGGCCCGAGCGACTTCGGCCGTTATGCGTTCACGGTATGGTTGTGCGGCTGGCTCATCGTGTGCTCCAACCACGCGCTCACCACCTCGTCGACGAAGTTCATCGCGGAGGCCGACGGCATGGGCCAACCGTCGCTGGCCGCGCACCTCGCGGCGCGCTTCTCGCGCCTGCAGACATGGAGTTCGGCTGCCGTGCTCGCGCTCTTCCTCATCGGTGCACTCATCGTGCGGCCGAGTGAGTGGAACGGCGACGTGTTGGCCATCGTGGGGCTCGTAGCGATCGCCGTCGTGGCGAAGGCCAACTACGCGATGCTCGTCGCCATCGGCAAGGGACAGGAGCGCTTCGAGCCCGAAGCCGTGGCCACCGTGGCGGGCGGCATCGTGGGCATGCTGTTCGTGCTCGCGGCGATGCTGTTGCACCTGGACCTGACGGCGTTCGTGGCGCTGTTCGCGGTGGCCTGCCTGATGCTCAACCTCATCAACCGCCTGATGTACCGCCGTTGCTGCCGTCCCTTCGCGCCGGGCGACGTGCCGGAAGCGATGATGACGCGGGTGAATCGCCACCTGCGCCTGACGGCGGCCCTGGTGCTGATGGGCTCGTTCCGCGTGGGCACCATCGAGGTCTTCCTGCTCACCACGTTCACCGGTTCGGTGGCCGTGGGCTATTTCGCCATCGCGGGCACGTTGACCCGCGGCGCGGTGCAACTGTTTTCGGTGGGGCTCACCTCGACGTTGCTGCCCTATATGGCCAAGACCTTCGGCGAGAGCGGGGCGGCACGCGCCGCGCGATTCCTTTCCGAGGCTACGCGCTTCTACTGGGCGATGGGCGTCGCCATCGCCGGCCTGGGGCTGGTCACCACGCCCGAGATCGTGCGGCTGATGTACGGCGAGCGTTACGTCGCCGCGATTCCCGCCATCGAAGCCACGCTCGTGCTCGGTGGCCTGCTGCTGATCGGCAACGGCATCGCGGCCTTCCAGACCGTGGTGGACCGGCAGGACGACCGCATCCGCATCGCGGTGGTCGCGCTGGCGGCCAACGCCATGCTCGGCATCGCGCTGATTCCGCCCTTCGGCCTGGCCGGGGCCGTGCTCACCTATGCCGGTGCGCGCGTGGTGGAGATGGCCCTGGCCGTGCACTACCTGCGCAAGGCCACGCACGGCGGCCTCCCCCTGGCGTCGATGGCCCGGCTGTTCGCCGTGGGCGCGGCCGCCACCCTGGCGGCCTGGGCCGTGACCGATACCTTGCCGTCGCGCTGGGGATTCCTGCCGGGCGCGCTCGTCTTCATGCTGGTGTACGTGCCGGGCAGCGCCCTGGTGCGGTATTGGACCCGCGACGACCTGCAGCTCATGGAAGGCATCGGCCGCCGCCTCGGGCCGCCGGGACGCTTCTTCGTGCGCGCGTTGGCCAGCGTGCAACCCGCTGCCGTGAAGGCCTCGCCATGAACGTGCTCTGTTCCACCTTGCATTCGCTCGACGAACTGCGCGCCATGCGCGACGACATGGCCGCGGTGGCCGAGCAGGCGGAGGCCGCCAGCAGCATCGTGCAGCACCCGGACTGGCTCGACTACGAAGTGTCCTCACGCGACGACGGCACCACGCCCTACGTGGTCATGGCGCACGACGAGAAGGGCCGCCTGCTCGGATACGCCCCGCTTCTGGCGGCCGAACACACGGCGCGGCTCGACCTGGCCGGCCGCCGCCTTCGCGTGTATCGGGGCACGGCGCTACGCCTGCTCGGCTCCGGCGTGGTCGCGGCAGCCGCCCATCGCAAGGCCGTGGGCACGGCCATCGCACGGCAGCTTACCGGCGAGCCGGCCCTGCGGGTCATCCGGATCCAGGAAGCCCGGCTCGACGACCCCTTCGCCGCCGAACTGGCGAAGGGCAGGGGATTCCGCGCGGTATCGGCCCACCTTCGCGAGCAGACGCATTGGACGATCGATCCCCAGCCCTCGTCGGACGCGTGGCTCGCCTCGCTGGACAAGAAGAAGCGTACCGACCTGGTGCAGCGCGTCGGCCGCGCGTACCGCAAGCTCGGCGGCGATGCCGCGTTGCACGTGTTCGACACCCCCGAGGCCATGCCGGCGTACTGCCGGCTGATCAACGAGGCGTACGCGCGAACCTGGCACCACGACGACTTGCCGATCGACTGGGAGGCGCCCGCGCGGGTGGCGCTGTTCCAGCGCCTGGCCGCGTCGGGGCAGTTGATCGGCCACGTGGTGTTGCGCGAGGGACGGCCCCTGGCTTATGTCCACGGTTACCGGATCGGCGGCACCTACCTCGTGGAAGACCTGGGCTACGACGAGGCGGTGGCGAAGGCGGGCATCGGGTCGGTGGCCGTGTTCCAGGCCATCCGCGGGGTGATGGACCGTTTTCCCGGCGAGCGGATCAGCTTCGGCTACGGCGACAACCAGTACAAGCGTGTGCTCGCCAGCCGCGGTGAGCCCTGCGGCTCGCTCTACATCGTGCGCTCGGGCACCGCCACCGCGGGCTTCCACATGTATGCACCGGCGCGCTGGCTCTACCGTGGCCTGCACCGCATGCGCGCGGTCAGTCGCGCAGGTGCCCCAGCAGCTCGCTGACTTCCTCCTCGGTAAGGCCCACGGCCTCGACGGAAAGCCACACCGAGCGTCCGCTGACGCTCTCGGTGAGCTGGCAGGCGCCCTCCATCGGCAGCTTTCCGTGGAGTTCGTCGCCCAGCTCGATGAGGCCGTCGTAAACGCTGGCGACCGCGAAACCGCCATGCCGCTCGAGCACCGCGAATTGCAGGTCGGCATGCCACCACACCACGCGCGAGGTCATCCGCATCAGGAGGTGACCGCCAGCGAGGCGATGGCGTGGAGACGGTTCGCGTAATCGCTGAAACCCAGGCCCGAGGCCGTGGGATCGTCTTTCGCGTCGAACAGGTAGATACCTTCCATCGCGATGCGCGCACCGAGCGCCTCGAGTTCGAGAAGCACGGCTTCGTCGAGTTGCAGCCGGATAGGTACCGTGCCGTCGATCTCCTCGTTGGAGGGCCCGCCCGACCGGGAAAGGCCGACCGGCAACCCGTCGACGTTGAGCACGACGAAGCGGTCCTCCGCGACCTGTCGCAGGAAATGAGGGAAGAAGCGGCGGTAGAAGGAGCGATGCACGGTCACGAACGATGGCGGGGCGCTGGGGATGCGCGCAGTCGGCGACTTTAGCAGCAGTTCATCGCCGACGCCCGGTCTTCGGCTTCTTTTTGTACATTTCCTCCGCCTCGACGAATTTGTCGAAATAACGCACGACCATCTCGGCGACTTCCGTGTTGATGAGATTCTCGTCGATCTGGGGGTTGTCCACCGCCATTTCCGTGGCCGAGTACATCACCTCGGTGGACAGGCGCATGGCCACGCGCAGTGCGGCCTCGTCGGCGCCAGGGTAGCGATGCCGCAGCCCCTGGTAGGTGGTTTCGGTGACGTCGTCGTGCGAATCCAGGCGGATATGGCGCAGCGTGGGCACCGCGCGGAGCGCGCGCATGATCCAGATGGCCCCGGGGAAGCGCCGCGTGGCGGCGTTGATCGCCGTCTGCATGTCGCGCAGGCTCCGGATGCTGTCGTCCCGCGAACCGTCGTAGGGGGTCGCCTTCTCCTGCTCGAGCCACTCCCTGTACGCGCGGTTCTGGTGCTTCATCAGGCGCTCGCCCAGTTCGTTGAGGATCGCGTACTTGTTGGGGAAGTAGCGATACAGGGCGGGCGGCGAGATGCCCGCCTTTTCGCAGATGAGGTTGGTCGAAAGGCGCTCGACGCCGACCTCGCCGAGCAGCCGGCCGGTGACGCCGAGGATGGCTTCGAAGGTCTCCTGCGCACGCTGCTGCATGGGCTGCTGCTTGGTATCCAGACGGATGGACGTCTTGGCGGCCGAACGCTTGCCGGGTTTCGCCCGGTTCATCGTGGTTCCTTGCATGTCCATTCCTCTTTCTTCATGGATGCCTTGCCGATTTGGTTTCAGATGATACGGAATTGCGATGGGAAAAGGCTCGCCGAACCACGCGTTCCGCAGCGTCGAGCCATGCATGCGGCGCAATGCTGACATGCATTCGCGCCATACGGAGGTGCCACGGGATCAGGCCACGAAAACGTCAAAACACTGTCATTTTTAAAAAGTAGTTTTCACTACTGTTTTACGTCAACCCCTCCCCGAAGTCACCCGAACGCATTCGAATTCTTTCCGCCCTTTTCCCCGGGCACGGCAGTCGCGGCGCGAGCCGCGCGGTCGTTCTTGCGCAGGAGTTATTTGGCTTATGCATCACGCAATACGTATCGGCCTGGGCTTGGCCGTCCTCGCCGCTGCCGTCAACGCCGCCATCGCGGACGACCTGGACGCCGCCACGAAAAAGAAGAAGGACGCCACGAACCTGCAGGGCGTGGCCGTCTCCGCCGACCTCGACGATCCCAATCGCGCTCCCCCCGGCACCGCCGCCGCGCTTCCCACCACGCAGGGCAACCTGTTCGAGATGGAGCCGCAGTCGGTGTTGAGCCGCAGGTTCATCGAGACGATCGCGACGCCCAAGGCGGACTACCTCGCCGTGATGGAACTCACGCCTTCGGCGGTGAACGCCTCGCCCAACGGCGCGGGTCTGTCGAGCAAGAGCGCCACGGTGCGAGGCTTCCAGGACGGTGAATACGACGTGACCTTCGATGGCATTCCGTTCGGCGATCCCGGTGCCTTCGGCCACGCCACCACCGCGTTCTTCCCTGGTCCGTCGCTGGACAAGGTGGTGGTCGACCGCGGTCCGGGCATGGCGAGCAACTTCGGCAACGCGACCTTCGGCGGCACCATCGCGCTGTACTCGGCGCCCACCACCGACAAGCCGTCGGGCCAGGTGTCGGCGATGTACGGCAGTGGCTCCACCTGGCAGGTAGCCGGCGAAGGCAACACCGGCGAGATGAACAAGATCGGCACCGAGGGTTCGGTCAACTACAGCCACACCGAATCCGACGGCTTGCTCAAGGATGCCGGCTTCCGCCAGGACAACGTGCTGTTCAAGGTGGACCAGCCGCTGGGCGATAACACCACGCTGACCCTCGTGGCCGACTACAACAAAGTGAAGTGGAACACCTTCACCGGCCAGCCGAAGCGCCAGACCGACAGGTTCGGCCTCGATTTCGGCGGCCTCAACGACGATCCGCTGTCGCAGGGCTTCTACGACTACAACATCGACGACCGCCACGCCGACTTCGAATACCTGCAACTGCACGGCGACTACGGCTCGATCCGCTTCGACGACAAGTTCTACACTTACGGCCTGCGCGACAGCGGCCCTGGTGGGGTGGACCTGCTGGGCAAGACGCCGAACGACGTGCTTCTGCCGGACGGCGGCGTACCGGGCGCGATCAACCATAGTCGCTATCGCGCCGTGGGTGACATGCTCACCGCCGAGAAGGACCTGGGCGACGGCTGGCTCGACAGCACGCTGCGCGCCGGCATCTGGGCCGAGCGCACCTCGCAAAACCAGGACCAGGTGACGGTCGACCTTGCCACGATGGATCCGCGCATCTTCTCGACGGCCAAGAGCGCGAACATCATCACGACCCGCCAGCACACCAACACCACGCAGAGCTACCTCGAGTGGGAATGGCGCCCGGTCGACAACCTCACCATCACCCCGGGCGTGAAGCAGATCGTGTTCGACCGCACGCTCGAGGGCGTGTCCAACTTCCTGCCGGTTGGCGGCGCGGGCCACTTCAGTACCACGCTGGGCTCGATGGGTGCCAACTACCGCATCCAGCCAAACCTCTCGGTGTACCTGCAGGTGGCCAAGGGTTTCCAGGCGCCCAAGGTGAACATCCTCCAGGGCGGCGACCAGGGCAACGTCGAACCACAGAAGACCACCAACTACCAGGCCGGCGTGGTCTGGAAGACCCCATCGATGGTTGCCGATCTCGACGTGTACTACATCGACTTCAACAACCTGGTCACCAGCGTCGAGGAACCGATCGGCCCGGGCGGCTCGCTCATCAGCGTATTCACCAACCAGGGTGGCGTGATCTACAAGGGCGTGGAAGGCGAGTTCACGACGATGCTGGGCGACTCCGGCCTCAGCTTCACCGCCAACGGCAGCATCAATTCGGCCTACTCGAAGACCACGCACCTGCAGATTGCCAACGCGCCGCTGTCGACGGCCGACGTGGGATTCATCTACGACCAGGGCGCGCTGTACGGCTCGTTCCTGGTCAAGTACGTGGGCACGCGCTTCACCGGCACCGGCGAGACCGCCGGCAACACCTACAACCCCCATACCAGGCTGCCGAAGTACAACTACACCAACTTCAACATCGGGTACCGCATCACGCCTGACCTCAGGGTGCAACTCTCCACCAATAACCTGTTCGACCATCGCACGGCGATCCAGGGCAACGGCGCGGCCACCGACCCGACGTACTACTACCTGGCGGAGCGCAACTACACGGCGCAGGTCACCTATACGTTCTGATCGGGCAAGGGGTTATCGAAGATGCACAGCAAGGTTTCCATCGCGCGCCCGGCACTCGCCGTCGCGCTGACCCTGGTCGTCACGATGTCGGCGCTGCCGGCGTCGGCCGCCGACCACGTGAGCGAGGTCGATCCGTTCATCGGTTCGGACTGGTTCGGCGACGTGTTCGTGGGCGCGACAACGCCCTTCGGCATGGTCAAGCTCGGTCCCGACGTATTCGGCTACGGGTATCGCAAGGGCTTCAAGAGTACGGGCGAGATCCGTGGATTCAGCCATCTGCACCTGAGCGGCGGATCGGGCAAGTACGACAATATCCGGGTCATGCCGGTCACCGGCGAGGTGCGTCCCGGCGATTTCCATTCGCCACGCGCCAACGAGCAGGCCAGCCCGGGGTATTACGCGGTGGACCTGCCTGGCTACGGCGTGCACGCGGAACTGACCGCGACGCGCCGCACGGGCGTGCATCGCTATACGTTCAGCCGGACCGGCGACGCGCACATCACGCTCGACCTCGACCTGCTGGTGCCCGGCAAGGGCGAGGAGTCGCAGAAATTCCTCGGCGCCGACCTCAAGGTGGTGTCGCCGACGGAGGTCGTCGGCGTGGCGCATTACGCCGGCGGCTGGAACGAAGGCGGTCGCTACGACGTTTACTTCGACATGATGACGGACACGCCCGCCGGCGGCACCCGTACCTGGCTGGGCGGCAAGCTCGGCACGGACCGCGATGTGCACGCCGCGGGCCCCACGCCGGTCGGTGTGTCGTTCGATTACAAGGTGGAAGCGGGGCAGGCGATCCAGGCGAAGGTAGGCATCTCCTTCGTCAGCCTCGACCAGGCTCGGCGCAACGCGCGCGGCGAAGTGCGCGATTTTCGCTTCAACGACGTCCGCCAGGCCGCGGTGGCGGCATGGAACAGGGCCCTGGCCCGCATCGAGGTGGCTGGGGGCGATGTCGCGCAGCGCCGCACGTTCTACACGGCGCTGTACCACACGATGATGATGCCGTCGGACCACACGGGCGAGAACCCGAAATGGACGTCGTCCGAGCCGTACTACGACGATTTCCAGGCGATCTGGGACACCTTCCGCAGCCAGGGGCCGCTGCTCACGCTCATTGCGCCGGACCGCCAGCGGGACATCGTTCGCTCGCTCGTGGATACCTACCGCCATGCGGGCTACATGCCCGACGCGCGCGTGGGCAACGACAACGGCCGCACGCAGGGCGGCAGCAACGCCGACGTGCTGGTGGCGGACGCGTTCGTGAAGGGACTCTCCGGCATCGACTACAAGGCGGCCTTCGAGGCGATGCTGAAGGACGCTACCGTACCGCCGGCCGACGCGCGCAAGGAAGGTCGCGGCGGCCTCGATACGTACAACACGCTGGGCTACGTGGCCCTGCCGACGGAGCGCGCGGGATCGCGCACGGTCGAATACGCCTATGACGACTTCACCATCGCCGAAGTCGCCTGCGGCCTGGGCAGGCCCGAGCAGGCAGCGCTGTACACGAGGCACGCGGGCAACTGGACCAACCTGTGGGATGCCGGCGACGAGCATGAGGGCGTGAAGGGCTTCTTGCGTCCGCGCAACGCCGACGGCAGTTGGGCGCCCCAGTACCTGGTGCGCCGCGGCACGTGGCCCGACTTCTACTACGAAGGCGACCTGTGGACGTACTCCATCTACGCGCCCCAGGACGTGCGTCGGCTGGTCGAGATGTCCGGCGGCAAGGAGGCCTTCGTCAAACGGCTGGATACCACCTTCGACAACCTGCACTTCGACATCACCAACGAACCGGGTTTCCTGGTGCCCGATCTCTACCTCTGGGCGGGTCGTCCGGACCGGACGGCGGATCGGGTGACCACCTTTCTCGAACGTGCGTTCAACGACACGAAGGGCGGTATTCCGGGCAACGACGATTCGGGCGCGATGTCGAGCTGGTATGCGTTCCAGTCGATGGGCTTCTATCCGAACCCGGGCCAGGACGTGTACCTGATCGGCACGCCCGCCTTCGCCGATTCGGCCGTCGACCTGGGCGGCGGCCGGATCTTCCGCGTGCATGCCGAGCACTTCACCCCCGACCACACCAACCGCTACGTGCAGTCGGCCACGCTCGACGGCCAGCGGCTGGATACGGCATGGTTCCGCCATGGCCAGATCGCCAGGGGCGGACAACTGACGCTGGTGATGGGGCCGACGCCGTCGTCGTGGGGTACCGTCATGCCGCCGCCGTCGATGTCCGATCCTGGCTTCACCCTTTGCTCGCGATCGTCCCGCTGAACCGTTGACGGAGAAATACGATGATGTTCAACCGTTTCCATGTGCTGGCGATGGCCGTCGGCACGATGTTCGCGGCGATGCCGGTCGCCGGTGCCGACGCGGTGCGGATCAACCAGATCCAGGTGATCGGTACGCACAACAGCTATCACGCCGGTTTCGCGCCCAGCGCCCGCAAGGTGATGATGAAGGAGGCGGCGCAGCAGTTCGCCGCCATCGACTACAGCCATCCGTCGCTCACCCGCCAGCTCGACGACGGCGTGCGGCAGGTGGAGATCGACGTCTATTCGGATGCGAAGGGCGGTCTCTACCGCGACCCGGTGATCGACCACATGATCGCCGTGAACGGCCTGCCGGCCGATCCGCCGACGGCGGCGCCGGGTGTGTGGGAAAAGCCGGGCTTCAAGGTGATGCATATCCAGGGCTTCGATCAGCGCAGCACCTGCCAGCCCTTCGTGGCGTGCCTGGAGGAATTGCGCGCATGGTCGAAGGCCCACCCGCGGCACTCGCCGCTGTTCGTGTTGCTGGAGACAAAGGAAGAACCCCTGAAGGTCAAGATGCCGACGGTGACTCCCGAGCGCTTCACGCCGGCCGTGTTCGATGCGCTCGACAGGGAGATTGGCTCGGTCTTTCCGCGCGATGAGACCATCGTGCCCGATGACGTGCGGGGTCACCACGACACGCTCGACGCCGCGGTTCGGGATGGCGGTTGGCCCACGATCGACGCCGCGCGCGGCAAGGTCGTGTTCCTGCTCGACCAGCGCAAGGTCGAATCGGTGTATACCGATGGACATCCCTCGTTGCGCGGTCGCGTCGCTTTCACCAACGCCACGCCGGGCGAGGCCGACGCCGCGTTCACCGAGTGCAACGAATGCGACAAGGCGAAGATCGACGACCTCGTGTCGCACGGCTACCTCGTGCGTGCGCGCACCGACGATCCGGCGCAGGGGCAGGGCCTTCGCAACGACGGCTCGCGTCGCGACGTGGTACTCGCCAGCGGCGCCCAGCTGATCAGCACGGACTATCCGGCGGGTGAGCCCTCGGCAGCGGGCTATGCCGTGGGTTTCCCGAACGCCGTGCATGTGCGGTGCAACCTGCTCAACGCGCCGAAGAGCTGCCGTAGCGGGAGTCTCGATCACTGACGCCGAGCGTGCCCCGGCCTGGCGGGCGGTAAACGCCCGTCAGCCCAGTTCCTTGATGCGGATATTCCGGAACCAGATGTGGATCGGTTCCACGCCCTTGTCCTCGCCGCCCTGCAGCGAGATGCGGCCCTTGTGGAAGAGGCCGTAGCCCGGCATCTTCGCGAACTTGGTCTTCGACACCAGGGCGTTCCATTCCGGCGTCCACATCGTAGTATCCACCGTCTTGTAGCCGTTCTGGAAGAACTGCACGTGGCCGTGGTCGACGATGATCTCGATCTGGTTCCAGTTGCCGTGCTCGAGCACGTTTTCGACGCGGGACGAGATCATGTCGAACAGGTCGCCCGAGCGCTCGTAGAGCGTATAGCTGTCGGGCTTGGTGCAGACCAGGTCGGCAATCTGCATTTCGGGGCCGGTTTCCCAGGTGTAATGATATTTGGGCGACTCGTTGACGTTGAACATGATGCCGGCGTCCGCGCAGGCGGTCATTTTCCACTCGAGCTTCAGGTCGAAGTTTTCGTATTCCTTGTCGCTGACGAGATCGGCCACGTCGGCGTCGGCGGCCTTGTGGCCGCGCTCCAGGCGGATCGCGCCATCGTCCACGCTCCAGGCCTTGCCCGTCCCCTTCTGGTTGAAGGAGTGCCAACCGGCGAGGCTCTTGCCGTCGAAAAGCGACACCCAACCCTGGTCATCCTTCGCGTTGGCCGTGTCGGCGGCGTGGACGGGGAGGGCGGCCATGCAGGCGAGGGCGACGACCTTGAAAACTGTTCGGGACATGACGTGCTCCGGGGAAGGGAACGCCGAGCGTACTCCCGTTCAGCCGGCGTTGCCATCGTTTGGACGTCCGTATGAAATTGCCGGTGACGACATGTCCTGGCTGTGTGCTTTACGCAGCCTGCGCTTTCAGCGCCTGCCGAATGTCGTCGAGCAACGGCGCCAGCGGGCCCACGCCGTCCAGGGTGCGCAGTACGCGGCGCAGCGAGCGCAGGTCCTGTCGCGCGCCCAGCGCGTCCGACAGCTCCGACATCTTCTTCAGAGCGGTCTTGTCATGGTGTCCTCGATGATGCGACGACGCCTCCATCGCTTTCAGTGCCTTGCGCCAGAACTCCAACTGCATGCGCAACCGTCGGGCACGGCGGCGCCAGCGGTGGTGGTCGATATCGGTGCCCCGATCCATCGCGCGCGCTTCCGCGTTCGACACGCGACGCTCGGAGCGGGCCAGGGCCTTTTCGACGTCACGACGTTCGAGCTTGCTCCATGGCAGCGACTGGATCTGCGCCCCGACATCCGCCAGTCGCTGTCGGCGGCGGCGGAAGGCGGGGTCTTTTCGCAGGGCGTCGTCGAGCTTCGCGTCGCGGCGTGCCTCGAGCAGGCCGATGGCTCGTTTCCACGGCGGGGAGGGTCGTTCGCCGGCGACGCCGCGTGCGATGGTCGCGGCCACGTGCGCGTCCCGCAGCGACGACAGTCCCGTGGCGAGCGACGACAGCTCGGCCCAGGTCGGCTCCAGCGCCTTGCCAAAACGTCCCGCGCCCAAGGCAAGGAGGCTTTTCAGCCGGCGGATCGATTTACGCGCCTCGTGCACGCCCTTGTGACGGTCGGAGGTATCCGACAGCGCGCGGATGGCCCGCCGGGATTCGCGAGCGGCCAGGGAGGCCAGGGCGTCGGCGACCGTCGAGGGCGGCATGGGCAGGGTCATGCCGTTACATACCATGGATGACCGGCGGGAGTGACCCGGCTTCGTCATCTTGACCGACAAGAGCGCCGCTGGCCCTGCATCGGTGGTTCGTCAGGGCAGGAGACCCCGACGCATCCGGCGCTCGCCTCGTTGAATCCGCCCGCGTGTCGCTGCGGATTCAGTACGGCTTCGGAGGTTCAGCCCTCGCCGCCGTCGTTTTCGGCCGGAGCATCCGCATCAGCCGACTTGCGGCGTCGACGCGGTTTGACCTCCAGCAGGCCCTGCAGGTAGGCGATGCCTTCTTCGGGAGGGAACCAGGCGACCACGTCGGCCACCGTGAGGCTGTAGCGTTGGCGCAAGGCGTCGAATTCCTCGCGGGCGCCGGCCAGCGGATCGACCTTCTTCGGCCGCCCACGCGGCTTTGGCGCCGGCTTGGGAGCGGGTTCGGCTTTCGGCGGGGGTGGGGGCGTGGGCTCGGGTGAGCGACCGGCGATCTGGCGATCGAGGGCGGCGAGTTCCTCCTGGAACTGGCGGAAATCGTATTTGCCTGACGAATTCATCGCGAATGGTTCAATGCGGTGAAAAATCCCATTATTACACGGATTTGTCGCCGAACCTTTGAGAATTTCGCCCAATCGCCGTGGATTCAGTCACCGCGGAACGTCACCACCAGTACGTCGCGATGCGAGGCCCTGGACGGATCGATGGGCGTCACCGGCGTCACGCCGTGGAATACCCGCGGATCGTGGATCCATGCCGCGTCGAGTGGCTTGGTCAGGGTGAATTCGCCCAGTGCCCGGCCGTCCGGCGAGTGGATGGTGGTGGTGCCGCTGGCGATGTTTTCGCGATCGACCAGCAGCACGAGCACGTAGTCCACGCCGTCGCGGTGGCTGCCTTCCGGCGTGGGTTCGCCCGACGCGCCCGCCGTGGCCTCGATGCGGAACTGGTGCACCTCGACGTGCCAGTGGGGTACGTCGGGCGACAGTCTTCCGAAGACGTCGCGGCAGTAATCGAGGATGGCGTGCATGCTCGCGCCGTCGGCGATCTCGGGCAGCACCGGTTCGAACCAGCGCTCGATGTCGCCCTGCAGCGTGTTGTACGCCAGCGTCTGAAAGTGCGCCTGGTGTGGCTTGCGTTCGATCGGACCGTGTTGCGAGGCCACGTAGGTCGCATGGCGACGGCGGCGGAAACGGCCGGTGGCGGCGAGGTACGTATCCGGCTCGAGCGCGCTCCAGCTCGCGGCGAAGGCTTCCCAATCGGACAACGGCGCGGTGTGCTCGAACAGCCGGCGCATGTCGGTACCGTGCACGAAGGCGAAGCCCTCGTCCCGGACCTGATCGTGGAGGAGGGTTTCGGCCGCTTCGGGGGAAGGATTCATGGACGAATTGTTGCACCTGCCATCGCCAGCGGGAATATGGGCGAAAAGCCGCACCCTCCCGCGCACTCGCCCGCGGCGAAGCCGCCGGTCCCTCAGGGAGCTTGCAAAGGCTGGGGACGGTCCAGGGCGGCGAGCAGCGCGCCATCGCGCTGGTAGATGTCGGGCTTGTAGGCGAGCTTGCCGTCGTCGTCGACATCCACTGTCCAGTAGGCGAGCAATACGGGCACGGCCGTGGGAAGCGTGACGTTCTGCGTCTTGCCCGCGTCGATGCGCGCATCGATCGCTTCGCGGTTCCATTTCTCCGGATCGTTGAACAGCAATTGCACCAGCTCGAGCGGGTGCTCCACGCGGATGCAGCCGGAGCTGGTGTCGCGTTTGGCCTGCTCGAAGAGTTCCTGGTGCGGCGTGTCGTGCAGGTACACCGCGAACGAGTTGGGGAAGCGGATGACCACCCGACCCAACGAATTCCCTGGGCCGGCGTCCTGGCGCAACGTGATGCCACGCGGATTGGCCCAGTCGACGCTGGCTGGCGAAAGCCGGTTGCCCGCGCTGTCGAGCACGCGGATGCGATTGGCCGCGAGGTAGCCCGGGTTGCGCCGGATCTTCGGCAGTACGTCGTTCTTCAGGATGGTGGGCGGGATCGTCCAGGTCGGGTTGAAGGTGACGTAGGTGATCTGCGAGCGGAAGATCGGCGTGCTGCGATAGGGCTTGCCCACCTGCACGCGGGAGGTCCAGACGGGTTGGCCGTCACGGTAGAAGCGTATCTTGTAGCCCGCCACGTCGACCACGACGAAGGTGCCCTGCAACGCGTGCAGCAGCCATCGTGCGCGCTCCATGTTCACCCGCACCTGGCCGATGCGTTCGGCGATCGGCACGTTCAGGGCGGCAAGCGTGTCGGTGCCGACATGGCCTTCGGCATGCAGGTACTGATCGGCCTGGAACCGCTTCGTCGCATCGGCCAGCGGATTGTCGAAACGCTCGCCGGTGGCCAGCGTGGGATCGAGATACCCTCCGGCGACCAGCCGCCGGCGCAGCGAGGCCACGCGTGGATCGGTCATGCCGGGCTTGAGCGTGGGCCCGTCGGGTACGACGGGCCATCCGCCGTTCGCGGCTTGCTCGCGCAGGTCCGCCAGGGCGCCGCGAAGTTTCGCGTACAGGGGATGCTGCGGCCGGGCCATGGCGAAGGCCTGTTCGACGCTGCGCTCCTCGATGGAGGTTTGCAGCATCGACATGCCCTGTTGCGGATCGATCACCGCCGGATCGAAATTCCAGGCGGGATCGAGGCGCATCGGATCGACCTTGCCTCGTGCCAGCTGGATCAGCGCGGTGATGTAGGCGGCGCTGGCTTCGATTTCCACGTCGGCGCGACGAGCGGGCGGCGCGTCCTTCCAGCCGGGGTCGCCGAACGCCGCCTTGAGCGCGGAAAGGTGATAGTCCTCGGGCAGCAGGCCGTCGCCGTCCATGGAGGCGAGGCCGACAAGCAGTTGGCGCACGTTGTCCTCGTCGGCCCAGGCGGCCGCGTAATGTCGCTGGGCGTAGAAATCGGAGACGGCCTTGCCTATCGCGGCATCCTGGCGGGGCAACGGTCCACCCTGCAAGGGCGTCATCCGCTGGATGCGGGCATAAATGGCCTGCGCCATCGGATCGTCCATCGGCGGGGGCGGCGGGGCCACAGCGGTGGCGATATCGGCGGGATCCGGCGCGACGATGGGGGGAGGGGATGGCGTGGAACTCGGGGCCGGAAGCACCTGCGCCATGCCGAGCATGGGCATGACGGCAAGCGCGATGCCCACAATGATGGCGCGTGGCCGAATTTCCATAGTCATGGTCTATCGATCCGTGGTTTGACGGCGGGGTTTCTTAACCCTTCACCTATATGAAGGGCAGCGATGTGACGGAATTGTGGTCAAGGAATGACCAGCGCGTTAGCATCGACCGATACCTGTTTGCCGGCTGTCCCGATGATCCGTCCGTTCCGTTCGCTGATCGCGTGCGCGCCCCTTCTTGGCGCCCTGTTTTTCCTTCCCTCCCAAGCCCATGCCGCCGATACGCTCGGTGAGGCGCTGGCGCGCCTTGCGCCATCGGCCGACCCGAAAGTCATCGAAATGGCGGTGGATGCGGCGGAATGCGCCCAGACGCAGGATGGCAAACCCGCCGACCGGCTGGCGGTCATCGATTACTCGCGGCCGTCCTCGCAACCGCGGATGTGGGTGTTCGATATCGCCCAGCGCAAGCTTCTCTTCCAGGAGCTGGTGGCCCACGGCAAGAACAGCGGCGACGCCAACGCCACGCGGTTCTCCAATGCGCCCGAGAGCCTGGCCTCGAGCATCGGCCTGTTCCGCACGTCGGACACGTACATGGGCAAGAACGGCTACTCGTTGCGCATGAGCGGCCTGGAGCCGGGCGTGAACGATCAGGCCCTGGCACGCGCCATCGTCATCCACGGCGCGGCCTACGTGAACGAGGCGATGGCGAAGGTCGCCGGCCGCATCGGCCGCAGCTGGGGATGCCCGGCCGTCCGCCTGGCGGTCGCGCACAAGCTCATCGACGCCCTCAAGGGCGGTCAGATGGTGTTTTCGTACTACCCCGACAAGCGCTGGCTGGCCTCTTCGCCCTACCTCAAGTGCAGCGCCAGCCAACTGGCGAAGGCGGAGGCTCGCGGTGTCCCGAATCCGGGCACGTAAACGCAGGGCACCGCGCTCGCGTTAGAATCCGCGGAACTTCATCGTGGAACACAGCATGAAATACGTCGTCCTTGCGTCCGCAGCCTGCCTCGTACTCGCCGGTTGCGCCACCAGCGGCATGAAAGACACCCTGCCCAAGCTCAGCAGCAAGACCGACAAGAGCGTCAGTGCGTACGTGCAATGCATCGTGCCGAAGTGGCAGGCCTTGTCGAAGGACGCCAAGGGCGACGCGAAGGACGACAAGGGCACCGTCACCGCCAACGACGACGGCAAGCACGAGCGCCTGGAAGTGCACGCCAACGCCGCGGGCGCCCAGGTGGTGATGTACGAGCTGCAGAAGGGCAAGGGCGACTACGACGGCCGTTTCCGCGAGGAAGCCATCGCCTGCCTGTAAAGCGCGCCCGGCTGAAGCGGTGGGCGCGGTCCGCGCCCACACCGGCCCGCGGAGGCCGTATCAGCGCGTCGAGCGTGCGTTGCGGGCCCGCTCCACCGCGTCCAGCAACTGGTCGCGGCTGAAGGGCTTCTCCAGGAAGACGGCCGAACGGGGAAAGGGCGCGATGTCCTGCGGGAGCCGGCTGGACACTACCACCATCGCCGTATGCGGGCGGTCGCGAAGGGCCGCCTGCAGCAAGGCGCCGCCGCGATGCTCTCCGGGCGTGTCGGCGTGGATCACCATGAGGTCGAGGTCGGACATGCCATGGAACGCGCGCTTGGCGTCGCGGTACGTCATGGTGGGCTCGACGGTATAGCCCGCGTCGGTCAATACCATGGCGACGGTTTCGGCGACCATGGGGGCACGGTCGAAAACGAGGGCGGAACGACCGGCGGTGGTTGGGTTCATGGGCGCAGTCTAGCTGGCAAAAAGGCGTTTGTGGCGTCAGTTCGGCGAGGGCTCCGGCGGCCAGTTCGAATTCACCTCCTTGATACGGTCGACCAGCTGGCGCACCTCCTCGTTGCGGTCGTTGACGCGCTTCTCCTCGGCCGCTTTCTGGGCCGCGAAATCGTGGTTCGTGCCCATCACGGCCTCGTAAACCAGCCGGCAGGTTTCCTCGGCATGGGCCGCGCGGGTATGGAAGCCCAGGCGGTCGGCCAGTATCTCCATCCGCAGGCCCGGATGCGCCTGCTCCAGCGATTGGGCGCGAACGAGGAAGAACTGCTGCCACTCGCGTTCCGGCGCGCCGGAGAGGATCGCCTCAACCCGGGGAATGTCCGGGCGCTCGAACTGCCCGCTGTCGTCGACGGCCTCGAACGATTCGATCTCGATCCAGTCGCGGCTGGCCATGGCGTGCTCCTCGTAGGGTGGAGCGGGATTCTTGGCGGCCTCGCGTCTACGGAACGTCGCGGCTTGCGTTTCCGGCACGCAGGGCCTATACGAAGGCGAGATTCACCCTCACCCGAAGGAGTTCCATCCCATGCGTTACCTCGTCCTCGCCGGCGCCGTGCTGCTCGCCGGCTGCGCCACCCAGAACGAACGTCACGTCGGCATCCACGACACTTTGTCGAGCACCACGTTCTCCAACCAGGATCCCGGTGACGGCGACGCCACCCTCAACCTCGTGCGCGACCAGGGCCTTTGGGGGGCCGGTTGCTCCAGCGCCGTCTACGTGGACGACAAAGCGGTAGCGGACATGGAAATCGGCCAGCAGCTGGTGCTCCACGTGCCTTCGGGCGCTCGCAAGCTGAGCGTGGTGCCGCATGGCGCCTGCAGCGCTGACCGCATGGATGTCGACGCCACGGTGGGCCAGGGCGAGACGCGCAACTTCACGATTCCGGCCAATGGTGAAGGGCTTTCGGCACAGAACGCGCCAAAGGCCTGACGGGGCTTGTGCTTTCCGTCGCGGTGGCGCAAGAATCGAGGCGTCGCCGCGGCGCCGGCTTGAAAGGGGGCCACCTCGTGCATCGACGTATCGTTGGCCGTTACTCCATTGAAGTGCGAACGCTCAGGACCACCACCGGTGCCTGGAAGGCCGCGTACATCGTCGAGCCCGCCGTCCACGCGGGACCGCGCGACTTCGTCATGATTTCCCTGCTCGAGGAATTCGGTGACGAGCGTTCGGCGGTCGATGCCGCGATGGACCGGGGCGTGAAGCACGCCGACTGGCTCGATGCCGCACGAGTGGTCCAATCGAGCTGACGTGAGACGGCCCGCCACCGCGCCGTAACGCCTCCACGACAAAGCGCCGCCTAGCGTCGAGGACGGGCCACATGGGCTCGCCGACCGGAATCGACGCTTGTCCCAGCTCACCCTCTACCTCCCCTATACGGATTCGCCGCGCGGTGCGTGGCCGGTGCGTCGCAATGCCGACGTGGTCGGCACGTTCCCCACGCGTGACGAAGCGATGCGGCACGCCCGAAACCTGATCGGGTCGATTCGTGCCCAGTCGGGGCAAAAGGTGGACATCAAGGTCGAGGACGAAAACGGCGTCTGGCGGGTCGCCGACATCATCGACGGATAGTCCGGTCGCAGGATATGAGATGGGCGGGAGTGATAAGAGGCACCCGATTGCCGTCTCGACCTGCCCATGGCCGCCTACCTCCAAGCCACACGCCTCTCGGAGGCCGATGCCGTCCTCGCGACCCACCATGACGGTCGTACCCTGGCGCACCGCCTCACCGACAAATACGGCGACCGCGTCTGCTCGGCCTTCACCGTGTTCGGTCGCGAAGGCTCGTTCGTTCCATTGCCCGACGACCTGCCGCCCCCGTTGGCCAGGGCGCTGGCCACGCGTGGGATCGAGCGGCTTTACAGTCACCAGCAAGAGGCCTGGGAGGCGGCGCGGGCGGGCCGGAACGTGCTGGTGGCCACGCCTACGGCGTCGGGCAAGACGCTCTGTTACACCTTGCCCGTGGTCGCCGCGGCGCTCGAGGCCGGTGCCAAGGCGCTTTATCTCTTTCCCACCAAGGCCCTGGCGCAAGACCAGGTGGCGGAGCTGCTGGAATTGAACCGCGCCGGCGAACTCGGCGTGAAAGCGTTCACCTTCGACGGCGACACGCCGGGCGACGCACGGCAGGCCATCCGACTGCACGGCGACGTGGTGGTGAGCAACCCGGACATGCTCCACCAGGCCATCCTGCCGCACCACACGAAGTGGGCGCAGTTCTTCGAGAACCTGCGTTACGTGGTGATCGACGAGATCCACACCTATCGCGGCGTGTTCGGCTCGCACCTGGCCAACGTGCTGCGCCGGCTTCGCCGCATCTGCGCCTTCTACGGCGTGCGCCCGCAGTTCGTGCTGTGCTCGGCCACCATCGGCAACGCCACCCAGCATGCGGAGGCGTTGATCGAGGACGAGGTGCACACCGTCACCGACAGCGGCGCGCCCAGCGGCGACAAGCACGTGCTGCTGTGGAATCCGCCCGTGATCAATCCCGATCTCGGGTTGCGCGCATCGGCGCGTTCGCAGACCAGCCTCATTGCCCGCGTGGCGATCAAGGCGAAGATGAAGACGCTCGTTTTCGCGCAGTCGCGGCTGATGGTGGAGGTGCTCACCAAGTACCTGAAAGACGTATTCGACCACGACACGCGCAAGCCTCCGCGCATCCGGGCCTATCGCGGCGGTTACCTGCCCACGGAGCGCCGGGCGGTGGAGCGGGACATGCGCGCGGGTGACGTCGACGGCATCGTGTCCACCTCGGCGCTCGAACTGGGCGTGGACATCGGCAGCCTCGATGCCGTGGTACTCAACGGCTATCCGGGCTCCATCGCCGCCACGTGGCAGCGCTTCGGACGGGCCGGGCGTCGACAGCAACCGTCGCTGGGCGTATTGGTGGCCACCAGTGCGCCGCTCGACCAGTACCTGATGCGTCACCCGGCCTTCCTCACCGAGGCCAGTCCCGAGCATGCGCGCATCCAGCCCGACCAGCCCCTGATCCTGCTCGACCACATCCGTTGCGCCGCGTTCGAACTGCCTTTCGTGGCGGGCGACACCTTCGGTCCCGACGACGCCGAGCCCTTTCTCCAGGTGCTTGCCGAATCGGAGGTGCTGCATCGCGAGGGCGAGCGCTGGGAATGGATCGCCGACAGCTACCCGGCCAACGCGGTCAGCCTTCGTTCGGTCGCCGATGGCAACTTCGTGGTGGTGGACCGCACCGAGGGCCGGCAGACCATCATCGCCGAGGTGGATTACTCCGCCGCCGCGCTCACGTTGTACGAAGGTGCCATCCACATGGTGCAGTCGGTGCCTTACCAGGTGGAAAAACTCGACTGGGACGGGCGCAAGGCGTATTGCACGCGTACGCGCGTCGATTACTACACCGACGCCATCGACTACACGAAGCTCAAGGAGCTGGAGTGCTTCGATGGGGCGAAAGCGGGCGACGGTAGCGCGCGCCACGGCGAGGTCCACGTGGTACGCCGAGTTTCGGGCTACAAGAAGATCCGCTACTACACGCACGAGAACATCGGCTACGGGCCGGTGAACCTGCCCGACCAGGAGCTCCACACGACGGCCGTGTGGTGGCAGTTGCCGCAGACGGTGCTCGATGTGGCGTTCCGCTCGCGCCAGCACGCCCTCGACGGATTCCTTGGTGCGGCGTACGCGCTGCACACCTCGGCGGTGGTCGCCGTCATGGCCGAGCCGCGCGACCTGCAGAAAGCGGTGGGTGCCGGTGACGGCGGCTGGTCCGCGCAGGTGGACGCCTCCGGGCGAGGGCAGTTGCGCGGGGAGGGCGGCGACCTGACACGGCCGGACATGCTTGAACGTTTCCTGCCCACCGTTTATCTGTACGACAACTTTCCCGGCGGCGTGGGTCTGAGCGAGCCGTTGTTCCGCCGGGCTCCGGAGCTGGTGGGACACGCCTTGCAGACGCTGCAGGGCTGCGACTGCAAGGCAGGATGTCCGGCCTGCGTCGGACCAGTGCTGGCGGCGGACGAAGGGCGCGACATCACGCCGAAGGCGTTGGCGATACGCGTGCTCGAGTTGCTGGGGGCGGGCGCGTGAGCGACCTGGCTTCGAAGCTTGCCGCCCTGCGACGGCAGGCCGGCGTTTCCGCACGCTCTTTCGCCGATACGATCGGCTCCCACCCCTCCGGTAGAAAAGTGACCGGCACGGCAGGCGGGGTGGCGGCTACCGAAGGGCAGGGAGCCGATCGCATCGGCGATACCCGAATGCCTCGTCCTTCCACGCGCGCCGGTGTCGATCTGGCCGCCCTGCGCCGCATGGCCGGCGTACGCGAACGCGCCACCTCGCCACGCCCGCCGCGTCCCGTCACGCGAGAGGTTCCCGGCGACGAAATCGCCCCCGGCCTGCGCTACCTCGAACACGTCCACGCATGGCCCTTGCCACCGCCCATCGTCGATCTCACGTTCGCCCGGCTCAGCGAAGCGCCCAGCGAACACCTGCTGCATTTCGATACGGAAACCACCGGCCTGGCCGGTGGCACCGGCACGCGCGCCTTCATGATCGGCGCGGCCGATTGGCGTCCCGAAGGACTCCGCGTACGTCAGCTCTACATCACCACGATGGCGGCGGAGGGCGCGATGCTTCGCGAGTTCGCCCGCTGGGTCGACGACGACACGGTGCTGGTGAGCTACAACGGCAAGTCGTACGACGCCCCTTTGCTGGCCACGCGCTATCGCCTGGCGAGGCTCGCCAATCCCCTGGCGGGCAAGGTGCACGTCGACCTGCTGCATCCCATGCGGCGGCGTTACCGGCACGTCTGGGACAACTGCCGCATGCAGACGGCGGAACGCAACCTCCTGCGCATCGTTCGCGAAGACGACTTGCCGGGCTCGGAAGCCCCGCGTGCGTGGCTCACGTACCTGCGTGGGGGATCGTCCACCGATCTCGGGCGCGTGGCGGAACATAACCTCCAGGACGTGCGCAGCCTGAGCGCCTTGCTGGTCGAGGCACACGGTTGGGCGCATTCGCCCGTCGGTAACGAAAAATAGACGGCGATCCGCGCAGGCTCGTCGCTGCATCCATCACGTCGGGAGACGAAGGCATGAACGAAGCGACCAAGCCCTGCGATCACGTCGGCTGCGGATGCCAGGTGCCGATATCGCGGGACTACTGCAGCGAAAGCTGCCGCATGGCGGCGGAAAGCCAGAACATGGGCGGAGCCTGCGAATGCGGCCACGCGCAGTGCCAGCAACGCCACTAGCGAGGAGATGGCGATGACCAACGACGACAAACAGCAGACGCCCGGATATCGGGAAGACAATCCCAAGCCGCACAGTGGCCCGGCCAAGGTGCCCGGTGAAGGGCACCCGAAGGAGCATCAGAACATGCCGAAGGACAAACCGGGCAAGCAAGGAAGCTAAACCCCGTCGCACCGGCCCGGCCGGTGCGACGCATGCCACGGTCGGTGGGTCAGGCCGCGTTCGCCAGGCCGCCGATCCCCGCCACGGCGCTGTCGATCGACTTCGTCTTATGCTCGTCGCCCAGCGCCAGACCCTCTGCGCGAACGAACTCCAGATCGGTCACGCCGAGGAACCCGAACACGGCGCGGAGATAGGGCTCCTGGAAATCCATGCCGGCGGCCGGGCTGCCGGCACTGTAGATGCCGCCACGGGTCGAGGCGATGATCACCTTCTTGCCCACCGCCAGGCCCTCGGGGCCCGCCGAGGTGTACCGGAACGTCTTGCCGGCGACGGCGATGCGGTCGATCCAGGCTTTCAGCGAGCTGGTGATCGAGAAGTTGTACATGGGCGCGCCGATGACCACGACGTCGGCGGCCAGGAATTCGTCCATCACCTCGTCGCCGACGGTGGTCCCGGCGTCGGCCGCGGGCATGGCCCAATGGGGCAACGGAGCGGCGTGGACGTCACGATAGGTCACTTCAGCGTTGGGATGGGTCCGCACGAACTCGGCCACGATGGCCGCCGTGAGGTTGCGCGAAACGGAATGCGCGCCCAGGGCGCTGGCATCGATATGCAGGACTTTCATGGGATTTCCCTCGGCTGGGCCACGGTGGCCGCGATGGGGGAGACGATACGCCGGTGGACGCTGGACGATTAGACGGCTTGGAGTAGACTGATTGTTTCGATAGAGAAACGGCCAGGTACCCATCGATGGAAGGCGCACTCCAGGATCTGAACGATCTGTATTTCTTCGCTTCGGTCGTCGAGCACGGCGGTTTCTCGGCGGCCGGACGTGCCCTGGGCGTCCCCAAGTCGCGGCTGTCCAAGCGCATCGCCCAGCTGGAAGACCGCCTTGGGGTGCGCCTGCTCCAGCGGACCACCCGACGGTTCGTGGTCACGGAAATCGGCGAGCGCTTCTATGCCCATTGCCGCGCGGTGCTCGAGGAAGCCCGGGCCGCGCAGGACGCCGTGGACGAGCTGCGCACCGAGCCCCGCGGCGTGGTGAGAGTGAGTTGCCCGATCTCGCTCGCGCAGAACGTCCTCGGACCGATGCTGCCGGCTTTCATGCTGGAGCATCCGAAGGTGCAGATCCGCATCACCGCCACCAATCGCCGCGTCGACCTGATCGGCGAGGGATACGACGTGGCGATCCGCGTGCGCGAGAAGCTCGATACCGACGCGACCCTGGTGTTGCGCAGCATCGGTTACGCACGCAACCTGCTGGTGGCCAGCCCCAAGTTCCTCGACAGCAACGGCCGGCCGAAGAACCTTGACGAGCTGGCGCAATTGCCCGCGCTGTCGATGTATGAACACGAGGGCGCGCAGGTGTGGGAACTGGTCGATCCCGACGGCAAGAAGGTGGCCGTCGAGGTCAAGCCGCGCCTAGTGAGCGGCGATTTCTCCGTGCTGGTCGCCGCCGCCGTGCAGTGCTGCGGCGTCGCGTTGATTCCCGAGGAATTCTGCGCCCCGCTCATCGCCAACGGCGCGCTCGAATGGGTGTTGCCCGACTACGCCACGGCACAGGGCACCTTGCATTTCGTCTACCCGAGCCGACGCGGCCTGCTGCCCGCGGTGCGCAGTTTCGTGGACTTCCTCGCCGAACGCCTGCCCAAGGCGAGGGCCGAATACCACAAGGACTGCGAAACGGTGGCCACCGATCCCTCGGCGAGGGGGGCGGTGGCCTTGCGCCGCATGCTAGGATCGGAACATCCGGCGGCGTTTGGCCGTCCAAACGAATAAGAGCGCTCGATGCAGATCGAAACCAAGCTTCCCAAGGTCGGCACGACCATTTTCAGCGTGATGAGCCAGCTCGCCGTCGAACACAAGGCGGTGAACCTGGGCCAGGGCTTTCCCGATTTCGAGCCGCCCGAGGCGTTGCGCGAATCGATCACCCGGGCCATGGCCGAAGGCAAGAACCAGTACGCCCCGGGCATCGGCATCGCGAAGCTGCGCGAGCAGATCGCCTTGAAAACCGAACGCCTCTACGGCCATCGGGTTAGCCCGGATACCGAGGTCACCGTCACCTCGGGCGCCACGGAGGCCCTGTTCTCGGCCATCGCCTCCGTGGTGCGCGCGGGTGACGAGGTGATCGTCTTCGACCCCTGCTACGACAGTTACGAACCGGCCATCGAGCTCCAGGGCGCCACGGCGGTGCACCTGCCGTTGAGCCTGCCCTCGTTCGGCATCGACTGGCAGCGCGTGCGCGACGCGATCACGCCGAAAACGCGCATGATCCTGATCAACTCGCCGCACAATCCGTCGGGTGCCGTGCTGTCGCGGGCCGATCTCGACGAACTGGCGGCCATCGTGCGCGATACGCCCATCGTCGTGCTCTCCGACGAGGTTTACGAACACATCGTGTTCGACGGTGCCGACCACCAGAGCGTGCTGCGTCATGCGGAACTGGCCGCGCGCAGCATCGTGGTGTCCTCGTTCGGCAAGACGTACCACTGCACCGGATGGAAGGTCGGTTACGCCGTCGCGCCCAAGGCGCTCACCGCCGAATTCCGCAAGGTGCATCAGTACCTCACGTTCTGCACCTTCAGCCCGGCCCAGTGGGCGTTCGGCGAATTCCTCGAATCCACGCCGGCGCATTATCTTGAGCTGCCGGCGTTTTACCAGGCCAAGCGCGACCGGTTCCGTCAGTTGCTTGCGCCTTCGCGGCTGAAGCTGCTCGACGTGCCGGGCGGCTATTTCCAGCTGGTGGACTACAGCGCCATCCGCGACGTTGACGACATCAACTTCAGCGAGTGGCTGGTCCGCGAGGGTGGCGTGGCCGTGATTCCGCTCAGCCCGTTCTACGAGAGCGCGCCGGATACCCGCCTGGTGCGCCTGTGCTTCGCCAAGAACGACGCCACCATGGAAGCCGCCGCGGAGCTCCTGTGCAAACTCTGACCGTTTCCCTCATCCAGGGTGCGACTCGCTGGCATGATGCGGCGGGTAATCGTGCGTATTACGGCGCGCTCGTACGCGGCGTCGCGGGCAGCGATCTGGTCGTGCTGCCGGAGACGTTCCTTTCCGGCTTTACCAATGACACGCTGGTCAACGCCGACACCATGGACGGCGAGGGCGTGGCGTGGATGCGTGCGCTGGCTACCGAGACCGGGTCCACGCTTACGGGCAGCCTGGTGATTCGCGAAGACGATACCGTCTATAACCGGTTGATCTGGGCATCGCCCGATGGCAGCTTTGCTTATTACGACAAGCGGCACCTGTTCCGCATGGCCGGCGAGCATACGCGCTACGGCGGCGGCAACCGGCGGCTCATCGTCGAACTGAAGGGCTGGCGCATCCTTCCGCAGGTCTGCTACGACCTGCGCTTTCCGGTGTGGCTGCGCAACGGCCATCGCGAGGAGGCCGAGGGCGGCATGGATTACGACCTGTCGTTGTTCGTGGCCAACTGGCCGACACCGCGCCGGCAGCCCTGGCGCACACTGCTGCGTGCCCGTGCCATCGAGAATCTCGCCTACGTGATCGGCGTGAATCGTGTGGGCGTCGACGGCAACCAGTTGCCTTATGCCGGCGACAGCGCGGTGATCGATCCCGTGGGCGAACCCCTGATCGAGTTGGGTGCGCAGGAGCAGGTGGTCACCGTCACCCTCGATCCGGCACCGCTGCTGGCGCACCGCGAGCGTTTCCCGGCGTGGATGGATGCCGATCGCTTCGCGATCGACATCGACGCCTGAGTTACTTCACTCAGCTTCGCCAGCAAAAGGGTGGAACCCGATCGCAGCGGCGAACGGGTTCGCGATAGCCTCGTCGCCTACGGCCGTGCCGGCTCGAACGGCACCGCCGGCCCGAGCTTGACCGCCTTGCGCCAATCCGCCAGTTTCTCGCCGATGCCCTTGCCCACGTCGATCTGCGGCTCCGACGGTGTGACCGCGTCGCGTTTTTCCCAAGCGGCGATGTCCTCGCGCGCCTTGCCGAAGGCCTCGACGAAGTCCGGCGTGGCGTTGAGCCCGTCGACCAGCCATGCGTGCCCGAAGTAGGTGATGTCCGAATCGGCACCGCACCCGAACGACGTACGGTCCGTGCGTGCCGAGGTCATCACGAGCGTGCCGGCACCCCGGAGCTTCGGCACGAAGCCGCCGGAGTAACAGGCGTTCACCACCAGCACCTTCCAGCGGAAAGGCCGCTTGGAAAGGATGTCGGCAAGACCGTCGGGATCGAGCTGGTCGAGCGGGATCGGGTCCATGTCCACCAGCAGGGAGTGGTCGCTGCCGCCGTGGGTGGCGACGTAGAGCAGCAGGACATCTTCGCGTGGATCCATCACCTTCGTCACGCCGTCGAGTGCCTGCTCGAGATTGGTCCAGCTCGCCAAGGGGTGGGAGGAGAGGGTGGCGGGATTGTTTTCCAGCACCAGGGTATGGCCGGGGCTGGCGAATCGCCGGTCCATCAACCGGCCCATGTATTCGGCCTCGTTGCGGAACACGTCCTCGGCGCCGTCACCGCCGAAAGCGATGGCGTAGACGTTGGTCTTGCCCGCTTCACGCGGCGCGAGACCGGCAATGGCCTTGCGCATGAGGCTGGATTGCGAGGTGAACACCTGCTCGGGCGTGGGACCATCGGCTGGCCAGTCGCCGTTATCGACATCCACGGCCGAGTCATCGGAAGGCGCGTCGGCAACGGAAGAAGAAGGAGCGGGTGCGGTTGCCGCGACGGCCGGTGCCGCGGGTAGCGGCTCGGCACGGACGCTGGCCGGTTGGGGGCCATGACGCAATACGCCCAGGGTGAGCAGCGCGCCGGCGGCGAATGCCGCCAGCACGTAGATCGGCGTACGCCGCCGGGGATCAAGGGACGATGGCATCGAAATCGGCGACGGCAGGGTGACCGGTATCCGTCAGCGGCAGCGGCGGACGGACGAGCTGGGTGGTGAGCATGCCAGCGGCCCGGGCGGCGTCGAGTTCTTCCTTGATGTCGGACAGGAAAAGAATCTGCGAGGGCGGCAGGCCGATGGCTTCGGCGATGCGCCGGTAGGACTCGGTCTCGCGCTTGTGACCGGTCTGCGTATCGAAATAGCCGGAAAACAACGGGGTGAGATCGCCGCTTTCGCTGTGACCGAACATCAGCTTCTGCGCGGGCACCGAGCCGGACGAATACACGTAGAGCTTCAACCCCCTGTCGTGCCACGCCTTGAGGCGGCCTGCCACCTCGGGATACATGTGCGACACGTACGCCTTCGACGCATACCCCTCGCGCCAGATCATGCCCTGCAACGCCTTGAGCGGCGTGGCCTTGCGGTCTTCGTCGATCCAGCGGATCAGCAGGTCGAGCACTTCGTTGCGCTGGGCCTCGACCCACCCGGCCTCTTTCGCCGCCTCATGCAGCCAATGCTGCACTTCCGGATCGTCGGCATGCGTCTCGACGAAGGCCGGCAGATGCTGGCGGGCGTAGGGAAAGAGGACGTCCTTGACGAAATCGATCGAGCTGGTGGTGCCCTCGATGTCCGTGAGGACGGCGCGGATATCGGACATGCGTTACAACCTGCGGGTCGGGGAAGACCCGCAGGATAGCCGAGGCGCCCGGCTTTACGAAGCGTTGGCGGCCGAGGGGTGGGGGTCCATGCGCGGAAACCGCTCGGCGATGTCGGAGCCGGTGAAATTGGCCACCCAGCCCTCGACGTTGGTGAACAGGCGGATCGCCACGAAGTACGGCGACTCGCTCATGTCGAACCAGTGCGTCGTGCCGTCCGGTACGCCGATCAGGTCACCCTTCTCGCAAAGCACTTCATAGACCTTACCGTCGATGTGCAGGGTGAACTGCCCCGCGCCGGCCACGAAGAAACGCACCTCGTCTTCGCTGTGCGAATGCTCGTTCAGGAACTTCTGACGGAATGCGGTTCGATCGGGATGGTCGGGCTTGAGGCTGATGACATCCACCGTGGTGTAGCCGTTTTCGGCCATCAGGCGTTCGATGTCCCCGCGATAGGCCGCGATGACCTCCTCCTGGGTGGCGCCGGGTTCGATGGGCTGGGTGGCTTCCCATTGTTCGAAACGCACGCCGACCTTGTTCAGCTCGGCGGCGATGGCTGCATGATCGGCGAAGATCGCGAGGGGAGCGTCGTTCTTGTGGTCGTCGTAGATGCGCAGGCGGCTCATGGGGAAAGTCTCCGGAGATCGAGTTCGCACCCGAGCAGGAATTCGAGGGCTTCGAGATGGCGCCGGGTTTCCGGCATGTCTCTCCCCCAGGTGTAGATGCCGTGCCCGTCGATCAAGTAGGCGTACAGCGGCTTTCCGGAGTCGATCCATGCATCCACCCGGGCCTCGAGCTCGGGCATGTGCTGCGTATTGGGGAATACGGGGATGTCCAGCACGCTCTCATGCGTGGTGTACCCGGAGATTGCCTTCTGCAGTTCCCAGCCTTCTAGCCGGATCCTGCCTTCCTTGGAGAAAAGCCTCGATGCGACGCTCTGCGTTCGCGAATGCGTATGCAGCACCACGTTCGCCTGGGGAAAGCGACGATAGACCTGGGTATGCAGGCCGGTTTCGGCGGAGGGGCGGGAGTCGCTCCCCACGGCCTTGCCGTCCATGTCGACCACCATGATGTCGTCGCGCCCGAGACGGCCCTTGTCACGTCCCGAAATCGTGATCGCGGCGAGGCCGGCGTCCAGGCGCATCGAGAAATTGCTGCTGGTGGCCGGCGTCCAGCCGAGGGCGGCGAGGTCGCGGGCGGCGCCCGCGATCGCGTCGGCGCAATCGGCCAGCCGGGCGGGATCGATGGAGGAAAGGGCTTTCGACATGGCTTTGGACGTCCAAACAAGGCGATCAGCATATCATGGGGCCCAAGACGGCCCGGCGATAATGCGAATTACTCCGTTTCTGCCGAAAGCGTAGGATGGACGAGGTTTGTCACCGACGGAGGCGTTTTCGTTTATGTCGCAACACGATTCGAACAACGAGGGGCGTCGCCGCTTCCTCAAGGTCGCCACGGGCGCCATGGCGGCCGCGACTGTCCTGAGCACGGTGCCTCGCCAGGCACGGGCCCAGGATCTCCCCCATCTTTCGCCTTCGGACCCCACGGCTTCGGCCCTGAAGTACGTCGAGGACGGCACCAAGGCGCAGGGCCGCAAGACGCCGAACGATTTCTGCGCCGACTGCAGTTTCTTCCAGGGCAAGGCCGGTGGGGCATGGGGCCCTTGCCAGCTCTTCCCGGGCAAGGCCGTGAATGCCAAGGGCTGGTGCGTCTCGCACACCCACGTGGCCTGAGCCCTTCCGACACGGTCTCCATCGCACTGGCCCGTGCCGACGCGACCCATGGAGACCATGTGAAAAAGGCCGACCCCGAGGGGCCGGCCTTTTTTGCGCCTATCCGTTCAGGATAGGCAGGTAATGAGCGCGGAGGCTGTCTCCGCAAAATGCAGCCCAAGCGCGCCAGGCCGAGGAGCTGACCCGCCTGACGCGCCGGGCGGCAATCCGGGGCCCACTGCCAAGTGATTTACCCTCGGAACCGGGATCATACTCTCCTGGGGGCGCGACCGGCCAATGGCGGATGAACGTTATGGCATCTTTCTTTGATTTTTTAGTAAAAACAAAGGCTTAACGTTTTATTTTCAAGTCGTGTCGAAAAACGCGCCGTACCGCCCGCCCGCTCAACCGCGCCGATGAAGCCGGCTGTGCCGGTAGCTGTAAGCGAAGTAGATGACGACGCCGATGAGCGTCCACACACCCATCAGTGCCCAGTTGCGCACGCCCATCGACCACAGCAGGAAGATGCAGCTCAACACGCCGAGCGTGCAGGTGACCGGCGCGAACGGCACGCGGAACGAACGCGGGATGTCCGGCTGCGTCTTGCGCAGGATGAGCACGCCGATGCACACCGCGCTGAATGCGACGAGCGTGCCCATCGACGTGAGGTCGCCGAGCAGGTTGAGCGGGAACACGGCGGCGAGCAAGGCGATGCCCAGGCCGGTGATCACCGTGTTGATATGCGGCGTGCGGTATCTGGGGTGAATCGTGGTGAACACCTTCGGCATGAGTCCGTCGCGGCCCATGATCATGAAGATGCGCGGCTGGGCGATGATCATCACCAGCACCACCGACGACAGGCCGATGAGCGCGCCGACTTCCACCACGCCGCGCAGCCAGCCCAGTTCGGGATGGTTGCGGATCGCGGTGACCACCGGTTCGGACGTGCCCAGTTCCGAGAAGGGCACGAGGCCGGTCAGCACGGCGGCCATGGCGATATAGAGCACCGTGCAGATCGCCAGCGACGCGAGCGTGCCGATGGGCATGTCGCGCTGGGGATTCTTCGATTCCTGCGCCGCCGTCGACGTCGCCTCGAAGCCGATATAGGCGAAGAACACCATCGAGGCGCCGCGCAGGATGCCAGACCAGCCGTACTTGTCGCCGCCCTGGTTCTCGGGGATGAAAGGGTGCCAGTTGGCCGTGTCGATGTGGCTTGCGCCGACCACGATCACGACGACGATCAGTGCCGTCTTCAGCAGCACCATGGCCATGTTGAGCCCGGTGGATTCCTTGATGCCCACGTAGCAGAGCCAGGTGAGGGCGAGCGTGATGCCCACCGCGGGCAGGTTGAACAGCGCGCCGGTGGCCACGAGATGGCCGTCGATGAAATCGAGGGGCGCGTTAGTGAGCGAGGGCGGTATGTGGATGCCGACGTGGTCGAGCAGGCTCACGAAGTAGCCCGTCCAGCTCACCGCCACCGCGGAGGCGGATACGCCGTATTCGAGAATGAGGTTCCAGCCGATGAACCACGCCGCGCCTTCGCCGAGGGTGGCGTAGGCGTAGGAATAGGCGCTTCCCGACACGGGAATCAGCGACGCGAACTCGGCGTAGCACAACGCGGTGAACACGCTGCAGATCGCCGCGAGGATGAACGAGAGGATGATCGCTGGGCCGGCATGCTCGGCCGCGGCCACGCCGGTGATCACGAAGATGCCGCCGCCGATGACCGCGCCGATGCCCAGTGCCGTCAGGCCCCACGGGCCGAGGGTGCGTCGCAGCGCGGGACCGTGCGCGTCGTCGGGTTCGGCCTGGGGGGATTTCTTGGCGAGTAACTGCTGGAGCATGGAAGGCCCGGAAATGACGTCGATCGGAAAAGGATAGGACGAAAAAGAAAAGCCGGCGGACATCCGCCGGCCTTTCGAAAGTGACTCGAATCAGCTCAAGGACTTGCGCAGCTTACTGTGCGCGTAGCCATAGCCGAAGTAGATGAGCTGACCGATGACGATCCAGCCCACCATCAGGCGCCAGTGCTCCTCGAAGGCCTGCCAGAACAGGTAGACGCAGGAGAGGGTGCCGAGGATGGTGATCGGCCACACCATGGGCACGCGGAAGCTGCGCTTCAGGTCCGGCCGGGTGTAACGCAGGATCAGCACGCCCATGCAGACGGTGGCGAAGGCGAGCAGGGTGCCCATCGACACCAGTTCGCCCAGCACGCTGACCGGGAACAGGCCAGCCATCGCCGCCGCCGCCACGCCGACGATCACGGTACCGACATAGGGCGTGCGGAACTTGTCGTGCACCTTCGCCATGGCCGGCGGCAGGAGGCCGTCGCGCGCCATCGAGAAGAAGATGCGCGGCAGGCCCATGAGCATCACCAGGATCACCGACGACAGGCCGGTGATGGCACCGAGCACGACGATGGCCTTGAGCCAGGAGAGCTGCGGATACAGGCCCAGCGCGGTAGCCACCGGCTCGGGTGTATTCAGCATGCGGAACGGCGCGATACCGGTGAGCACGAGCGCCACGGCGATGTAGAGCACGGTGCAGACGGCCAGCGAGCCGAGGATGCCGATCGGCATGTCGCGCTGCGGGTTCTTGGCTTCGCCGGCCGCCGTCGACACGGCGTCGAAGCCCACGTAGGAGAAGAACACGATGGTGGCCGCGCGGAAGATGCCGCCCCAGCCGAAGGTGCCTTCGCCTTCCGACGGCGGGATGAACGGATGCCAGTTGTCCGGGTTGATCATGCGGATCGCGAAGGCCAGGAACAGCAGGATCACCACGACCTTGATCGCCACGATGATCGAGTTGACGAAGGCCGACTGCGTGATGCCCACGTAGCACAGGCCCGACAGCGCGGCGACGATGACCACGGCCGGCAGGTTGACCAGCGTGCCGGTGGACTGGATGTGGCCGGCGACGAACTGGAACGGCGCCGACGACAGGGACGCCGGCAGCGTGATGTCGCTGCCGATCGTCTGCCCGATCAGGCCGAGCAGTTCGTTGAAGTAGCCCGACCAGCCGGCGGCGACGGTGGCCGCGGCGAAGAGGTATTCCAGCACGAGGTTCCAGCCGACGAACCAGGCGATGTATTCGCCGAGCGTGGCGTAGGAATAGGAATAGGCGCTACCCGACACCGGCAGCATGGCGGCGAACTCGGCGTAGCACAGGCCCGCGAGCGCGCACGCGAAGCCGGCGATGAGGAAGCTGATGACCAGCGCGGGGCCGGCATGCAGCGCGGCGGCCTGGCCGGTGATCACGAAGATACCGGCACCGATGACGGCGCCGATGCCCAGGAGGATGAGGTGACGCGCGGTGAGGACGCGCTTGAGTTCGCCTCCGTGCGCGCCGGTATCGATGTGCTCGCCAGCATCGACGTGCGGCGCCGCCTCGATCGGGTGCGTCGCAAACAGGTGTTTCAACATGTTTCTCCCCTACTGCCGAATGGGTGCTTTCTTATGTGGACCGCCGCGTGAGTTACGGTGGACACGCCGCTGCCCTGAAGCGCTGGCACGGCACCATAGCCCAGCGGGGCTCGGCCGTACAAGCTGCAATGCGAGGCGCGCCAACACATTGCACGGGGCGTTCGGGATGTCGACCATGACTTGCGGCGGTTGTGCATGGGTGAAGTGGGATGCTCAGAACAACATGTTCAGGGCGACCTGGGGTGTCACGTCGTCGGATCGGTTGCGTCCCGCCACGGTGAACTGCACGCCGGCGATGAGCCCCATGGTGGAACTGAAGTGGTATTCGGCCGCCGGCGCCAGGCTGAACGTCTGGCCGGGCTTGTAGCGGGCGAACGTACCGTGGTCGCTGGTGACGCGCAGCGAGCCCTGGCGGTTCCACACCGCTTCGCCCACCAGCACCCAGCGGGGGTCGAGCGCATATTCGGCGGCGAGGGTGGCGTTCCAGGCCTGGGAGGCGTGCACGCGGCCACGAAAGCCCTCGTCGGTGCCGTAGATGCTGGCGCCGCGCACGCGGATGGCGCGGGGAGAAGGGCTCCAGGCCACCTGTCCGCGCCAGCGCACCGCGCGCCCGGCGTCGAGCAGGTAGAGGCGTTGGGCGCCGACGACCCAATGGGTACGCGCCGCGCCGCTGCCGGTGGCGTTGAGCGGATTGGTATCCAGTTGGTGATATGTGCCCGTGGTGAGGTTATGGGCCGCGGCGACGGCCACGACCAGGCCCGTCCCATCGGCCGCGGGCGCCAGGAGTCGCTGTTGCATGCGCAGGTTGGTGTCGCCGACGCGCAGCAGGCCGTCGGTATGGATGCCGCCGCCGCTGGTGCGCGACGCCGTCGGCGTCAATTGCACGCCGAAACTGTCGGTGATGCCGTAGGTCACCGGTACCGCCAGTTGCCATTGGCGAAGCATCGGACGCGATGCGTGGCGGCCCCCGGCATTGTCATAGCGGCCTCGGGTGTTGGCATGAATGAGGCAAGGCTCGATGTTGAGCATGCCTGCGGGCAGCGTGTTGACGGCGGGCGTCACCAGCGGCCCGGTGAAGTTCACGGTGGGGGAGGCACCTACGACACCGGGCGCGAGACCGATGGCGATCGCCATCGCCGGTACGACTCGGGGGAAAGAGGGAGGAGGCATTCGCGTTTCCTTGCGTAGCGCAGCGGTCGCTGCGGGACATGGCCGACCCGCTCCGTGGCGTGTCGGATTCCATCCTAGGCAGCGTCATGCGGCCCGCAACATCAGACTCGTCTGAAAAAGTCGTGCGAAAATAGGGCATTCGATCCAGGCGATTTCCCCATGGCACGGCTTTCTCCTCTCTCCGACGCTTTCCACCAATACGCCGAGCGCTGGCCGGCCGAATCCGATGCGGCTTCCTTCGCCGCCTGGTTGAGCGATACGGCACGGCCCTTTCATCGCGAAACGCTCGAAGGGCATTTCACCGGTTCGGCCTGGCTCGTCAGCGATGACGGTGAGCGCGTGTTGCTGATGCACCACCGCAAACTGGATCGCTGGCTGCAGCCGGGCGGTCACGCCGACGGCGATCCGGATCTCGAGGGCGTGGCCCTGCGCGAGGCACGGGAAGAAACCGGGCTGGGCGGCCTGGAGGTCGTGCCGGGCATCTTCGATCTCGACCGCCACCGGATTCCCGCGCGGGGCCACGAGCCGGAACACTGGCACTACGACGTGCGCTACGTGGTGGTGGCGCGCGGTTCGGAAGCGTTCGAAGCGAATGAAGAGTCGTTGGCGCTGGCCTGGCACCCGGTCGCCGAGGTCGCGGCCGATCCCGCTACGGACGAATCGTTGCGCCGCATGGCCAACAAGTGGCTGGAGCGCGCTCGCTGACCGCGGTGAACGGTAGAAGCGGACAGCGTCCGCTCCCACCTTGGTTCGCCCCGATGCGTATTCAGGCGTACTTGGCGGGAGCCGGGTGTACCGTGCCGCAGTTGGTGCATGTGCGGGCGTCGGTCGAACGATAGAAACGCTCGAACACCGGCGGAAAATCGTTCTCGATGCTTTCGAGCACGAAATATTCTTCGAACAGCTTGGTATTGCACTTTCCGCAGAACCAGAGCAACCCGTCGCGTTCGCCCGCCGTGCGGCGGCGCTCGATCACCAGGCCCACCGAGTCCGGCATGCGCTGCGGCGAGTGAGGCACCCGTGGAGGCAGGTAGAACACCTCGCCGGCGCGGATGGGAATGTCCCGGGCCTCGCCGCCGTCCTGCACCTTCAGCACCATCTCGCCTTCGAGCTGGTAGAAGAATTCGGGCCCTTCGTCGTAGTGGTAGTCGGTGCGGGCATTGGGGCCACCCACGATCATGACGATGAAGTCGCCGTCGACGATGCATTTGTTGCCGACCGGCGGCTTGAGCAGGGCACGGTGGTCGTCGATCCAGCGCTTGAGGTCGATGGGAGGCAGCAGGCTCATGGAAGGCGTTCGCTCGTGGTTCGCCCGATCATACTCCTGACCGCCGACCCAACGTCGGTCTATCCGGTACTTCCGGCCGGACGCGCCGTGTCGTAAAACGGCTGTCCATCTCTCGGCAGGCCTCTCTTCCCATGGCGTCGTGGTACCACGGCAGAACGCCCGAACCCGCGCCGCGATCGCCTCCACGAGGCCGGCGCGAAGCGTCGGTCGTGATCGTCGGCGGCGGCTTTGCCGGCCTGAATACCGCGCTGGGCCTGGCGGCGCGCGGCGTGCGCGACGTGGTGTTGCTGGAATCGCGAACGATCGGCTTCGGCGCGTCGGGTCGCAACGGCGGTTTCGTTTTCGCGGGCTATTCGCTCGGGGAAAGGGCGCTTCTCGATAGGGTGGGCGAGGCGAAGGCGAGATCGCTCTACCGACGTACCGTGGACGCGGTCGACCTCATCCGCGAACGCATTGCCACCCTTGCCATCGACTGCGATTGCGTCGACGCGGGCGTGGTCTGGGCCAACTGGTTTCGCGATGGCCGGCTGCTGCGCGACCGCCAGCGTCTGCTCGCGGAGCATTACGACGCCGACTGGCAATGGATTCCCGCCGACGCGATGCATGAGTTCGTGCGCAGCCGCCGATACCATGACGGGCTCTATGAGCGCAATGCCATGCACATCGATCCGCTGGCATACGCCCGTGGCCTGGCCCGTGTCGCCGAAGCGGCCGGCGTGTCCATCCATGAAGGTTCGCGGGTTCGCATGCTGGAGCGGCGCGGCCCGCGCTGGGTACTTCGCGTGGGCGATGCGGAGATCGAGGCGCCCCAGGTCGTCCTGGCGTGCGGCGGTTATCTCGCGGGACTGGATCGCCGCATCGACAGGGCGGTGCTGCCGATCGCCACCTATGTGATGGTCACCGAGCCGCTTGGCGAGCGGCTGGCGGAATGCCTGCCCACGCGAGCGGCCATCTACGACACGCGTTTCGCCTTCGATTACTATCGGCCGTTATCGGACACGCGGTTGCTCTGGGGAGGTCGGATCTCGATTCGCGACCGTTCGCCCCGTGCCGTGCAGCATCTCCTGGCGAGGGATCTCATCCGCGTGTTTCCCTCGTTGAAAGGCGTGCGCATCGAGCAGGCCTGGTCGGGGCTGATGAGTTATGCGCGGCATGAGATGCCGCAAGTGGGAACGCACGGTAACGGCCTCTGGTATGCCCAGGCGTTCGGCGGACATGGATTGGCGCCGACCTGCGCGGCGGGTGAGGCGCTGGCCGAAGCGATCGCGGCAGGGGAGGCGAGCTTGCCCGACTACGCCGATTTCGGCCTCGATCCGGTGCATCGGCCGTTCGGTTATCTCGCCGCGCAAGGCACGTACTGGAAATACGAATTCGCCGATTGGATGAAATCGCGCCTCGAAGGGTGAGCGACCACGGCGAGTGGGAGCCGTTCCTATCGGCGGATCATGGTTGCCGTGTTGCTCGATCTAGCCAGACCACGATGCCCTGCGCATTCAGCCGGATGTCGATTTTCAGCAGCCCGACGATCTCTTCCCGCGACAATGTCACGCCGTGCCTGTGCGCACGCCCGACGTAAAGCTCGGCGAACTCGTTGGCGATGCGCAGCTCCCGTTCCGGCGCGCCCGCATGGCGTCCCGCGATCGCGACCATGGCATCGATCTGCTCGCGCAGGTCGTTCGCCAACCGCGCTACGTCTTCCACGCGGTCGTAATGCGTGAGGTACATCGCCTCGGGCTCGTAGCCCATCATGCGATCGATGGACGCATGCGCCTCATCCGGATCGAACTGTACGGGTGATGTCGTGGGAATGACGAATGGCCCGTGGGCCGTATCGAATTCCCGGTATGACAATCCGAAGATATCGCCCGTGAAGAAGGCATTCGCCCGTTCGTCGTGGATGGCGATGTGATGCTTGGCATGCCCAGGGGTATCAAGGCAGAGCAGGGCACGACCGGCCAGGTCGACCACGAATCCGTCGGAGGCTTCGACCACGCGCTCCTTCGGTACCGGCACGATCTCGCCATAATCACGACGTACCGCTTGCTCGCCGTAGACCGCCGCGGCCCCGGCGATCAACACCGACGGATCGATCATGTGCCGCGCTCCGCGCGGATGCACGGCCAGCCTGGCATGGGGCAAGTGCTTCATCAGTTCGCCCGCGCCACCGGCATGGTCGAGGTGCACGTGAGTGAGGATGACCCAGTCGACGTCCCCCGGACGAAGATCGGCCGCTTTGATCGCGTCGAGGAAGCGCGGTACCGAATGCGTGGTGCCGCTGTCGATGAACGCGCCACGTCCGCGCTCGACCACGAGGTAGGCGGCGTCGAACGAAGGCCGGCCGAAACCGGTGTCGATGGTGTGGATGCCGTGCATGGGCCGAGTCCTCTCTGACCGTTGCCGAAAGACCATCCTGCCGGAGGGGGTGGGAGCGGACCGTGTCCGCGAACCGGCGGCAGCCGGCTTCTTGCCCGTGTAACGGCATCCTTCCCTGGATGCCGTGCCATGCCTGTCCCGCCTTGGCGGATCCGGCAGGCGGATACTTCAGAGAGCCTCGAACACGCCCGCCGCGCCCATGCCCGTGCCGATGCACATCGTCACCATGCCGTACTTCTGCTTGCGGCGGCGCAGGCCGTGGATCAGCGTGGCGGCACGGACGGCGCCGGTGGCGCCCAGCGGGTGGCCGAGGGCGATGGCGCCGCCCAGCGGATTCACCTTGGCCGGGTCGAGGCCGAGGTCGCGGATCACGGCCAGGGCCTGGGCGGCGAAGGCCTCGTTCAGTTCGATCCAGTCCAGCTGATCCACGCTGAGGCCGGTCTGCTTGAGCGCTTTGGGAATGGCTTCCTTCGGACCGATACCCATGATTTCGGGCGCCACGCCCGCCACCGAGAAACCGACGAAGCGGGCGAGCGGGGTGAGGCCGTAGTCCTTGATGGCCTTTTCGCTGGCGAGCAGCAGCGCGCCGGCGCCGTCCGACATCTGCGAGGAATTGCCCGCCGTGACCGACCCGCCGAACTGGCCGTTGCGGAACACGGGACGCAGCTTGCCCAGTACCTCGAGCGACGTATCGGCGCGCGGGCCCTCATCGATGGAGATGATGCGGCGGTCTTCCTTCACCGTGCGGTTCTTGAGATCCGGGTAGCGGTCGTCGAGCTGGAACGGCGTGATCTCGTCGGCGAACTCGCCGGCCTGGATGGCGGCCAGCGCACGCTGGTGCGACTGCAACGCGAAAGCGTCCTGATCGTCGCGGCTCACCTTCCAACGCTCGGCCACCTTCTCGGCGGTGATGCCCATGCCGAAGGCGATGGCGCGGTTCTCGTCGTTCTCGAAGATGGCCGGGTTCATCGCCACCTTGTGGCCCATCATGGGCACCATGCTCATCGACTCCGTGCCGCCGGCGAGCATGAGGTCGGCTTCGCCCAGGCGGATGCGGTCGGCGGCCATGGCGATGGCCTGCACGCCGGAGGAGCAGAAGCGATTGATGGTGACGCCCGGCACCTGCTCGGGCAGGCCGGCCAGCAGCACGCCGATGCGCGCCACGTTCATGCCTTGCTCGGCCTCGGGCATCGCGCAGCCGATGATGGCGTCGCCGATGGCGGCCGGGTCGATGCCCGGCGCCTGCTCGATGACCGCGCGGATGACGTGCGCGAGCATGTCGTCGGGACGGGTGTTGCGGAACACGCCGCGCGGCGCCTTGCCTACCGGGGTGCGGGTGGCGGCGACGATGTAGGCGTCTTGCACTTGCTTGCTCATGGGGTGGTTCCTTTAAGGGGGCAGGTCGGATGCGTAAGAGCGCGTGGCGCGTCAGTTACGCAGCGGCTTGCCCGTCGTCATCGTGTGGGCGATGCGGGCCTGGGTCTTTTCGGTCTGCGCCAGTTCGACGAAGTGGCGGCGCTCGAGGGCGAGCAACCATTCTTCATCCACCTGCGAGCCGCGTTCGATGCGGCCGCCGCTAAGCGTGTCGGCGATGCGGCCGGCGATCTCGACGTCGTGCGGCGAGGCGAAATAGCCTTCGACCATGTTCGCCAGCGAGGCCTTGAACGAGGCCGTGCCCACGTCGCCCGCGACCGGAATCGCGCGCGCGGGCAGCGGCGGGCGGTAGCCGGCTTCGGCCATCGCCAGCGCCTGGGCCTTGGCGACGTGAAGCAGTTCGTAGGCGTTGAAGACGACCACGTCGTCCTTGCGCAGCAGGCCGAGCGATTTGGCCTCGAGGGCGCTACCCGAGACCTTGGCCATGGCGACCGTCTCGAACACCTTCTTGAGCGCCTCGAACGGGTCTTCCGGGTTGGCCTGTGCGGCACGCACGGCCAGTTCCTTCAGGCCACCGCCGGCGGGCAGCAGGCCCACGCCGGCCTCGACCAGGCCGATGTAGCTTTCCAGCGCGGCGACGGTGCGCGCCGAATGCATCTGGAATTCGCAACCGCCGCCCAGGGCCAGGCCGCGCACGGCGGCCACGACCGGCACCAGCGAGTACTTGATGCGCATGCTGGTGGCCTGGAAGTTGGCCACCATGGCCTCGAACTCGGCCAGCTTGCCGGCCTGCAGCAGGCCCAGCGCGCCCTTGAGATCGGCACCGGCGGAGAACGGCTCCGACGGCTGCCACAGCACCACGCCGCGGAACTGCTGTTCGGCCAGGCCGATGGCATGCTGGATGCCGTCGAGCACGTGGTCGTTGACCGTGTGCATCTTGGTCTTGAACGAGATGACGCCGATGCCGTCGCCCGTGGTCCACAGGCGGATGCCGTCGTTTTCCCAGACGGTGGTGCCCTGGTCGAAGCGTTCGCCGAGAATGGGGTCGGGGAACGCCTGGCGCTGGTAGACCGGATGCGTGGAGCGCGGCTTCTCGGCATCGGCGCTGGCCGAGTAGGAACCCGCCTTGCCATGCACGCCTTCGCGGGCGGTGACCCAGGCGGGCAGCGGTGCGTTGCTCATGGCCTTGCCGGCGGCGATGTCCTCGGCGATCCAGCCGGCGACCTGCTTCCAGCCCGCGGCCTGCCACAACTCGAACGGGCCGAGCTTCCAGCCGTAACCCCAGCGGATGGCGAAGTCGACGTCACGCGCCGTGTCGGCGATGTCGGCGAGATGGTAGGCGGTGTAGTGGAAGAGGTCGCGGAACACGGCCCAGAGGAACTGGGCCTGCGTGTCGGACGATGCGCGAAGTTTCGCGAACTTCTCGGCTGGATCCTTGATGGCGAGGATGGCGGCGACCTCGTCGGAGGCCTTGCCTTCCGACGGGCGGTAATCCTGCTTCTGCAGGTCGAGCACGACGATGTCCTTGCCCGCCTTGCGATAGAAGCCCGCCCCGGTCTTCTGGCCCAGGGCGCCCTTGTCGATCAGGCCCTTCAGCCACACGGGCGGCTGGAAATAGCTATGCCAGGGATCGTCGGGCAGGGTGTCGCCCATGGTCTTGACCACGTGGGCCAGGGTATCCAGGCCCACCACGTCGGCCGTGCGGTAGGTGGCGCTCTTCGGGCGGCCGATGGCCGGGCCCGTGAGCGCGTCGACGGTGTCGAAGCCCAGCCCGAATTTTTCGGTGTGGTACATGGTCGACAGCATCGAGAACACGCCGATGCGATTGCCGATGAAGTTGGGCGTGTCGCGCGCGTAGACCACCCCCTTGCCCAGCGCGGTGGTGAGGAAGGCTTCCAGGCCTTCGAGCACGGCCGCGTCGGTGAGCTTCGTGGGAATCAGCTCCACCAGGTGCATGTAGCGCGGGGGATTGAAGAAGTGCACGCCCGTGAAGCGGTGGCGCAGCTGTTCGGGCAGGGCCTCGGCCAGGCCGTTGATCGAAAGGCCGGAGGTGTTGCTCGCCAGCACCGCCGTGCTCGACACGTGCGGAGCGATCTTCGTGTACAGGTCGAGCTTCCAGTCCATCCGTTCGGCGATAGCCTCGATCACGAGGTCGACATCGGCCAGCTGGCCCAGGTCGTCCTCGTAGTTGGCCGGAATGATGGCGGCGCCCAGCGATTTCTCGGCCAGCGGCGCGGGGGACAGCCTGGCCAGGTTGGCGATGGCCTTGAGCGCGATGCCGCTCTTGGGACCTTCCTTGGCGGGAAGGTCGAACAGCACGGTTTCCACGTTGGCGTTCGTCAGGTGCGCGGCGATCTGCGCGCCCATGACGCCGGCGCCGAGTACCGCGGCCTTGCGAATGCGTAACGGTGTTGCGGTCATGGTGTTCTCCGATGGTGCAAAGAAGCGTCCCGGTCAGTGGCTGGCCGTGGCGTGGGATGAGGTGGTGGCGGCGCGCATGCCGGCGGCGGCGAAGCGGATGAGGTGATCGGCCGCGGCCTCGCGGTGGTCACGTTCGGTGACGTCGCCCTTGCGCTGGATGATGCCGAAGTCGGCCATGGCGTAAGTCAGCGCGCCGGTCACGATGTCGAGGCGCCAGTAGATTTCCTCTTTGCCCAATTTCGGCAAGAGTTGCCCGAATTCGGCGGCGAACTGGCGAAGCACGTGGCCGTAGTTTTCCGAGAGGAACCGGCGGAGCGTCTCGTTGTGCTCGGCATAGGCCCGGGCCAGGACGCGAACGAAGGCCGCGCCGCCGCCGTCGCTGCGGGAGAGGTCGAGGGCCGGACGGATGTAGGCGTCGAGGACGTCCTCGAGCGTGGTTCCGGCCTCGCCGGCCACCTTCGCCAAGGCCGCCAGACGGCGCGTGTTGAGCTCGTCCAGGCGCCGGCGGAACACTTCCTCGATGAGTTTGTCCTTCGAGCCGAAGTGGTAATTGACGGCCGCCAGATTGACCCGGGCCGCGGCGGTGACCTGGCGGAGCGAGGCCCCGGCGAAGCCGTGGGTGGCGAACAGGGCCTCGGCGGCGCCCAGGATCCGCTCCTTGGTGCTGCGTTCGCGGGAGGCGTAGGGTGCGCTCGTCATGTCGGAAGACTCCGAGGCTGAGGGTTTGAATCAAACGATTGTTTGAGAATACGCCCGGCGCTTCGCCAGGGTCAATGTGCGCCGCGACAGACCTGCAAAACGCCTTGCGGATCAGCTAGAATCTGTCAAGATTTCGTGCGCTAAGTCCGTCATTCCTGACGGCTTTGGCCGCAGACTTCCCACAGGGCGCGTCTTCCCGCCCCGGTATCCTTTTATTTTGCCGTCTCTTTTTTCACATTCCCGGAGCACCCCCATGGCGCTGGAGCGCACCCTTTCGATCATCAAGCCGGATGCCGTCAAGAAGAACGTCATCGGCGAAATCGTCGCCCGTTTCGAGAAGGCCGGCCTCAAGGTCGTCGCCCAGCGCATGCAGCAGCTGAGCCAGGCCGAAGCCGAAGGCTTCTACGCCGTTCATAAGGAGCGTCCGTTCTTCAAGGCGCTCGTCGAGTTCATGATCTCCGGCCCGGTCGTCATCCAGGTGCTGGAAGGCGAGGGCGCCATCCTCAAGAACCGTGAACTCATGGGTGCCACCAATCCGAAGGAAGCCGCGCCGGGCACCATCCGCGCCGACTTCGCCGACTCGATCGACGCCAACGCCGTCCACGGCTCCGATGCCGCCGAGACCGCCGCGGTCGAGATCGCCTACTTCTTCCGCTCGACGGAAGTCGTTTCGCACTGAGAGCTGCCGTGAATACGCCTGCCGACAAGGTCAACCTGCTCGACTTCGACCGCCAGGGACTGCGCGATTTCTTCGCCGGCCTGGGCGAGAAGCCGTATCGCGCCGACCAGGTCATGAAGTGGATCTACCACCGCCTGGAAAGCGACTTCGGCAAGATGACCGACGTCGGCAAGGCCCTTCGCGAAAAGCTCGATGCCAGCTGTTACGTCGGGCCGCCGTCCACCGTGTTCGAAAAGGGTGCGGTCGACGGCACCCATAAGTGGTTGCTCGGCATGGATGGCGGCAACGCCATCGAAACCGTCTACATCCCGGAACCCACCCGTGGCACGTTGTGCGTGTCCTCGCAGGTGGGTTGCGCCCTGAACTGCCAGTTCTGCTCCACGGCCACCCAGGGCTTCTCCCGCAACCTGTCCACGGCCGAGATCATCGGCCAGGTCTGGGTCGCGGCCAAATACCTCGGCAACGTGCCGCACCAGCAGCGCCGCATCACCAACGTGGTGATGATGGGCATGGGCGAGCCGCTGCTGAATTTCGACAACGTGGTGAAGGCCATGAGCTTGATGCGCGATGACCTGGGCTTTGGCCTGGCGAGCAAGCGCGTCACGCTGTCCACGGCCGGCCTGGTGCCGATGATCGACCGGCTCTCGGCCGAAAGCGACGTCTCGCTGGCGGTATCCCTGCACGCGGCCAACGACGAGCTGCGCACGGAGCTGGTGCCGCTGAACAAGCGCTACCCGCTGGCCGAGCTGATGGCCGCGTGCGAGCGCTACATCCGCCGTGCGCCGCGCACGTCGATCACGTTCGAATACACCCTGATGAAGGGCGTGAACGACCGCCCCGAACACGCGCGCCAGCTGGTCAAGTTCATGCGCCGCCTGCCGGGCAACAACAAGGTCAACCTCATTCCGTTCAATCCGTTCCCTGGTGCGCGGTTCGAGCGTTCGGGGGCGGACGACATCCGTGCCTTCCAGACCCAGTTGCTCAATGCCGGCGTGCTGACGATGCTGCGCCGTACCCGAGGCGACGACATCGACGCCGCCTGTGGCCAGCTCAAGGGCCAGGTGGTGGACCGCACCCGCCGCCAGGCCGAATTCCGCAAGAAGCTCGAAGAAGGGGTAGTGAATGCGGCTTGACCGGTGGGTCTTGCTGTCGGGGCTCATTCTCGCGTGCGCCGGTTGTGCCGGCGGCGGATCCGGCTTGCGCCCTACGACGGCGGCGGATAACCGGGCCAAGGGGGCGGAAGTCCATACCCAGCTCGGCCAGCGCTACATGGAGCAGGGCGACCTCAAGGGCGCCATGGAAAAGCTGCAGAAGGCCCTGCAGTTCGATCCCAAGTACGTACCCGCCAATACCGTGATCGCCGTGCTCTACGAGCGTATCAACGATCCGGCAAATGCCGAGCTGTATTACCGCAAGGCTGCCGAATTGGACCCCAAGAGCGGCGCGGTGAACAACAACTTCGCCGTGTTCCTGTGCAAGCAGCACCGCGGTGGGGAGGCCAAGCCTTATTTCGACAGAGCCTTGGCCGATCCCTTCTACGAGACGCCCGATCTCGCTCTGGCCAATGCCGGCACCTGCCAGATGCAGTCGAACGACTACGACGCGGCGGAGGGGTATTTTCGCAAGGCGCTCGATCGCAATCCAAAAAACGCCGATGCCCTGTATCAGATGGCTCGCGTGTTGTACCTTAAGAACGATGCATTCCGGGCACGCGCCTTCCTGCAGCGCTTCGAAGCGCTGGGGAATCCCAGCCCGGACGCGTTGAAGCTCGGTCACGATATCGAGCTCCGTCTGGGCAACGGGGAGGGTGCCCAGGACTACGCCAAACGGTTGCGCCAACAGTTCCCGGATTCGGAACCGGCGCATGCTATCGAAGCCACCGCACGTCAATGACTTCAGTTCCCTCGAATACCCCCGGGCGTGACGGACGCGAGCAGGACCTGTTCGCGGGCGGCGATGCACCCATTTCCAAGGAGGACGCCATGGACCCGCAGCAGGTCGAACCAGCGGACGCCAGCGGTCGCGTCATCATCGATCACGTGCACGAAGCCGGTTTCGGCTCGCGTCTTCGTGCCGCCCGAGAGGCGCGCGGCTATACCGTGGAGGCCTGTGGCCAGGCCCTGCGCCTGCCCAGCCGTCTCCTGCGCCAGCTCGAAGCGGGCGATTATTCCGGCATCGATTACCAGGTGTACCTCGCCGGTTACCTGGGTAAATACGGCCGCCATGTCGGTGTCGACGAAGAGGCCATCCAGGCCGAGGTCGCCCGGCTCACTCCGCGCCAGCCCGAACTCGTGGTCACCGGTGGCGTATCGCATTCGCGCTACCTGCTCGAGCGCTACGTGACGGCCGCCACCTATGTGGTGCTGACGGCGGTCATCGTGGTGCCCATGGTCTGGTTGGGCGTGCGCGGCACGCTCGATCGTGACATGCCTCGCCTTGCACCCCTCGACGCCACGCCGGTGGCGCAGCAGGATGCCCCGGCGCCGGCCACCTCCAGCGCCGTCGCCGCCACCGCCCCGAACACGGTGGCGTCGGCTCCGCCGTCGCCGTCGCCCGAGGCCCGCGTGGACGAGCAGCAGCCCGTGCTCGCATCGATGGCGATGTTCCCGTCGCTGGATCACGCCGTCGCGCGCAGCCCGCTGGTCACCGCCGCGGCGGCGCCCGAGGGCGAGGCGAGCGGCGCCGTCCAGACCCAGGGAGCGCATAGCCTGAGCCTCAACCTGCCGTCCGCCAGTTGGGTGGAGGTCACCTCCGCCGATGGTTCGCGCCTGGAGTACGGCATTCTCCCGGCCGGTACCCAGAAGTCCTATCACAGTGACGGCGCCCTCGACGTCCGCATCGGCAATGCCTCCGGCGCCCAGGTGTCCATCGACGGCCAGCCGGTGCAGCTCGACAGCTTCCGCCGTGCCAACGTGGCCCGCTTCCACGTCGACGTACGCGACGGCAAAGCCTCCCCGGTCGCCAACTGACCGGGCCATAACGGCGCTACCCACGCGGTGGCGCCGTCCGCGCGCACTTTTCGGGTATCCTTGCCTATTGATCCACGCCGCCGTCCCCGACGGTCGGCGTAGGCCCTTTTCCACGTTTTGCTGCGCGGAGCGCAGCGGGTGACTGCATGGCATTCGACGTATACGACGACTACGAACAGGGCGAACGCGTCCAGCAATGGTTGCGCAAGAACGGCGGCAGCATCGTCGTGGGCATCGCCCTCGGTCTGGTGCTCATCTTCGGTTGGCAGCAGTGGAAGTCCCATCGCGCCGGCCATGAGCAGGCCGCGGCTTCCGAGTATTCCGCCTTGCAGGCCGCCGTGGCGCAGAAACGCACGAACGAGATCGACCTGCGCACCGAAACGCTCATGAAGGACTACGCCGACACGGCGTGGTCGGTCTTTGCCGTGGGCGAGCGGGCCCAGCGGAACGTGATGGACGGTCAGCTCGACAAGGCGGCCGGCGATCTCGAATGGGCGAAGACCCACGCCTCGGACGACACGCTGAAAACCCTTTTCGCGCTGCGCGAAGCCCAGCTGAAGTACGCCCAGGGCAAGCCGCAGGACGCCATCGCCGCACTCGACGCCATGAAGGGCACGGCGTTCGCCTCGCTCACGGCGGAACTCCGCGGTGACGCGCTGGTCAAGCTGGGACGCGCCGACGAGGCGCGCAAGGCCTATCAGGCGGCCATCGCCGCCATGGGCGAAAGCGCACCGCAGCGCGGTGTGGTTCAAACCAAACTTGATGATCTGGCCGTGGCCGGGAAGCAGGGTGCATGAAACGTCTTTGGGCAATCGCGTTGACTTCGTCGCTGGTCGTACTGGCCGGCTGCCACTCGTTCAAGAAGGAAAACGTCGAACCGCCGACCCCGCTCGACAAGAAGTTCGAGCCGACCATCAAGGTCGAGCGCCTGTGGAAGTCCAGCGTCGGTGACGGTGCGGCCGAGTCCGGCGTGCGCATGCGTCCGACCGTGGTGAACGGCGTGGTCTACGCCGCCAGCACCGACGGCAAGATCGCCGCCTTCGATGCCAATACCGGCAAGACGATCTGGTCCAAGAGCACCCGCCAGCACGGCTGGTTCGGCTGGGGCGACTCCAAGCGCGAGGATGCCCGCTTCTCCGGCGGCCCTGGCGCGGCGGACGACCTGGTCGCCGTGGGCACGCTCGACGGCCACGTTTACGCGATGAACGCGAAGGACGGCGAGCGTCGCTGGGCGGCCGAGGTGTCTTCCGAAGTGATCACTACCCCCGTCATCGTCGGCGGCCTGGTGGTCGTGCGTTGCAACGACGGTCGCGTGTACGGCCTCGACGCCGGTACCGGCGAGCGCCGCTGGGTGTTCGACCAGGCGCAGATCCCGGCGCTCAGCCTGCGTGGCAACGGCCGCCTGCTGATCGCCAACGGCGTGGTCTTCATGGGCAGCGATGCCGGCAAGCTCGTGGCCATACGCCTCGACAACGGCGAAAAGCTCTGGGAGCAGACCCTCGCCAGCGGCGAAGGCCGTACCGAAATCGACCGCCTCAGCGACGCCGACGGCGCCATCGTGCTCGACGGCACCACGCTTTTCGGCGCCGCCTATCATGGCCAGCTCACCGCGGTGGACGGTCCAAGCGGCCGGCCGCTGTGGAACCACGGCTTCTCCAGCTACACCTCGCTCGACGTGCACGGCAACGCCGTGTTCGGTGTCGACGACGTGTCGCAGGTCTATGCCTTCGACAAGTCCAGCGGTGCCAACATCTGGAAGCAGGACGGCCTGAAATACCGTTGGCTCACCGGTCCGGCGGCGCAGGGCGACTACGTCGTGGTGGGCGATCTCGACGGCCACATCCACTGGCTCAACGGCAGCGACGGCAAGATCGTCGGCCGCGCCCGTCTTTCGAAGAAAGCCATTCGCGCCCAGCCGGTCGTGTCCGGCGACACCGTATACGTCGAGGACGTGGAAGGCCATATCGGCGCTTACCGCATCTCGCGCTGAACCTGAAGGACACTCGCTTTCCCCATGTTACCCGTCATCGCCCTGGTCGGCCGCCCCAACGTCGGTAAGTCGACCCTCTTCAATGTGCTGACGCGTAGCAGGGACGCACTTGTCGCCGATATGCCCGGAGTCACCCGCGATCGCCATTACGGCGTCTGCCACCTCGGTGCCCGCCCCTTCGTGGTGGTGGACACCGGCGGTCTGTCCGGCAGCGACGAAGGCATCGAGGGCCTGACCGCCCAGCAGGTGCGCCTGGCCATCGCCGAGGCGAACGTGCTCGTCTTCGTGGTGGACGCCCGCGACGGCGTGTTGCCGTTGGACGCCGCGATCCTCGGCGAGCTGCGTCGCAGCGGCAAGCCGATCATCGTCGTCGTCAACAAGACCGACGGCACCGACGAGCCGACCGTCATGGCCGAGTTCGCGTCGTTCGGCGTGGCCGAAACCATCGCGGCTTCGGCGGCCCACAGCCGGGGCGTCGACGTGCTCGTGGCCCGTGCGATGCCGCACCTGCCCGAAGACGAGGATGAAGCGCCGTCCGAGGAAGAGCAGGGCATCCGCGTGGCCATCGTCGGTCGTCCGAACGCGGGCAAGTCCACGCTGATCAATCGCCTGCTCGGCGAAGACCGCCTGATCGTTTCCGACATGGCCGGTACCACGCGCGACCCCATTCGCGTGTCGCTCGAGCGCGACGGCCGACGCTACACCCTGATCGACACCGCCGGCGTCCGCCGTAAGGCCCGCGTCGAGGAGGCGGTGGAAAAGTTCAGTGTCATCAAGACCTTGCAGTCCATTGCTGCGGCACAGGTCACGGTCATCATGATCGACGCGAGGGAGAACCTGGCCGACCAGGACCTCACCCTCATCGGCCACGTGATCGAAGAAGGCCGGGCCCTGGTCATTGCCGTCAACAAGTGGGACGGCATGGACAGCTACCAGCGCGAGCAGACCCAGAAGGCGCTCGAGCGCCGCCTGCAGTTCGCCGACTGGGCCAAGACGGTATTCATTTCCGCGCTGCACGGCTCGGGCCTGCGCGAGTTGATGAAGGCGGTGATCCGCGCCCATGCCGCGGCCACCAAGGAGCTGGGCTCCTCGGAACTCACCCGCACGCTGGAGCGCGCCTACGAGGCCTATCAGCCGCCGCTGGTGCGCGGCCATGCGCCGAAGCTGCGCTTCGCGCATCCGGGCGGCTCCAATCCGCCCACCATCGTGATCCACGGCAGCCGTACCAAGCACATCGCGCCGGCGTATCGTCGCTACCTGGAAGGCTTCTTCCGCAAGCGCTTCCGGCTCGAAGGCACGCCCATCCGCATCGATTTCCGCGACGGTGACAACCCCTTCGCCGGTCGCCGCAACGTCTTGACGGAAAGCCAGCAGCGCCACCGTCAGCGCATGATTCGCAACGCGAAGCGGCGCGGCAAGTAACGCGCCGGCCTTCGTGGAGGTGTCCCCATGAACGAAGGTCTCGATCGCGAACGCTGGCTGTCCGACCTGCGCTCGCGTATAGCCGAAATCCCCGCCGACGCGGCCCATGCCCGGCAACGCGCCGGCGCTTTGCTGATCGACGTTCGCGAAGACAACGAGCGTGCCTCGGGCACGCCCTTGGGTGCCCTCGGCCTCTCCCGCGGCTTCCTGGAATTGCGCATCGAGCAGGCCGAGCCTGACCGTGATCGGGACATCGTGGTGCTCTGCGGCAGCGGGCAGCGTTCCTTGCTGGCCGCCGAAGCTCTCCAGCGCATGGGCTATCGCCGACTGGCTTCGGTCGCCGGCGGCATGGGGGCCTGGAAAACCGCCGGCCTGCCCATCATGGCGGGCGCATTGGATGCCGATGCCGCCGAGCGCTATTCGCGGCAGGTGCTGCTGCCGCAGGTTGGGGATGCCGGGCAGGCAAGGCTGAGCGACGCGCGCATGGTGGTGGTCGGTGCGGGCGGTCTCGGCGCCCCGGCCCTGCTGTACCTCGCCGCGGCAGGCGTCGGCCACGTCACCCTGGTCGACGACGACCAGGTGGAGCGCTCCAACCTTCATCGCCAGGTGATTCATGCCGACGCCCGCGTGGGCATGAGCAAGGCCGAATCCGCGCGCATGACGCTCGCCGCGCTCAACCCGCGTATCGCCGTGCATCCGGTGGTGGAGCGGTTGCGCGCCGACAACGTCGAGGCACTGATCCGCGACCACGACGTCGTGATCGACGGTGCCGACAACTTCGCCACGCGCTATTTGCTGGCCGCCGCCACCCGGCGGTTGGGTATCCCCATGATCTACGCCGCCATCGAGCGGTTCACGGGGCAGGCGAGCGTGTTCGATCCGCGCCTCGACGAGTCTCCCTGCTATCGCTGCCTGTTCCCCGAGCCGCCTTCGGCAGCCGATGCACCCAACTGCGCCGAGGCGGGCGTGCTGGGCGTGCTGCCGGGTATCCTGGGGCTCGTGCAGGCCACCGAGGCGATCAAGCTGGTGCTGGGCATCGGCCAGCCGCTGGTGGGACGGTTACTTACCTACGATGCGCTGGCGATGCGTTTCCGCGAACTGACTCTCCGGCGCGACCCGAAGTGCCCAGGCTGTGGCGCGAACGCCCGTTTCGAGGGTTACGTGGATCTCGAGCGGATGTGCGCGGCGGCGGGCTGAAGGTCTTCCGGCACAACGGAATACATCGCCGAATCGACCGGATTTCCCTGGATAACCAAACGATTGCGGAGTATTCCTTCGAAAGTACCTCCGATGCGTTCGGCCGCCCTGCGACTGGGTAGATTGTCGTGGGCGGCCACTATCTCGATGCGCGTGATGCCGACCGTCTCGAAGGCGAAGCGCAAGGCGAGCGCACCGGCCCGGGTCACGTAGCCCTTGCCCTGCGCCGAGCTGCGCAGCCAGTAGCCGAGATTGGCGAAGCGGTGCTCCCGATGGCGCTGATTGACGCCCATGCCGCCAAGGAATCGGTCGGTCCGGGCGTCCACGACGAGCATCTCGAAACCGTCGCCGAGCAGCCACGCCTGCTTGCACTGGCGTATCCAGTCCTGCGCCGTGGCCGTGTCGTAGTCCGGCCGCGCCCAGGCCAGCCATCGGCCCGCGCTCGCGGCCGACTCGCGCACGGCCTCGGCCAGCGCATCGGCGTCGCTGTCGCGATAGGCTCGCAGGCGAACGACGCCATCGGTGAGGTCTTGCGGGTAAGGCACTGTATCGATGGTCATTTGTATTGGCGCGTCGGCATGGCTGGGAACCGACATCGTCGGCGAGGATCAGATTATCGCAACCCTCATTACGGACGGGTCCGCTGCCACCCTTCGGTAGCCGTGCGGGCGTGGACTGGTGGCCTACCGAAAGGGTGGGTTCGCGATTCCAGCGAAGCGGTTACCCACAAGGTAAGCCAAATCGCCGATAATCCACCGCTTTTCCCAGGGCGACTTCCCATGACCGCACGCATCCTCGACGGCAAGCGCATCGCCCAGGAACTGCTCGACCACATCGGCCGCCGCGTCGCCAAGCGGGTGGAGCAGGGCCACCGGGCTCCCGGCCTGGCCGTGGTCCTGGTCGGCGACGACCCGGCCTCGGCGGTCTACGTGAAGAACAAGCGCCGCGCCTGCCAGCAGGTGGGTTTCGAATCGTTCGGTTACGACCTCCCGGCGAGCACGTCGCAGGACGAACTGTTCGCCCTCATCGATCGTCTCAACGCCGACCCGGCCGTGCACGGCATCCTCGTGCAGTCGCCGCTGCCGCACCACATCGACGAAGACGCCCTGGTCGACCGCATCGACGCCCGCAAGGACGTCGACGGCTTTCAGGCCGTGAACGTGGGCCGCCTCGCGCTGCGCCGCTTCGGCCTGAGGCCGTGCACGCCCAAGGGGGTGATGACGCTGCTGGGCCACACCGATCATCCGGTGCGCGGCCGCCATGCGGTGATCGTCGGCGTATCGAACCACGTCGGCCGCCCTCTCGCCCTTGAGATGCTTATTGCCGGTGCAACAGTGACTTGCTGTCACAAGTTCACGCAGAATCTTGAAAGCTTCGTCGGGCAGGCCGATATCCTCGTGGTCGCCGCCGGCAAGCCGGGCTTGGTCAGGGGCGATTGGGTAAAGCCTGGCGCGGTGGTGATCGACGTCGGCATTAACCGGCTCGAGGACGGCCGGCTCGTGGGCGACGTGGAGTTCGCTCCGGCCGCCGAGCGCGCCGCGTGGATCACGCCTGTACCCGGCGGCGTCGGCCCGATGACTGTCGCGACGCTGATGGAGAACACCCTGGAAGCGGCCGAGGCCCTCGATCGCTGAGGGCCGGGCAGGGCCGTTCGCCGATACGATCGGCTCCCACACGCTTCGCCAGGTAGGGTCGTTTCGAGGCAAGTGCCGAGCCCTCGTTCCTGAAGGGTGATGACATGCCAGCTACCGGAGGGGTGGGAGCGGACCGTGTCCGCGAATCCCGCGGAGCGTCGCCTTCCACAACATCGGGTCCCCCATCACCGGTCCGACCCCAACATTCAGTGCCACCCCCACTGTCGCAATGCTGCAACGCGAGGTATAATGGCGTGATTTACTCGCGGGACTAATGCTATGCGCATCCTTGCCGAGGCACTCACTTACGACGACGTGTTTCTGGTTCCCGGCCACTCCACGGTTCTGCCGCGCGACGTGGATACTTCGACGCGGTTCACCCGCGGTCTTCGCCTGAACATCCCCATCGTGTCCGCCGCCATGGACACCGTGACCGAAGCGCGTCTCGCCATCACGATGGCCCAGAACGGCGGCATCGGCATCATCCATAAGAACCTCACGGCCGATCAGCAGGCCGCCGAGGTGCGCATGGTGAAGAAGTTCGAAGCCGGCGTCATCCGCAGCCCCATCACCGTGCGTCCCGATACCTCGATCGGCGAAGTGCTGCAGCTGACCCGGGCGCACAACATCTCCGGCGTGCCGGTCGTCGACGGCGAACGCCTCGTCGGCATCGTCACCGGCCGCGACATGCGCTTCGAGCGCAAGCTCGACGACCCCGTCCGCAACATCATGACCCGCGAAGAGCGGTTGATCACGGTGAAGGAGGGCGCCTCGCACGACGAAGTGCTGCAGCTGCTGCACAAGAACCGCATCGAGAAGGTCCTGGTCGTCAACGACGGTTTCCAGCTCCGTGGCCTCATCACGGTGAAGGACATCCAGAAGGCGCGCGACAACCCCAACGCCGCCAAGGATTCGCACGAGCGTCTCGTGGTCGGCGCCGCGGTGGGCGTGGGCGGCGACACCGAGCAGCGTGTCGAAGCGCTGGTCGAGGCGGGCGTCGACGTCATCGTGGTCGACACGGCCCATGGTCATTCGCAGGGCGTGATCGATCGCGCCGGCTGGGTGAAGAAGCGCTACCCGCAGGTGCAGGTCATCGCCGGCAACATCGTCACCGGCGACGCCGCGCGCGCGCTGCTCGACGCCGGTGTCGACGCCGTCAAGGTCGGCGTGGGCCCGGGCTCCATCTGCACCACCCGCATCGTCACCGGCATCGGCGTGCCGCAGATCACCTCCATCGACATGGTCGCCACCGCGCTGAAGGGCGAGATCCCGCTCATCGCCGACGGCGGCATCCGCTACTCCGGCGACATTCCCAAGGCCCTGGCCGCGGGTGCGTCGTCGGTGATGCTGGGCTCCATGTTCGCCGGCACCGAAGAGTCGCCGGGCGAGGTCGAGCTGTTCCAGGGCCGCTCCTACAAGAGCTACCGCGGCATGGGCTCCATCGGCGCCATGCAGCTGGGCTCGAAGGACCGCTACTTCCAAGACGAAGCCGACGCCGACAAGCTCGTGCCCGAAGGCATCGAGGGTCGCGTGCCGTATCGCGGCTCCATCCGCAACATCATCCACCAGCTGATGGGCGGCCTGCGCGCCTCCATGGGCTACATGGGCACGGCCAACATCGAAGAGATCCACGAGAAGGCCCAGTTCGTGAAGGTGACGGGCGCGGGCGTGCGCGAAGCGCATCCGCACGACGTCCAGATCACCAAGGAAGCCCCGAACTACCGCGTCCTGGACTGATGCCCCCGGGCACCCGATCCAGGTAACACAGGACGCCCGCGCCACGTGGGCGTTCTGCTTTTCGCACACCGTATTTTCCATGCAGGCCGCCACGATGACCGACCTCCACAGCGACAAGATCCTCATCCTCGACTTCGGCTCGCAGTACACGCAGCTGATCGCCCGCCGCATCCGCGAGATCGGCGTCTATTGCGAAGTCTGGGCCTGGGATCACGCGCCCGAGGACATCCCGGCCTTCGCGCCGCGCGGCGTCATCCTTTCCGGCGGCCCGGAGTCGGTCACCGAGGCGGATTCGCCGCGCGCCCCGCAGGTCGTGTTCGAGCTGGGCGTGCCGGTGCTGGGCATCTGCTACGGCATGCAGACCATGTCCGAGCAGCTCGGCGGCAAGGTCGAGGCCGGTCACCATCGCGAATTCGGTCCGGCGACGGTCACCTTCGCCAGCTGCGGTCTGTTCGACAGCGTGATGGACGACGGCGAAGCGCTCGGCGTGTGGATGTCGCACGGCGATCGTGTCACCGCGCTGCCCGACGGCTTCCGTCCGACCGCTTCCACGCCCAGCCTGCCGCTGGCCGCCATGGCCGACGATGAGCGCCGCTTCTATGGCCTGCAGTTCCATCCCGAGGTCACCCACACGAAGAAGGGCATGGAGATCCTCCGCCGCTTCGTCGTCGACCTCTGCGGCTCTGCCACGCTGTGGGATGCCGCCCACATCATCGAGGACGCCGTCGAGCGCGTCCGCGGGCAGGTCGGCAGCGATCGCGTGCTGCTGGGCTTGAGCGGCGGCGTGGATTCCTCCGTGGTGGCCGCGCTGCTGGAAAAAGCCATCGGCGACCAGCTCACCTGCGTCTTCGTCGACACCGGTTTGCTGCGCTATCAGGAAGGCGACCAGGTGATGGCCACCATGGCCGAGCACATGGGCGTCAACGTCATCCGTGTGGACGCGAAGCAGCGCTTCTTCGACGCCCTGGCCGGCGTGGAAGACCCGGAAGCCAAGCGCAAGGTCATCGGCCGCCTGTTCGTCGAGGTGTTCGACGAGGAGTCGGCCAAGCTCGAGGGCGTGAAGTGGCTCGCCCAGGGCACGATCTACCCCGACGTCATCGAGTCCGCCGGCAGCAAGACGGGCAAGGCCCACGTCATCAAGAGCCACCACAACGTGGGCGGCTTGCCGGAACACATGAAGCTCAAGCTCGTCGAGCCCCTGCGCGAGCTGTTCAAGGACGAGGTCCGCCGCATCGGCGTCGAGCTCGGCCTGCCGCGCGAGATGGTCTACCGCCACCCGTTCCCTGGGCCCGGCCTGGGCGTGCGCGTGCTGGGCGAGGTCAAGGCCGAATACGTCGACCTGCTCCAGCGCGCCGATGCGATCTTCATCGAAGAACTCCGCGCCCACGGCCTGTACGACCGCGTGAGCCAGGCCTTCGCCGTGTTCCTGCCGGTGCGCTCGGTGGGCGTGGTCGGCGACGGGCGCGCCTACGAGTGGGTGATCGCGCTACGTGCCGTGGAGACGATCGACTTCATGACGGCGCATTGGGCGCACTTGCCTTACGACTTTCTCGACAAGTGTTCGACTCGAATTATCAATGAGTTGCGTGGTATCTCTCGTGTTGTTTATGACATTTCGGGGAAGCCGCCCGCTACGATCGAGTGGGAGTGAATTTCCGCCTTTCGAGGACTATCGCCAGCTATCGAAAACTGACGTAATGTGTTGATTTATAGGGAACGTCGTCACGGCATCCATCGGTAGCTATCCGACGGTGCTCAGGAGTAGTGCGACGGAATACTCCATCACCCTGAAATTAGCTTACCGATGATGACCGCGACCCGGATGCTTTGGTCGATCGCCTGGGCGAAGACGGTTGCGACGATGCCTTGGTCGGCACCGGAAAGCCGGTGGCCTGGTGCTGGAGTTCACCCGCGAAGCGGCGGACGCCGGCGCGGGCCATTTGCAGCGCGTTGGCCGATGTGCGCCGCGCCGTCGGCGCGGCTGATCGAAGTCGCGCCCGATCTGGTCGGTCTGGCCGGCGTAGCCGAGATTGTCGGCGTGTCGCGACAGAACATGCGCACGCTGATGCTGGCTCATTCGGGCAGCTTCCCGGCGCCGGTACATGAGGGCAGCGTGTCGATCTGGCATATGGCGGACGTGCTGACCTGGTTGCAGGCCTAGGGCAGCTACTCGCTGGCGTAAACGATGCTGTGCGTGGCGCGCGAGGCCTTGCAGGTCAATATGGCGAAGGAGGATCGGCGCTTGCCACGCTCGGCATTGGAGGAGTTGGAAGCCTTGGTCGGATAAATGCCTTGCCCGGCGTCATCCTTCACTCGAATCCGCCCCAACAGGGCGGGTTTTTCGTTGGTGAGCATCCGGCTTCGGGGCACAACCGCGAGGAGCTTGCTTGCGTTGGTCGACCCACGCTTCGATTTCGGCCAAGTCCCACACGACGCAGCGCGGTGTGAGGTTGAAGCGGCGCGGGAATTCGCCCGGCGCTCCATTTCGTAGATCGTCGTTTCTGTCAGGGGAACAATCTGCCGCAGTTCCTGGTGGCGGATGGCGCGTCGGAAGGGAAGGGGCTTCCCTTCGGAAGCTGCGGCAGCGCCTCATAGGCTTCCGTCCGTGGCAGGGGAAGGGACTGGCCGGTATTGCGCTGGGTACTTGAGGTAGCTGTTCCACCTCGGACTCCATGAGTACGCTGCATGGAGACATGGTGTATTTCACTACCTATCGGGACAACTTGGTGCGGCGTAGTGCGGCGAACTCGGCACGTTGGCGATCCGAGATTCGGCTGATTGTCGTATCGTTGATACGAGAATCGGAACGCCGTTCGCTATGAGCGGCAAGTCAAAAGAACCAGAGGACACCCATGAAACCTGATGCAATCAAGGCCGAACTAAGAAGGTTGTTCACGGAAGCACAAAAATTAGAGAGTGATTTGGTTCGCCATCAGGTTGAGTGGGCTACTTGGGATGCCACTAAACGGCGAGATGGGGAAGGGCCGCCGGATTGGTTGATCGACAAGGATGACGAACTGGTAAAGCCTTTCGAGCATCTTGCTACCTCGTTGTATTTGACAACTGTGTGCTTCCTCGATGCGGCTCAACTACACGCATATCTACGACAATTTTATCAAACGTTCGGAAGCAAGTTCGACGCCGGTAAAGCTGCATCTGAATACGATGTGGATATTTACTGGTCTGGTGAGCCATTCAATACTTTCTTGGCGACGTTGCGCCAAATTCTGGCCCCTCTTGACGTACTCGGTGATGCAGATCGGTACTTAAAGCTATCAGGTGTTCAATACTTGGAGGTAATACTTGGAAATACCGCCTCGATCATTCACAAGATTGGAGCGACACCCGCATCAGAGGCCGACGTTTATAAGGCGGTGAGGCATGTCTTGGAGAATATTTTTCCTTCGGCCATAACGCCTCAGTCAAAATTTTTCAAGAAGGCGCAGGAATACAGGCCAGACATTTTAATTCCTGAGCTTTCTTCTGCTGTTGAGTATAAATATGCGCGTGATGAGGCCAAGTTAAAGGCTGTTATTGGTCAGATCTCTGATGATGTTAAAGGCTACACGGGAGATCATGACTACAACTTGTTCTATGCAGTTTTCTATGTGACCAATGATTTTTGGGGGCAGGCTAAATTCAAGCAAGTATAGGATGAAAAGGAGTTTCCAAAAAACTGGCGGCCATATTACATAGTAGGGAAATGACGCGGCTCGGTAGGCGCTGCCATCGGGTTCGCGGGCTGCGCCCCGCCTCTCGTGTCGAATCGCCGCCATTCGACTGCATCCCCTGACTCCTTCGGCTTGCGGGCGCCACGGTCGAGATTTGTCAGACAGCGTTTGGCAAGTTCGCTTTGATGTTATCAGCGCTCGCGGGCTTGTGCGCTTTGCTTGCCTGTTGGCTGCTGGGCGAGAGCGGGTGGTCTTTCTGATCCACCACATCGCGGCGTTCTCGCCTCAAGGCTGCGCGCTATGCGCGCTTGCGGCCTGGCTGTCCTTACCCCTGACAGCTTGCGCTGCGCGTGCTGAACACGGTTCCGAGCAATTCCGTCCGAGCAACCGGAGCACGATAGTGTCGTAACTGTCCTTCCTCTCGCTCGATTCCTTGCTGCTGGTGCGCGACGCGCACAGGGTGTTTTCTGCCGGCATCGACCGAAGACACTCTTGAAGCTGCGCGCTAGGTGATCGACCAGAAGATGCAGCGCGAGGCCGAGTTCACTTCGCCGCCAATGGTCAAAGAGTACCGGTGCACCAATCATGGACACGCGCCACTGGCTGATCGAATACCAGGAGATGTTCCACGAGCACCATCAACAGTGCTTCTTATATCCGCACGAAGTGGTCAAGGAGGCGCAGGGTCTAATGGATGTGCGGGCGTTCGATCACAGCAGTGCCACGGCATCATTCGCCGAGTGCGGATTGATCTAATCTAAGGGTTTCGGCCCCTTTTTGTCACTGCCTTTAGCAACAGTGCATGGCTTGCGCTACTTGCGTATTGTTTCATTGCCGAAATCGTAATTCAACAAATAGTTGAATAATGCGATGCGAACATGGGATTCAATTTCCGTGAATTCCCTATGCTCTTTCATGGAAAACTTAGAAAGAAGTCTATCGATTTCAAGTATGCCTCCAGAGTGAGATATTGAGCTTCTTCGTGAGTAAAATTTATTGAGCAGGGCATTGGGGTCATCTACGTCGAACTCGGAGAATTTCCTCATGAAATCCTTGAATCTTCTTGATATTGAGTAGATGACCTGATTGCATTCTTTGCAATGCTCTGGATTTTTATTGTCCTTTTTGCTCTCGAAGTCCACCAGGTTTTCGATGGCCGATATGTTACCAATGATGGCCATGCTGGCCGACGTGAGCAGTATCTTGCGCGTGCTCTGGTACAAAAATACTGAAGTGTTATATCTTGATCTGGCCTCGGCATCCAATCTGAAATAATTCTTAAAAAAGTCATCTGCGGAGGGATGGATGGAGACGAAGCTGTTAGTGAAATTTTGCCTGCGTATCACCCGGTCGGGATCTCTTCTTATCTCCCGAGATGATGATATGTCTGAAAATTTCTCAATATTCTCTTGGTTGGGTGGCCTGATGCTTATCTCTTCGTCAAAATCAAGGTTATAGTATTGATTTGTGACGATGGATAGGAGGGATATGAGTTCTTTCAAAAAATCAAGGTGTGCGCGCTCCCGCATTCTATTTTCATAGAAGACAGCATCCTCATCATTGCGATCCGCCTCGTTGTAAGTCACATTGGCATGCGCTGAGTTGTATTCGATGTCTAAATAATTTCCGTCGCGGATCGAGCTTTTCTTCGTGCTTACCACTATTTGGAATACATCCAAATACCTATAGTGGCCACGCATTATAGAACCGCTTCGAAGTGTACTCCTGTATAGATTTCCCACGCCCCCCCCCTCTTTCTGTTCAGGCAAACAACTGCGTCTAAAAATTTTAATGGAAGCTTCTTTTTGATGTCTTTACTTTGCGGATTGCTCTGCTTCAGGTTCGCTGTTTGCTCATTCCTGACAGGACTCGTGCTCGCAAGTCTTCCACATCGCTGACGCCTACGGGCTGGATTCCTTATCCCGGCCTGCGTGCTGCATTTGTCTGTCCGTGTCTTTGTTGAACGGGTCTTGCTGTGACCTTCACCATATCATGGCGTTATCGCCGTCAAGGGTTACGCTTGCTTGCACGCTTGCGGCCGGGGCCGGCTACGCCCCATGACTGATGAGTGCGCCGTTCTGGTGACGGTTCCGGTCAACTCCGCCCTTTCAACCGGAGATCGTCATGAACGACAAATCGCACATTTCCTTCGAACAACACGTTTTCTCGTCTGCGGTGCCTGCTTCGACACCGGCGCCGTCCTGCTGGATCGTCACTTGCGCCCAAGCATGGAGCACCACACGGCGACCGTGTGGGGCTGTGCCATAAACATCAGAAGCGGTCCGACGAGGGCTTTCTGGCCGTGCAAGCGTGAAGCCGTAACAGGCATATCGCACGGGCCGCTTGGCTCACCAGAAACGCGAGGTGTTCGCAACGTGCCGTTGCGGATATCTATTGGCAGAGATCAGAGCCGTTGTCCCCGTCGAGCTTGATCCTGCCCTTTGACCGGACGTGACGGGAAGGGCACTCCCCAGTCCCGCCGTCGAGAGTGAGCGCTTGCATCAACGCCGTCCCACGGCGGACATGCGCCCCTAAAAGATCTCCTGCAGTCGCGCCAGGAAGGCGCGCACGGCCGGATTGGTGCGACGGCTTTCGGGCCAGAGTACGGTGATGTTGTTTCGTTCGACGGCGAACTCGGTCAGGATCGGAACCAGTTCGCCTCGTGCGACATGGGGCGCGGCGACGAAGCTCGCGGCGATCCCGATGCCTCCGCCTGCCACGAGCATGGCCATCACGGCGTCGCTCACGTCGGCGATCAATCCCGACGGGGGCACCATGTCGACTTCGCGCCCCCCGATCCGAAACGGCCATCGGAAAGACTGGCCCGTGCTCTGATAGCGGAGGGTCACCGTGTCGTGCCTCTGCAGATCGTCAGGGTGGGAAGGCACGCCCCGCCTGGCCAAGTAGCCGGGTGACGCGTAGGCGCCCAATCGAAGGGGCGCCAACTTGCGCGACAGCAATCCCGAGTCCGGCAGGTCACCGATACGAATGGCGACGTCGATGCGTTGCTCCACGATATCGACGATCTGATCGCTCAACCGCAGGTCGACGGTGACCTCAGGGTACTGCTCGCGAAAGGCGGGCAGCGTCGGCGCGATCAGGTGCACGCCGATCGGTAAGGACGCCGCGATCCGCAAGGTCCCCGCGGGCTCGGCACGCGCCCTTTTTGCCGCCTGCTCGATGTCCTCGGCATCGCGCAATAGCCTGAGCGCGCGATCGTGGAGATCCCGGCCTTCCGGCGTAAGCGTCAACGCACGTGTCGTGCGCGTAAAGAGCGAGACGCCCAGGTGTTGCTCGAGCCGCTGGACGCTCCTGCTCACCGCCGATGGTGAGATCGAGAGGGAGCGCGCGGCCGCCGTGTAGCTTCCCAGCGAGCCAGCGCGCGCGAACGCGATGAGGCCGGTCAGCCGTTCGAGGGCTATTTGTTCTTTCATGACATTAGTGAATCAACTTACACCTCCATTATCAACTCGACAGCAAGCCTCTACATTTCTGATCAACCACGATGTGAAACGAATTTTGGAGATCGGAATGAGCGACACCATGAAGGCTATTCGCCAGCACGCTTTAGGCGGCCCTGAAGTCCTGGTCTATGAGGAGGCGCCCAAGCCACGACCGAAGCCCGGCGAAGTGCTTGTTCGCGTCCACGCGGTCGGCATCAATCCCCCCGACTGGTATCTCCGCGACGGCTACAGCACTCTGCCGCCGGAATGGCGACCGCAGGTCTCGTTTCCGCTGATCCTCGGCACCGACATCTCCGGAGTCGTCGAGGCGGTCGCGGACGACGTCGAGCGCTTCCGCGTCGGCGACGAGGTCTATTCAATGGTCGGTTTTCCCGGAGACCTCACGGGCAGCAAGGCCTACGCCGAATATGTCAGCGTTCCGGCATCGGAACTCGCGCTGAAGCCGGCCGGTATCGATCACGTCCATGCGGCGGGCGCGCCGATGTCGCTGCTCACGGCCTGGCAGTTCCTGGTCGAGCTGGGCCACGATGAGCCTAATCCGCTTCAGCCGGACCGGCATCGCCCGGTCCCACTCGAAGGCAGGAAGGTACTAGTCAACGGGGCCGCGGGAGGCGTGGGCCATTTCGCGGTTCAGGTCGCGAAATCGAAGGGCGCGCGCGTCATCGCCGTGGCGTCCGGAAAGCACGAGGCACTTCTCCGCGATCTCGGCGTCGATGAATTCATCGACTATACGAAGCATGCCCCGGAAGAAACGGTGCGGGATCTCGATCTCGTTGTCGATAATGTCGGCGGCGCGGCCGCGGCCGGCTTCCTTCGGACCCTGAAACGCGGGGGAGCGCTGTTCCCGATCTACCCCCTGGGTTTTGCAGGCGCCGAGGAGGCCGCATCGCGGGGGGTGGCCGTCTCGGCAACGCAGGTCCGCTCCAGTGGCGCCCAGCTTCTGGAACTAGCCCCTCTGTTGAATGACGGGACCCTAAGGGTGGTGATCGACAGCACGTACCCGCTGGCCGATGCGAGTAAGGCACATACGCGCGCGGGCCAAGGACATATCCAGGGCAAGATCGTCCTCACCGTAGAGTGAATCGGCCGCCGCGCCTGGCGCGGTGCCACCCAGTGGGAGCCATACGATGACAACGAGCGAGAAGCTCCGCCATGGAACCACGGCATGGTTCGAGATGGTGGGAAACCTGATGTGCGAAGCCGCCCTGCGGGGCGGTGTCGCCCCTGATACGAACGTCTCGCTGGTCGAGCGCTACATGGATGGCGTGACGCTGTCGGAAGGCTTGGTTCAGGGACTCCGTTTCGAGATTGTCGACGGCGTTCCCTCGTTCCGGGCAGGCGCCCGGCCCGATGAGCGGGGCGACATCACCATCGAGATCACGACGGCGGCCGCGAAGTCGCTGAACCTGTTGCTCAGCGCCGACCCCGCATACGCCACCGCCGCCGATCATTTCATGCGATCCGGCGACATGCGGGTGGATGGAGATCCCTCCACGCTGGGAACATGGTTGAAGTACGTGCATGATCCGATCGTGGCGCGTACGGTCTAAAGCGGCGCCGGCGTTTTCCAAGGAGGCCGGCGGGCGGCTTCTTTTCGCTTCCTCCGATACGATGTCAGTATCGCTCCCGGTGCTGCGTGACACCGAGGTGCGCGGCCGTTAGCGATGCTCCGCGGCTGGATCGACGATGGCGAGATCTCTGTCCGCCATCATGATGGATGGAGGAGGGAGGGCTCTCACGACTCCCGCGAGCGGGGAGCGGCGCGATCCCCCTGCAACTCCGCAAGAAGTTCCTGCGCAGCCCGTTCTGCCCGCTTGCGGATGTCGTGTGCCGATGGGGGCGACAGGCCAAGCAGAACTCGATAATCGTCGAGACCGATCAAGCGTTCGAAGAAGTCATGGCCGATCTTGCGCCGTCGCTCCTCCGGCATGCCGGATGTCTCGTCCCGAGCCGAGAGAAACGCGTCCAGCCTTTGGACGTGCGCGTTGATCAGGCCGTTGTAAGCCAACTCGCCCAGATGCGGGAATCGACGCATTTCGGTCATGACTACCCGCAGGAGATGGGTCGTCTTCGGACCGCGGACACGCTCCTGGAACATCACGCCGATAAAGAGAAGGATGTCCGCGAGCGGCTTCTTCATGGCATCGTCGATCTTGGCCGACTCTTCCATGTCTGCCGGATGGCAAGCGCTTTCGATCACCGCGGCAAAGAGATCGTCTTTGGTTCGGGCATGACGGTATAGCGTCATGATCGAAACGCCGGCCTCGCGGGCGATGCTCTCCATGCCGCTGCCGGCATAGCCGTCCCGAACGAACGCCTGCTCCGCCGCGGCCACGATCGCCGCGCGCTTGCGCGCCATCACTTTCGCCCTCGGATGATCGGGGGACCAATCTCTCATGCCTTGTTGACTCCTAACGATAGTCGCCATTATCGTTATCGCGATAATCCCTACTATCGTTACACAAAAGGCAGATCCATGGCTCGTGCTATCGGAAACGAAACCCCGTTCTTGCAGCGGATGCGTCGTCGCCCCATCAAGAGCGCGCTGGTCGGGTTCGCGATAGGGCTCCTGGCGGCGCTGCTTTGGTTCGCCTGGACGTTCGCCCCGATCCGGCTCGATGTGCCGCGAGTCGACGTCGGGGCGCTGCCGCCGGCTTCGCCTCCGGCCGCCATGTCGATCAGCGCGATGCCGACAGGCACCTACGAAACCCCTGCGGCGCTAGCCTTTCGGGGCGGTTCGTGGAGGGAAACGCGCGCCTTCGCCGCGACGGGCGTCCTCGTCCGGCATCCCAAGGGCGACCTGCTGATCGACACGGGGTTCGGTCGGCATGTCGAACGGCAATTGCGACTGCTCCCCTCGCTTCAACAGTCACCTCACCACCTGGGCACGCCCATCATCGATCAGTTAGGGGAGGCGCGCGCCGGCACGCTGACGGCGATCTTGCCGACCCATGCTCACTGGGACCACATCAGCGGCGTGGACGATCTCCGCGGCATACCCGTGCTGATAAACGCTGCCGGCCAGCGCTTCATCGGGTCGCATGGCGAGGGCACCGAGGTGCTCAACAGCTTCCGCGATGTCGTCTATCGGCCGTATCGTTTCGATGGCGGGTCCTACCTCGGTTTCCCGCGCAGCCATGACGTATATGGCGACGGCGCCGTCGTGATCGTGCCGGCACCGGGCCATACGCCCGACTCGGTCATCGTCTTCGTCAACCTGCCCTCGGGGAAGCGCTACGCCTTTATCGGTGATCTCGTCTGGCAAACGGAAGGGCTGACGCGGCCGGCGGAGAAGCCTTGGATGATGAGGTTCCTGATCGGCGAAGACCGCTCCGACATACGCACGGCCATCGCGCGCATCCGCGCCGCCACCGCGCGTTACCCTCAGATCACGGCGGTTCCCGCGCATGACGCGCGTGCGTTCAGTTCGATCGCTACCTATCCGGCATCGACCCGCTGAGCGTGGCTCCGGACACGAAAAAAGCCCGGTGCTGAACCGGGCTCGGAGGGCTGAAGGGGAGTGGGGCCAGTAGCCGAACCGTGAAGACCGATCAAAAGGTCTTTCGATCCAGCAGACAGTCGATGAACGCACCGAGCAGCGCGGGACGATACTGCCTGTTCGGGTAGTACAGGAACAGCCCAGGGCGAGAAATCGACCAGTCAGCAAGGACCTGGACCAGCCGTCCCTCCGCCAAGAGCTCCCCCACGCCGTCCCGTTCGAAGTGATAGGCGATTCCCAGCCCGCCCACCGCGGCGGCGATGCCGATATCGGCATGATTGGTCACGACCGGACCCTCCACCGCCACGTCGATCCGTTTCCCGCGTTTTTCGAACTCCCATCGATAGTGCCTGCCATCCGTCTGAAGCCGCCAGTTGATGCATGTATGGTCATGCAGGTCGGCAGGTGACGTGGGTGTGCCTCGACGCGCGAGGTAGTCAGGGGAGGCGACGGCCACCATGTCCAGGTCTGGCGTCAGACGGACGGCGACCATGTCTTTCTCGAGCCGGCCGCCGACGCGGATGCCCGCATCGAAGCGGCCGGCGACGATATCGGCAAGCGTGTCGTCGACCACGATGTCGAGAACCACGTCGGGGTGTGTTTGATGGAAGCGGGAAAGCCGGGGCGCGATGATGGTTCTGGCTGCAATCCCCAACGTGTTGATGCGGAGCGTGCCGCGCATTTGTCCCGTCGCCTCGCTGGCCTCGGCGACGGCGACGTCCATCTCCCGAAACAACGGCGCGATGCGTCTGTATAGCCGCTCGCCATTCGCCGACGGCGCGACGCTTCGCGTCGTGCGATTCAGAAGACGTGCGCCGATGCGGCCCTCGAGCTGGCGGATGGTCTGGCTGAGTGCCGAAGGTGAGAGGCCCAGGTGCTCCGCCGCCCGCGCGAAGCTCTGGCGTTCGACCACGGCCACGAACGCCCTGAGCTCGGCGAAATCGGATCCACGCATTATGTATTCCTCTCTACATAACTCATAAAGATTATAGGGTATTCAGTAAACTGAACGCGGCGCGCATCCTGAGGCCTCCACTCGCCCCACGGAGCCGACGACGTGAACGCCTTGACCCTGCCTGAGCCCATTGCCGCGTACTTCGCGGCCGAGCATGACCCCGATGCCCTGGCGCATTGCTTCACGGCGGATGCCGTCATGAACGACGTCGGTCGCACATTGGCGGGCATCGACGCCATCAAGACCTTCATGGCCGAGGCATCGGCCAAGTACAACGCGACGAGCGTGCCGTTTTCCATCGAGCAGCAAGGCGAGATCCACGTCGTCCGTGCCGACGTCGCAGGCGATTTTCCGCGCAGTCCGGTCGTCTTGACCTATGGGTTCCGACTCGAGCACGGCTTGATCGCACGTCTGGAGGTCACCGTATGAGCTTCGACCTTCGCCTGAAAGGACTGCGCGCGGTGGTCACTGGCGGCACGCTGGGCCTTGGCGCGGCCGTTGTGGAAACCCTCGTGGAGGCGGGTGCCCGGGTCATGACATCCGCGCGTACCGTGCCGGCGCAGACGGTCGAAGGCGTCACCTACGTCGCTGCCGATCTGTCGACGGCCGAAGGGACGGATCGCCTTGCCCAGACCGTCCTGCGGGACTGGGGCGGCGTCGACGTCCTGATCAACGTGCTCGGCGGCTCGAAGACGCCCGTCGGCGGTTTCGCCGCGATCAGCGACGAACACTGGTTCGCCGAGTTGAACCTGAACCTGATGCCCGCCGTACGCCTGGATCGTGCGTTGCTGCCGTCGATGCTGGCTCGAGGCTCGGGGGTGATCATCCACATCAGTTCCATCCAGCGGGTGTTGCCTCTGCCCGAGTCCACGACCGCCTACGCCGCCGCCAAGGGTGCCCTCACGACGTACAGCAAGTCGCTTTCAAAAGAGGTGACGCCGAAGGGTGTCCGCGTGCTGAGCGTGGCGCCGGGCTGGATCGAGACGGAGGCGTCGGTGGCCTTTGCGGAGCGGATGGCTGCCCAGGCCGGCACGGACTACGAAGGCGGCAGGAAAATCATCATGGACTGGCTGGGAGGCATTCCCGTGGGCCGGCCCGCCGCACCGCGCGAGGTGGCCGATCTGATCGCTTTCCTGGCGTCCCCGCGATCCGCATCGATCGCAGGAGCTGAGTATCGGATCGACGGCGGCACCGTGCCCACTCTTTAGTTGGCAGCCGACACGTTGCGGCAGTGGCTTCCGACTCACGCGTCGCAGTGGCGCCGAAGAAGGGTATGGCCTCCTTGCTGCGCTGAACGAAGGGCGTGACCGCTGGGCGGGAGGGCCGCGTGCGCTGGCCGAGGCGTCAGGATTCCCGTGTCCTGGGCACGCAGACACACACGATGGCCGCGGCGACGCCCGATGCCGCGCCGATGCCGAGTGCCCAGCGTGGGCCCAGATGGTTCGCGACCCAACCTACGATCGGTGCGCCGATCGGCGTGCCGCCGAGGGCGATGGCAACGCGCAGCGCCATGACGCGTCCGCGCATGGCGGCCTCGGTGGTCAGCTGCATCAGGCTGTTGGTCGCGTTCGTAAAGGTGATGGCGGCGACGCCGATGACGACCAGTGCGCCGGCGAACAGCGCATAGCTAGGGGCCATCGCGGCCAGGGCGCAGCCGAGTCCGAACATGGCCGCTCCGACCCGCAATGACCTGAATCGCGGGCGGTCGCCACCGGCGGCGAGCAGTGCTCCCGCGACGGTACCGACGGCCATGACCGACGAAAGGAGGCCGTAGCCACGTGCATCCGTGTGGAAGACGCTCACGGCCATGGTCGAGATGAAGATCGAAAAATTCAGCCCGAACGTGCCGATCAGGAACAGCATGACCAGGATCGCTTTCAGGTCCGGTCGGGACCACACGTAACGAAATCCCTCGGTCAAACTGCCTCTGGTGCGGTGCGCCCGCGCGTTCGCATGCAGGCTCGACGTACGCAGCAGGAAGAGGGAGGCCAGCACCGCGACGAAGCTGATTCCGTCGAGGACGAAGGCCCAGCCGGTGCCGACGGAAGCGATGAGCAGACCGGCTACCGCCGGCCCCACCATGCGTGCCGCGTTGAACGAGGTCGAGTTGAGCGCGACCGCATTCGGCAGATCCGCGTCGCCGACCAGTTCCGTCACGAAGGTCTGGCGTACGGGCGCATCGAAGGCCGAGGCGCAGCCAGATAGAAAAGCGAATACGTCGACCTGCCAGAGCTGGACCGCGCCCGTGACGGTCAGCACGCCCAGCGCCAGGGCAAGAATTCCCATCGTCGCCTGGGTCGCCATGAGGAGCTTGCGCTGGTTGTAGTGGTCGGCGGCGAAGCCGGTCCAGGGCAGCAGCAGGAGCTGTGGCCCGAACTGGAGCGCCATGACCACGCCCACGGCCGACGCATCGTGACGGGTGAGCTGGGTAAGCACCAGCCAATCCTGGGCCGTGCGTTGCATCCATGTCCCGATATTGGAGACCAGCGCACCGGCCGCCCAGGTCCGATAGTTGGCATTCCTGAGCGAGCGGAAGATCCCCGTCGTCGCTACGCTCACGTACCCTCCGGCGCATCGCCGCCGTGGAAGCGGCCGAACAGGCGCGCGGAAAGCAACCCTATGGCCAGCATCCCCACCCCGAGCGAGATCGCATCGCTCGTGTGCTTCAAGTCGAAGTCACCGATGCGACAGACGAGCACGTAGCCGATCACCAGATTGAGAAATCCCCAAAGCACGTTCACCGTCGATGAGGATAGTCCTTGCCCCGGCGGTTTCGCGAACGGACTCTGAAACGGTTCGCCCATGACACCAGCGACAAAGTGCGGCACGGCGTTCGCGAGAAAGGCGCCGCCGAAAACGTAGGAGACGAGATGAAGCCATGCCATGGTCAGGTGCTCGCTCTCGGCAGCCGATCGATCACGTCCTGAGCCGTGCCCGTTTCCCCCAGCTTCGGAAAGACGTTCGTGATGCTGTATTCATGGGCCTCGGCACGCGCATCCGTCATGGCGTCGAGAGCCAGGGTGACGTGGAAGCCGTGCTCATACGCCTGCCGTGCGGTCGCCTCGACACCCGTACCCGTCGCGACGCCGGTGACGACGACCTGGGTAACGCCCAGTGCTTTCAGCCGGCCCTCGAGGTCGGTGTTGGCGAATGCGCCCCAGCTTCGCTTCGTCACGACGATATCGCTGGGCTGTCGATCGAGTTCGGGGATGAAGTCGGTCCATCCGGCCGGGAACGATCCGCTGTGAGGCGGCCGCTCGGTACGGCCCGGCGCGACGCCGGCGACATTGACGAGGACGACCGGAAGGTGGCGTTCACGAAACGCGTCGATCAATGCACGCGAGCGAGCCACGACTCCGTCGATGGGATGCACGAAGGAACGGTCGACGATGCCTTTTTGCAGGTCGACGACGATAAGGGCGGTGTTCGGGTCGAGCATGGTGAGGGGCATGTTGTCTCCTGAGTCTCAGAAGTCGGCGAGGCGTTGCAGCAGCTTCACCGCCGCGGCGAGTTCGCCCTGTTCCGCAGGCGTCAGTTGGGCCTGAAGGGCATGGACCAGCCAGTCTTCCTTGGCGGCCCGGGTTTCCTTGAGGGTCTTGCGGAAGGCCGGCGTGAGATCGATGAGGGTTTGCCGACCGTCGTCCGGATCGGGTTTGCCGTGGACGGCCTTCATCGCCTCCAGCCCGGCCACGGTGATACGCATGGACTGCGGGCGGACACTCTCCGCGCGAGCGAGGGCGGACACCGTGGCAGGCCCGTCACGGTCCAGGCGCAGCAGCACCGACTTCTGGGCGGACGTGAAGTCGCCCGGATGGGCTTGCTCGCGCAAGCGTCGCACCAGTTTTCCGACGGAAATGCGCAAGTCAGCGGCAAGGGCGGCGGCCGATGGCGCGTTGGGTGAGGGTGATGACTTGACCATGCCGCCGATCCTGGCATAAACACAGTTCAACTGTACAGATAAACTGTATTCATGGGCATGAGGCATGTCTGTGGCGCGTGCGACACCCAGCGCACGATCAAAACCATGAGGTGCTCTCGCGGTCCTCGGCGGGGAGGGAATCAGGCCCTCGTGGCTCGGCGCGTCTGGCCGATCAGCGCGGCGATCTCGGCGGCGAGGGCCTCCGACGTCGGGTTGTACACCATCATCGTGAGATCCGGCCGACCCTCCACCGCGAAGTTGGAAAATTCCAGCTCGATCAGGCCCAACTCGGGATGCCGCAGTCGCTTCAGGCCGTCGCCATGGCCGGTGACGTCGTTGCTTTCCCATAGACGGGCGAAGACCTCGCTGGTGCGGCACAGCTCGTCGACCAATTGCGAGATCTCGCCATTCGCCCCCGCGCGCGCGGCGTCCGCGCGGAAGGTGGCGACGACGAAGCGGGCGACGCTCATCCAGTCTTCCTGTGCGGAACGCACGCGTTCGCTGGAGAACATCAGGCGAAGGATGTTCCTTTGCTCGCGCGGAAGCGTGCCGTAGTCGGTCAGCAGGGCCGCGGCGGCGGCGTTCCATGCCACCACGTCCCAGGTCGCCGTACGGATGATGCCGGGGCTAACGGGAAATGCGTCCAGCACGCGCTGGAGACGGGGCGTGATGCCCTGCGGCGGTACGTACCGGGGCTCCGGCGGATGCCCCAGCGCCAGCATGAACATGTGTTCGCGTTCGGGTTCGGTCAGCATGAGGCCGGCGGCGAGCCGGTCCAGCACCTCGATGGACGGTGCGCCGCCGCGGCCCTGCTCGAGCCACGTGTACCAGGTGGGACTGATGTTCGCGCGCTGGGCCACTTCTTCGCGGCGAAGGCCGGGAGTGCGCCGCCGGCCCGCCGCGAAACCGAACGTCGCCGGATCGAGCCGTGTGCGGCGATCGCGAAGAAACGTACCCAGGGAGTGGACGGTTGAGACGGGCATGGCGAAGCCTGTTGGTTTCGATACCAGGATAATGTCACTACTTTAATAGGTTGGCATGGCGCACGACACTCGTCCATCAGCTCAATGGGAGAGTGTCCACATGCGTATTTTCGTTACTGGCGCGACCGGCTTCATCGGTTCGCGCATCGTTCCGGAGCTGTTGGCGGCCGGCCACGAGGTGATCGGCATGACCCGGTCCGACGATGGGGCCGCGTCGTTGCGCGCGGCGGGAGCGGAGCCTCATCGGGCGACGCTCGAAGACCTGCCGTCGATCCAGGCCGGTGCCGAGGGTGCCGACGCCGTGCTTCATGCGGCCTTCGATCATGATTTCTCGAACTTCGTCGCCAATTGCGAGAAAGACCGGCGGGTCATCGAGTCGCTGGGGGCCGTCATGAAGGGCTCCCGACGTCCGCTGCTGATCACCTCGGGCACCGGCATGGGTCAGGCTGCGCACGGTCAGCCAGCCACCGAAGACGTGTTCAATCCCGATCATCCCAACCCGCGCAAGCTCACGGAAATCGCCGGACAGGCGTTGCTGGACGAAGGCGTGAACGTGTCGGTGGTCCGCCTGCCGCAGGTACACGACACCGTGAGGCAGGGCCTGATCACGCCCTTCATCGAACTGTCGACGCAGAAGGGGCGCGTCGGCTACGTCGGTGAGGGCCGCAACCGCTGGCCGGCGGCGCCGGTCGACGATGTCGCCCGCCTCTATCGCCTGGCGCTGGAAAAGGCGGAGCCGGGCGCGCGATATCACGCGGTGGCGGAAGAGGGCGTGGAGATACGTGACATCGCGCGCGTGGTGGGTGCCGGCCTCGGTCTGCCCGTGGTTTCCCTGTCGGAGGAAGAGTCTCGGGACCATTTCGGCTGGATGGGGATCTTCGTCGGCGTGGACATGCCGGCTTCGAGCGCGCTGACGCGCGAACGCCTCGGCTGGGCTCCCACAGGGCCGACGCTGTTGTCCGACCTGGAGCGGATGGACTACAGGAGGCACTGATCCGCGGCGGCCATCACGGGCACGGAACGTGTCATCGACGGAGAAAGTTCCTACGGCGTCGTGGTGGACTCGGCGAGGCCCTGGTCGTCGCGGCCAATCGCGAGCTCGCGAGCCAGCCGCGCAGCGACGAAATCGACGAAGACGCGAACCTTGGGCAGCGGATAGCGGCTGGCTGGCCAGAGCAGGTTCAGGCTGCCGCCGTAGTCGGGGAGCCCGGGAAGAACGTCCACGAGGCGTCCCGTGGCGATGTCCCGATCCACGGCGAAGTGCGGTAGGCGGGCGATGCCGTGTCCACGGCGCGCCAGTTCGAGCAACGGCTCCATCATCGTCGCCGTGATCGACACCGGCAACGATGAACCGTCCATAGCCGGATCGACCGGCCAGGGTATCAGGCGACCGGTCTCCGGAAGGCGATGCCGCAGGCAGCGGTGATCGGCCAGGTCGGCCAGTCTGCCGGGACGGCCGTGGCCGGCAATATAGGCCGGCGAAGCGACGAATCGCCAGCGGAAGTCACCCAGGCGCCGGTGTCGTAGCCGACTGTCCTTGGGTTCGCCTGAGCGTATGACCGCGTCGAACCCTTCGTCGATCACGTCGACGAAGCGATCATTGATGTCCAGGTCGAGTTCGAGCGCGGGATAAGCGAGCCCGAAGTCGGAAATCACCGGTAGCAACAGCGTAGGCTCGACGGGCAGGCCGATCTTGAGGCGCCCGACCGGCGCCGCGCCAGCCTGGGCGATGTCGGCGTGGGCCGCTTCGAGCTCGGCCAGTATCGTCCGGCACCGGTCGAGAAAGCGGGAACCCTCGTCCGTCAACGTGACGGAGCGTGTCGATCGGCGGAACAGGCTCGCGCCGAGCTGCTCTTCCAGCTTCTGGATCGCCTTGCCGACGGCCGACGGTGTCAGGCCCACCAGTTGTCCCGCCGCCTTGAAGCTTCGTTTTTCGGCGGCGTGCACGAAGGCTTGGATGGCGCTCAGGCTTTCGATCGAAATCGGCATGGTGGAAATATTTTCTCCTCTGTTAAGAATTGCAGCCTGTTTTTCGCCAAAACACAAGCCGCTAGCCTGATCGCCTCTTCGATGCACGACGGAGGCGACTTACGATGAATGAGCTGTTTTCCCCTTTCGATCTCTCCGGCCTGACGCTGGCCAACCGCATTTTCATGGCGCCGTTGACGCGTTCGCGTGCGCCGGAAGACATTCCCACCGAACAGGTGGCCCTGTATTACACACAACGCGCTTCGGCGGGACTGATCGTGTCCGAGGGCTCGCCCATCTCGCGGGAAGGACAGGGCTACTTCTACAACCCCGGCATCTTCACGCCAAGGCAGATCGAGGGTTGGCGGTTGGTGACCGATTCGGTGCACGCGGTGGGTGGCAGGATGTTCATCCAGTTGTGGCATGTCGGCCGCATATCCCATACGTCGAACCAGCCCGATCATGCGCCGCCGGTGAGCTCGACGAACCGGGTCGCGGAGGGTGCGATGGCCTTTGGGCGCGACGACGAGGGCAACGTCGGTTTCGTGCCGTCGTCGAAGCCGCGCGCGCTGGCGACCGATGAGATCGCGCGGGTGGTGGGTGACTTCGTGCAGGCCGCGCGCAATGCGATGGCAGCCGGCTTCGACGGCGTGGAACTTCACGCCGCAAACGGTTACCTGTTCGACCAGTTCCTCAACCCGCACATCAACGACCGCACCGATCGTTATTCGGCCGCCACCATGGAAGGCCGCCTGCGCTTTACGCTCGAGGTGGTGGACGCGGTGGGCGCGGCGATCGGCATCCATCGCGTCGGCATCCGCCTCACGCCGTACGGGGTGATCGGCGCGGTGCCGATGTTCGACGATACGGAAACCACTTACGTCGCGCTGGGCAAGGCCCTGGGCGAGCGCGGCGTGGCGTATTTCCATGTCATGGACCAGACGGGCTTCTTCAACACGCCGGCCGGACAGAAGCCCACCAGCGATCTCATCAAGGAATTGCTCATCCGATGGCGTTCGGTCGCGCCGCGCGTAGCCATCCTGCTCGACGGCGGCATGACGAAGGCGCGCGCGGAGGAACTCATCACCAACGGCGTGATCGATCTGGCGGGCTTCGGCCAGCCGTTCATCGCCAATCCGGATCTCGTCGCGCGGCTTCGCAACGACTGGCCCCTCAACGCGGCCGACCGCGACACCTATTACACCGGCGGCTCGAAGGGTTACGTGGACTATCGACCCTACGTCGCCACTGAAGACGCCTGATCTTCCATCCCTCCACGGAGAACGCACATGCCCAAATATGACGAGTTCAAGGGAAAGGTCGCCCTCGTGACCGGAGCCGGTTCCGGTATCGGTCGCACCACCGCCATGGCCTTCGCGGCACAGGGAGCACGCGTCGTCGTTTCCGACATCGCCTCCGACGCCGCCGACGAAACCGTCCGCATCATCCGCGACCGCGGCGGCGATGCGATCGCCGTCGTGACGGACGTCAGCGACGAGACGCAGGTGCGGGCGCTGGTCGCCCGTGCCGTCGACGCCTTCGGTCGACTCGACATCGCATTCAACAACGCCGGCCTGACGCAGAATTCCGCGCCGCTCGCCGATCAGCCCTCGGACACCTACGACCGGATCTTCGACGTGGCCGTGCGCGGGGTGTGGCTGAGCATGCGCGCCGAGATCGAGCAGATGCTCAAGCAGGGCGGAGGGACGATCGTGAACATGGGCTCGATGTCCGCCGTGGTGGGCATCCCCGGCCTGAGCACGTATTCCGGGTCCAAGCACGCCGTGCTGGGATTGACGCGTGGAGCGGCGTTGGATTATGCCAAACAAGGCATCCGGGTCAACGCCGTCGGCCCTGGCACCATCGACACGCCGATGATCGCGCGCTTCATCGAACTGGCGGGTTCCGATGCCGTGATGGAACCGATCCGCGCGGCGCATCCCATCGGCCGCACGGGACGTCCCGAAGAAGTGGCCGAGGCGGTGTTGTGGCTGGCGTCGGACGCTTCGTCGTTCGTCGTGGGGCACATCCTCATGGTGGACGGCGGTTACTCGGTGCAGTGACGAGGACGGTGCGCCGTGAGGCGTCTTTCGCGACGGCGAGCGTCAGGCCCGGATCACCGTGGTGCAACGCCCGAACGTCGGCCGCGTTGCCGGATCGGTGGGACGATTAGGCAATGATAGCGGCGCATCGTGTGTATGGCCGCGTCGACGGCATGCATATCATTTCACCCTTGTATTCACGTAGTCCCGCAAAGGAGACGTTTCATGAAAACCTGGTTCATCACCGGCGCCAGCCGCGGTCTTGGTCTGGAAATAGCCCGCTCCGCGCTCGATGCGGGCGACAACGTGGTCGCGACCGCACGCAAGCCGGAGCCGCTGGAACGCTTGCTCGACGGCCATGGCGATCGCATCGCCCGCGTCGCCATGGACGTAACGTCCGAGGCATCCATCGACGCGGCGGTTACCGCTGCCCTCGAACGTTTCGGTCGCATCGACGTGCTGGTCAACAACGCGGGATTCGGGCAGCTCGGTGCCTTCGAGGAGCTATCCACCGAGCGCATCCGTGCGCAGTTCGAGACGAACGTATTCGGCGTGTTCAACGTCACGCGGGCGGTGCTGCCGATCATGCGCGCGCAACGATCGGGCCACGTGCTCACGATCTCCTCGACCGCGGGCATCATCGGCTTCCAGGGTTCATCGATGTATTGCGCGACGAAATTCGCGGTGTCGGGATGGTCCGAATCCTTGAGCCAGGAACTGGCGCCGTTCGGCATCAAGGCTACCTGCGTGCATCCCGGACCCTTCCGCACCGATTTCCTGGACTCGACCTCGGTCTTCTACGGCGACCTCGAGATCGACGATTATCGGGAATTCAGCCGCGCGAGGCGCGAAGCGTTGGACAAGGCCAACCACAACCAAGACGGGGACCCGGTGAAGTTCGGCGAGGCGGTCGTGGACCTGGTCGCGGCCGCGAATCCGCCCGTGCGGTGGGTGGCGGGCAGTAATGCGTTCGAGACCGTGCTGGGCCGTGCCGACGACCTGCGTGACAACGCACTGGAGTGGCGGGAGCTTTCGACGTCGACCGACATCGCCTGAATCACGAATGCGCCGATGCCCACGTTGTGCGGGCATTGACGAACGCGGAGGGAGCCCGATCCTCCCGGAACATCGCTTCATCCTCTGTCGGATCACAGCGGGGCGCGACCCGATCCGGATCGCTTCAGCAACGTCACGTCGCGCAACGGCGATTCGCCGAACAGGCGGCGGTATTCGCGGATGAATTGCGTGGCGCTTTCGTAACCGACCCGTAACGCCACGGTGCTGACCGCCGTGTCGTCCTCCAGCAGGAGACGCCGCGCTTCGTGCAGCCGCAACTGCTTCTGGAACTGTATCGGGCTCATGCCGGTCAGTTCGGCGAAATGGCGATGGAGTGTCGATACGCCCATCCCGGCCTTCGCGGCGAGTTGTTCGATGCGCAGCCGTTCGCGGAAATGCATTCGCAGCCAGGCGACGGCACGCGCAACGCGATGGCCCTGCGAGCCCATCCGGACGATGCGGCGCAGGCGGCCGCCTCCCTGGCCGCACAGTAGGCGGTAGAGGATTTCCCGGTGGATGAGCCGGGACAGGAAGGCGATATCGCCGGGACGTTCGAGCAACCGCACGAGCCGTGCCACCGCATCCAGCATGTCGGCGTCCAGCTCGATGACGTCGCCGGTCGCGTCGACCGGTGCAAAGTCCAGCCGCTCCATGTCGATGTCCGCCATGACCTGTCTGGCGAGGTCCAGGTCCAGGTCGATGCGCAATGCCGTGTACGGATGTTCCGGACTCGCATCGGGGATGGCGATGATGCTGGGCCGTTCGACGGCGGTAAGTACGAAGTGGTTCTCCTCGTGCCGGATCACCGTATCGCCCGAGGAAACGTGCCGGCTGCCGCGCACGCAAACGCACAGGCAGGCCGCGTCGAGTTGTGCCGTCGGAGGAACGGGTGCGGTGATGCGTGCCACGCTCAGGCCGGGCACCGGCGTCGCGTGACCTTCGTTCGCCGCGGCGAAGCGTGCGATGAGCGCCTCTATGTCTTGACGCTGGTAGTCGATGAGGTCGGCGGGAGCGACGGGCATGGCGTTTCCTGGGCGGTCCGGTGTCCAGCGTGCCAGACGGAAACGACAGCCGGGATACGATCATGCCGCATGGGAGAGGATCGGGCAGTCAATCGAGGGGATCGGGCTACCGGCTTTCCGGCATGGGCTCCTACGCTGCCGGTCATCCCCTGAACCGGAGTCGACATGAAATACAACCGCCTTGGAAACACCGGCCTTTTTATTTCCGAACTGGCCTTCGGCGCGATGACGTTCGGCCACAATGCCGGATTCGATACCCTGGGAGGGCTTGGGCAGGACGAAGCCAACGCCATGGTGCGGCGCTCCTTCGAGGCCGGCATCAACCTCTACGACACCGCCGATTTCTACGCGCTCGGCGATTCGGAGCGCCTCCTCGGCGAAGCGCTGCGCAGCCTGGGCGAGCCGCGAGAGAATTATCTGATCGCCACGAAGGTGTTTGGACCCATGAGCAAGGGCCCGAACGGTGCCGGCGCATCGCGTGGCCACATCATGGACGCGGCCAAGGCCAGCCTGAAGCGGCTCGGCGTCGACCACATCGACCTTTACCAGATGCACGGCTTCGACCCGGCGACGCCGATGGAAGAGACCCTGCGCGCGCTGGACGACCTGGTGCGGCAGGGTTACGTCCGCTACGTCGGCGTGTCCAATTACGCCGCATGGCAGCTCACGAAGGCACTGGGCATGTCCGAGCGACTGAACATCACGCGCCTGAGTTCACTGCAGGCCTACTATTCGGTCGTGGGCCGCGATCTCGAACGCGAGATCACGCCACTGCTGCAGAGCGAAGGCGTCGGGCTGCTGGTGTGGAGCCCCCTGGCGGGCGGCTTCCTGAGCGGCAAGCAGGTGCGCGGCGAAGGTGTTCCCGAAGGCAGTCGCGACGTCAACGGGCGGCCGCACATCGACTACGACCGTGGCTTCGACGCGATCGATGTCCTACGCCCGATCGCGCAAGATCATGGTGCTTCGGTCGCTCAGGTCGCATTGGCCTGGCTTCTCCACCAGAGAGCGGTATCCGCGGTACTCGTCGGGGCCAAGCGGATGGATCAGCTCGACGATAACCTCAAGGCCGCCGACATCGTGTTCAGCGACGCTGAGCTGAAAGCCATCGATGCCGTCAGCAAACTCCCGCCTGAGTATCCGGGCTGGATGGTAGAGATGTGGAGCGCGCTGCGAGCGGGGCAGATGGCCGGTTCCAAGCGCTGAGCGCGATCCACGGGTGTTCGCCGTGCGTGCGACGTGCTGAAATGACCGCCGTTCGATGGCGGAGCCAGGCACGTGGGATCGAAACCGAAGATGGGACCGGCGATACGCATCGGCTGTGCCGGATGGAGCCTGTCGTCGAAGGTGGCTGCCCGGTTCGAAGGGCAGGGCAGTCACCTCGAACGGTACGCCCGGGTGTTCGATGCGGTGGAAATCAACACGTCGTTCTATCGCCCCCACCAGCCCAGGACGTACGCGCGCTGGGCCGCCAGCGTGCCCGACGCGTTCCGGTTCGCGGTGAAGATGCCGAAGAGGATCTCGCACGAGCTCAGGTTGCGCGACGCGGATGACGCGCTCCAACGCTTCATGGAAGAAGCGGGGGCGCTCGGCGACAAACTGGGTTGCCTGCTGCTGCAGTTGCCGCCCAGCCTGACGTTCGACAAAGCCTCGGCGGAAACGTTCTTCGCCTCCTTGCGACGCCTGACGGCCGTACGCGTGGCATGCGAGCCTCGGCACGCGACCTGGTTCACCGAAGAGGCTACGGAAACCCTGGAAAGGGCGCGCATCGCCGCCGTCCAGGCGGATCCTCCGCCCATCGCCGGCGCCGAGCCGGCCGGCGATCCGAAAACGCTTTACGTGCGGCTGCATGGATCGCCGGAGATCTACTACTCGGCCTACGACGAGGGTTTCATCGAAGCCCTGGCAACGCGTGCGCTCGCCGCCCGCGACGCGGGTATCGACGTCTGGTGCATCTTCGACAACACCGCTCGCGGTGAGGCGGTGCCCAATGCCTTGTCGTTGACGGAGGCGTTGAAGGTTGCGGCGAGCGGATAGGGCGGGACTAGCGCCACCAGGCGGTTCCCGCATGGGGAGCATTCAAATCCAGCCACTCGCCCATTTCCGGCGTCGCAAGGGAAACACCTTGCTGGGCCGCCAGCGAGGCAATGCGCTCGAACGGTTCCTGCCACACATGCATGGCCAGGTCGAACGTGCCGTTGTGGATCGGCAGCAACCAGCGTCCGCGCAGGTCGAGGTGGGCCTGCAGGGTTTCTTCCGGCTGCATGTGCACGAACGCCCAGCGCGGGTCGTATGCCCCGGTTTCCATGAGCGTGACATCGAACGGACCGAACGCCTTGCCGATGGCCTTGAAACCGTCGAAGTACCCCGAGTCGCCGCTGAAGAACAGGCGGAAGTCGCCGTCCTGTATGACCCACGAGGCCCAGAGACTGCTATCGCCGTCGTTCAGCCCGCGACCGGAGAAGTGCTGGGCCGGGGTGGCGGTGAGCCGAAGGCCCTCGAGGTCGATCGATTGCCACCAGTCGCGTTGCTCCACCTTGTCCGGATCGATACCCCATGCGACGAGTTGGTCGCCGACGCCCAGCGGCGCGATGAAACGGCCCGTCTTCGTGGCCAGGCGAGTGACCGCGTCGCGGTCGAGGTGATCGTAATGGTTGTGCGAAAGGATGACGCCGGCCAGCGGGGGCAACTCGTCAAGGGTGATCGGCGCCGCGTGGAAACGTGCCGGACCCGCCCATTGCACCGGCGACGCCCGCTCCGAGAACACCGGATCGGTGAGCCAGAATTGCCCACGCAACTTCACCAGTACGGTCGAATGCCCAAGCCGGTAGAGGCTGCGATCGGGCGCCGCGTCCAAGTGCGCGCGTGTGAGCGGGCGCACGGGGATGGGGCGATCGGGAACCGTACCCTTCGGTTTGGCGAAGAAGAACGAGAGCGTGAGCTTGAACCCCTTCCAAAAACCCATGGATGGGCGCGGAACGGGATTGTGGAAGCGACCGTCGCGGTACTGCGGCGAATCGACGTAGTTCGGGGCTTGGGCCGTCAGGGTGTTCACGCTTGAAATTCCCGGCAATGGTGACAACAACACCTTTGAGCCTAGGGCAGGTGTGCGAAAAAGTAAACCGATAAGTACAGTATTTGTTCACGGGGCTTGGGCTTGGGACTCGATGGTTACCTCGTCCATGTCGATTTCCGACAGACTCGTTCGACGTCCTCATGAAAGGCCGAAACGGCCGCCCACAGGAGACAGACGATGAGAGTCATGGTGTTCGTATTGGCCACCCCGGAAAGCGAAGCCGGCGCGCCCCCCGCCCCCGAGATGTTCGAGGCGATGGACCGCTACAACGACGAACTGGTCGAGGCCGGCGTCATGGTGGCGGCTGCTGGCCTCAAGCCCAGCGTCAACGGCAAGCGCGTGGCCTTCGACGGCGCCGGCCGCACGGTGATCGACGGACCGTTCGCCGAGACCCGCGAGCTGGTGGCCGGTTTCTGGATCTGGAACGTCAAGGACATGGACGAGGCGGTGGCGTGGGTGAAGCGATGCCCCAATCCGATGCCGGGCCCGAGCAAGATCGAGATCCGTCCGTATTACGAGTACGAAGACCTGGCCGAGTTCCTGCCGCCGGGATCCACGCCGCATGACGGAGAGCGAGGGAAGCTCGGCGTAGCCTGATCGTGGGCTCGACGGTGCGCGACGCATGGCGTCTCGGGCCGGCTAACTCGCCTTGCCGCGTCTCTCGTCGGCGGCGGCGAAGAACGCGATCTGGTCGTCGAACGCCTTCGTGAAAGCGGGACGGGCCGTCGCTCGAGCGAGATATCCGGCACACGCCGGATAGTCCTCGAGACCACCGAACCGGTCGATCAACCGCAGCACGTCGGCCATCAGGATGTCGGCTACCGAAAAGGAGTCGACGAGCCACTTGCGCCGGGCGAGCACGCGTTCCAGGTTGTGGAGGCGGATGGCGACGAAGTCGTCCAGCCACTGGCGTCCCGGGCCCGGGGCGTCGTCTTTCATGAACTTGAAGAAGGCCCAAGGCAGGCTGGCCGCCTCGACCGAATTGAGGGCGGCGTACATCCACACTTTGGCCTGATCGCGTTCCTTTGGGTCGGAGGGAAGCAGGGCTTCGCTCTTGCCACCGAGGTAATCGAGGATCGCGCCGCTTTCGAAGAGCGTCACGTCGCCATCCTCCAGCCATGGCACCTGGCCGAAGGGCTGGTGGATGTAGTGCTCGGATGTCTTCGCTTCCAGCGGCGTGCCCTCCACGCGATAGGCAAACCCGGCTTCTTCGAGCGCCCAGCGCACGCGTATGTCGCGCACGTAGCCGCGAGGCATGTCGGGCACCCAGTCGAGGGTGGTGAGGATCAGCTCGGCCATGCGGAACGCTCCTGACGTCACGGACTCGTCGGCCATGATGCACCCGTTCGCGGGCCGCGTCATGAAGCCGACGGTACGACGGCGCGGCCTTCGAAAGGTATCGCGGTAAAGTAGCGGCCTATCCGTTCGAGCGATACAGATGAATCAGCAAGGCCTCTTCGGCGGTCCGTCACCCCGTGTCCCGAGTACCCAACGGCCGGACAAGTCCTCCGTGCAGCCTACCCACACCTGGTTTTTCGCCCTGCGGCCGGCCGTCGAAGATGCCTTGCGCATTCATGCCGTTGCCACGGCGTTGCTGGGAGAAAAGGGCGTGTCGGGTAAAAGGATCGACCCTGATCGGCTGCACGTCACCCTCGAACTGGTCGGTCACGACGTCGACGACGCCACGCTGGAGTCGGCCTGTCGTGCGGCCGATACGATCCACATGCCCGCCATCGACACCCGGTTCGACGCCATCATGACGTTTTCCGCGCCGAGCGGTCCGTGTGTGCTGCTCGGCGGGGAAGGGCTGCACGACGTTCGAACGCTGCGCACGGATTTGGCCATGGCGATGGCGGACCGGGGCTTCTCTCCTTCGAGGGCTTACGAGCCTCACATGACCCTGTGCTACGACCCCCGGCACCGCCTCCCGCGGACGCCTATCGAACCGGTGCGCTTCGCCGCGACGGAGTTCGCGCTCGTCAAGAGCTACATCGGCCTTTCCCGCCATGAAGTGCTGCGTACCTGGCGGCTGGGATCGCCGAAGCGCTGATCGGCAGGCGGGTGGTGCGCATCGAGACGATGCGTCATCCCTTCGCGGTGCGGCGAAGGCCGTCGATATAGGCGCACACCATGTCGGCCATGGCGTCGGCGTAGGCGGTGATTTCCGCATCGGTGCGACGGCTGTCCGAAAACGCCTTGCCCACGGCGCTCAACGTCGTCATGACGAGATCGCACGCTAAGGTGCGCGTCTCGATCGGAAGGTGTGGCAGCACCTCGCCCATGAAGTCGCCGAAGGCTTCGTATCCTTCGTCGTGCGCGTCCTTGGCTTCCGGCGCGTCGCGGTAAAGCGGCGCGGCGTCCTGGAGAGCCGTGCGCATTTCCGCTTCCGCGCACTCCGAGCGAACGAAGGCGTGCACGAGCGTGCGCAGACGGTGCATCGGGGGCGTGCTCGCGTCCCGGATGATGTCGCAAAGCATCCGCGACGTGCTTTGCCATTCGTCGCGCTGCAGGCGGAACAGGATGGCCGCCTTGTTCGGAAAGTATTGGTAGATCGAGCCGACGCTCACTCCGGCCTTCTCCGCGACGCGTGCGGTCGTGAAACGCGGCGCGCCTTCCTTCACCAGAACCTGAGTGGCCGCCTCGAGGATTGCCGCGACGAGGTCGTTGGAGCGAGCCTGTTTGGGCTGTTTACGCGAGGAAATCTGTGGAATGCGACGGTCGGTCATGGCGGTGGCGGGAATGCGAATAGGAAATGCGACGGACGCATCCTATCCTTTTCTGACGGATTCGTCGCATTTTTAAACCGAAGGAAAAAGACCATGAACATCCTCACCTCCGCCCCCGTCGCCCCCTTGCTGGACCGCCTGTTCGAGGACGCCGAGGAGGCCTCTCCGGCGCGCAGCCAGGCGCTCGCCGGCCTGGCCGATCAGGACCACGAGCGCCTGATGCGTAGCAAGACCGAATACCTCCAGTTCTACGGACAACTGAAGGATTTGCCGCTTCCCGTGTCGCGTGAAACCGGTCGCCTGCTTTACATGCTCGCACGTGGAAGCGGTGCGAGGTCCATCGTCGAGTTCGGCACGTCGTTCGGCATTTCCACGCTTCACCTGGCCTCGGCGCTTCGGGAAAACGGCGGTGGCCAGTTGATCACCTGCGAGTTTGAGCCGTCGAAGGTGGCTCGCGCACGCGACCATCTCACGGCCGGCGGCCTGATCGACCTGGTGGACATCCGCGAGGGCGATGCGTTGCAGACACTGCGCACGGGCCTTCCCGATGGCGTCGACCTGTTGCTCCTCGACGGCGCGAAGGCGTTGTATCCCGACGTGCTCGCCCTCGTGGAACACACACTGAAGAAGGGAGCTTTCGTCATCGCGGACAATGCCGAATACAGCCCCGAATACCTCGACTACGTGCGCTCGCCCGCCAACGGTTACCTGTCCGTCCCCTTCGCGGAAGACGTGGAGCTGTCCATGCGCGTGGGGTGACCGCCGGCGCGCACGACCGTTTGATACGATCCGGTCATGACCTGATCGGAATCCTATCCATGAGTGATGCATCGAACTACGTGCCACCGGACGTCTGGACCTGGAACAAGGCCAACGGCGGCCGCTTCGCGAATATCAACCGCCCCGTCTCCGGCGCTACCCACGAAAAGGCATTGCCCGTCGGCCGGCATCCGCTGCAGCTGTATTCGCAGGGCACGCCCAACGGCGTGAAGGTGACGGTGATGCTCGAGGAACTGCTCGCCGCCGGTCATGAAGGTGCGGAATACGACGCATGGCTCATCCGCATCGGCGACGGCGACCAGTTCGGCAGCGGGTTCGTCGAGGTGAATCCCAATTCGAAGATTCCCGCGCTGATGGACCGCAGCGGTGCCGAGCCGATTCGCGTGTTCGAGTCCGGAGCGATCCTCGTGTACCTGGCCGAGAAGTTCGGCGCCTTCCTGCCGACAGGGGCGGCGGCGCGGGCCGAATGCCTGTCGTGGCTGTTCTGGCAGGTGGGTTCGGGTCCTTACCTCGGCGGCGGGTTCGGGCATTTCTATGCGTACGCGCCCACGAAGATCGAATACGCCATCGACCGTTTCGCCATGGAAACCAAGCGGCAGCTCGACGTGCTCGACAAGCGCCTGGCCGTGAGCCGGTACCTGGGGGGCGATGACTACACGATCGCGGACATGGCCGTGTGGCCCTGGTACGGGGCGCTGGTGAACGGATGGATCTACGGCGACTCGGCGCAGTTCCTTTCCGTGCACGAGTACGTGCACCTCAAGCGCTGGGTGGATGAGGTGGGGGCGCGGCCGGCGGTGCAGCGGGGGCGTATGGTGAACCGCACGTCGGGGGAGCCGGCGTTGCTGGAGCGGCACGATGCGGCGGATTTCGACCAGGGACGCATCGTCGATTCGCGATGACCGAATGCCTGGCGCTGGGTTCCCCTAAGGAAGCAGGGGAACCCGGCGCGATCATTCAGGGCAGGCGATGACGGCGCATGGCTCTTAACTTACTTCCGCCCGATCGCTGACGAGACTTCCCACAGATCCACCCCACCATCCCGGGCATGCTGGTCGATCTCGGCCAGTTCTTCAGCGCTGAAATCCAGACGCTTCACCGCATCCAGCGAATCGTCCAACTGCTCCACCGTGCGCGCGCCGATCAGCGACGACGTGACGCGCGGATCGCGCAACGTCCACGCAATGGCCATCTGCGCGAGCGTCTGCCCGCGGCGCTTGGCGATCTCGTTGAGTGCGCGGATGTGGTTGAGGTTCTGCTCGGTGAGCATCTCCGACTTCAGCGAGCCTTCGCGCACGGCGCGCGCATCGTCGGGCACGCCGTTGAGGTACTTCGACGTCAGCATGCCCTGGGCGAGCGGCGAGAAGGCGATGCAGCCGGTGCCCAGCTCGCCCAGCACGTCGAGCAGGCCGCGCTCGATGTCGCGGTTGAGCATCGAGTAATTGGGCTGGTGGATGAACAGCGGCACGTTCTCGGCGGCCAGGATCTTCGCCGCCTCGCGGGTCAGTTCCGGCGAATACGACGAGATGCCGACGTACAGCGCCTTGCCCTGGCGGTGCAGGTGAATGAGCGCGCCCATCGTCTCGTCCAGCGGCGTATCGGGATCGACGCGGTGCGAGTAGAAGATGTCGACGAAATCCAGCCCCATGCGGCGCAGGCTCTGCTCGCAGCTGGCGATGATGTGCTTGCGCGTGCCGGTGGGGCCGCCATAGGGGCCGGGCCACATGTCCCAACCGGCCTTGGTCGAAATCACCAGCTCGTCGCGATGGGGACGGAAGTCCTGGGCCATCCAGCGGCCGAAATTCTCCTCGGCCGAGCCGAACGGGGGGCCGTAGTTGTTGGCCAGGTCGAAGTGGGTCACGCCGCGATCGAAGGCGCGGCGCAGGATGGCGCGGCCGGTCTCGAAGCGGTCGACGCCACCGAAGTTCTGCCACAGGCCGAGCGAGACGGCGGGAAGCACGAGGCCGCTGCGGCCCACCCGGCGATAGGGCATGCCGCCGTCGTAGCGCTCGGGATTCGCGATGTAGGTCATGGGAGTCCGGTCCATTGCCGTGGGGAAGACCACCAAGCCTAACCGGCGCGCGCGGGCGTTGCCTACCATGGACGCCCGTTCGCGGTTTCTTGCGCGCGGATTAGTGCACGCGCCACGCCATCGGGTCCAAGAAGGCTTGCATGGGGCGCGGAAGTGCCCATAGTTCACGCATTCCTTTTTTTCCCGGAGTTCCCCATGCCCCAGCCGGCACTCTTTACCCCACTGAAGGTGCGTAACCTTTCATTGGCCAACCGCATCGTGATCGCGCCGATGTGCCAGTACTCGGCGCAGGATGGCCGGATGACCGACTGGCACACGATCCACCTGGGACAGCTGGCGCTCTCGGGAGCGGCACTGCTTACCATCGAGGCCACCGCCGTGCTGCCGGAAGGGCGCATCACCTATGCCGACGTCGGCCTCTGGGACGACGCGACCGAAGAGGCGATGCGCGAGACCCTGGAAAGCGTGCGCCGCTGGTCGACCATGCCCGTCGGCATCCAGCTCGGCCATGCGGGGCGCAAGGCGTCCACCGACGTGCCGTGGGTGGGAGGCAAGCAGATCGCGCCCGGTGCCCCGAACGGCTGGCAGACGGTGGCTCCGTCGGCCATTCCCTTCAGCGAGGGCGACGTGCCGCCGTCGGCCCTGGATCGCGACGGCATGATCCGTATCCGCGACGCGTTCGCCGAAGCGGCGAAGCGGGCCGCGCGACTCGGCCTCGATTTCGTTCAGTTGCATGGCGCGCACGGGTATCTCCTGCACCAGTTCCTTTCGCCGCTGTCGAACAAACGCACCGACGAGTACGGCGGTTCGCTGGAGAATCGCATGCGCTTCCCGCTGGAAGTGTTCGATGCGGTGCGTGCCGTATTTCCCGCCGACAAGGCCGTGACGATGCGCCTGTCGGCCGAGGACTGGGTGGAAGGCGGCTGGGACACCGAGCAGAGCATCGCCTTCGTGAAGGCGCTCGAGGCGCGCGGTTGCGATGCCGTGCACGTCTCCTCCGCGGGCCTGCACGAGAAGCAGGACATCGCGGTGGGCCCGGGTTACCAGGTGCCGTTCGCGAAGCGGATAAAAGCCGCCGTGGGCATTCCCGTCGTGGCCGTCGGCCTGATCACCGACCCCGAGCAGGCCGAGAAGATCGTCGCCGACGGCGAGGCCGACATGATCGCGCTCGCCCGCGGCATTCTCTACGATCCGCGCTGGCCCTGGCATGCGGCCGCCAAGCTCGGTGCATCCGTGCTCGCGCCCAAGCAGTACCTTCGTTCGCAGCCGTCGGGCCTGCGATCGCTGTTCCGGAACGACGGTGCCGTGGCATCGCCGCAGTGGACGCGCACCGAAGACGGCCGTTACGTGTAAACGCGCGGCGTGGCCGACGGGTACACTGGGCGTTCCTTTTCCGGAGAGCCCCGATGACCCCGTCGGCATCGCCGTCCACGACGGCCCGCGAGCCCGCCCGTTGCGCCTGGGCGGGCAGCGATCCCCTCTATGGGCACTACCACGACACCGAATGGGGCGTGCCCTTGCACGACTCCCGGATGCTCTGGGAACAGTTGATGCTCGAAGGCTTCCAGGCCGGTTTGTCGTGGATCACGATCCTGCGCAAGCGCGATGCTTTCCGCAAGGCGTTCAAGGGCTTCGATCCGGTCAAGGTGGCGCGCTTCGGGGAAAACGACGTGCTTCGCCTGCTGGACGACGCGGGCATCGTGCGCTCGCGCGCGAAGATCGAGGCCACCATCCAGGGTGCGCGCATCTACCAGGCGATGGCGGCCGCCGGCGAGGACTTCGACGGGTATTGCTGGTCGTTCACCGGGGGCAAGGTCATCCGTGGCAACGGACGCGACGTGCCGGCGCAGACGCCGTTGTCGGTCACGATCTCCAAGGACATGAAAAAGCGTGGCTTCAAATTCGTTGGGCCGACCATCGTCTACGCGTGGATGCAGGCGGTAGGTATCGTCGACGACCATCTCCACGGCTGCTTCAGGCGTCGGGGGGCGTAATGCACGAGGTGTTCTCCGAGGCCGATCACGCCTTCATGGCCCGAGCCCTGGCGCTGGCCGAGCATGCGCGCGATGCCGAGGGCGAGGTGCCGGTAGGCGCCGTGCTGGTGATGGACGGGCGGGTCGTCGGCGAGGGATGGAATCGCAGCATCACCCTCAACGATCCCACCGCCCATGCCGAAATCCTGGCGCTTCGCGCGGCGGGGCAGGCGGTATCGAATTACCGCTTTCCCGGTTCCACGCTCTACGTGACGCTCGAGCCTTGCACGATGTGCGCCATGGCGATGATCCATGCGCGCGTAGGCCGCGTGGTGTATGGGGCTACGGATCCCAAGACCGGTGCGGCCGGCAGCGTGTTCGACACGCTGGTGTCGCCGAAGCACAACCATCGCGTGGAAACGGTCGGCGGTCTGCAGGCCGAGGCGGCGGGCGACATGCTGCGGCGGTTTTTCCGCGAACGGCGCTGAGCGGTCGAATCAGCCGGCGTAGGGGGCGAGCGCTTCGGCGACGCCCCGGTCGATCTTGAGGCCGATCAGCGGATCGGCGCGAGTGACGCCCCGATTGACCGAGGCGATGGGCAAGCCCCGGCGCGAGGCCTCCAGCACGAAGCGGTAGCCGGAATAGACCATGAGCGACGAGCCCACCACGAGCATGGCGTCGGCGCGCTCCAGGTGCGCCCAGGCGGTGTCGACGCGGGCACGGGGCACGTTTTCGCCGAAGAACACCACGTCGGGCTTGAGGATGCCGCCGCAGACCAGGCAATCGGGGATATGGAACGTGGAGAAATCCACGCCGTCGAGGTCGGCGTCGCCATCGGGCGCGATGGTGGCCCGCAGGGCGAGCCAGTCGGGGTTGGATGCCTCGAGGCGGGCCTGCATCGCATCGCGGGTGGAGAGGTCGCCGCATTGCATGCAGCGCACGCGATCGAGCCGACCGTGGAGATCCACCACGTTGAGGCTGCCGGCCTTTTCATGGAGGCCGTCGACGTTCTGGGTGAGCAGCAGTTCGATGCGGCCGGCACGTTCCAGTGCCGCGAGCGCCCGGTGGGCGATGTTGGGGTCCACGCCGGCGAAGTGCCGCCAGCCGATCATGCCGCGGGCCCAGTAGCGGGCTCGTGCCGGCGGCCCGCTCATGAACGACTGCAACGTCATCGGCGGGCTGCGCTTCCATTCGCCGTTGCCGTCCCGGTAATCCGGTATGCCCGAGTCGGTGCTGATGCCCGCGCCGGTGATCACGAACAGGCGCGGGTGCGCGTCGAGGTAGGCGCGCAGCGGGTCGATGGCGAGGGTGGAAGCGGGCTGGTTCACGTCGGTGCACTATATCCGATGCGTGTCGACGTGCGCCCGGAGAACGTCGAGCACGCGGCCCGCGTCGTGGCCGAAGCGGCGCACGGCGTTGTCCAGCCATTCGCTGCGTCCGTGCGCCAGTCCGTGTTCCAGCGTGAGGCCGGTTCGCGCCAGTTCGGTGGCCTCGGCCATGCCGAGCACGCCGGATACCCGGTGGAGCCACGCCTGGAGTTCGGCCACGCCGCTCTCGGCCAGCAAGGCATCGAGGGAGTGGATGTCCCGCTTGAGCGCGCCCTCCAGCGCGTCGACCACGTGTTGCAGGGGTTCGTCGCCGCCGAGCGTCTTGCGCAGCGCGGCGACGTCGATGTCGATGCTTCGCGGCGGCAGGCTGAATTCGAGTTCCGCGATGAGGTGACGCCGCCGGCGCTCGTCGGTTTCGTCGTGCAAGGTGCCGCCGAGGGCGCCGAGCAGGGTGGAGGCTTCCGCCAGCATCGCGGCGTCGGAGGACGGACCGTCGTCGCCAAAGACGGTGACGGTGAAATGGACCAGCTGGCTGCTGGTGTCGTCGCCGACCACGTCGACGTGCATGCTGACCTTCTTCTCGCTCGCGCGCCGCAGCGCGAGGTCGAGGATCCGGGCCAGCACGATGCCGAGCGGACCGAACGGGCCGCGCAGGTCGGTGGCGAGCGCGGGATCGACGTCGAGGGTCAGCACGGTATCCATGCGTCGCGCCTGCGGCGAGAAACGCCGGCCGATCCGGTGCAGCAGGTCGGGCAGGGAGGATGCGCGATGAACGCGCGCGCGCCGCTCGCCGTGGATGCGTATGCACGTGGAGTGAAAGGCGTACAGGCGCGGCGGCAGTGACATGATCCATGCACGTATGTTCAACTCGATGCCTCGCGCGGTCGGCCGAACGCTGTCACGGTGCGAAATGGACCTGTCTTGGAGAAGGGATTACTCATGGTTTATCGCGTCATCCTGGCCGACGATCATCCCGTCGTGCTGAAAGGACTCACCCTGGCGCTGACGAAAGATCGCCTCGCCGAGGTGGTGGGAGAGGCGCAGTCGCCCCATGCTCTGCTCGCCCTGCTGGAAGACGTACCCTGCGACGCGCTCGTGACCGACTTCAGCATGCCGGGCGCCGAGGGCGATGGCCTGGAGCTGCTTTCCGAGGTGAGGCGACGACACCCGTCGTTGCCCGTGATGGTCATCACCACGGTGATCAATCCGGCCCTCTATCGCGAGATGCTGGCCACGGGCGTGACGGCGCTGGTAGGCAAGGCGGGGGATGCGCGGGAAATCCCGGAGGCCTTCATGTGCATGATGTCGCAAAGCGTTTACCTCGGTTCGTCGGTACGTGAGCTGATGGGCCGCCCGTCGCGCGCCAGCGCCCGTGCGGGGCTCTGGGGCACGCTGACGGCCCTGTCGCCCCGCGAGCTGGAAGTGCTGCAGTTGTTCGCCTCGGGCCGCAACGTGTCGGAGATCGCCCGGGCGACCGGGCGGGGGCTGTCGACCGTGAGCCAGCAGAAGACCAATGCCATGCGCAAACTGGGGTTGGGTTCGGACACGGAGATCTACGAATACGTCGACTATCTCCATCTCGGGAGATCCTCCGACCGGGGCGCACCACGATAGCCGTCGATGGCGTCCCAGGACATGGAAGAAATCTCAAATCCTTGTGGGTCTTGCACGCACGGTTGACGTTGCAGTCAGGCGAGCGACCTACAATGCGTCGGTCGCGTGCCATGGGGCACGCTCGAGGAGAGCGCATCGGTGAGTACGAAAATCAGCCCGCTGGCGGGCAAGCCGGCGACGGACGGCAAGCTCGTGGACCTTGGTGCCCTGGTGGCGGCGTACGTGGACCTGCGGCCTGATCCCTCCGTGCCCGAGCAGCGCGTTGCCTTCGGTACCTCGGGGCATCGCGGCTCGTCGTTCGAGCGGTCGTTCAACGAATGGCACGTGCTGGCCGTGGCCCAGGCGATCTGCGACTACCGTAAGCAGGCCGGCGTGGATGGCCCCGTATACGTCGGCATCGACACGCACGCCCTCTCCCAGCCGGCCTTCGAAAGCACGCTGGAGGTGCTGGCGGCCAACGGCGTGGACACCTTCGTCTCCGCCGATGGCGAATACACCCCCACGCCGGCCGTGTCGCACGCGATCCTGGTCCACAACCGTGGCCGGGAGCAGGGCAAGGCCGACGGCATCGTCATCACGCCCTCGCACAACCCGCCGGACAGCGGCGGCATCAAGTACAACCCGCCCCATGGCGGCCCGGCCGACACCGACGCCACCTCGTGGATCGCGAAGCGCGCCAACGACCTGATCGAGGGTGGGCTTCGCGAGGTGAAGCGGATGCCGTTCGCGCAGGCGTTGAAGGCGTCGACGACGCGGTCCTTCGACTTCCTGCAGCTTTACGTGGGCGACCTCGGCGACGCGCTCGACCTGGAGATCGTGCGCGCCAACGGCGTGCGCATGGGCGTGGACCCGCTGGGTGGCGCGGGCGTGCATTACTGGAGCGCCATCGGCGAGCGGTACGGTCTCAATCTCACCGTGGTGAGCGAGGTGGTCGACAAGTCCTTCGCTTTCATGTCGCTGGACTGGGACGGCAAGGTCCGCATGGATCCCTCGTCGTCGTACGCGATGCAGCGCCTTATCGGCCTGAAGGACGACTACGACGTCGCTTTCGCCTGCGACACCGACCACGACCGGCACGGCGTCGTGGCGCCCAGCGCGGGCCTGATGCCCGCCAACCATTACCTGGCCGCCGCGGCGTGGTACCTGTTCCAGAACCGCCCGGGATGGCGGCCGGACGCCGCCATCGGCAAGACGGCGGTGAGCACGGGCCTGCTCGATCGCATCGCGGCGCACCTGGGCCGTCCCCTGCGGGAGGTGCCGGTGGGTTTCAAGTACTTCGTATCGGGCCTGTACGACGGGAGCCTCGGTTTCGGGTGCGAGGAGAGCGCCGGCGCGTCGTTCCTCGCCAAGGACGGCTCGCCCTGGTCCACCGATAAGGACGGCCTCGTGGCGGCGCTGCTCGCCGGCGAGATGACGGCGCGCATGGGACGCGACCCGGGCGAGGTCTATCGCGAGATCACGGCGAAGCTCGGCGACCCCGCCAACGCCCGCATCGATGCGCCCGCCAACCACGCGCAGAAGCAGAAGCTTTCGAAGCTGACGCCGGAGCAGGTCGCCTCGAAGACCCTGGCGGGCGACCCGGTCGTCGAGGTGATCAACCAGGCCGGCGGCCAGCCCATCGGGGGCATCAAGGTGATGTCCGAACACGGCTGGTTCGCGGCGCGTCCCTCGGGCACGGAAGACATCTACAAGATCTACGGCGAGAGCTTCCGTGGCAAGGAACACCTCGAACGGGTGCTCGCCGAGGCGCAAACCATGGTGGACGCGGCGTTGGGCTGATCCCCATCGCGGGCAGGGTCCGCCCCCTCCTGCCTGCCGGAGGGGGCGGACCCTGCCCGTGATTCCTGCGGAGCTTTGCCTGCCGGTACCATGGGCGCCTGCCTATCGAGTCATGTCCCCATGTCTTCCCCCGACACCCCACCCATCCGCGTCCTCGTCGGATCGCGCAATCCCGTCAAGATCGGTGCCGTGCGCAACGCCCTGGCGCCTCTTTTCCCAGGCCGGCTGGTCGAATGCGAAGGCATGCAGGCCCCTTCGGGCGTGCCCGACCAGCCGATGACCGCGGCCGAGACGCGCGAAGGTGCGCTCAATCGCATGAATTTCTGCCGCCAGCATCGCGAGGCGGATTTCCACGTGGCGCTGGAAGGCGGCGTGGACGTGACCGTCGACGGCCCCGGCACCTTCGGCTATGTCGCGATCGCCCATCGCGAACAGGTGTCGGTGGGCTGCAGCGCATGGCTTCCGTTGCCGCCGGCGGTCTACGAGGCCTTGCTCGACGGCGAGGAACTGGGCCACGTCATGGACCGCCTGTTCGGCACGGTGAACATCAAGCAGCAGGGTGGGGCGATCGGCCTGGTGACCAACGGACACGCCACCCGCGAAAGCGCCTATGCGCAGGCGCTGGTGCTCGCGATGGCACCGTTCCTGCATCCGGAACTCTACGGCGTCGAGGCGCCGTGACGTGACGCGGGAGCGTGATGCGCGCTCCCGCATCCCTTCGGTCAGCGCATGCCGCCCGCGGCGAGAAGCAGTTCGCCGGAGAGCCAACGCGCGTCGTCGGAGGCCAGGAAGGTCACCACCGAAGCGATGTCGTCCGGCTGGCCGATACGGCCGAGCGGCGTCTTTTCGATCATGGTTTTCTCGAAATCCGATGCCGCTTCCGTGCCGGTGAATCCGGCCGTGTCGGTGCCTTCGGTCCGGACCATGCCGGGATTGACCGAGTTGACGCGGATGCCGCGCGGGCCGAGTTCCTGCGACAACACGCCGGTGATGGCGTCGAGCGCGCCCTTGGTGGCGGTGTAGACGAGGCTGGCCGCCGGCGTGAGGCGCGTGACGCCCGAGCCGATGTTGACGATGCTGCCGCCTTCGCGTAGGTGCTTCGAGGCGGCCTGGGTCACGTAGATCGCGCCCCGCACGTTGACGTCGAAGATGCGCTCGTAGTGGGTGTCGTCGATGTCGTCCAGCGGGCGGAACTCGTACACGCCCGAATTGTTCACCACGACGTCCAGACGTCCAAACGCCTTGACGGCCGCCTCCACCAACGCTTCGGCCTCGGCTTTCTTGGAGACGTCGCCGCCCACGGCGATGGCCTTGCCGCCGGCGGCCTCGATATCGGCCACCACCTTGTCGGCGCCGGCCTTGCTCGACGCGTAGTTGACCACCACCGAAGCGCCCGAGGCGGCCAGCGAGCGGGCGATCGCCGCGCCGATGCCCTTGGACGCGCCGGTGACCACGGCGACCTTGTTCTGCAGCTTGCTCATGATTCGTTCCTGTTGGCTGTGGGGTCCGACCTCGGTCGGACGGATGCCCTCAAGGGCATGAGCCAAGGCATGGGGCTGGTGATGCCCGGGAGTCATACCTCGCCATTCACAACATCTTTGAGCCACGATCACGAGTGAAATGATCGAGGTCGCTTGAAAGTGGGTGGGACCGCCTTATTCAATGGGGAGCCCCGCGGCGGCAACGCCGTCATTCTCCTATCGCTTCGCTGGAACCTTCCGCATGTCCACATCGAGCCCCCTCGAACCGGTCGACACCTTCGACTACGTCATTTTCGGCGCCACCGGCGACCTCACGATGCGCAAGCTGCTGCCCGCGCTCTTCCGCCGTTTCGCCGATGGCCAGGTGCCTGCCGATTCACGCATCGTGGGAACGGCGCGCTCGCCGCTCGACGACGCGACCTACCGCGAGCGCGCGCGCAAGGCGCTCGACGAGCACGTGGGGCAGCAGGAGCGAAACGACGACATGGTGAACCGGTTTCTCGCCATGGTTCACTATGTCAGCCTCAACGGTGCGGACGAGAACGGCGACTGGGACGGCCTGCGTGACGTGCTCGGCGACGACGATCGCGTGCGCGTGTTCTATCTCGCCACGGCACCGGCGCTGTACGGCGACATCGCCCGCAACCTCGACGCCAAGGGGCTGCGCACCGACGCGTCGCGCATCGTGCTGGAGAAACCGATCGGCACCGACCTGGAGACGGCGCGTCGCGTGAACGAGGACGTGGGTCGCTACTTCCCCGAGAACAGCATCTTCCGCATCGACCACTACCTGGGCAAGGAAGCGGTGCAGAACATCATCGCCTTGCGCTTCGCCAATCCGATGCTCGAGCGGATGTGGGATCGCGAGTCCATCGAATACGTGCAGGTGACCGCGGCGGAAACCGTGGGCCTGGAGGGCCGTGGCGGTTATTACGACGGTTCGGGCGCCTTGCGCGACATGATCCAGAACCACCTGTTGCAGGTGCTGACGGTGGTGGCGATGGAGCGTCCGGCGTCACTCGACGCCGATGCGCTGCGCGACGAGAAGGTGCGCGTGCTGAAGTCGTTGAAACCGCTCGATCGCGACAACCTGCAAGCCAACGTGGCGCGCGGCCAGTACGTGGGCGGCACGAGCGGCGGCAAGGCCGTGCCGTCGTACAGCGACGAACTGGCCGGCGAGGCGCCGAGCAAGACGGAAACCTTCGTGGCACTCAAGGCCGAGATCGATACCCCGCGCTGGCGTGGCGTGCCGTTCTACCTTCGCTCGGGCAAGCGCATGCCGCGCAAGCTCACCGAGATCGTCGTGCAGTTCCGCGCCAGCGAGCCGGGGCTGTTCGGCGAAGCGCACCCCGGCAGCCGCCTGGTGATCCGCGTGCAGCCGGACGAGAGCGTGTCGCTGCCGCTGTTCGTCAAGCATGCCGGCACCGGATTCGCGCTGGAGGAGGCCGATGCGTCGTCGAAGCTCAGCCAGCGCTCGCGCGCGGGATTCCACGATTCCTACGAGGGCCTGCTGCTGGATGCGGTCAAGGGTAGCCCGGCATTGTTCGTGCGCAAGGACGAGACCGAGGCGGCGTGGGAATGGGTGACGCCGATCCTCGAGGGCTGGCGGCAGGACGCGTCGGGGCCGGATGCGTACGAGGCCGGTACCTGGGGACCGGCCTCGGCGCGGGAGCTACTGAAGCGGGAAGGGCATGCCTGGGTGGAGGATGCCGCCGCCTGACCGCCGTCATTCGCCGAGCGGCGACCTGGAGGTTCGCGAAAGCGCTTCGCTGACGCCCTCACTCCGTACCGATCGCTCGGCGACGATCGATTCGAGCAGTTCGACCACGCGCTCGCCTTCACCGGCGAACGCGAGTTCCAGCGCGGTATAGCCGTTCAGTTCCTCGATCGGCGTGCCATGGATCCACTCCCATACGGCCTGCCGGTCAGGCTCGATGCGGTGGGCGAGGGTGGCGATGCGTCGCATGATGCCCTTGGCCATGGTCAGAAGCTGTGGCTGATGGCGAAGAAGAAACTGCGCGTGTGGTCGGCGTCGACCATCGGGCTGTCCTTGATGGCGTCCGGAAGCCGCGTGTAGCGCATGCCGCCGGCGACGTTCCAGCGCGGCGAAAGCCGGTAGGCCGCCGCCAGATCCAGGTAGGGCAGGTTGCCGCCGCCGGCGCGATACGCGGCGAGCCCGCTGCGCGCCGCTTCGTTCGCGCCGACGCCGTAGTAGTAATCGTCGAGCGCGCCGTTGCGGCGCATGACGCCGACCGTGGGCGTGAGCACGAGGTTGCCGCTGCGGATCGGATAGCCGTATCCCGCGTCGAGCTGCACACCACCGCCATGGCCGGTGAATTCCTTCTGTGCGCTCGCCTTGAGCACGCCCCAGTCGGCGCGGTAACGCCAGGCCACGCCGGCCATGCCGGAGATGTCGCGATCCGACAGGCGCTTGAGTCGCGCGTCGCTCGCGTCCTGGTGTCGAAAACGCTCGGTCATCGGCGACGCCACCAGCGACAGTTCGCTCGACGCCGTGGTGAACAGGCGATAGCCGAACGAGGCGCCGCGGAAGTAGAACGACTTGCCTTCGTAGTTGACCAGCGGCAACGGCCAGGCCTTGTTGTCGTAGCTGCGGTACGGGCTGGGGCTCCATGCGGCGGCGACGCCGAGCGACCAGCCGGGATGCCGCTCCGCATCCGATTGCGCGTGGACGGCGGATGCGCCGAGGCAGGCGAAGGCCACCGGCAGCAGGGCGCGGGAAAGAGAACACGTCATGTCAGGTAAGGCTCCGGGTGAGGGGGATCTCCACCGGAGCGGATCGGAGCGGATCATCCGTGGCGCACATTGCCTCAACATTGCGCTGGCGGTTCGGGCGAATGCGCGTGCTAGCATCGCTCGCCGTAGCGAGGTGGGGCACATGCGGATACTGCTGGTCGAAGATGAACCGGAGATGGCGGAAGCCTTGCGGGTCGGACTGCACAGGCACGGCATGCTGGTGGACATCGCTCCCGACGCGGCTCGCGCATGCGAGGCGTTGCAATGCCGGGTGCACGACTTGCTGTTGCTCGATCGCCAGTTGCCCGACGGCGACGGCGTGACCCTCATCGCCAAGGCACGCGCGTGCTCGGCGGATCTTCCCGTCATCGTGTTGACCGCTCGTGGTTCGTTGGCCGATCGCGTCGAGGGCCTGGATCTCGGCGCGGACGACTACCTCGCCAAGCCGTTCGCGCTGGAAGAACTGCTCGCGCGCATCCGGGCGATCTCCCGCCGGCCCGCGAAAGTGGTGTTGCCGACGGTGCAGGCGGGTCGCCTGCGATTCGATTTCGCCTCGCGCGAGGCCTACATCGACGGCGAATCGTTGCCGTTGCCGCGGCGGCAGGTGCTGTTGCTGGAGGCCCTGGTCTGTCGCCTCGGACGCACGGTGCAGCGCGACGTGTTGCTGGAAGCGGTCTACGGTTTCGACGATGCGATCCAGTCCAACGCGTTCGACGCGCACGTATCCAAGCTTCGCCGCGCGCTCGCGGATGCGGATGCGGGCGTCGAGATCCGCGCGATCCGCGGCATCGGTTACCTCCTGCGGGAAATGCCTCGTGGCGAAGGCTAGCCCTTCGCTCCGGATGCGGCTCGCCCTGCGGCTGGGCGTGTTGCACGTGGTGATCTTGGTGGTGGTGATCGCCGCCATCGTCTGGAGCATCAGCCCGCCGCGTACCTCGTTCGTCGATGCCAAGATCGCCGAAGCCATCGCCGATTCGCTGCATGCGGAGGGTGACGCACTCGCGCTTCGCCCCGATGCCGATCTGCGCCGGTTTCTCGAACACGGCCCACCGATATGGTTCGTGGCCGTCGACGAGCACGGGAGGCGGATTTCCTACGGGACCGTACCCGAGGTCTATCGGCCGCTGTCGCAGTCGCTGCGCGACCTCGAGGCGTCGGAGATCCACGCCAGCGGCTCGCCCGAGCGATTGACGATGCGCATCCACACGCAGGACACGGACGACGGTCGGCTGCACCTGATGGTCGGCGGGGGCCGCCTGCTGAATGTCGTGAATGCGTTCTACCTGATCACCTTGTGGCTGGGTTGGCGGATCGGCCTGCCGCTGGTGCTGGTGACGATGATCGCGGTGCCGTGGATCATCCACCGCTCGATGGCGGGCGTAGCCAAGGTGGCCAAGCAGGCCGAAGCCATCGACATCCGCGAGCGCGGCGTGCGGCTGGAGGATGCCGCCGTGCCCAGGGAGTTGCAGCCGCTGGTGCGGGCGTTCAACGAGGCCCTGGAGCGACTGGGTGAAGGCTATGAGGCACGCGATCGGTTCCTGGCCGACGCCGCGCACGAACTGCGCGCACCCATCGCCATCCTCGAGACGCGGCTGGAAAGCTTGCCTCCGGGTGACACGCGTACCCGCCTGTTGACCGACCTGGCGCGCCTGTCCAACCTCGCCGAACAGCTGCTCGACCTCCAGCGCCTGGGCAAGCAGGCCGCCGAACTGATACCGATCGACCTGGTGTCGCTCGCCCGCGAGGTCAGCGCCGACGTCGCGCCGCTGGTGCTCGATGCGGGCTATGAGCTGGCCATGGACGCGCCGGAGCGGCCGGTGCGGGTGATGGGCGATCGCCTTTCGTTGTCCCGCGCCTTCACGAACCTGTTCCAGAACGCCATCGTCCACGCGGGCGGACGTGGGCTGATCCACGTGCGGGTCACGGAGGAAGGCGCCTTCCAGATCACCGACGAGGGCCCCGGTATCCCGCCCGAGCAGCGCGAGCAGGTGTTCACGCCGTTCTACCGCCTCAAGCCCAGCAGCGTGGGCACCGGTCTGGGCCTGCACCTGGTCCAGGAGATCGTCGCACGGCACGGCGGGCACATCGGCGTGCTGGATGCGCCGGGCGGCGGCGCGCGGTTCGTGGTCCAGCTGCGTCTGGCACCCCACTGAGGGATTGCATCTGGCGCGGCGGGCCGCATTATCTGGGGAGTTTCCCGTTCCCTCCGGAGAGCCTCATGTCCACGTATGGCAAGACCCCCGAAGCCCTTGCGAAGCTCACGCCCGAGCAGTTCCGCGTGACCCAGGAAAACGCCACGGAACGGCCGTTCCACAACGCGTTCCACGACAAGAAGGACGCCGGCCTGTACGTCGACATCGTCTCGGGCGAGCCGCTTTTCACCTCGCTGGACAAGTTCGACAGCGGTTGCGGCTGGCCGAGCTTCACCAAGCCGCTGGAGAGCGAAAACGTGAAGGAGCTCCATGACGGCACCCACGGCATGATCCGTACCGAGGTGCGCTCCACCCATGGCGACAGCCACCTGGGTCACGTCTTCCCGGACGGTCCGCGCGATCGCGGCGGCTTGCGTTACTGCATCAACTCCGCCTCGCTGCGCTTCATCCCGGTGGCCGACCTGGAGAAGGAAGGCTACGGCGAATACGCGAAGCTGTTCGGAGGTGCCGCATGAGCGAGAAAGCCATCCTGGCCGGCGGCTGCTTCTGGGGCATGCAGGACCTCATCCGCAAGCAGCCGGGCGTCATCGCCACCCGCGTGGGCTACACGGGCGGCGACGTGCCCAACGCCACCTACCGCAACCACGGCACGCACGCCGAGGCGATCGAGATCGAGTTCGATCCGGCGGTCACCAGCTACCGCAAGATGCTCGAGTTCTTCTTCCAGATCCACGACCCGAGCACGCTCAACCGCCAGGGCAACGATCTCGGCCTGAGCTACCGGTCGGCCATCTTCTACGTCGACGACGCGCAGAAGGCGGTGGCCGAAGACACCATCGCCGACGTGAACGCGTCGGGCCTGTGGCCGGGCAAGGTGGTCACCGAGGTCGCGGCGGCGGGTCCGTTCTGGGAGGCGGAGCCCGAGCACCAGGATTACCTGGAGAAGTACCCAAACGGCTACACCTGCCATTTCATCCGTCAGGACTGGGTGCTGCCGAAGCGATCGGCCTGAACGTCGTGGCGCCGGCTCTGGTATAAGAGCCGGCGTCGGGCGTGTCCTTACCCGGCCTGGGGAGGACATCGATGCAAGCTGCCGAAAACGATGCCGTGCCACGTTCGTCGTGGTTACGGCATCGCGCGTTTTGGGGCTGGCTGACGTTGCTGGTCGCGATCGCCTTGTTGCGTGCCACCAATCGTTACCTGATCGGCGTCGCCAGCCATGAGATCACGCCGTTCACGCCCAAACTGATCGAGGAGCTGACCGGCGCGCTCAGCTTCGGCGCCTGCCTGCCGCTGTTGTTCATGGCGCTGCGGCGCATGCGGCCGACGTTCGTCTCGCACCTGGGCCTGTTCGCCATCCTCTCGGTGGTGCAGAGCAGCCTGATGATGGCGTCCCGCCAGGGGGTGTTCCGCCTGGCGAACCTCGCGGACTATGCCTATCCGCCCAGCGTCTGGCGCTATCTCATGGAAGTGCCGACGCAACTCTTCTTCTACGTGGTGATCGCCTTCGGCCTGTGGCTGTTCGACCGCTACCGCGAGGGGCAGGCGCGCGAGTTGCGCGCGGTGCAACTGGAGTCGGCGCTCTCCGAGGCGAGGTTGGAGGCCCTCAGGCTGCAACTGAATCCGCACTTCCTCTTCAACACGCTCAACGCCGTGTCGGAACTGATGTACGACAGGCCGCGCGTGGCCGACGAGATGCTCTCGCGCATCGGCGAGCTGCTGCGCGCCACGTTGTCGGCCAGGGCGCAGGAGCATCCGCTGCTCGACGAGTGGCGCCTGTTGTCCCTTTACCTCGATATCCAGCGCGCCCGTTTCGGCGAGGGACTGGATGCCCGCGTGCGACACGACCCGTCGCTCGACGGGCTTCGCGTGCCCTTCCTCGTGTTGCAGCCGCTGGTGGAAAACGCCATCGAGCATGGCGGCTGCGGCGACGACCGGCGCGTGGACGTGGACGCGTCCCGTGAATCGGGGCGGATCACGGTGCGCGTGCGCGACTTCGGCGGCGGCACGCCGAGGACCGGCCATGGCATCGGGCTGGGCAACGTGGATGCGCGTCTGCGCCACCTCTACGGCGATGAGGCCGGCGTGCGTCTGGAGCCCGTGGAAGGCGGCGGCAGCCTCGTCACGCTATGGCTGCCCGCCCGCCCATGGGAGCCGGCATGAGCCTGCGCGCGGTGGTGATCGACGACGAGGCGCCGGCCCGGGCCAAACTGCGCCGCTATCTCGCCGCCAGCGACGGGCTGGCCTGGGTGGGGGAGGCACATGACGGTCCTGGCGCGGTCGGCCTGGTGCATCGCCTGCGGCCCGACGTGATGTTCCTCGACATCAGCATGCCGGGCATGGATGGATTCGCCGTGCTGCAGGCGCTGGGCGATCCGCTGCCTGCCGAGGTGGTGTTCGTCACGGCGCACGATGCCTACGCCGTGAAAGCGTTCGAGGTGCACGCGTTCGATTACCTGCTGAAGCCGGTGGGGCCGGAGCGTTTCGACGCGCTCGCGCGTCGCTTGCGCGATCGACTCGTGCCGGCACGAGCCACGGAGGCGAAGGTGGACGGCCTGCTCGGCGGTTTGCCCGTGCCTACCCATTACCTCGAGCGGCTGCTGCTGCCGGTGGCGGACGCGGCCGAACTGGTGAGGGTGGAGCGCGTCGACCGGATCGTTTCCGATCGTAACTACCTCCAGGTGTACGTGGAGGGCAGGGCGCATCGCCTGCGTGGCACGCTGGACACGATGCTGGCCCGGTTGCATCCGTCGCATTTCGTGCGTGTGAACCGTTCGACCATCGTGCGGCTGGATGCCATTCGCGAGGTGCAGCCGTGGCCTGAGGGCGAGCGGCGATTGTTGCTGGCGGACGGCGCGCGGGTGACGTGGACGAAGCGGTATCTGGACGAGGCTTCGTCGAGCCTGGGTTTGTCGTCTCCGTAGGATTCGCCGATACGATCGGCTCCCACCCCTTCGGTAGCGAGTTCCCTACCGAAGGGGTGGGAGCCGATCGTATCGGCGAATGGCCTGGACGGAGATACGTCCCTGCCCGGGCCCCCTTCGTCCCACCCGAAGCGCACCAGGCCCCTCCACCTCCGCAGACTTTCTCCATCCAACGGAGAAACCCGCAATGGCAAAGAAAACCCTGATCGTGGCCGGCGTGATGATGGTGCTTGGCGTCGGTGCCTGGGTGACGGCCCGACCCGACCGGCTGCTGCGCACGGGCGCGGGTGTCGCCGCCCACCACGTGTGTTCGATGACCTTCGTCGGCCGCCAGGATCCGCGGACGACGTTCCGCGAACTCGTCGTGCCGATGATCGGCGACGTCGGCGGCAAGCTGCTCACACCCCACGTGCTGCGCGGTCGCGTGGAAGTGACCGGCCCGTTCGGTGGCCTGCTGGCCGCGGCCGATGACACGCCCGGTTACGGCTGCCGGCTGGACCTGCCGGGCAACCGGCCGCTGGTGGCCGACGCCACGCATCACGCACCGCGTGCGGATGGCTTCGCGCCGGAGCATCCCGTGTCGTCCGCCGATCCGCGCCTGTCGGCTGCCCTCGACCGCGTATTCGCCGAGCATGCCGAGGGTTCGCCCAAGCGCGTCAAGGCCGTGGTCGTCGTGAAGGATGGCCGCGTGGTGGCCGAACGTTATGCGCCCGGCGTGGACGAACACACGCCGCTGATCAGTTTCTCGGTGGCGAAATCGTTCACCAATGCGTTCATCGGCGTGCTGGCTCGCCAGGGCAAGGTGGACGTGAAGGCGCCGCTCGGCGCCCCGGAGTGGCGCGACGGGCGATCCGCGATCACGGTGGAGAACCTCATGCGCATGAGCAGCGGCGTGGATGCCGACGAATCGGAATCGGCCTTCAGTTTCGTCGCGAAGATGGAATTCCTGCACGCCGACATGGCCGGTTTCGCCGCCGCGCAGCCGGCGAAGGAGGCTCCTGGCACGCGCTGGGAATACACCTCTGCCGACACGCTGCTGCTCGACCGCAAGATCGGCGATATCGTCGGCGGCGGACCGGCGGGGATGCGCGACTTCGCCCGGCGAGAGTTGTTCGACAAGCTCGGCATGGGCGACGTCACCATGGAATTCGACGGGCAGGGCACCTTCGTCGGCTCGACCTACGTCTACGCCACGGCGCGCGATTACGCCCGCCTGGGACAGTTGTACCTGCACGATGGCGTGGCGCCGGACGGTACGCGCCTGCTGCCCGAGGGCTGGGTCGACTGGTCACGCACGTCGACCCTGGGCTCCCCTTACGGCGCGGGCTTCTGGACCAACGACGGGCCGAGCGACGTGGCGAAGATGCGCGTGGACGGCGGGTTTCCGAAAGACGGCTTCTTCGCCAGCGGCGTGATGGGCCAGCGGATCTACGTGGTGCCGTCGCAAGGCATCGTCGTGACGCGCTTCGGGTATTCGGCGCCGCCGACGTACGGGATCGAGGACGACGTCGGGTTGATCGCGGCGGCGATCGAGGCGTATCGGCGATAACCGATGGCATCGCCGTAGGCACCGGCGCAGGCCGGTGCCTACGGCGAGACGCCAGGTCAGGCGACGGGGCTTTCGATCTTCAATCCAGGCACGTTCAACAGATCTTCCATGCGATCGATCACCGCCAACGCCCCCACGCCGTAGATATCGAGCGACTTGCGATACCCGTAGCTCACCATCACGAAGGCGACGCCCGCATCCTTGGCCGACAGCACGTCGCTCTCCGAATCGCCCACCATCAGCACCTCGTCCAGCGGCGCGCCGGCCTTCTCGGCGAGATACGTCAACGGCACGCCGCTGGGTTTGCGCTGCGGCAGCGTATTGCCGCCCACGATGTCGTCGACGTACGCAAGCATGCCCCGTGCATCGAGCAGGGGGCGCACGAACTCCTCGTTCTTGTTCGTGCACACGGCCACTTTCACGCCGCGCGCATGCAGCGCCTTCAACGTATCGACCACGCCCTCGTAGGCAATGCCGTCGAGCGCCGTTTCGGCGTAATGCTCGAGGAATCCGGGCATCACGTCGTCGATGTCCGCATCGCTGCCGGCATCCTCGAACGCGTAGGTGATCAGCTGGCGCGAGCCTTCGCCCACCCAGCCGGTGATCGTCGCCACGTCGTAGGTGGGCAGCTTCCAGTCGCTGAGCGTGCGGTTCACCGCCTCGGCGATATCGGCCGCGCTGTCCACGAGGGTGCCGTCGAGGTCGAAGATGACCAGGGAAAAAGCCATGGGGAAACTCCGGAAGGAACGTCGATGATTCTAACGAGGCCGCAGGCCCTGCCTGAGCAGCGCGACGGCGTGCCGCGCGATGTCGGCGGGCGTGACGTGACCGCGGATGGGATCGCCCTTCCAGCGTCGCGACGCCGTCATGGGCAGTACGGTGAGGCTGAGCACCGTACCCAGGAGCAGGGCCGGGTCGAGTTCGGGGTTGAGCTTGCCGTCCGCCTGCCATCGGCGGATGGTCTCGATCAGCCGCGCGGGCCGCCCGTCGTCGCCCATGCGCCGGCGGATGTGGTCCTTGAACACGTGGCTGTCGCTGAGCATCTCGCCGAAGATCACCGGGCCGACCCAGGCGTGCTCGGCGGCCAGCTCGATGAAACGCTGGGCCAATTCGGTGAACGCTTCGACGGGATCGTCGGCGTGGGTCTCGAAGATGCCGTCGATGCGTTGCCGCATGGGCTGGATGTGTTCGTCGTAGATCACGTCGAACAGTTGCTCGCGGGTCTTGAAGTAGTAGTGCACCGCGGCCGGCGTCATGCCGGCCTCGCGGGCGATGGAGGCGAGGGTGGTTTCGGCATAGCCCTGGTAGGCGAACAGGCGCAGCGCGATGTCGATCAGGCGCTGGCGCTGGTCGGGGCCGTCGGGCTGGGCGGGCGGACGGCCGGGGCGCCGTCCGCGTCGGGGAGTGGGGGCGGACACGAGGTCTCCAGCGGTACTTATCCGGTACATGGATAGCATGGCGGGCGGCACATTGACGATGCCCTGCTGCGGACCATATATTAAATCACCCATTAATTAATTTCAGCGAGCCGCCGTGTCCACTCCTACGCCCGCGACCGCGACGCCGTCGCTACGCCTGCTTTTTCCAGCCCTGATGCTGGCCATGCTGCTGGCCGCGCTCGACCAGACCATCGTCTCCACCGCCTTGCCGACCATCGTCGGCGAGCTGGGGGGCTTCGACCAGCTCTCGTGGGTGGTCACGTCCTACCTGCTGACCTCCACGGTGGTCGTGCCGCTGTACGGCAAGTTCGGCGACCTCTACGGCCGCAAGGTGGTGTTACAGGTCGCCATCGGCATTTTCCTGGCCGGCTCCGTGCTCTGCGGCCTAGCGCAGGACATGACCCAGCTGATCCTCATGCGCGCGCTGCAGGGATTGGGCGGCGGCGGCCTGCTGGTGGTGACCATGGCCGCCATCGGCGACGTCATCCCGCCCGCCGAACGTGGGCGTTACCAGGGCCTGTTCGTCGGCACGTACGGTCTGGCGACGGTGATCGGACCGCTGCTCGGCGGATTCCTCGTCGATCACCTCTCGTGGCGCTGGATCTTCTACGTGAACCTGCCGCTCGGCGTGATCTCGCTCCTGGTGATCGCCACGGCCTTCCATCCCCACGTGCGCCACGTGAAGCACCGCATCGACTACTGGGGCGCCGGGTGGCTCACGCTCGCGCTGAGCTGCCTCATCCTGTTCACCACCGAGGGCGGCACGGTGTTGCCTTGGTCGTCGCCGCAGTTGTGGTTCATCCTCGGCTTCGCCGTGGTGGGGGCGGTCGGTTTCGTCTACGAGGAGAGCGTGGCGGAAGAACCCATCATTCCGTTGGGGTTGTTCCGCCATCGCACCTTCCTGCTCAGTTGCCTCATCGGTCTGTTCGTCGGCGCGGCCTTGTTCGGCTCCACCACGTTCCTGCCGCTGTACCTGCAGGTGGTCAAGGGCGTGTCGCCCACGGGAGCGGGCTTGCAGTTGCTGCCGCTGATGGGCGGCGTGCTGGTGAGTTCCATGGTGAGCGGGCGCGTGATCAGCCGCATCGGCCGCTATCGCATGTTTCCCATCGCGGGCACGTTCATCGCCACGATCGCGCTGCTGCTGCTCGGCACGCTGCGCGACGACACGCCGCTGGCCGTGATCTACGCCTACGCGGCGCTGCTCGGGCTCGGCCTGGGCATGGTGATGCAGGTGCTGATCCTGGCCACGCAGAACAGCGTGGACATGCGCCTGCTCGGCGTGGCCACGTCCGGCGTGACGCTGTTCCGTTCCATCGGCGGCTCGCTGGGGGTGTCGGTGTTCGGGGCGATCTTCAGCGACGGGCTGGCCTCTCGGTTGGACGGGGCGGCCACGCAAGGGCCGCATGGCATGGGGCCCGATGCGTTGAACAAGCTTCCCCCGGCGGAGCACACGGCCTACGTTCACGCCTTCGGCTCGTCGCTGCATACGGTCTACCACGTGGCCGCCGCCGTGATCGCCATCGCCTTCGTGCTGGCCTGGGGCATGCGCGACGTGCCGCTGCGTGGCGCGAAGGGCTGACGAAAGCGGCGGTGGCAAGAGGCGAAAGCCGGCGACCAGGGCTCTAGGTTCCTGCGCACGCAGGGGCCCAGCGCGTGGCGATGGAGTTTCGCGAGGCGGTCATGCGGCTCTTGCGTACGCCTGCGGACAGCCACTGTCCGACGGCGTACGTGGCCTGAAGGGAAAACGACGCCAGCAAGCCGTTTCCCACGTTGGCACGTCCCATGCTGTAACACACGCATGGACATCGCCAAACCCTTCACCCCGATCCTTCGCCGGCCGAGAACCCTCTGGCTCGCCGGCGGCACCGCCGCCCTCGTCGTCGTGCTCGCCGCCTCCCTGGCCCTGGGCAAGGCCGCTCCGTCGGTCACCCGCTCCGACGTCTGGATCGGCACCGCCCAACGCGGCGAGATGAAGCGCGAGATCCGCGCCAACGGCACGCTCATACCGAGGCAGATTCGCTGGATCACGGCCGGTGCCACGGCCACGGTGCAGCAGGTGATCGTCGAGCCGGGCGCGCGGGTCGCGGCGGATACCGTGATCCTGCAACTGGTCAATCCCGAATTGCAGGCGAACTTCGAAAAGCAGAAGGCTGCCCTGGCCGGTGCCGAGGCCGCCGTGTCGGCGCAGCGCGCCTTGCTGCAGTCCCAGTTGCTCGATGCGCAGGCCATCCACACCCAGGCGGAATCCGACCTGCTCACGGCGGACATCAAGCGTATCGCCAACGAGCGCGCCTTCGACAAGGGAGCCTCCGCCGCCATCGAGGTCAAGCAGAGCCAGATCACCGTGGAGCAGGACCGCAAGCGCCTGGATATCCAGGCGCGGCGCGTGGCGGCCATCCGCAACAACATCGCCGCGCAGATGCGCTCGGAAGAAGCCAAGCGCGACGAGGCGGCCAGCGCGCTGGAGATCGCTCGGCAACAGCTGGCATCGATGAGCGTGCGCGCCGGCATCGACGGCATTCTCCAGCAGGTGGACGTCGAGCCCGGCCAGCAGATTGCCGCCGGCGCCAAGCTGGCGCGGGTCGCCCGGCCGAACGAACTCATCGCACGGCTGCAGGTGCCGGAGACCCTGGCCAGCAGCCTCACGCTCGACCTGCCCGTGGACGTGGACACGCGCAACGGCATGGCGCGCGGACGACTGATCCGCGTGGATCCCTCCGTGCGCAACGGTGGCGTCGCCGTCGACGTGGCCTTCGACAAACCGCTTCCCGCCGGCGCGAGGCCCGATCTCTCCGTGGACGGCCGGGTCGTGCTGGGTACGCTGCCTCACGTCGTGAACATCGGCCGCCCCTACGGCGCGGCACCGGATACCACGGGAAGCCTGTTCGTGGTGCATGCGGGCGAAGACACCGCCCATCGCGTGCCCGTCCGCTTCGGCGCCATGTCGAGCGACCGGGCCGTGGTGCTGGAAGGCCTGCACGCGGGCGACCAGGCCATCCTTTCGGATACCAGCCAGTGGAATGGCTATGACACCCTACGTTTACGCTGATATGGAGAACCGTCGCATGAACCATGAGCCGCTGATCCGCCTGGAAGGCCTGGGCAAGGTGTTTCACACCGACGAGGTGGAGACCCACGCCCTGTCCGGCGTGTCGCTGGACATCGCCGCGGGCGACTTCGTGGCGATCACCGGCCCCTCGGGTTGCGGCAAGTCCACGCTGCTGTCGATGCTGGGCCTGCTCGATTCGCCCTCGTCGGGCCGCTTCCTGCTCGACGGTGCCGACGTGGCGGGACTGGACCTGCGCAGCCAGGCCCAGGTGCGCAACGCGAAGATCGGTTTCATCTTCCAGGCCTTCAACCTCATCGCCGACCTCACGGTGGAGGAGAACGTCGCGCTGCCGCTGACCTTCCGCAGCGACTATCGTCGCGACGTGGCCCAACGCCGCGTGCGCGACGTGCTCGACCAGGTCGGCATGAGCCATCGCCATCGCCACTATCCGGGGCAGCTTTCGGGCGGCCAGCAGCAACGCGTCGCCGTGGCCCGCGCGCTGGTCGGCGAGCCGCGCATCCTGCTCGCCGACGAACCCTCGGGCAACCTCGATTCGCGCAACGGCGAGGCGGTGATGCAACTGCTCGAACAGCTCAACCGCGACGGCGCCACCCTGTGCATGGTCACCCACGATCCGGCATTCGCGCGTCGCGCCCACCGCGTGGTGCACATGCTCGACGGGCGCATCGTCGACGAAGACACCTTCGAACGGATGCGTGGGGAGGAAGACAAGGGCATCCCGCTGATGCACGAGGTTTCGCCGTGACCGCGACGTCGGTTGTCCTGGCTGAGCTTCGCCAGTCGTGGCGGGGCCTGCTGCGCCGTCCGGCCTTCCTCCTTTTGTCCGTATTCACCCTGGCGCTCGGTGTGGCGACGGTCACCGCCATGTTCTCGCTGCTCGACCAGGCGCTGCTCCGACCCCTGCCGTTTCCGCATCCGGACCGGCTCGTGACCATGGGGTCGTACATGAACGATCACGAATACAGTGCCGCACCTGCTTACTACGCACCGCTGAAGACCTCGTCGTCGATCGAATCCGCGGGAATGCTCGATGGCGGCCCGGTCAATGTGAACATCGCGCCGGGCGGTCGTCCCCAGGTAGCTGTTGCGATGCATGCCGATCGCGGCTTCTTCCAGACGCTGGGACTACCGATGGCCCTCGGTCGCAACTTCGACGAAGCGGAAAACCGCCCGCATGGCCCCTCCGCGGTGATTCTCACCCACGCCTTCTGGCTTTCGCACTTCGGCGCCGATCCCTCCGTGGTGGGCCGTGTGTTGCAGGTGGAGGGCAAGGGGATGCAGATCATCGGTGTCCTGCCCAGCCAATTCCGGTGGCCCTGGGGAATCGACATGGTGCTGTCGATGCAGCCGGACCTCGCTTCGAACGATATGTCCAACAATCAGTTGATCGTGGGGCGCCTGAAACCCGGCGCAACCGTCGCGGCGGCGGGGGCGGAGGTAGCGGGCAAGCTGGGGCCCTTGCTGCTTTCATCGGCCGACGACATGGCAAGGGCGAGGGAGGCGCTGCGTGTTCAGCCCCCGTCCGCCGAGCCCCTTCTCGTCAGCATCTTCACGAATCGGATCGGTGAAACCCTCTGGTTGTTTCTCGGTGCCGCCGCGTGCGTGCTACTGATCGCCGTCAGTAACCTTGCCAGCCTTATCCTGCTGCGTTCGTTGTCGCGCACGCATGCCAGCGCCGTACGCGCGGCGTTGGGTTCGTCCGGTGCCCGCCTTAGCCTGCCGGCGCTGGGCGAAGGACTGCTCATCGGCCTGCTCGGCGCGGTGTCGGGACTGATGCTCGCCTGGACGGGCCTGCGCTTGATCGGCAACGTCGTGCCGCCGGAGTGGTTGCGCGGTGAGCAAGTGAGCCTGACGGGAACGAGCGTGGTATTCGCGCTCGTCGCGGGGCTTGTCGCCGCGGGCGGTTCCACGGCGGTCGCCATGGTGCGCGGTCGTCGGCGCGACTGGCGCCGGGAACTCGTCGGCGGCGGCCGCGGCGGAATCAGCCGGGAGGACGGCCGGGCGAGTCGCATGCTGGTGATCGCGCAGGTCGCCCTGGCGGTAGTGCTGCTAGTGGGCGCGGCTTTATTCGTCCGCACGCTACATGAACTGGAATCGGTGCCCATGGGGTTCTCCAGCCGTAATGTCACCACCTTTACACTTTCGCCGGTGAAGCAGCGCTACGTCGGGATCGATAAGGTCACGGCATTGACCGTCCGGGTACTCGATCGATTGCGCCGCATGCCGGGGGTGGTGGAAGCCGGCGCCTCGAGCAACCTTCCCACCGCTTCGCAGATGAACTGGCCGATCGTGCTGCCCAACGGCTCCATCGTCAGTTCGCAGTACAGGATGACCAGCCCCGGGTTCCTCGAATCGGTCGGTGTGCCGCTGCTGAGGGGACGCGGCATCGCGACCACCGACGTGGCCGGTGCCGAGCCGGTCTGTCTGGTGAGCGAGGCGTTTGCTCGTAAGCATTTCGGTCAGGACGATCCGTTGGGCGGCAAGGTCATGCTGCGATTGGACGACACGAAGCAGATCGCACTGCGCATCGTGGGTGTGGTGGGTGATGTGCGCCAGGATGGTCCGGCTGAGCCCGCGCCGCCGATCTTCTATACGCCTCTCGCGCAGGTGCCGGAAGGCATCTGGTCCATGCTGAGCCAGTTCGGTCCGTTGAGCTTCGCCGTGCAATTGCATCCCGGCATGGAACTGAACGCGGGCGCGTTGCGGGATGCGATCAATGAAGTCGCAGTGGAACAGCCCATTTCCAACGTGCGCACGCTTGCGTCGGTGGTAGCGTCCACCACCGGCGCGCAGCGATTGAACCTGCTGCTCGTTGGCCTTTTCGCCAGCCTGGCCCTGCTGCTCGCCTCGGTAGGCCTGTATGCGGTGATGTCGGTGGCGGTCACGGCACATCGGCACGATTACGGCGTGCGCGCGGCCCTCGGCGCCACGCGTGACCGCTTGATGTTCACGGTGATCCGCTCGGCGGCGGCGCAGGTCGGTCTCGGCCTCGCCATTGGCCTCGCCGTGGCCATGGCCGTTTCGCGCCTGCTGGGAAGTTTCCTTTTCGGCATCAAGGCACTGGATCCGTTGGCCATCGGCTCGGTGCTCCTGGTGCTCGGTTCCTGTGGCCTGCTCGCGAGCCTGCCACCGGCCTGGCGTGCCGCGCGGGTGAAACCCATGCAGGCCCTGCGCGTGGATTGACCCATGCCCTTATCCGATAGGAAGACCCCATGATCGCGATGTCGGTCGTATTCACCGAGCTGCGCCAATCGTGGCGCGGCCTGTTCCGGCGCCCCGCATTCCTGCTGCTGGCGACGTTCACCCTGGCGCTCGGCGTGGCGACGGTCACCGCCATGTTCGCGCTGCTCGACCAGGCGTTGCTGAAACCGCTGCCCTTCCCGCATGCCGAACGGCTGGTGACCCTGGGCACGATGATGGGCGAGGACCGGAACGCCGCGGGCATCGCTTTGTACCGGCCGCTCAAGGCCATGCCCTTGCTCGAGTCCGCGGGCATCGCGATGGCCGGCGTGCAACCGGAGAACGTCGTACTGGATGGACGCCCCCATGTGGTGGCGGCCCTGAAAGCCGATCGCGGCTTCCTCAAAACGCTGGGATTGCCGATGGCCGTCGGCCGCAACTTCAACGAAGCGGAAAGCCTTCCCCATGGCCCCGGGGCGGTGCTCCTCTCGTACGGGTTCTGGAAAACACGCTTCGGCGGCGATCCCGCCGCGGTGGGACGCGTGCTGGAGGTCGAGGGCAAGGGCATGCAGATCGTCGGCGTGCTGCCCGCCACCTTTCGATGGCCCGATGCCATCGATCTCGTGGTCGCCATGCAGCCGGACCCCGCATCCGACGACATGAACGAGAACCAGCTCGTCCTCGGGCGGATGAGGCCCGGCGCGACGGTGGCGGGCGTATCCGCGGCGACGGCGAGCATCGCCACCCCACTTCTGCTGGCCTCGGTGATCGATCCGGAGAAAGCACGCCAACGACTCGCCCAGGAGCCGCCACGGGCGATTCCGATCATGCGGAGCGTGTTCGTCGGAAATAGCGGTCGCACGATCTGGCTGTTCCTCGGCGCGGCGGCATGCGTGATGCTGATCGGCATCATCAACCTGGCCAGTCTCATCCTGATGCGCTCGTTGTCGCGTACGCATGCGTACGCCGTGCGTGCCGCGCTCGGCTCATCGACCGGACGGCTGAGCTTGCCCGCCTTGGGTGAAGGCCTTCTGGTCGGCCTGCTGGGCGCGGCGTGCGGCCTGCTGCTGGCGTGGATCGGCTTGCGACTCGTCGGGGGCTTCGTTCCCCCCGAATGGACACGTGGCGAGCCGGTGGCGTTGACCGGCATGAGCGTGGCGTTCGCCACGATGGCAGGCCTGGTCGCCGCCACGGGAGCGACCGTGCTCGCCGTGCTTCGCGGCCGGCGTCGCGACTGGCGCGGTGAACTCGTCGGTGGGGGCCGCGGCGGTATCAGTCGCGAGGACGGCCGGGTGGGGCGGTGGCTGGTCGTGGCGCAGGTGGCCGTGGCGGTCGTGCTTCTGGTGGGTGCGGCCTTGTTCACGCGCACCTTGTATGAACTCGAATCGATACCGATGGGCTTCAGCACCCGCGACGTCACGACGTTTGCGCTGTCGCCGGTGAAGCAACGTTACGTGACGGCTACCGACGTCGCCTCGCTGACCCACGACGTCCTGGAACGCCTGCGTCGCCTGCCCGAGGTGGAGTCCGCCGGCGAATCCACCACGCTGCCCACGGCGGACCAGCTCAACTGGCCGGTCGTTCTTCCCGACGGTGGCATGGTCAGCGTCCAGTACCGGATCACCAGCCCGGGCTTTCTGGAGACGGTGGGCGTTCCGCTCCTTGCGGGTCGCATGATCGCGGCGACCGACGTCGCGGGCGCCGATCCGGTCTGCGTGGTCAGCACGTCGTTCGCCCGACGCTATTTCGGGGCATCGAGTCCGTTGGGGCGGATCGTTACGCTGCACATCGGTGGTGAGAACAACGTGGGCATGCGGGTGGTGGGTGTGGTCGGCGACGTGCGTCAGTACGGTCCCGCCAAGCCCGCGCCACCGGTTTTCTACACGCCGCGCATGCAGATGCCGTCAGGGGTATGGTCGTTCCTTCGTCAGTTCGGCGGCTTCTCCTTTGCCGTTCGATTGCATCCGGGCACGGCCTTGAGTGAGGCCACGCTGCGCGACGCGGTCAACCAGGCGGCACCGGGCCAACCCATCTCCAACGTGCAGTCGCTCGAGTCGGTGGTGGCGTCCACGACCACCGAGCAACGCCTCAACCTGCTGCTCGTCGGCCTCTTCGCGGGCATGGCCCTCGTGCTGGCCTCCGTCGGCCTGTACGCGGTGATGTCAGTGGCGGTGACGGCGCATCGGCACGACTACGGCGTGCGCTCGGCGCTCGGTGCCACCCGAAGCCGCCTGCTGATGACCGTGATCCGCTCGGCGGCGGTGCAGGTGGGCCTGGGCCTGGCGATCGGGCTGGCGGCGGCCATGGCGTTGTCGCGCCTGCTGGCCGGCTTTCTTTTCGGCATCGATGCCCTCGATCCGCTGGCCATCGGCGCGGTTCTGCTTACCCTCGGGTTGTCCGGCCTGCTGGCGAGCCTGCCGCCGGCATGGCGGGCGGCGCGCGTGCGGCCGATGCAGGCTTTGCGCGTCGACTGACGGCGTCTAGACTGGAAGCCATGGCCGATCATTCCCTCCCGGGCACCGCTACACCGCATGTCCTCGTGGTCGACGACCAGGACGCCGTGCGCGATGCGTTGCGTCTCCTGCTGAAGCATTCGGGCTATCGCGTCAGCGAGGCGGCGTCTCCCGCCGCCGCGCTGTCGCTGGTACAGACCGACGACTACGCCGCCGTGCTCGTCGACATGAATTACAGCCAGGACACCACCTCGGGCGACGAAGGCCTTGCGCTCATCCGCGAACTCGGCGAGCGCAAGCCCGATCTTCCCATCATCGCGATGACCGCGTGGGCCAGCATCGAACTGGCGGTGGAAGCGATGCGCGAGGGCGCCGTCGATTTCATCGAAAAGCCCTGGCAGAACGCCCGCCTGCTCAGCGTGCTGGAAGCGCGCGTGTCGTTGCAGCGCAGCGAGCGCGACGTGCGACGCCTGCGCGACGCGCAGGCGCTGATGCTCGATGACGGCGACGCCTTCGTGGCCGAATCCGCGGCCATGCGCCGCCTCATGGACGACGTGCAGCGGATTGCCGTGAGCGACGCGGCGGTGCTCCTGCTCGGCGAGAACGGCACCGGCAAGAGCGTGCTGGCCAAACGCCTGCACCAGTCGTCGCAGCGCCGTCAGCGTCCCTTCGTCAAGGTCGATATCGGCGGTCTCGCGCCCACGCTGTTCGAGGCGGAGTTGTTCGGTCACGTCAAGGGCGCCTACACCGACGCGCGCCAGGATCGTGCCGGCCGTTTCGAAACGGCGGACGGCGGCACGCTGTTCCTCGACGAGATCGGCAACCTGCCGCTGGAACAGCAACCCAAGCTGCTTCGCGTGCTCGAGGACGGCGAGTTCGAGCGCCTCGGCGCGTCGCGCACGCAGCGGGTGGACGTGCGCATCGTCGCCGCGACCAACGCCGATCTCGATGCCGAGGTGGATGCCGGACGCTTCCGCGAAGACCTGCTCTATCGCCTGAGCGTGTTTCCGCTGAGGTTGCCGCCCCTGCGCGAACGTCGCGACGACATCGTGCCGCTCGCACGCCTATACCTCGCGACGGCCAGTCGTCGCTATCGTCGCGATCCGCCCGTGATGGATGCCGCCGTCGAAAAGGCCCTGCTGGAACACGCATGGCCGGGCAACGTGCGCGAACTGGCGCATGCGATGGAACGCGCCGCGCTGCTGGGGGGCCAACGGGTCAACGTGGCCGACCTGCGGCTGCGCAGGGCGGCCAAGCCCAAGGGCATGGAAGACATGACGCTGGACGATGTCGAGGCCATGATGCTACGCGTGGCGATCGAGCGGCACGACGGCAACCTCCTGCGCGCAGCGGTGCAACTGGGCATCACGCGCCAGAGTCTTTATCGACGGATGGAGAAGTACGGACTCCAGCGCGATGAGGCGGAGTAACCTCCTCGTCGCCGTGCCGGCCTTGCTGGCGCTGGCGGGAGTGTTGCTCGCCGGCTCGCCACGTCCCGCCGAAGCGGTGGCGTTATCGATGCTGGTGGTATTACTCACCGTCGTGGCGTGGCGTTTCGTCGGCGAGCGGCCCAACCGCCTGCAGACCGTGGCGAACCTGCTCGAGGCCTTGCGTGAAGGCGACTACGGCGTGCGTGCCTCCGGTGCGGAACGCGCCGACGATTTCGGCGACATCGCGCGCCGCTTCAACGAACTGGCCGTGCGCTTGCAGGATGAGCAGCGCGGGTTGCAGGAATCGGTGCAACTGCTGAGCAAGACGTTGGCGGCGCTGGACGGCGCCGTGTTCGCCTTCGAGCGCGACGGACGCCTGCGCCTGGTCAATCCGGCCGGCGAGCGCTTGCTGGGACGGTCGGCGGTGGCGTTGCTGGGGGCCGATGCCGGGGCGTTGGGGCTTGCGTCGTTGCTGGAGGTGCCGTCGGGCGAGATCGTCGCGCATCGGTTCGCCGGGCAGTCGGGTCGCTGGCAGGTGGGACACGCCTCGCTGCGCAGCCGCAGCCAGGAAGGGCGCCTGCTGGTGGTGCAGCCGATGGAACGTGCGTTGCGCGAGGAAGAAGCCCAGGCCTTCCGTCGGTTGTTGCGCGTGCTCAGCCACGAGATCACCAACTCCATGGCACCGATCGGCTCCATGGTGGAAACCCTGCATGGTTTGCTGCCAGGGGCGGGCCAGCCGCTAGGCGACGAACTCGATGCCGACCTGCGCCATGGCCTGGAGGTGATCGGCCAGCGAAGCGCCGCCTTGCAACGGTTCGTGGGCCACTATGCGCGGCTTGCCCGCCTGCCGCCGCCCCAGCGCGTCCGGGTCGGTGTAGCCGCGCTCGCCGAGCGCGTGGTGAGGCTGTTCGACGATGCGCGCATTCGTGTGCTGCCGGGCGACCCCCTCGAGCTGATGGGCGATCCGGACCAACTGGAACAGGTACTCATCAACCTGCTGCGCAATGCGGTCGAAGCAGGTGGCGACAACGAGGTTTTGCTCGGCTGGCGTCGGCAGGGAAGGAGCGTGCTCATCGAAGTGAGCGACCTGGGACCGGGCTTGCCCTCGAGCGGCAACCTGTTCGTGCCGTTCTTCACCACCAAGCCGCAGGGCGCGGGGATCGGGCTGGCCTTGTCACGGCAGATCGTGGAAGCGCAGGACGGGACGCTGGAATTGCATGCGCGTGAGGATGCGCGGGGAGCGGTGGCGCGCATGAGTTTGCCGGTGATCGTCGTTTAGGGCCGCATCGCTGCTTCGCGAAAACCGGATTCAAGGCGCTGGGTTCCTGCCTGCGCAGGAACGACGTGAGGTTGTTCCATGCAGAGAGATAAATCGTGCAGTACGTCGTTCCTGCGCAGGCAGGAACCCAGCGCCTTGCGAACGGGCGAGCGATATCACCGCATCGGCTTTTTCCGCCGCGTCATGGGGTGACGCGATGGCAAGAACCTTCGAATCGACACGTGGAATCGGCAAATGTCCTCCGTAACGGCCGTTACGTCGGGCGCCCCGTGGCCGGATGCTTAGTATCGGATGGTCTCCGTGCGCCATGACGGCGTGGGGAGCACACCGTGCGCCATCCAACGTGCGATCAACCTTCAGGAGATCTGTCCCATGCAGTCCCAAGAAACGACCACGATCCGCGCCTTCGCCCGCATCAACGCCTCGGACGTCACCGAACTCACCAAGGACCAGGACAACAAGGGCCTGTTCCTCACGGTCAACACCGACGACCGTCCCGAGCCGGAATTCCCGGGCGGCCTGGGCTGATACATCGACCTCGGACACGCGGCGCGACAGCCGCGTGTCCTTCGATCCCCAGGCAGACGGAATTCCTACGTGAGCAAACGCCCCCTCATCCTCGCGCCCGACACCGATCCGCATGCCAGTGCCCTCGCCTGGGCGCTCGAAAAACAGGGCGTAAGCCCACTGTGGATGCCCTCGTTGCAGGCGCGGCCGGGTGTGCACTACACCTTCCGTGTTTCCGACGACGAGGTATCGCTCGAGGATTCGTTGCGTGGCGGCGACGGCATCAGCGCGGTGTGGAACCGGCGCCTGCACGACCCGACGCCGCACTGCGCCGAAGCCGATCGCACGTTCGCCGAATGGGAATGGAAGCTCTTCCAGCGGGGCCTGTTCAACCTTCCGCAGACGTTCGGCGACGCGTTGTGGATCAACCCCTTTCCCGCCGCCCAGCGCGCCGAATACAAGATCGTGCAGCTGGAGGCATGCCGTCGGGTGGGTATTCCCATTCCCGACACGATCGTGACCACCGATGCCGCGCAGGTGGATGCGCTGCGCCGTCGTTGGGGCAGGATCATCTTCAAGAGCTTTCTCGTCCACCATTGGGAGGAGAGCGAGAATGGCCGCATGCATGCCGTCGGCGTCACGTTGCTGGACGAACACAGCGAGTTGCCGCCCGAGTCCATCGCGGTATGCCCGGGCATCTACCAGCGCTACATCGAGAAGTCCGCGGACGTGCGCGTGACGGTGATGGGCGAGCGGATGTTTCCGCTGAAGCTGACGAAGCGGATGGGCGGGGGAGGTTTCGTCGACTGGCGCGACCACGCCAAGAAGGGCGCGGTGCTGGCCGAGGCGTTCACGTTGCCGGGCGATGTCGAGGCGAAACTACGCGCGCTGATGCGCGAACTGAACCTGGTCTTCGGCGCCGTCGACCTGGTGATCGACACCGAGGGCGGGTATCACTTCCTGGAGGTGAACCAGGCGGGGCAGTTCCTGTTCGTCGAGGAGATGGCCCCGGAGTACCCCGTCCTGCGCTGCCTCACGGCGATGCTGATGACGGGCCGCACCGATGCGCCGCTCGAGGCGGTGCAGGGCGTGGACATGGCGTCGTTCCGCCGGTCCGACGCGATCGAGGCGCTGGGCGAGCGCATAGAAGAACGGCCGCCGGAGCGGCCGTTGCTGACGGTCGAGTGACCGCCGCGGGAAGGGCGTCGCCACGGCCGCGAAGGCCCGTGGCGACGGTATCCCGATGGATCAGAACTTCTGGTCGTAGCTGACGTAGAAGAAGCGATCCACGTCGAAGGCCGAGTTGTACGGCGGCACGCCCGAGGTGGCGGCGTCGTAGTACAGCGGGCCCTTGCGGTTGAACACGTTGTTGATGCCGACCGAGAACGTGCCCTGCCACGGCGCCTTGTAACGGAACTGCGCGTCGTTGAAGGTGACCGAACCCTTCTTGGCGACGCCGAGCGTACCGGTGTCGTTGTTGATCGCCGTCGGGTTGGAGCACTCGAAATCGTCGACGCAGACGTCCTTCAGGCCCGAGAAGTAGCGCATCGTCCAGCTCGCGCCGAACGACTTGTATTCCCAGTTCAGCGCGAGGTTGGAGCGCACGCGGAACTCGCCGGCGGTGGAGTTGGTGGCCACGGCCTGGTTCACCTGGTAACCCACCAGGTGGCGCGCCGGAGCGCCCGGGCCCGCGGTTTCGTCGTACTGCTTCAGGTAGGTGCTGTCCGACGCGATCGAGAACGTACCGATCGAGGTTTCCGGCAGGCGGTAGTGCACGCCGAAGTCGTAGCCCTGGGTCTGGATCTTGCCGACGTTGGCCGGGGTTTCCAGCAGGCTGGTGATGGCACCCGTGGCATTACGCGTCACGTTGTTGCAGAACGACGGGATGTTCTGGATGTAGCAGAAGTTCAGCACGCCGTTCGCGGTCAGGTTGGTGATCGCGTTGGTGACTTCGACCTTGTAGTAGTCGAGGGTGAAGTCCAGGCCCTGCACGTAATGCGGGCTGTAGACCAGACCCGCGGTACGGGTGATCGAGCGCTCCGGCTTCACCTGGGTGCTGCCGCCCTGCAGGAACGGCACCTGGCCCGAGTCGCCGTTGGCGCTGGTGATCGGCACATTGTTTTGATTGACTTGGCGGAAGTTCGCCGGCACGCCCTGCGCGGCGCAGACCGGCTTCGCGGCGGCCGAACCGAACACGGCGTCGCACGGGTCGAGGTAGTTGTCGAAGGTCTGCGCCTGGCCCTGGAAGAGGTCCTGAATGCTCGGGGCGCGGAAGCCCTCGGCATACGTGCCGCGAACGAGCAGGTCTTCGATCGGACGGTAGCGGAAGCTGTACTTGTTGTTGGTGGTGCTGCCGAAGTTGCTGTAGTGCGAATAGCGGCTGGCGACGTTGACGCCCAGTTCCTTCGCGCCCGGCAGGTCACGCAGCAGCGGCACGTCGAGCTCGAGGTAGGCCTCGTTCACGATGTAACCGCCATTGGTCGGCTGGGTGGCCGGGTTGGTGGTGAGCTCCTGGGCATCGATGGCGTCGGGCGTGAAGCTGCCCTGTTCCTTGCGATGCTCGATGCCGCCGGCGATGCTGACCGTGCCGCCCGGCAGGTCGAACAGGCCGCCGCCGACGTTGGCGCTGAAGTCGTTGGTCTTCTGCGTGGCGCGATCGGTGGCGAGGTAACCCAGGTACTGCCACAGGGCCGGGCTCATGGCGGCCGGACCGCCGGCGATGTTCCACGGCAGGCAGCCGCCCGCGCGATCGGCGGCGTTGGCGCAGGCGACCTGGCCGTCGATGATCGTGGTGGGGCCGAGGGCCTTCGCGGCGTTCGGCAGGTAGACGTTGCCGTCATAGACCTGCTTCACCTTCGACTGCGAGTAGGTGTAGGTCGCGTCCCAGTTCCAGTCGTGGTTCAAGAAGGTGAAGTAGCCTTCCGCGCCCACGTCCAGGTGAGCCATGCGGTCCTTGTTGTAGGAGTTGCGCGGCTCTTCGGTGATGCGGCGGGCGAAGTCGACGTCCTGGCCCGGGAACGGGTTGTAGGCGTTCTCGCCGGACAGCTGCAGACCCGTCGACGACGTGCTGAACGGATAGCCCGCCACCACGCTCGACGAATCGCGCACGCTGTAGCTGCCCGTGGCGTGCAGGATGACGTTGTCGGTGAGGTTGTAACGGTCGGTGATGAACAGGTTGCGCAGCTTGGTGCCCGAGCGGAACGTGGAGTCGGCCTGGGTGTTGTAGCCGTTGGCGTCGCGCTGGTCGTAGTCGCCGAGGTTGGCGGCGTTGCCGCCTGGACGCAGCACGTAGCTGGTGCCATCCGGCGCGAAGACGTTGCCTTCGTTCGTGAGGCCCAGGCGATCGTTCGGGTGGCGCGGGCCCTGCGGATAGCGCGTCAGCGAACGGGTGTTGCTCATCAGCGGATCGGTTTCCTGCTGCGTGGCGGCCAGGATGATCGAGTTGTCCTTGGTGCTGTGGCCCCAGGTGAACTCGTAGTTCTTCTGGTCGCCGTCGTGCTTGCCGTTGGTGCCGTAATAGACGTTGGCTTCGGCGCCGTCGAACTTCTGCTTGGTGACGATGTTGATCACGCCGCCGATCGCGTCGGAGCCGTAGATCGACGAGGCGCCGTCCTTGAGCACGTCGATGCGGTCGATGATGGAGACCGGAATCGTCGAGATGTCGGTGAGGCCGGAGAGGTTGGTGCTCCAGCGGCGGCCGTTGACCAGCACCAGCGTGCGCTTGGAACCGAGGTTGCGGATGTTGACGTAGCTGCCGCCGACGCCGTCGCCGTTGGCGAGCGGGTTCTGGCCGGTGATGTCCGGCGTGCCGGTGGAGGGCAGGCGGGCCAGCACGTCGTTGACGTTGGTCAGGCCGGTGGCCTTGATCGCCTGCTGATCCATCGTGAAGATCGGCTGCGAGGTTTCGACGTCCACCGAGCGGATGCGCGAACCGGTGACCGTGACGGTCTCGAGGTTCTGCGACTTGCTGGCGTCGGGAGCGGCGTCCTGAGCGTAGACGGCGGCCGAGAGCAGGCAGGTGCTCAGAGCAACGACAAGAGCGGTGCGCTTCGGCACGCCCCGGAAGGAGTTCGTATTCATGGTGGACCTCCGCGCCCCGCCTCGCGGCGGAACGGCAACTTCGGAAAGGGACGGCGCCCTGGGGAAGGCACCATCCTGTGGGGTTTGAATTGGGGAGGGTGGGGAAACCCGCGCCGTCCAATCCCCTGTGGACATGACGGCGTAACACCAACATAACGCCACCGTCACTTGAGTGACAAGCCGTTTCCGAACAAAAACCTCATATTCGCAAATGATTGCGAGCGGGTTTCGCCAAAGGAAGCGCTTTTCGTCCAATGGCTCCGCTTTTCGGAGGATTTCGCGCCTACGGCGAGACGGTCGACGACGCGGGGCCGAGCAGATAAGGCTCGGACGTCAACGCGATATCCGCGTGGGCACGGGCGAGCGATTCCGGTGAAAACCCGGACCGGCCGTTCCCGAGCAGCCGGGGGGCGATCAACGCCCGCAGGTCATCGGTTCGCGAACGGGTCGAAGGCGTGGTGGCGTCTTCCACCAGTCGGTTGAGCACGTATTTCATGTCGTGCGTGCTCTGGTTCGCCGTGCGCGTGACAGAGGCCTGCGCGAGCTTGCCCTTGTCGTAGGCGATGTGGGTGTCGCTGGTCGCGCTGTCGTCGATCAGTCGATACAGGTAGTTCTGCGACTTGGGATCTTCGGTCAGCCGCAAGGTGGCATCGGGCGAAAGCGCCTGGTGGTAGCTGGCCTTCAGGTGCGACGACTGGTGCTGGTCGATGGTCCGCGACGCATCGTTGAGGCCGCCCAGGCGCGACTGCTGCGAGAGGTCGTAGCTGAACGTGTCCAGCTCGTTCGATCTCAGTGGGTTGGGAGCCGACGCGGCCTGGCTCAACGACGCCGTGAAGTCGGCCAGCCCGGTCAGGGCCGCGTGGTCGCCCTGGCCCACGTGGGGGCCGGCCGTCGAGGCGTCGGGTATCGGCGGGTAATTCGAGTTCATCTGGCCGAACGCGTCCTTGAACATCGCGATGAGCGAGGCATCGCCATGACCGCGCTGCACGGCATCGTCGATCTGGGCGAGATAGTTGGCGACGGAGGCCTGCCGTTGCGCCTGGTTTCCCCACAGGGCGGCCGACGTCATGTCCATGCCGACGCTCAGCGTGCCCGAGGGGCCGTCCACCTGGAGGCTGCGCGCGTCGCTGCCGGCGTGGAACGCGATGGTCTGCGGCTTGCCTTGGCCGTCGTCAACCCGCGCATTGAAGTCCACCGACGCGAGTCGCGGATCATTGCCCATCAGCCCGTCGAGTGCCAGCCGGGGCGGGGAGGCACCCAGGCCGTCGAGCGCGCCCTGGAAGGCACCGGCGAGTTTCGACACGGCCTGGCGGTCGTCGTCGCTCAACGGGCCGTCGCTCTTCATCGCGATGGACAGGCCGTCGTCGCCGTGATGGAGCGTGACCTTGACGGTGGCGCCACCCGTCGTGCGTATCGACAGCATCGCGTCCGAGTCGGGCCCGGCATGCACGGGTGCCAGTCCGTCGACGGCGGCGGAGGGCGTCGTGGCCAGCGATACGTCGTCGCCGTCGGCGCCGAAGCGCGTGAGCAAGGCTTTGCCGAGGCTCGCGAACTGGCCCGACGCGGTGGCGGCATCGGCGTTGCGGTCGAGCAGCGCGGCCAGCGCATCGTTCGAATACGTTTTGGCGGGATCGGCGAGGGCGGCGGCGTATGTCGGATCGTCCGGCGGCGTGCCGTCACTGACGGTGAAGCGCACCGAAGGCGTCGGCGTGGCGGCGACGCGTACGTTCGACACGGCCGAAGAAAGGCGCGCCGCCCAGCCCTGGGTGAGCGCTGCCTGCGATGCGGGGTTCGGTCGGAGGGGATCGATCATGCCGGGCTTCCTGCGGACGGTTCCGATGGCTCGGTTATCGGCCGCGGGAGGCCCGGCTTGAGCGTGGAGCGCCCCGTTACCTGCCAGGAAGTTTGTCGGCGAGCACGTCGGCTTTGCGGATCTGTGGCGCGGAGGCGAGTAGCTCGTCGGCGTGCGCCATCAGCGCCTTGGCGATATCGCCGTTGAGGTGGGCGTCGCGACCGGCCTCGTCGTCGAACGCATCGAAAATGGCGAACGTGCGTTCGTCGAAGCGGACGGCGAACCAGGTCACCGTGCCCGGTTCCGCGACGGCCAGGGGCTGGGCGCTCTTCAGGAAGTCGGCCAGTTCGGCCTCCTTGCCAGGCTTTGCGTGCAGTTCGACGTACAGGGTCTTGCTTGTCATGGCATGTCTCCGTGCGTGGGAAAGTCATCCCGGCCCGGCTTCGCCGATCTTGCGGCGCAGCGCGGCAAGGGGAGCCCGATCGTCGAAAGCGATGCCGTGAGGCGTCGGTTCTACGCCGAGTCGTGCGAACAGCGCGTCGAGGTCCGTCGGCACCCTACGGGAGGCGAAGGTCCGATACAGAGACGAGAGGGCGCCGTTGCCCACGGCGGCGTCGCCCTCGCGCATCATCCGCTCGGGTGTCCATACCACGACGTTGCCGCCGCTGGTGCGGGCAATGGCGCGCAACGCTTCGCGCAGGCCGCGCGTGCCCTGGCTGGCTTCGTGGATCGCGATCTCGGCAAGCAGCCAGAACGTCGCGCCGCCCCAGTAGAGGCGGCCCCAGGCCTCGGTGCCGTCCATGCCGCCCGCATCGGCGCCGGGTTGGCCCTTCGGCATGCCGGCGACGGCCTGCGACCAGATGGCTTCGGGCGGAAGCTGGCCCGCCTGGACCCGCGCGACGGGTTCGATCCAGGTCGCGCTGCCCTCCTGCAACCAGAGCGCGCGACGCGGCAGGTCGGGCAGGGAGGCGTGGACCATCTCGTGCACCAGCACCCAGTCACGCAGGAAGGCATCCTCGTCGGTGTCGCGACCGACGTGGATGCGCGTGAGCGACGAGCCGTTTCCACCCCAGGTCGTGGCGTGGCCGACCTTGCGTCCGTTCTCGGCGATCACCTCGATCACGTGCCGGGCCGCGGGATAGCGGCCGAAATAGGTCTCGATGGCGCGCGCGCCAAGGAGTATCCAGCCCAGCACGCGGTCGCGATCGATACCGTCCGCCTCGTCGAACACGACGTGGATGCGACCGCCGATCAGATCGAGCCCGTTGGCGGGTGGGACCGGCCACGCGTCGCGGCCCAGTGAGGCGGCCACGACGGCGGCCAGCCCCGTGCCGAGCGCCGCGAGGGCGTGCCGCCGGTTCATGTCGATGCGGGTGAGGGGAAGATCATGCGGGTGAGTTCGCGCCGCGATGCCTTTGGGTTACAGGTACATCATCCTCGGCGGCGCATGCATCAGGAAGTTCTGGTGCGAGATGTTCCAGGCATAGGCGCCGGCCAGCCGAAAGGCCAGGCAGTCGCCCACGGCGAGGGTGTCCACGGGCTGGGCGCGTGAGAGCACGTCCTTGGGCGTGCAGAGCTGGCCGACCAGGGTAACGCGCTCGCCGCTCAGCGAGGGCGTGCCCGGGCCTCGCAGCACGATGAAGGGATGGTCGTGCCCCTGCGCCGGTGGCGTGCGGAAGTGATGCGTGCCCCCGCGAGCCACGGCGAACCATTCGCCGTGGCTGCGCTTGATGTCGATCACCTCCATCACGTACCAGCCGCAGGCCACGCTCACGAAGCGGCCCGGTTCGAAGCGCAGGCGCAGCGTTTCGCCGCGATCCGCCTGCATGTGGCGCAGGCCCTGGCAGAACGCCGCCCAATCGAACGATCGCGAAGGGTCGGCGTAGTCCACGCCGAAGCCGCCGCCGGCATTGACCGTGCGCACGGTGATCCCGTGGTCGCGTTGCCAACGATGCACCGCGTCGAGATAGGCGTAGACGAGGCGGAGCTGTATGTCCGCGTCACGCTGATGCGACATCAGGTGAAAATGGAAACCTTCCAGGGTCAGCGACGGGTGTTCCCGCAACAGCGCGATGGCCGCGGGGAGATCGGCTTCGTCCATGCCGAACGGCGTGGGCTTGCCACCCATCATGAGCCGCGTATCGCCCACGCCGTCCACACCGATGTTCATGCGCAGGAACACCCGTGCCCCGTGCGACGTGCGTGCCACGATGGCGGCGAGTCGACGCAGTTCGCCCAGGCTCTCCACGTGAAGCGTGCATCCCGGCTCGCCGACGGCGTCGGCCAGTTCGCTGTCCAGCTTGCCCGGACCGCCGAAGAGCAACGGTTTGCCGGGCTGGCGTTCGCGAAGCCAGCGCAATTCGCCGCCCGAGGCGGCTTCGAAACCGTCCACCCAGGGCGCGAGCGTATCGAGGATGGGCGCATCCGCATTGGCCTTGGCCGCGTAGTAAAGCTCGCAGCCGTCGGGCAGGGTTTCGCGCATCCAGCGCACATGCCGGGCGAGCGCGTCGAGGTCGTAGACGTAGGCGCACACGGGCTCGTCGGACTCGCTTCGCAGTTCATCCACGGCGGCACGCAGGCGTGGCAGCGAGGCGTAGGGATTCATGCGGTGACCCGCGAGGACGATGGCGCGCCGATCGGGCTGGGCACGGCGGTGTAGTCCGAATCGCGGTCGGCCCGCTTGAACAGCCGTGTACGCAGGTTGTTCTTGCTCGGCAACGGCTCGCCGTCGATCAGGCTTTCGAGCAGCGGTTGCCTGCCGTGGCGGGCCTGCCAGCGCTCGGCGATATCCGCCACGGCCTGCCACATCTGGCCTTCGAGATCCTCATCATCGCCGGACAGGTGGAAGATCGCCTCGGCGAGGTTGTTCACGAGCGCGCAGTAGGCGATCCGTTTCCAGCCCAGTTCCGCCGCGTAGACCACCGAGGCGCGTGCACGTTCCGATAGCCCGTCGAGACGTTCTCGCGGCCAGAACCCGTCGACGAGCTTGGTACCCTCCAGGTCGCGGATCCAGAGGTGCGCGGGCATGCCGCGGTCGAAGCCGACCACGGTGTTCTGAAGGTGCGGTTCCAGCACCACGCCGTGGCGGAAGAAGGCGAGCCAGGTACCTTCCAGCAGCAACGAGGCATAGGCCTCGAACCAGCACAACGCCATGGGTGCGTAGGGTCCGCCGAGGCGTTCGACCATGCGCCGGCAGATGCTGTGGCCGTCGCGGTCGGTGGTGAACAGCGCACCGGCGACCTGTGGCTGGTAACGCTTGCGCTGCAAGGGCGGCAGGTTTTCGCGATAGAGCATGCCGAAGCCTTCGGCGAGTTCGCGCAAGGCGTCGGCGTCATCGGAGAACGGGGCGAAGTCCAGCGTGGTGGCCGCCGGTTCCACCATGACGTCGAAGCCGGGCACCTGCCGCGCCACGTCGCGCCACACCGGGGCGAGCAGGGCGGTGAGCGCCACGGCGCTTTCCAGCTCGTACCACGCGTTCTTGCGCACGCAGTTGGTCAGGCGCACATGGATGGAGAGCTTGAGGAAATAGTCCAGGTCCGAGTGGTACATCGTGCGCACGGACGACGTCGGGTGAAGCGCTTCGCCCATGGGGCCCACCGGCTCGATCCAGCCCGCCGCGATGGCGGCCCGCATCGGCGGCTGGGCGAGCAGCCGTTCGGCCTCCCAGGGATGGCAGGGGTAAAGGCCCGGGGCGCCCGAAACTTTCTCCAGCGTGGCGCGAACGTCTCGCCCCCGCCCGCGAAACAGCCTGGGATCGATGCGGAACCAGAACAAGGGTACGCGTGCGCGTACTTCAGGAGATGCATCCAGCACCACCGGTAACGGAAGCCCCTCCCGGCTCTTTGGCGTGGGATGCATGGCGTGGCCCCAGAGCATGCCTTGCTCGGCGTCGAGCAAGGCGTCGCCGGTGAGTGGGGCGTCGAGCGAACGGGCGAGCAGTTCGCGGGCGATCGCGATGCTGTTCATGGTCTGCGCGTGCAGATCCGCGTTGAAGCCGCATTCCGGCGACAGCCGTTCGAGGAGGAAGTGCACGGCGGCGTCGGCGTCGGCGCAACGCCAGGCTTCACCTGGCGCCTTCAGGTAGGGCGACGATGCGTACTCGCAACGGCCGAGGCGGCTGCTTCGTCGCGCGCGGATGCACACCAGGTATCCCGGCTCGGCGAAATGGACGCGTACGAGACGGCCTTCGCCGTGCGGCAGCCCGGCGGGTACGTCACGGCCCCGGTAGTCCAGGTCGACCTGCGCACGCGGCAGGGCGAACTCGCGGAGATAGCAGTTGAGCCAGCAGGCGACGGCCTGCGCTTCCGCTTGCGCCTGGTGCCACTGTTCACGTATCGCTAGCGGGGACATGGAGCGGCCTCTTCGGGGGACGGAAGACGTAGGCGGCAGCGGCCACGGCGGCGAGGCCGGCGAGCGTGGCGGCGACGAAGGGAGCGGAGAGATCGATGCGCGACACGAGGCCGCCCGCGGCGAGGCCGCCGAGCGCACCGGCCCACTTGCCGCAGGCATCGAACAAACCGAAGACGTGGCCGGCGTTGCCGCCACCGGCGCGCGCGCCCAGCGCGCGATTGAGCCCGCCGATGACCAACAGCATGCCCGCGCCGTACAGGCAGCGCGCGGGTGCGATCCACGGGACGGTGTTCGTCCACGCCTGGATGAGGCAGGCGACGGAAAACATCGCGAGCCCGATCAGCAGGGGACGTTGCGGCGATACCGTCGAGCCGCGCCACCACGGCAGCGCTACCAGGTAGACCAGGTGCGGAAGACTGTAGAGCAGGCCCGCCGTAGCGTCGTGCGCGATGCCGAGGCGTTCGGCGTAGGGCACGAAGTACGGAAAGGTGACCACCATCGCGAAACAGAACAGGAATTGCACCGTGAGCAGCCCGCTCCAGTCGCGCCAGGCGGGCGCGACGCGCGTGACGGTGACGCTCGCCGCACTCGGTGGATCTTTCGGCAAGGCCAGGGTCACCACGAAGGCGGCCAGCGGCAACAAGGCGAGGTAGCGATAGAGGTCCTGCGCCGCGCCCCAGCCCATGGCCAGCCCGAGCAGCGCGGGTGCGGACACCATCGCCAGCCGTGCGGAGAACTGCGTCCAGTCCAGCGCCCGCGCGAGCGAACCCTGCGTCTCCTCACGTCCGAACTGCGTGGCGAGGTAGGCGTTGGCGGCAGCCAGCGAGCCGCCGCACGTACCCTGGATCACCAGGGCCACCACGAACCAGGCGAGGTTCGGTGCGAAACCGGCCAGGGTGAAGCCGAGCGCGAGACCGGCCTGCGCGCGCAGCAGCGACAGCCGCCGGCCGTAACGGTCCGCGAGGCGTCCCCAGGCGGTGGCGGTCAACGCCGTGCAGATCGTCGGCAACACGTAGAGCGCGCCGGCGAGCCAGGCCGGCGCATGCGGCGCCAGCTGCGCCAGCACGCGCGGCATGAACACGGGCATGCCCAATGCGGTGAAGGCCGCGAGGTAGTGCGCGGCCAGCACCGGCCCCAGCACGCGCATCAGCGTGCTCCGCGCAACGCGGGATCGCGCATGAAGTTGGGACCGCTGTCGCCGTAGAACTTGTTGATGTCGGCGGCGCCGGTGGCCTGCTTGCTGAGCAGGCTGCCCGCGCTGAGCAGGTATTTTACGGGGAGCGTTTCGCCATCGAGCAGGCGACGCGCCGGCGAAACGTCGATGCCTTCGGCGGCGAGCGTCTCCAGGCTCCGGTCGAGCGTGTCCGCCAACACGGCGTAGAAGGGGCGGCGCCATTCGGGCACGCGTTCCGCCACGCCTTCCAGCACGGCGAGCAGGCAGAGCTGGAGGGTGATCGTGCAGAACATGCGCGCGAGCGCGTCGTCGCCGTCCACGGAAAGGCGGGGATCGCGCGGAAGATCCAGGTGCTTCAGTGACGGCGACGTGGCGTAGAGGCGATCCAGGCGCACGCGTGCGGCGTCGTTGTCCTTCATCCACAAGCTGGGCGGCCCGTCGGGACGGTACGCGAGCACCGCGTTCTGCTGGTTCGATTCGAGCGCGATGCCGTGCTGGAGCCACAGTCGCAGGTGCACGTCGCACATCAGCGCGACGTAGGTGCTCCACCATGCCGAGACGTCGCCTCCGTGGAAGCGATCGGCCACGTGCAGGGCGAGCGGCCGTCCATCGGGCATGGATGCGCAGAAGGCGGCCACGGGAATCGGCGTTTCGCCCTGCGAGGCGGGATAGGTACGCACGATGTAGGCGAGGTGACGCGCTTCGTCGACGTGGCCGCCGTGGGACTCGTCCACGTGCACGTAACGCCCGCGCAGGGCGGGATCGGTGTCGCCGAGGTGACGCAGCACGCGTTCGAACCAGTGCCCGTCGTAGATCGTCGAGGGTTTGATGAGGCGCAGGTTGAGCGCGCCCAGCGTGCGCATGAGCAGCGGCAGCTTCACGTGATGGCGGGTATGCGCTACCGGCACCACGGTGCGTACGGAGAGCGTCGGCCGCACGGAGAGAAAGCGATCCGGCGCACGCAGCGTGCCTTCGGGCAGTTCGAATGCGTCCAGTCGATCCCAGGTCAACGGGTGCACGGGCAGGACGGCGTGCGTGGTTTCCAGGCCCGGCGGCAGGCCCACGTCGGCCATCGACGGCCAGAAGGACGGTGCGGGTGTGGTCAGGGTCAACGAGGCCTTCGGCACGGCGAGCCAGCACAGCGCGAACGTCGGGGCGAATTCGGGCGCATAAGTGCGCAGGTCGTCGTCGCCGAAGCCCGACTTGGCGCGCGCCGTGGGGTAGAACGGGTGATCGCGATAGCTCGCCACCTGGTCGCAAAGGAGTGCGCGCTCGGCGTCGTCGGCATGCGTCAACGCGAAGGCGAGGCGACCCGCATGTGCGGCATAGCCTTCGCGGGCGAGCCGTCGATGGGCGGCGGCACAGGCGGCTTCCTCGGCGTATTGGCGATGCAGGGCGACGGTGTCGTCGTCGAGGGCCTCCCCTAGTCGTTCGAGCCAGCGCGCGGCGGCGTCTTCATAGCGGGCGATGCCGTCACGTTCATGCAGCCATCCATGGCTCGACGTGCCGATGGCCTGCATGTAGTCGCGGGTTTCGGCCGGAATCCAGAGCGTGCCGCCGGGCAGGTGCGTGACACGCCACCAGAAGGGAGGCGCCTCGTGCGGCCATGCGCGCAGCAGCGCGGCGTCGGGGTCGGCCCGGCGGCCGTGTTCGATCAAGCCCCGCAGGTTCTCGCGCAGGCAGCAGTCGACGATGCGCCGGGCGACATAGGCTTCGTCCGTGGACACCGGCCGGGGACGGGCGGTCATGCGGCGGCTTCCGTCGTGGCGATGTGCCAATGGAGCGTGGACCGCATCGCGTGCAGCGCGTCGTCGAGCCTGGCTTCGTCGTCGCCGACGGCATGGAGGATCCCGAGGTAATCCTTGTTGGAATGCGTCAGCCGTATCGTGTCGCCTGCGTGGCGCAGTGCACGGTAATCCACGTGTGACGAGGCATCGCCGTGCGAACGGTCGCCGCTGGCCGCGTCGATGCGACCCTCTTCGGTGGCCACGACGTACGTCACCCGCGCATGGCTGCGCACCGCTTCGGGCAGTGCGACCGGGTGACCCAGATGCGGGCGCAGGATCGTTTCGAACCACCGGCCGCCGTGCATGCGATCGAGCATGAATTCGCGGCCGTCGCCGATGCTTCGGTAGTTGATCTCCACCAGCACCGGGCCGTCGTCGGTGAGGATGAATTCGCTATGGCAGATGCCGAAGCCCACGCCGAACGCTTCGACCTGGGCGAGGGCGGCGGCCTTGCCCTGCATGACGACGGGACCGTTCCATCGGGCTTCCATCTCGATGAAATGCGGCGGCGCCGAAAGCGTCACGTCGAAGCCGCCGATCGCGTGGATGCCGCGCCCGTCGCCCAGGGTTTCCAGCGTGAACAGCGGGCCTTGGACGAAGGCCTCGAGCAGCACGGTGCGCCCCGGGTGGCGACGCCAGAACGCCTGCAGGTAGCGATCGAGATCGGACGCGTCGGCGCACAGGCTCACGTCCATGCTGGCCACGCCTTCGCGGGGCTTGGCCACCACGGGCCACGGCGTGTCCAGCGGGGGCGTGGCGCCGGGGACGAGGCTGTGGAACCAGGGCGTCGGCAGGCCGCGCTCGCGCAGTCGCTCGCGCATGGCCGCCTTGTTTTTTGCGGCGTAGCACGTGCGCCAGTCCTTGCCCGGAAGGCCGAAGCCTTCCGCCACGAGCGCGGTCGAGGCCTGCAGGTGGTCGCTGTTGGAGAACACCGCGGCGGGCCGGATGCCCGCGCCGCGCAACGCATCGATGGCGCTCAGCGGATTGAAGACGTCGCATTCGAGGATCGCTGCCGGCGCATCATCCGGGTGCGCATCGAAATGGCGCAGGTGGTCCATGCGGTGGTCGGTGAGCAGCACCGTGGGCAGGCCCACCCGATGGGCCGCGGGAAGGAATCCCTCGGTGACGGCGGGATGGCGGACGTGCGTAAGGATGACGAGCGGGAACGTGTCCATGACCAGCTTCACCTTGGTGGGGAGATACGTCGTGCCGGAAGGCTCAGAAAGCGAGCTCCACGCCGGCCGTGAAGGTACGGCCCGGCGCGGATTCGCGACCCCAGGGGCTCGTGTCGATGCCGCGGAAGTAATAGCGACGGTCGGCGAGGTTGTTCACGGCCAGCGAGCCCTTCAGCGAGCTGCTGCCGTTGCGCATGAAGGTATGCGTGACCTGCGCGTTCCACACCGCGTAGGCGGGCAACGGTCCCACCGAGGCGATGGCGTTTTCGGTGGGCGTGTTCGCCGCGTCCGTGAAGGCCTTGCTGAAGTAGTAGCCGTTCAGCGCGAAGGTGGTCTCGCCCAGATCGTAGGACGCGCCGAGGTTGTACTGGTTACGCGAGGTGTAGGGCACGCGTTTGCCCTCGAAGGCACCCGATTGCTGCGCGGCGTCGAGGTAGGCGTAGCCCACGTCGAACTTCAGCTGGCGAAGGTTCGCGGGGCTCCATTCGAACTGGGCCTCGACGCCCTGGTGGCGGGTCTTGCCGATGTTGCCGTAGGTGCGCGTGGTGTTGTCCAGCACGATCTGCTTGTCGAAATCGATGCGATACACGTCGACGTTGAGGCGGGTGCCCTCGGTGGGGAAGTAGCGGAAGCCCGCTTCGTAATTCCAGGCCAGTTCGGAATCGAGGCTGTCGCCGAACACGATCTGGGTGACCTGCGGCGCACGCAGCGAGCGTTGCGCGTCGGCGTACACGTACCAGGTGGGCGACAGCTTGTAGCCCACGGTAAGGCCTGGCAGGCCATTGCGGATGTTGTTCTGCGTGGTCTTGCCGCTGGAGAGGTCGCGGTAGTCGGAGTCCAGGTGCTCGTAGCGGATGCCCGGGGTGACCGTGAGGCGATCGTCGAGGAAACCGATGGCGTCGCTGACGTAGGCCGCGAAGGCGCGATCCTTGAACTTCCAGTTGCGCACCAGCGTATACACGCCGTTATCGAGGCCGGTGTTGCCGACGAGGAAGTCGATGTCCTCGCGCTCGGCGCGCACGCCGGCAGTAATGGTCTGGGTGACGCTGCCGTCCACGTGCAGCGACACGCGCGGTTCGCTGCCGTACACGCTGAAACCGCGTGGCGCGCTCTGCAGGAGCTGCGGCGGCAGGTCGGAACGCCATGTCTCGGTGGAGGCGCGACGCATCCCCACGAAGAAGTTGCGCGAGCTTTCCGCGCCGAAGCTCGTCCAGTCGAACTGCGAGCGGTCGAACGGGCCCCAGCCGCCGAGATCCTGCTGGTAGGTGAGCGAGCTGCGCGTGGTGCGACCGGTGAAGCGGTCGAGCGGGCGCGTGGCCTGGCGCGGGTTGTCGCGATAGTCGGCCGGCGACAGCGCGCCGGCGAGATCGATATGGGCCACGTAACGGCCGATGTCCGCCTTGATGAGCTTGTCGTCGTCGACCCACCACTCGGTGCGCAGGCGCACGTTCTTCACGTCGGTGTCGCTGTGGTCGCGCCAGTACTGCCCTTTCTGCCAATCGGCATCCAGCTGCATGCCGAAGGTGGGCGTGAGGTAACCGCCGGTGCTGAGGCTGGTGTCCTTGAGGTAGGTGCCCTTACCGCCGGCGGTGACCTTCTCGCCGAGCGTGGTGGTCCAGGCTTCGGGGATGGCCTTGCTCACCAGGTTGATCACGCCGCCTACGTTGTTGGGGCCGTACTGCACGGCGGCGCCACCGCGCACGACGTCGATGCGATCCACCTGGTTCATGGTGACGGGGAACAGCGACAGGCTGGTCTGGCCATACGGGGCCAGCGAGAGCGGAATGCCGTCCTCGAGCACCTGCACACGTCCGCTGCGGCTCTCGTACAGGCCGCGAAGCATGATCTGGGGCAGCGCGCCGGTGCCGGTCTCGTCGAAGATCTTGATGCCGGGCACATGCTGGAGGGCGTCGTCGAGGGAGCGGTAGGCGCCGGTCGAAAGCGTCTTCGCGTCGATCACCTGGCGGCTTCCCGCGTACGTGCGCACGTCTTCGGCTTTCGATGCGCCGAGTACGTTGCCCTGCACCGTCACCGCCTGGAGGTCGCGCGGTTTGGTCGTGTCGGTGTCCTCGGCATGGGCCCGGTCGATGAAGAGGGCGCTGCCGATGGCAAGGCTGAGGCAGGAAAGTCGCAGAATCGCACGCACGGAGGGTGGGTCCTTCAGGCAGGGGTGGTTTGAACGTCGGGGACCAGCTCGCGACGCCGTTCGCGCAGCGCGCTAAGCAGCAGGCCGCGGTCCTCGCCGGCGAGCAGCCAGCGGGGACGCCGCGCGAGCCAGTGTTCGCGTTGGTGGGGCGTGCGGGGGTTGGGACAGAACGGCACGCCGGCTTCGTCGCAATGCCCGGCGATGTCGAGCACGCGTTGCCACACGTGCGGATGCAGCGGATCTGGTCCCAGGCCCATGTCGAGCGCGAGGTCGAGCGCCCCTTCCATCACGAGGCCGATACCCGGCACGGCGAGGATGCCGGGAAGGGCATCGATGCCTGCCTCGCTTTCGATCATCGGCACGATGCGGATGCCGTCGCGCGACGCGGCGATGTAGTCGGCCAGGGACACCTTGCCGAATCCCGTCACCCGCCCGCCGGTGATGCCGCGCCTGCCCAACGGTGGAAAGTGCGCGGCTTCCACGGCGTCTCGCGCCTGCTCGACGGTTTCGAGCCGGGAAATCACGATGCCTTTCGCGCCCGCGTCGAGCACGCGGCCGATCAGCTTCGCATCGACCTCGGGCACGCGCACCCAGGGTTCGCAGCCGCCGAGCTCGCAGGCGCGAATCGCATGCTGGAGGTCGCCTGGCGATAGCAACTGGTGCTCGAGATCGAGTACGACGAACCGGTAGCCAGCCGCGCCGAACATCTCGCACAGCAGAGGCGATGGCACCGAATTGAGCAGGCCGACGTGGCAATCCATGGACGAGGGGCCGGAGCTGAAGAGGTGCGCAGTATATCTAAATGACAATCGTTATCAATTGCATTTGTGTGACGCGGAGCCCATTCGCACGCCTGCTTGCCGCTCCCACGCTTGGGTGTTTGGCCTCCTACCGAAGGGGTGGGAGCGGACCGTATCCGCGAATCGTGCGAAGCGTTGCATCCGGTACATGCCGAACCCGACTTACGTCAGCGCCGCGTGGCGAAGACCCCGTCGAGTTCCGGTCGGGCGACGAAATCGGCTTTTTCCAGGCGCCTGGCGACCTCGCGAGGCACGTCGCGGCCGCTGGTGAGTTTGTTGGGACTGCCGGTGTAGTGGAACAGGCGGCCGCCGCGACGGGTCACCCGGGCCAGTTGATCGTAGAAAGCCTGGGAATACAGTTCCCCGGCGATGCCGAAGCGAGGCGGATCGTGCAGCACGGCGTCCATCGACGCGTCGGCGATGCGCCCGATGGCGTCGGAGACATCGGCATGGGTAAGCGACAGGCGCCCACCGCTCTCCGTGGCATCCGGGTCGGGAGACCATGGATTGATCGTGCGAAGCCACAGCACGTCGTCGTTCTTCTCGAACGAACGGATGCTCGCCACGCCCGCATCGAGGCAGCAGGCCGCGAAATAGCCCAGGCCGCCGCACGTATCCAGCACGGACTTGCCGCGCGGTTCGACCAGCGCCACCTTGCGCCGCGCATCGTCGAGGGGCGATTCCTTCGCGGTGGGCAGCATCTTGATGCCGTCGATCTCGAAGGTGGGAGCTCCCCATTCGGTGGGCACCAGCTTGATCAGCGAGCCGGAAAACCGCGAAACGGGTTCGTAATCCTCGCCGTCGAGGTAGTAGATCGTGCGGTCCTTGAGGCGGGAAGGGTAGGGATGATCGCGGTCACGCCATCGCCAGCCGTCCGGCGAGAGCACGGCCGCGCTTTGCGAACGCCCCAGGTCGAACGACCCCGTCCACGACGTGCTTCCGGCATCGCGGGCGGCGAGGAGGGCGGTGGCGACGTCGCGGGTGAGCAGCGGCCCGGTGTAATGAGACATGTGTAATTCCGGCAAGAACCGATCGGGCGACGTATGGCCGCCACGGCCATCGCGTCCTCGTCAGCGGTGAAAGTTGACCCGTTCGCAAGAAATTGCGTATGGTGCGCGCCCTCGTCGTGAGGCGGGTAAGTCATTGAGCGGTAATGGTTGGACGAGATCGCATCGAGCCCTTCACGGGCTTTCATGGAGAAGCATTATGAAACATCAGGAGCGCGGACTCGTCGTCGTCCACAAGCACCCCGTCTGGCGGGACAGGGCGACCAGCGTTTTCCACATGCTCGCCGGCGTCCATGGCGGCCGCAGTCGATGGGAACAGCTCTGGTGGCGCAGGACCGCGCGTGGGCGTTTCACGCTGTGCTGCATCCCGTTCCTCATCGACGACCTTGCGCTCGGCGATGAAGTGGAAACCAATGCCTGCCACATCGTTCGCCGCATCGCGCGCCGCTCCGGGCAGGTAACCTTCAGGGTGCGCATCGACGGGCGCGAACCCGGGACGCGCGACCAAGTGCTCAAGGCCAGCGAGGCGTTCGAGCCGCTGGTGGAATGGTCGGCTCCCAACCTGCTCGCCCTGAGCGTCCACGAATCGCGCGCCAGGTCACTGGGCGGCCGGCTGGCCATCCTTGCCCGGCAGAAGATGATCGAGGTCGAAACAGGCCGTATCGCCGACGGGCACCCATCGCCGGTTCAGCGATAGCATGTCCCGTTCGTGCCGGCCTTCGGCGTCGCGCAGAGTATCGCCGCGAAACCGCCATTGACCGGCACGTCGAACGCGAGCGAGCCGCCCTTCGCGACATCGAGGGACGACCGGACCACATCGCCGCGTCCTTCGCCGTCGCGCACGACGTCGGCATGCCACGGACCGCCGCCGAGCTTCGACAGGTCGGCGGTGAGCTTGCGCGCACCGCCCGCTTCGATGGCGCCGACGAACCAGCGGTCGCCGCTGCGACGTGCGAACACGGCGTCCTGTCCGGGCGTGCCGGAAAGCAGTTTCGTTTCGTCCCACACCGTGGGTACTTGCTCGAGGAAGGCCATGGCCACGGGACGCTTTTCATAGGCCTCAGGGCGATCGGCCAGGTGCGTCAGCCCCGATTCGAAGACGATGGGCAGGGCCACTTCGTGCGCGATCGAGGCTTGCTCGCGTCCCGCGTCGAAAGCCACCGGCGTGTAATCCATCGAACCCACGACGTTGCGCGTGAAGGGCTGGATGGTGTTGCCCACGACAGGCGGGTCGTTCTCCGCACCGCGAACGCCTTCCATCGTGACCAGGTGCGGCCACGTGCGCGCCAGGCCGTGCGGAATGGTGGCGCCGTGAAAATCGACCATCAGATGCAGGGCGGCCGTGTCGGCCAGCGTGGCGTCGTACCAGCGATAGCGGTCCTGCGAATCCGATTCCATGAAGTCGATCTTGACGCCCTTCACGCCCCAGGCCTTCACCTTGCGCAGCTCGGCCGTGCGCTTGGCGGCCGTGTCGAGCTTCGCCCAGTTGAACCACAGCAGGATGTCCACGTGCTTCGTGTTGGCGTACCGGACCAGTTCAGGCACCCAGGCATCGCTCCAGCCTTCGTCGACCAGCGTATAGGGCAGGTGGTGGCGGGCGGCGAAATCGACGTAGGCCTTCTGACGTTCGACGTCCGAAGGGCTTTGGTGTTCGCTCAGCCACGACCATGAGACCTTGCCGGGCTTGATCCAGGCGGTATCGGTCAAGCGCGACGGGTCGGCGAGGTCGTCGACCAGCGTGGATTCGGTCACCTTGGCCAGGTCGCCCATGATCGCGACACGCCACGGTGTGATGCCGGTGGACTGCACGCTCGAATCGGCCAGCGTGAGCGCGTACGTGCCCGAATTCCCGGCGTGTCCGAGCCGGCTGCCGTCGTAACGCCCGTCGTTGTTGGCCTCGGTCAGCAGGACATAGGTGTCGCCTAAGCGAAACAGCGACGGATAACCGTAATCGCCGGCCGGCGCGCTGGCGGCGGTCGCCTGCATGCGTTCTTTTTCGTATTCGGGACTGTAGGGCAGCAACCATGCCGGCGCATCGCCAGGGAGGGTGAAGCCGGTGGCTTCCCCGGTCACCGTCGCCGACGAGCGCCCGGGTATCTCGTATCGGAAGGCGACGCCGTCGGCCGTGCTGCGCACGACCACGTCGAGCCGTTCTCCCGACGGCTTACGCAAGGCGTAGCGCGTTTCGCGAAAGTGCGTCTCGCGCTCGAGCCGCTTGCCGGTGGGCATACGGTAATGCTCGTTCCACTCGCGCTTCGACGAGCCGCCCAAGGCGAAACCCTGCGTGAGGTCTTCGTCGGCCAGGCGCAGGCCCAGGGTGACCTCGATGGGCGCAACGCCGTCGGGTCGGATGGAGAGTACCGGTTTTCCGCCGTCGCGAAGGCTCAGCGAGGCGTCGGGCATGGCGAAGGCGGAAAAGGAAAACAGCGAGGCGGCGAGCAGAAGAAGGCTATTGCGCACGGGGATGGAATTTCCAAAGGGCCAGGCCGAGCGCGGCGGCGGACGCCGCGATCATCAGCGCGGCGTGTTCGGGACGCGGCGTGAACCAGGCGATCGAGCGCATGGCGACGATGTAAGCGAGCATCAACACCCAGCCTTGCCAGGCGATCGGGCCGAAACCGATCCCGACGCGCTTGCGGCCGAACCAGTAGGTCTTGCGATCCACTTCGTTTTCCCCTCGCGGCGGTGTTGCTTCCCGATTGTACGCCGCATCGCACGGGTTGGGGAACGACGCGCCGGGTTCCTGCGCGCGGATGAATCTCGTATCCCGGCGTTCCTGCGCATGCGGGAATCCAGCGCCTGCATTCGGTTGTCACGCGGAAGCGATTCGGCTCATGCAGACGGACGCCGAGTCAAAGTAAGCTTCCGGGCTGACGGCATGGGATGAACGCGATGGCCCCGAACAACCGCATACTCGACCTCTTCGGCATCGAACGGCCCATCGTGCAGGCACCCATGGCCGGAGCGACCACCCCTGAGATGGTCATCGCGGCGAGCGACGCCGGCGGTCTCGGCTCCTTGCCGGGGGCGGCGCTTTCGGTGGGGCAGATGACGGCGGCGCTGGAGACGATCCGCGCCGCCACGGCGAAGCCCATCAACCTCAATTTCTTCGCGCATACCGCGCCACCCGCCGATCCCGCCGCACAGATGGCGTGGCGCGCCAGGCTCGCGCCTTATTACGTCGATCGCGGGCTCGATCCCGCCGCTCCGTTGCCGTCCGGGGGCAGGGCACCGTTCGACGACGCGTACTGCGAACTCGTCGAGGCGTATCGCCCCGAAGTGGTGAGCTTCCATTTCGGTCTTCCGCACGGTGCGCTGCTCGATCGCGTGAAGCACGCGGGCGCGAAGGTGATCGCTTCGGCCACCACGGTGGCGGAAGCGCGATGGCTGGCCGAACGTGGCGTCGATGCCGTCATCGCCATGGGCTACGAAGCGGGTGGCCATCGTGGAAACTTTCTCGTCGACGATATGGCGACCCAGGTGGGCACGATGGCACTCGTGCCGCAGGTGGTCGATGCGGTGCAAGTTCCGGTGATCGCGGCCGGTGGCATCGCCGATCCGCGCGGGGTGCGCGCCGCGTTCGCGCTCGGGGCCTCGGCAGTACAGGTAGGTACCGCCTACCTGTTCACGCCCGAGGCCAGCATCACCGCATTCCACCGCGAAGCCCTGCATGCGGCGACCGACGACGGCACGGCGGTGACCAACGTCTTCACCGGCCGCCCGGCCCGCGGCATCCTCAACCGCCTCATGCGCGAGGTCGGGCCCCTGTCGGCGGTCGCACCGGCCTTTCCGACCGCGGCGGCCGCCCTCGCGCCGCTGCGCGCGGTGGCGGAAAAAGCGAACGAACCGGACTTCAGCAACATGTGGGCGGGACAAGCCGCGGCCCTCGCGAGGGACATGACCTCGGCCGAGTTGACCCGCTACCTCGGCGACGCGGCACATGGGTAGGAGCGCGCGCTTCCTCGTCCTTCCCTGTCTTTTCTTCACCGCGCCGGCCGGTGCCGCCACGCTGGTGCAGCCGCGCGTCGAGCGCATGGATGCCCCGACCTACGTGGACGTGGCACGGCCGCGTTTTTCGTGGATCGTGCGGGCATCACGCAACGGCACGGTACAGACCGGTTATCGGCTCGTGGTCGGGCAGGGCGGAAAGCCGGTCTGGGACAGTGGCGATGTGCGTTCCGGCCGGTCGTTCGACGTCGCCTACGCGGGCCCCGCGCTGCGCGCGGGCGAACGTTACGACTGGCATGTGGACGTGCATACCTCCGAAGGTGACGCCTCCGCCGCATCGCATTTCGATACGGCGCTCGATGACGCGCAATGGGCGGCCGCGCGCTGGATCGGCAAGGCCGACGCGAACGATCCCGCGGCCCCGCTGCTGAGGAAGACCTTTCATACCGAGGGCCAGGTCGCTCGCGCCATGCTCTATGTGGCCGCCGGTGGGTATGCCGACGTCACGCTCGACGGCCGCGCGGTCAGCGACGCCGTGCTCTCACCGGGCTTCACCGACTACGGCAAGCGCGTGGAGGTCGTGGCGACCGAACTGTCGCTCACCTCGGGTTCGCATACGCTGGGCGTCGAGCTCGGTCGCGGCTTCTTCGGTCTCACCAACCCGAACGTATGGCATTGGGAGCGAGCCCCCTGGCACGGTCAGCCGCGCTTCCGTGCCTTGCTGCACATCGTCTATGCGGACGGTCGCGTCGAGGACGTCGCGACGGGCCACGATTGGCAGTTGGCGAATGGTCCCACCGTGCTCGACGACCTCTACGGCGGCGAGCAGTACGACGCCCGTCGCGCGATGCCCCGCGCATGGAAGCCCGCCGCCGAACTGCCTGCGCCGGCGGGACGCCTGGTGGCGCAGATCGAGCCGCCGATCCGCATCGTATCCACGCTGGACGCGAGCGCGGTCAGCGAACCGAAGCCCGGTGTATTCGTGTTCGCCTTTCCGCGCGTCATCGCGGGATGGGCGGCGTTCGACGTCAGCGGGCCGGCGGGTCGCACCGTCGTCGCCCGTTATGGCGAAAAGCTCCTACCCGACGGCACGGTCGATGCGCGCGACGAGCATCACTACTTCAAGCAGGGCTTCCAGACGGACCGCCTGACGCTGGCCGGGGGACGCACGCTGTGGCATCCGCGTTTTTCCTACAAGGGATTTCGCTACGTGCAGCTCGAAGGCTGGCCGGGCAAGCCGCCCCTCGATGCGGTGAAAGCGCAGGTCGTGCATAGCGACGTCGCGGTCACGGGGCGATTCGACAGCAGCAACGGCCTGCTGAACTGGATCCATCGTGCCGCCGTCGACACCATGCTCAATAACCTGTACGGCATTCCCACCGACACGCCGATGTACGAGAAGAACGGCTGGACGGGCGACGGCATGCTCGGCGCCGACATGTTCCTGCGTAACTTCGACGCGAGCCGCCTGCTCGCCAAGTGGGTGCGGGACATCGCCGATGCGCGCAACACGCAAGGTGCGCCGCTGCTGATCGCGCCGAACCCTGGCTGGGGCGACGTACGCGCGCCCACCTGGCATGCCGCCTACGTGCTCGTGCCGTGGTCGCTGTGGATGTATGCGGGCGACCGTGCGCCGATCGACGAACACCTCGATGGCATCGCCCGTTATGTCTCCATGGAAGACGCCCGCTCGCCGGGCGGTATCGCCGATACCGAACTGGGCGATTGGGTGAGTCCCGAGACCGATCCGGCCGGCGAGAACGCGCCGGAGGACAAGCGCGTCGCCGCGACGGCCTACCTGTATCGCATGGAATGCGCCGTGGCCGAGATGTATCGCCTCAAGGGTGATGCCGTGGCCGCCGCGCGTTTCGACGGCATGGCGGCGAAGGTGCGAGACGCGTTCAACCGGCGTTTCCTCGATGGCGATCATTACCGGGGCGAGAACGACCGGGGATACCGGCAGGCCCATCAGCTCCTGGCGCTCGGTTTCGGACTCGTTCCGCACGCGCTTCGTGATCGCGTGGCCGCCGGTGTCGCGGCCGATGCGAAGTCCCGGGGCGATCACCTGGATACCGGTGCGCTCGCCACCAAGCTGATCCTTCCCGTGCTCACGGCCACGGGGCACGCCGACGAGGCATGGGCCATCGCCACGCAGGTCAGCTTCCCGAGCTGGGGCTTCTGGCGTGCGAACGGGGCGACGAGCCTGTGGGAACACTGGAAGCTTGCCTCGCGCTCGCGGGGTCACTATTTCCTCGGCACCGTCGACGACTGGCTGTTCGAGGACGTGGCGGGCCTGCGTCCGCTGGAGCCCGGCTGGAAACGCATCGGGGTGAAACCGGCACTGACGGCATGGCTGGACCATGCGTCCGCGGCGGTGATGACGCCTTATGGCGAGGCCTCGGTGGCTTGGCGAAAGGAAGGCCGGGTAGTGACCATCGACGTGGTGGTGCCGGTGGGAACCCAGGCGGTGGTCGGCCTGCCCGGACAGGCCGACACCGTGTTCGGAAGCGGAAGGCACACGCTTCACCTGCGGTAGGCGGCCGACGGCGACTCCTTCGCCGATACGATCGGCTCCCAGCCCCACCGAATGCTCTACCCCGTCGATAGGCAGGTCGCCGCATGCTCGCTACCGAAGGGGTGGGAGCGGACCGTGTCCGCGAATCCCGGCGAAGCGATGCGCGGCATGGCTACGTACGTCTGTTTTCTCCGTGCGAGCGATCCCCGGCTCAGCGCGACAACGCCGGATCGCTCAACGACGCCCTGCCGGTTTCCCGATGCCCCGCCAAACGGCGCAGGAAGCGCGGATCGGTATCGCAGGTGACGCTGAGGTCGTACCAGTGGTCGCTACCGAGAATGTCCCAGAGGCTTTCCATTCTCACGCCAGGCAGCAGGAGGTGGCGGCGTGGCGGTTGCCGGCCGTAGTCGTTCGACTTGACGGTGACGAAGCACGGCCGGCTGCCGTGGTTTTCCAGCACCACGCGAAGCAGTCCGGGAAGACCCGAGTGCGCGATGCTCACCTCGGGCAGCGCCATGCGATCCCGATCGGCGGAACCTGACGGCTGCGTGCCCGCGAACTGGCGCAGGAATCCGTTCGGACCGTGCACGGTAAGGTCGTAGGCGTTGCCGCTATACGAGCTCGTCCAGTAGTCGGAGAGCCGTTTCCCCGCTTCGACCGTATACGCCCACGGGCCGTCCGAGCGCGCGGCGGATGAGACGTGGAAGAACGCACCCGCCGGGCCCGTGTTGTCGAAGTCGATCCAGTAGCGGCCTTCGTCCAGATCGAGACGGCCGGTGACGTCGAGGGCGTAGGGCAAGGGGCGGGCACGACGGCGACCGCGTTCCTGCTCGGGCAACCGCTGGCCGCCCGACGGGGCGACCGGGTGGAAGGTGGCGTGGTTGCCCTGATCCGGTCGGTAGCCCGTCGTGGTGGGTAGGCGCGGGGTGTCGGCGTCGCGTTGGGAGAAGTCGAAGGCGTTGGTGAGGTCGCCGCAGATCGCGCGGCGCCACGCCGAGATGTTCGGCTCGCGCACGCCGAAACGGCGTTCGAGGAAACGGATGATCGAGGTGTGGTCGTAGGTTTCCGAGCACACCCAGCCGCCCTTGCTCCACGGCGAGACCACCATCATCGGCACGCGCACACCGAGGCCGTAGGCGCCGGTGGTGAAGCCGTGGCCGCCGGTGTAGATCTCGCCGTCGGTGCTTACCGTCGACAGGCCCTGGTCGCGCGAGGCCGGGGGATATGGCGGCACGACGTGGTCGAAGAAGCCGTCGTTCTCGTCATAGGTGATGAACAGTGCCGTCTTGCCCCATACCTCGGGATTGGCGGTTAGCGCGTCGAGTACCTGGTCGACGTACCAGGCGCCGTAGTTCGCCGGCCAGTTCGGGTGCTCGGTGTACGCCTCGGGCGCCGCGATCCACGACACCTGCGGCAGCGTGTCGGCCATCACGTCCGCACGCAGGATCTCGAACAGCGACTGGCCCGACAGGGTATTCGTGCCGGTACGCGCCTTCTCGTAGAGCGCGCTGCCGGGCTGGGCATTCCGGTAGGCGTCGAAGTAGAGCAGCGAGTTGTCGCCGTAATTGCCGATGTACGGATTGGGCGTCCAGCCCCAGGAGCCGGCGGCGTCGAGGCCGGTGCCGACGTCCTGGTAGATCTTCCACGAGACGCCCGCCTTTTCCAGCCGCTCGGGGTAGGTCGTCCAGCCATAGCCCTTCTCGGCGTTGTCGATCACCGGGCCGCCGCCCACGCCGTCGTTGCCCACGTAGCCCGTCCACATGTAGTAGCGGTTGGGATCGGTCGAGGTAAGCAGCGAGCAATGATAGGCGTCGCAGATGGTGAATGCATCGGCCAGCGCGTAGTGGAACGGAATGTCCTCGCGCGTGAGATACGCCATGGTCGTGGTGCCCTTGCTCGGCACCCAGGCGTCGTAACGGCCGGCGTTCCAGGCCGCATGCGTGTCGTTCCAGCCGTGCGGCAGGTCTTCGATGAACTGCAGGCCGAGGTCATCGGCCACGGGACGGAACGGCAGCAGCACGTCGTCGCTGCCGGGCGTACGCGGCTGGTGCCACACCGACTTGCCGCTGGCCAGGGTGAAGGGTCGCGGATCGCCGAAGCCTCGCACACCGCGCAGGCTGCCGAAGTAATGGTCGAACGAGCGGTTCTCCTGCATGAGGATCACCACGTGCTCGATATCCATGATCGTGCCGGTGCGGCGCAGCGCGGGTGCCGCCAGCGCTTTCTGGATCGACGCCGGCATCGCGCCGGCCGCCATCGCGCCGAGGGACAGTTTCAGGAAATTGCGGCGATCTTCCGAGGTCATGACTCACCCTTGTGAAGGACGCGGCGATACCCCTCACCATGGGGGTGCGCGGCGACGTCGTGGTTTTTGCCCTGCGGTGGGAGTGTCCGGAGTATCTGTGACAGCTTCATGCCGAAGGAAGCCGTTCTCGCATGGCGTGCCGGTAATGAGGCGTGCATCACACCTGTGCGGAGGCACCGCGTTCGTATACGCTTGCGTGTCGAACGAAAGGGATTTACCCATGGACAACATCACGATCCGGCCGTCCACGCCGGAGGATGGCGAGCGGCTCCTCGCCCTGTGGCTGCGCTCGGTGCGCGCTACGCACACCTTCCTGAGCGAGGCCGACATCGAGGCGCTCATTCCCGCCGTGAGGGACGGTGCCCTGGTTTTCCTCGAAGTCTGGGTACTGGAGGCCGACGGCCAGCCCATCGGCTTCATGGGCCTGGATGGCACGAAGCTGGAGGCGCTCTTCATCGATCCCCCGTATGCCGGAAAAGGCGGCGGATCGCGCCTGCTCGAGCACGCCCGCTCGCGCAAGGGCGCGCTCACGGTGGACGTGAACGAACAGAACCCGCAAGCGCTCGGCTTCTACCGCGCCAAGGGATTCACCGTAGCGGGCCGCTCGGAGACCGACGGCGAGGGCAGGCCATTTCCGCTGCTACACCTCGTCGAGGGCGTCGGGTAACGCGCTATCGCTACGCGACGTGCGGCGAGGTAGCCGGGCCTCGCCGGTAAGGATGCTCAGCGCGTTGCCGCGCGAACCCGGCAAGCGGCCGAGTGGGCCGAAGAGGGCGTCGCGGCCATGGCCGAGCCAGGTCCGGTCCGACTGGAAAAGCGGCGTCAGCCAGCGGCTGAGTCGTTGGTAGGTACGCACGTGGGCCTGGCGTTCGCGACGGTAGGCATGTAGCGCGGCATCCACCGCATCGTGTTCGCGCAAGGCTTCGGCCAGCGCCATGGCGTCGAGCAGCGCCATGTTCACGCCCTGTCCGAGCTGGGGACTCATCGCGTGGGCAGCATCGCCGATCACGACCAGGCGTCCACGGTGCGGACGCTTGAGCACCACGTCGCGATAGCGTGCCTTGTGTAGTTGCGTCGCCTCGCCGATGTCTTCCAGGTGCGGCATCAGCTTCGGCCATATCGACGCCACCGAGGCCTTGAGGCCGGTCAATGCATCATCGGCGAAGCGATCCACCTCGTCGCCGGGCAGGCTGAAGAAAAACGTCGCCCACCGGCCGTCGTGGCCGGGCCGACGTCCCACCGGCAGCATGCCGATCATCCGCCGCGTTCCCGCGTAACGTTGCAGCAGTCGGTCGGGAGCCGCCCATTCGTCGGCCCGCACGAGGCACCAGACGGCGCCCCACGGATAGACCTTGTCGCGGCGCACCTGGTCGGCCACGTGGGTCCGCAGGCTGGAATGGGCTCCATCGGCGGCTATGACGAGGTCGAACGGACCGTACTCACGGCCGGCCTCGTCGCGCAGCGTACTCGCACGCTCGTCGTGGGAGACGATGCGTATGCCGGTACGGACCGACGCCGCACCCGGATGGGCCGAGCGCAGCAGTTCGAAGAGGGCACCCCGCGTCATGCCCAGGCCGAAACAGCCGGGCCGCCTGTCACCGTATCGCATCGCCATCACGGCGCGTCCGCTCGGCGTCGTACCGTGCAGCTCGTCGATGCGCTGGCCCAGTGACAACGCGCGATCGGCCAGGCCCATGCGCGCCAGCACGCCCAGGCCCGTGGGCTGCAACAGGAATCCCGCGCCGACCGGACCGAGCACCGGGCTCTTCTCGAAAACCGTGACTTCATGCCCCTGCGCATCCAGCAGGATGGCTGTAGCCTGTCCCGCGGTTCCGTATCCTGCGATGGCGATCCTCATCGACGTCCTTGAGCGCTGCGTAGGCTGACAGCATAACAAGTGGATCAAGCAATAACGGCAACTTCATTGCAAGCCATATGGACAGGGAGTATAGCCAGCGACGATGTCCACGTTAGTCGACGTGGATCGTGCTCACGCCAGGGGAGAAGGTCGATATGAAGATCGTATTCGCGGGTCTGGTCATGCTCGTCGCCGCCGTTTCGGTCAACGCCGCCGGCCTTGGCGGTCGCGACGTCAATCACGGCTACAACAACGCGCCGGTATGCGCGGATGGGGAGCATGCCGAGTTCGTGGGCGTGGTGAACGGCAAGGCTACCTGGCGCTGCGCGCCCAACTGATCCGCATCGCTCGAGGGGACGGCCCCCTCGGCCTTGCGGAGATCCCTGAGGAAATCCATCATGCCTCCGTCGCCACGGCGAAGGTGCCGTGCACGTATTCGCTGACGTTCGTGTTCTCGATGACCGGGCCGGCCGTGCCGGGGAGCTTCGGGATCGCGTGCTTCGGGTTGGGCGTACGCTTCCTACTGATGTGGCTGATGAGCATCCCGACGATCGACACGATGAGCCAGGCCGTTGGGGGCGACGCGGACCATCTCCCAGGTATTTGGGTGATCCGTGCCTTCCCGCGCGTCCGGCTCGCGGTGAGGCGGAGACAGAACGAGATCGTGCTCGCCCGGGTGGCCGTTTGAGGCGGCTGTCGCTCGCGGGGCATCCCGGCGGATGGCCCGACGCGTTCCTGCTGGCCTTCGGCCTCCACGAGGGCGGCGCCGACGCGTTCGTCCGCCACGGTATCGCCTGTCCGCCGTCGGTGGAGCGCAGCGTGGCCAAGCGTCGCGCCGAATACCTCGCCGGCCGGCGAGTGGCGGTCGCCGCGCTGCGCGAGGCGGGCGCCGCCGTGCACGACGTGGCGATCGGTGAAAATCGCGCGCCAGCCTGGCCCACCGGGTTCACCGGCAGCATCACGCACGCGTCGGGCATGGCGGCGGCCGTCGCCATGCCCAACCGCGGAGTGCGTGGCGTGGGGATCGACATCGAAGACGTCGCGACGCAAAGCGCATTGGAGGCCATCGTGCAGTCGGTGGTGGACGACGATGAGTACCGGGAGCTGGGCGATATCGCACAACGCATCGGATGGCCGATGGCCCTGACCGTGGCCTTCTCGGCGAAGGAGAGTTTCTACAAGGCCACCGCGGCGACGGTCGGACGAATCTTCGAGTTCACGGCGTTGAAGATCGTAGGCGGCGATGAGGACAGGCTTTACGCGCGGGTGGCGGAGCCGCTGGCGTCGTCGTTACCGACGGGTATGGAAGTCGCGATGGGATACGCGGCGCTGAACGAAGCGACGGTGGTCACCAGCTTCCGGTGGTGAAGGCCGCCCTCGTCCTTACCGTTGTTCGCCGATGCCCTGCCGTTAGTTGGCTTGCCCGCGATCATCGCGAAATCCTACGATCCCCACACAGCGATGCGGAGGACTGGCGAATGCGCTCGACGTTTCTCGCGATGGCGACGATGGCTGCTTGGGTCGGGATGGCGCCGGTATCGGCGGCGCCTCCCGATGTCGAGCTCTCCCGCACGGTGAAGGAAGTCATGCGCGGCACGGGCGCCCAGGGCATCGCGGTGGCCGTGATCGACGGGGGCAAGGTCGTCGACGTGCAGGCGTACGGCAAGCGGAACGCCAAGGGCGAGCCGCTGACCACCGACACGATCATGTACGGAGCGAGCCTGACCAAGGCCGTCTTCGCGTATACGGTGATGCAGCTGGTCGACGAAAAACGCGTCGATCTGGACCGCTCGATCGCCACGTACCTGCCCAGGCCGCTTCCCGATTACGTCGGTGACGACATCGAGGACCGTTATGCCGACTACAGCGCCCTGAAAGGCGACGAGCGATGGCGGAAGCTCACCCCGCGCATCCTGCTCAGCCATCGCAGCGGCTTTGCGAACTTCGGTTTTCTCGAGCCCGACCACAAGCTCCATTTCCATTTCGATCCCGGCACCCGTTACGGCTATTCCGGCGACGGCATCATCCTGATGCAGTTCGTTCTCGAAAAGGGCCTGGGCCTCGACGTCGGCGACGAGATGCGCAAACGTGTGTTCGCCCCGCTGGGCATGAAGCGCACCTCCATGGTGTGGCGTGCCGACTTCGCCGGCAACCTCGCCGATGGATGGACCCTCGATGGCAAGACCGAACCCCATGACGAGCGTTCGAAGACCCGGGCGGCCGGTTCCATGGACACGACCATCGCCGACATGGCGCGCTTCGCGGCGGCCATGGTGCGAGGACAGGGGCTGAGTGCGGCATCCCGCGCCGAGATGGTCCGTTCGCAGGCACCGATCACCACGAAGTCGCAGTTCCCGACCCTCCAGCCGGACTTGCCCGTCGCCGATCGCGTGCCCGGCCTGGGCGCGGGTATCGGCGTGGTCCATTTCGAGGGACCGCAGGGCCCGGGGTTCTTCAAGACCGGTCACAACGATTCGACAGGAAACGTATGGGTGTGCGTCGAGCGTGGCCAACGCTGCGTGGTCGTGTTGAGCAACGACGTGCGTGCGGAGGCGGGGTTTCCCCGCATCGTCCACGCCGTGCTGGGCGAGGCGGGCGTCCCTTGGGCGTGGGAGTACGGCGACCTGAAATTCCTGCCCCTGCGATGACGAGTGCCTCGGCGCGACGTCATGGACGGGGAGGGTTCGCAGCCTTGAACACGGCGTCGTTGGCGGCTTTTACGCGTTGGAACTCCATCTTCTCCATGCGCCGGTCGTAAGTCAGAAAGCCATTGACCTCGTGCTCGACATCGCTGGTCTGGGTATAGACGGCGGCACCGAGACCCTCCTGCGCGACCAGCGGTATCAACGCCGACTGCACCTGTTCGAAACGCTTCGTCAGGGCTTCCTTGTTCGGGGCCATCTCGTATGACCCGTGTTTTCCGGGCCACATGTGGCCGGGTGCGAGCATGCCCAACCCACCGTACTCGCCGAGCGCCGCCGCGCGCGTAGCGCTCGGCTTGGGGGGATGGCCGGGGCCGACATAGATGTGCAGGTCGTCGAAATCCCCGTTGCCGGGGTCGCCCGCGGCCTTTCGATAATCGGGAGCGTTGTTGTAGCCGGTATTGCCGTCGACAAGCCGAGTGGGATCGAGTCGTTGGGTCCAGGCGGTGATCCGCGGCACGTCGTAAGCGCCCCAGTTTTCGTTGAAGGGCACCCAGGCGACGATGGCCGGTGAGTTTCCGTGCTGCTCGATGATCCGCCGCCATTCGTGCTCGAATTGCGTGCGCACCTCGGGACGATCGTCGGGATACCAGATCGACGGCATGTCCTGCCACACGAGCAGGCCGATTCGGTCGGCCCAGTAATACCAGCGCTGCGGTTCGACCTTGGCGTGCTTGCGCACCATGTTGAAACCCAGGCGCTTGATGACGTCGAGGTCGGATTTCAACGCGGCGTCGGTGGGAGCGGTGTGGATGCCGTCGGGCCAATAGCCCTGGTCCAGCGGCCCCATCTGGAATACGAACCGGCCGTTGAGCAAGGGGCGCAACCGGCCGTCGACCTTGCCCAGGGCCACCGAGCGCATGCCCACGTAGCTGCCGACCTCGTCGAGCACCTTGCCTTCGCGATCCAGCAGTTGCACCCGTAGGTCATAGAGGTGGGGATCGTCGGGAGACCACAGGCGAGGATGCGCGACGTGCAGTTCGGCGGCCCGGGACGCATCGGACGTGGCTTCGGCGACGGCCTTGCCGTCCGACAGCATGATCGCGTGGAGCCGCGCCGCGTCGCCCTGGATGGCCGCGGACACGGTCACCGTCGACGTCTTCACGTCGGACGTGATCTTCAGGCTTTCGACGTGCGTCGACGGCACGGGCTCGAGCCATACCGTTTGCCAGATGCCCGAGGTGAAAGTGTAATCGCCGCGCTTCAATGCGCCCTTGCCGCTGGAGTGCGTGCCGTCGTGGGTATCCCGCGCGCCGACGACGAGTTCGTTCTCACCGGGACGGAGCCATCGGGTGATGTCCACTTCGAAGGCATCCCAGTCGCCCTGGTGGGTGGTGGCGAGATGGCCGTTCACGTAGACGACGGCCTCGTGGGATACCGCGTCGAAGTGCAGCAGCACGGGTCGTTGTCCCCACGACGCGGGAACGGCGAAGCGTCGCCGATACCACATGTTGATCGGCTGCCTGGTCATCACCCCGGACAGATACGACTCGGGAGCGAACGGTACCTTGATGGTGGCGTGTTTCGCCGGAAAGCCCGGCGGCGCGGTCCGTTGGCTGTCGGGTTTCGGCGCGGCGCTTCCGCCCATGTAATCCCAGGTGCCATTGAGGTTGAGCCAGGCGGCGCGGGTCATCTGTGGGCGCGGATAGTCGGGAAGCGGCACCTGTGCGGCCCTGGCTTCTTCGGTCCATGGCGTGGTCAACGGCACGGTGGACGACGCCTCGGCGGTGGATGCCGTGGCGAGTGCGATGGCCAGGATGCAACGTGCGTGGAAGTTCATGATGCCGCCTTCGTAAATCCGTGATCCGGAAGGCTAGCTCAAGGAGCGTGTGGATTTGAACGGGGTGCGGAAGATGAAATCCACATGGCGGGTCGGGACGATCCGCATCGCCTCTTTCGCGAAAGCCGCACGTTAGGCGCTGGGTTCCTGCGCAAGCGGGAACCCAGCGCCTCGTTCCATGAGGGTGCGACGACACTCAGACGTTCTTGCCGATCTTCCGATCGAGGAAATCGCGGATCAACGGCATGATCTCGTCGCCCTTGTCCTCCAGCGCGAAGTGCCCGGTCGGGAACAGGTGAAACTCCAGGTCCTGCAGGTCGCGCTTGTACGGATGCGCACCGTCGGCCGGGAAGATCGTGTCGCGCTCGCCCCAGGTGATGAGGGTCGGCGGCTGGTGTTCGCGGAACAGGCGCTGCACTTCCGGATACAGCGGCACGTTGTTGCGGTAGTCGTACATCACGTCCATCTGAATGTCCTCGTTGCCGGGGCGATCCAGCAGCGCCTGGTCGTGCACCCAGTTGTCGGGCGAGATGCGCGTGACGTCGTCCACGCCGTCGGTGTACTGGAAAATGGTGGTGTCCGCTTTCACCAGCCAGCGCAGCGCATCGCGGCTCTTCTCGGCACCGTCGGCCCAATACGTCTTGATCGGGTCCCAGAAGGTCTTGAGGCCTTCGTCATAGGCATTGCCGTTCTGCACGATGAGGGCGGTGAGCTTCTCCGGATGCTTCAGGAACAGCTGCCAGCCCACCGGCGCGCCATAGTCCATGACGTACATCGCGTATTTCTGCACGCCGAGCCGCTCGAGCAGCGTGCGAACCAGATTGCCGAAGTTCTCGAACGTGTAGGCGTACGTCGTGTGGTCCGGGGCGTCGCTCTGGCCGTAGCCGGGGTAGTCCGGGGCGATCACGCGGTAGCCATCGGCCAGATACGGCATGAGATGGCGGAACATGTGCGACGACGTGGGGAAACCGTGCAGCAACACCACGACGGGCGCGTCTTTCGGGCCGGCTTCGCGGTAGGCGATCTTGAGGCCGTCGATCTGTTCACTGCGATGGAATACGACAGGGAGGGTGGAAGCGTTCATGAGGATTCTCCGGTGATGAAGGTGTTTCAGGGGTGGGATACGGGCGGATTGAAGGGAGATGCGTCGAGAAACTCCCACTCCGCCCGCTGGAGGGCATCGCGCAGGATCCATTGGCCGACGTGGAAGTCCCAGTAGCGATGGGTGCCGCCGGTCTCGTCGTCGGGATCGTCTTCGTTCCAGTGCAGCTCGGCGGTGCCGGTCAGTTGAAGCAGCCGTCCGCTCGTGAAATCCGGCACGCACAGTCCGGCGTGCGGATCGGTCAGGAAATTGCCCAGGGTGTTGAACAGGCTGTTTCCCGGAAAATCGGGGATGCGCAGCGTGCGCTCGTCGAGAAGCTTCACGAAGCCCGGTTCACCGCCGCGATGCGACACGTCCGCGCCGGCCGTCGGATGGCGGCTCGCTACGAACATCGTGTCGGCCTGGCGGATGAGCGTCGCCACGCTGCCGCGCAGTACGCTGCCGTGCGCCGCCTGACCGGCAGCACCGGGTTCGCCGAGCGTGCGCAGGTGGCGTCGCTGGATGTACTTCGGGCAATTGGCGTACGCCTCGCGCACCCCAACCTCGAAGCCCGTTTCGTCCTGGCTCGCCAGCACGCCGTTGATCCGAAAGCGGCGACGCGTATCCAGTTCGATGAAGAGCAGGCCCACGGGCTTGCCTTCGGCCAGGTTGTCCCATGCGGGTTCCAGCGGATCGCGGCGGCTCGAAGGCATCTCGACCCGGAGGGATTCGCCGGTCTCGCCATGGGCGAAACCGGGCGTGCCGAAGAGCATCGAGGCCCAGACGTTGCCGGCGGCGTCCACGGTGCCCATGGCCACCATGAACTGGCGTGCGATGAAGGGCAGGGCGCCGCCCGGCACGGTATCGCGCAGCATGGCGATGTTGCGGGCCGCGATGCCGGCTTCGCCGGTGATCGCCTGGGCCGTTCTTTCGCCTTCGTGGAAGCGTGGGTTGTTCATGGCACCGACCTCGTTGCGTTGGGTGAATTCTGGGAATTCGACGCAAGTCCGGGAACGAGGCGGTGGGTAATTCACTATTGCGCGCGGCGGAGGTCATAATGCCCGCAAGGCCTCCGGCGTTACGCGAAGACGGGACATGGACCAGATCCACCTCATGAAGGTGTTCGTGGCGGTGGGTGAGGAAGAGAGCTTCGCCGCCGCCTCGCGGCGTATCGACCTGTCGCCTGCCGCGGTGACCCGGGCGATCGGCGCGCTGGAGGAGCACCTGGGCGTGAAGCTGCTCGCGCGTACCACGCGCAACGTGCGCCTGACCGAGGCCGGACGCCGTTACCTGGACGACACCCGTGCCATCCTCGCCAGCATCGACGAAGCCGACGAAGCCGCGGCCGGCGTCAACGCCGCGCCCAAGGGCAACCTGTCGGTGACCGCGTCGGTGCTGTTCGGCAAGCGGTTCATCATGCCGTGCATCGTGCGCTTCCTGCAGGAATACCCCGAGGTCGACATCGCCGCCTATTTCCTCGATCGCGTGGTCAACCTCGTGGACGAGGGCATCGACGTGGCGGTGCGCATCGGCCATCTGCCGGACTCGGGCCTGAAGGCCCTCCGCGTGGGGCAGGTGCGGCGGGTGCTGTGTGCGTCGCCCGACTACCTGCGTCGCCATGGCGAGCCGACGCACCCGGTGGACCTGCTGAATCACGTGATCGTCGCGGCCAGCGGCGTGTCGCCGCGCGTGGACTGGAAGTTCGGCGCCGCCGACGATCCCACCATGGTGCGGGTGAAGCCGCGGCTGACCGTGACCAGCAACGATGGCGCCATCGCCGCCGCCACCGAAGGGCTCGGCGTGGTACGGCTACTGTCCTACCAGGTGGCCGACGAACTGGCCTCGGGCCGTCTCAAGGTGATCCTGGGCGATTACGAGGAAGCGCCGTGGCCGGTGCACGTGGTGCACCGGGAAAGCAAGTTCGGCTCGGCGAAGGTTCGGCGGTTCATCGACATGCTTGCCGAGTCGTTGCGCGGGCACCCGGCCTTCGCCTGAGCGATTCGCCGTAGGCACCGGCGCAGGCCGGTGCCTGCGGCGTCGAGGGTCAGGTCGCCTCGAGACCCTTCCACGCGTGCATTTCGGCCATCGCCAGCGCCAGCTTCGGGCTACGGCGGGCAACGCGCTCGCGCTTCTCGCGCTCCGCTCGGATCGTCGGCCACGCCTCGAGATACGCCGACAGCACCTCGGCATCGCACGCATAGCGTGCGAACGCCTCGGCCGTGGCCGAGCGTAGCGCCACCGCACCGTTGTAACCGCCGAAACCCTGTGTGGCGCAGATGGCGCCACCGTCGGCCATGCCTTCGGAGGGCGCGGCCTGCAGGTGGAAGTAACGGGATACGTCGCCGAGATCCGGATCGAGGCGGCGCAACGTGGGCACGCCCGGGGCCTTGCGGCCGAGCACGAACTGCAGCGCCTGCGACATCGCCTTCAGGCCTGTTTCGCCCATGGTATGCCCGTCGCCCACGGCTTTCGGCGTGCCGACGAACAGCTTCGGCACGTCGCCTTCGACGCCCTGGCGCTGCGCCGCGCCGCGCAGGCCCGCCAGTGCGGTGCCGAGGTCGGTCTTGGAATTGGTGCGCGTGCCCGTGGCGTGTGCCGCGAGGTAGTGGAAGTCGTGCACGCCGTAACCATGCCCTTCGTAGGCCATGTCGAGGGCTTGCACGAGGGCGTTCTCGCCGCCGAAGCCCACGCCGGCGAAGTGCGCCTTGCCGCCGGCCTCGGCGCTCTGGCCCCAGCCGACGATGATCGAGGTGATGTCGAGCCGGTTGCGCAGCGCGAAGTCGAGCGTGGTCACCAGCAGGCCCGACCCGCCGTGGCCGACCACCGTGCCGTCGGCATCGACGTCGAACGGCGCCAGCGAGTCGTGCACGCTGCGTACGGTGCCGTCGGCATGGGCGGCATTCTTCGCGGCGAGCTTGTCGCCGGTCATCAGGGCGCCGCCGCCGAAGGCCTCGAGGATGCCGTAGCGCGGCTGCAACGCGGCATCGGCGGCCGTCAGCAGCACCATCTTCGGCTTCTGGAAGCCTGGGTAGTCGAACAGCATCTGCGGCGCGACGTCGGCCAGGGCGACGAGGCTGGAAGCGCAGGCTCCCACGGCGGTCATCGGCGCCTGCGGCACGCGCATGAAGCCGACGTTGTCCGACTTCAGCGACTCGCGCAGCTCGGGATTCTTGAGTACGCGGCTGATGCCGTAGGCCGGGGCGAGCATGGTCGAGACCAGGGCGGGGCCATGCGAGCCCAGCGAATGCGAGAGGCGTACGGCGAAGGTGTCTTTCGGGAAGCCGCCCTCGGGCAGCGGCGCATCGGGACGCAGCCACTGGCCGAGGCCGTCGAGGCCGCCGAACGCGGTGGCCGAGGCCACGCGGAAACCGAACGGGTCGGGCACCAGCTCGGCCAGCGGACGCGGCAGGCCGGCCAGCGCGCCCAGGGCGCCATAGGCGAAAAGCTGCGACTGCAGCGACGGGCTGAGCAGCGGGTCGCTCTGGAACAGGCCGTGCATTTCCTTCAGCTTCGAACCGCGGATGTCCTCGTAGCGCAGGCCGGCCAGGCGGCGCAGGCCGACGGTTTCGAGGTCGTGCGGCAGCGGCGCGGCGATGTCGGTGACCACGCGCGGCGCCAGTTCGCGCACGCCGGGCACGTGGCGGATGCCGCTGTTGGCGCGCAGCGACTCGCCGTGCAGGCGCGTGAGTTCGTCGAGCGAGACGGGCTCGCCGGCGCGGTCGCCCTGGGCCCAGCGCATGCCGTCGGCCGCGCTGGCGGCCTCGGGGTCGAGCTCGACCAGACCGGCGTCGAACGCCGCAAGGGGCAGGAATTCATCCGAACCGGCCACCACGGCCTGGTAGGTTTCCGTGGAGCCGACCGCCGAGATGGTGCAGGCGGTGCCGACGGTGACGAGGACCTGATCGCTTCTCAACATATGCTGGGCAGTACCGTAAACGCTGGACCCCTCAGTATAGGCGTTTATCCCTGCGTCGGCTTGGCTATTACCGCACTTTGCGCAGGTCGATGGCGTCCGCCATGGCCTTCATTCCCGCCGCGTTGGGATGGAGATGGTCGCCGGCGTCGTAGGCCGCCTTCAGGCGCTGGGGCTGGGCCGGATCGCGAACCGCCTTGTCGAAATCGATCACGCCGTCGAATTCGCCGGAGGTGCGGATCCAGTCGTTCGCCGCCTGCCGCGTCTTCTCACCATCTTCGGAGAAGTAGCCGGCACCCCGGTAAGGCAGGATCGTGCCGCCGAGGATGCGGATGTGGGCGGCGTGGGCCCGGCGGATCAGTTCGCGGTAGCCCGCGATCAGGTGGTCCGCGGTGAGCGGGCCACCGTCCGGCCCGGCGTTGTTGCCGATGTCGTTGATGCCTTCGAGCAGGATGACCGTGCGCACGCGCGGCAGGGACAGTACGTCGTGGTCGAAGCGTTTGAGGGCGCTGACGCCGCGGGCCACGTCCGGCACCACGTCGGTGAGCACGCGGTTGCCGCCGATGCCCGCATCGACCACGGCGAGGGGAATCCCGCCGGCGACCAGACGCCGGGCGAGCGCGTCGGGCCAGCGCGCGTTGGCACTGACCGGCGTGTTGTAACCATCGGTGATGGAATCGCCGAAGGCCACGAGCGTGTCGTGTTTCGGGGCGGCGACCGTCACGGCCGACAGCTCGTACCAGTGCGTGCTTGTTTCGGTGAACGCGGCCGGGTCGACGTCGCCCGCATGATCGCCCGCACCGTCCGCGCTGGCGTAGGTCGTCTCGAACGCGTCCTGGTGGAAGGTCGACGACGCGACGGCATCGGGCAGGTAGAGCGAGACCAGCAGATTTTTACCCACCTTGACCTCGACCGGCACGGGATCGGTCCAGACCTCGCCACCGGCGGGGATCGTGAAGCTCGCCGAGCCGCCCACGGTGAGCGGACGGAGGCTTCCCGGTACCGGCGAGGCACCGCTCGCCTGCAGGCCGAGCGTGGCATGCCCGACTTGCAGGGGCGTGGTGCCGTACAGGTTGGACACGCGCACTTGCGGCGCCGTGCCGCCGACCGACGGATGCACCGCCATGCGCAAGGTCTGGGCGTGGAAGGCCGGTCCGCCCGGCGTCACGGACGGCGCCCACGCCGCCACGCGCTGGCCCGCATCGTCGGCCATGCCCTGGCCGCAGGCCATCAGGCCGAGAAGTCCTATCGCGAGTCGTTTCATAGCAGCACCTTGCTTTCGCCCGCACGCAGCGAGACGGGATGGGATCGTTCGTCGAAGACCACGTCGGTCTTTGCGCCGCCGACGCTGCGCACGGTCAGCGCCGTGACCTTGCCGTTGCGCCAGGCCATGTCCACCTGGAAACCGCCGCGCGCGCCGAGGCCGGTGATGCTGCCGTCGCGCCATGCCTTGGGCAGCGCGGGAAGCAGTTCGATGCGTCCCGGTCGCGAATACAACAGCATCTCCAGCATGGCGGTGGGGGTGCCGTAGTTGGCATCGATCTGGAAGGCGTCGGCGTTCTCGTCGAGCTGGTAGAAGTCGAAGAAATTCGCGGTGGTGCCGTTGCTGTGGTTCATCGCCGGCAGCAGGTTGGTGAGCAGCAACCGGTAGGCGTTGTCCGCGTTCTTCAGGCGTGCCCAGCAGATCGCGCGCCACGCGCAACCCCAGCCGAAGCCCGTCATGCCGCGGGCGGTGAGCAGGCGGGTGACGGCCTGGATGAGTTCGGGCGGGCTATCCTCGACGCGGATGCGATCGCCGGGGAAGAAGCCGAACAGGGGCGAGAGATGCCGGTGCGTGACTTCGCCCAGGTTGTCCGGCGTCATCCATTCCTCGAGCCAGCCGGTCTTTTCGCTGATGCGGGGCAGATAGAGCTTTTCGCGCAGGGCGGTGAAGCGCGCCGCGGCGTCCGCATCGCGGCCGAGCAGCACGCTCGATTCGCGGAAATGGCCGAACAGGTCCCATGCCAGCTCCTGCGCATAGGTGTTGCCCTTGGCGTCGGTCGGCCCCTGCTCGGGTGAGTAGTCCGCGTCGTCGATCAGCACCTCGCGGGTGTGGCCCGTCGCGGGATCGGTGACCCGGGTGGGGATCAGCCGGGCCTCCCAGAATTCGCACGCGCCCTTCAGCAGTGGGTGAATGCGCTCCAGGTGGCGGCGATCCTGGGTGTATTCGTAGTGCTGCCACAGGTTGTTGCACAACCAGGCGCTGGCACCGGGATGCCACCACCACCCGTTGCCGCCGTAGATGTTGGTGGAGAACGCCACCGTCCAGCCGGCGACCTTGCCCGAGCTATTGCGAAAGCCGTTGCGCGGATCGTTGAAGAGCTGGCGGGTGAGCGCCGTCCATGAATCGATCTGCGACAGGCAATACTCGGTCAACGCGTCGAAGCACGAGGAAAGCGCCGCGCGATCGGGCAGCCAGTAGTTCATCTGGATGTTGATGTCGGTGTGATAATCGCCCATCCAGGGAGGCGCGTTGTCCGACAGCCAGAGGCCTTGCAGGCCGGTAGGCAGCTTGTCGCGCGAGCCCGCGATGGTGAGGTACCGGCCGAATTGCAGGTAGCTGGCTTCCAGTTCCGGATCGGGTGCGGAGGTGGCCTGCGAGCGAGCCTGCAGGCGCGCCCATGTGTCGAGCGAGCGTTGTTCGGGGGTCGACTCGCCCAGGTCCACGTGCATGGTGTCGAACAGGCGCGCGTGGTCGGCAACGTGCGTGCGCAGCAACGCGTCCGGCGACGGCTCGAGGGCGGCCTCGATCTTCGAAAGCGCGCGGGCGGCCGGATCGACCGTCCCATCCATGTAGTTCCGCCTGGCGTCCGGCACGTAGTTGGTACCGCCGCAGAAGATCACGGTCAGCGCATCGCAGTCCTTGAAATGAAGGCCGTCGGCGGTGCCGCGCACGGTGCCGCCGGATGCCTCGATCCGCGCCACCGCGGCATACTTCAGGCCGTTGTCGAACTTGCCGTCGAACAACCGCGAGGGCACGCGACCTTCGGTGCGGGCGATCTCGCCGTGCGCGCCCTGCAGGTCGAGCACGCCGCTGTAACGGCCGCCACCGTCCTGCGACAGGCGCACCACGATGACGTCGTCGGGATGGCTGGCGTAGACCTCGCGCAGGTAACGCACGCCGCCCTTGCGATAGGACATCCGCACGACACCGCGGGCCATGTCCAGCTCGCGGCGGAAGTCCTCCAGGCCGGCGATGTCGTGGCCGTCCACCTGGAGATAGAGCTTCGCCAGCATCACCAGGCTGCCGAAGTCGGTGGTGGCGTAGCCGAACTGCCCCTTCTCGTCGAGTACGGCGTTGCGACCGCCCAGCCACATCGAACCGTCGGTGACGTAGAGGAAGTCGCGCAGCGGATCGCCGCCGACGAGGGCGCCGATGCGGCCGTTGCCGATCGGCAGGCCTTCGCGCAAGACGTTCGCCTCGCTGGAAGGTGTGGGATACCAGAGCGCGAGCTTGTTCGATCCGGGCGGCAGCGGCGCCGTGGGGCGCGACACCGCCGCGCAGGCGCTGAACACCGGCATGCCCATCAGGGGCAGGAGGCCGGCCAGACCGCTCATTTTCAGGAACTGGCGGCGCGATGCCGACGGCGACTCGTCTTCGTGCTTCATCGTGATCCCTGTGCCGACGCTCCCCGGCGCCACGAGCGGGTATTTGTACTACAAAACGGAAACTAGGCTCGCATCGCGCGCTCTGTCAACTAGAAACTCAGGCCCAGGGGCCGCTGGCAGTCGTACTTCTCGTTCATGTGCGCCACGTCACGCGGCGACAGATGGCGCGAAGCGAGTTCTTCGGGACTGAGGCTTCGCAAACGATCGACATCGACGCAATGGCTGCTCGGAACGCCGAAGAGGCGCTGCGACTTGCGTGCGATGGCACCGATGCCCTGGTTCATCGGATCGATCAGTTGAATGCCGGGCGCCCGGCGCAGATCGGAGCCGGGAAGCGCAGGCATGGCGTTCGATCGCTGCGCGTCGTGCAGTTGCCGCTCGAAGCTTCCGTTGGCGAAGGAGGACGTCGTGGGGGCCGTGGGTGGGGCAGGCGGTGCCGTGACCTCGCCGAGTGAGGGCGGGGGCGCCGGCGGGGCGTCTTTCGGTCGAATCGGCAGTGGCTTCGCATGCCTTGGCGGTGTCGCGATCCGCGTGTGTGCGGGCACGACAATCGGTCGTGGCGCATGCATGGCGACAAAACGAAGCTCAAGCGCGCTGACTTCGCGAGGCGCCACATCAATGGCGGTATGGCGATGGGTCGCCGGTCGAAGCACCGCCACCAGCAGCCCCAGATGGCACCCGATCGCCACGACCATGGCTGCCACGCGGCGAGCGGATAGCCTCGAGTATCGGTTCCTCTCCACCCCACGCCCTCCCTGCGGTCAGGTCGCTCAGACCCTCGGGGACGGATTTGGTTCCAGTCCCCTCACGTCATGCCTGCGCACGCAGGAATCCAGCGCCTTGCGTCCCGGCGAGCGAAAACGTTTCATCGGCTTTGGCAAGGCACCGAAGAGCCGCATCACCGTTTCGCGAAAACCGATCTCAGGGCGCTGGGCTCCTGCGTGCGCAGGAGCGACGTGAGGAGGGTCAACGGTCGAACGACGCCGAGGCCTCTCGTGCGCGACGTGTGGGGATCAGAGGTCGAACGACGCGGATACGTAGTAAGTGCGCGGCAGGCCCTGGGTGAGGTAACCGCCGTTGGCGGAGGCCCAGTAGCCCTTGTTGGTCAGGTTCTGCACGGTGAGACGGAAGGTGACGGGAACGCCTTCGAGATGCGCCGTGGTACGCGCGCCCACGTCGTACGTCGTCCACGCCGGTACCTTCAGCTGGTTGGCCGTGTCGAGGTACTGCTTGCCGGTGCGCACCGCGCGTGCGCTCACGGTGATGTCGGGCGTATGGGGGATGTCCCATTCGACGCCCGCGTTCGCCTGGAAGCGCGGCACGCCGATCGCGTCCTTGCCGTCGTTGGCGCCGCCTTGCGTCTTCACCTGCTCGGGCTGGATGTAGTTCAGGCCGCCCAGCAGGCGAACGCCTTGCGCCGGCTGGCCGAAGAAACTCCACTCGACGCCGCGGTTGCGCTGTTCGCCGTCCACCACGAACGTGTTGGTGGCGGCGTCCACGTACGCGCTGGGCTGCTTGATCTGGAACAGGGCCAGCGTGCTGCCGATGGTGCCGGCATCCCATTTCACGCCCACTTCGTTCTGCTTGGATTTGTACGGCGCGAACACCTGGCCCGCATTGGTGACGGGCTTGCCGGCGAAGGAGTCCGGGGCCTGGTCGCCCTGGCTCAAGGCCTCGATATGGTTCGCGTACACGGACCACTGGTCGGCGAAACGATAGTTCACGCCCACGACCGGGCTGGTGGCGTATTGCTCGTATTCCGAATTCTTCCTGCCGTTCACGCCGTTCACCGCGTAGGCATAGCCGAGCGTGTGAAGCTTCTGGCGACGCGCACCGAGCGTGACTTCCAGGCTGTCGTCCATGAAGCCCAGCGTGTCGGACACGGCGATGCTGCGAAGCTGCGTACGGCCGGTGATACCCGGATCGCTGATGGGACCGATGTTGTAGACGAACTCGGGTACGGAAACGTAGGTGGGATCGTAGATATTGGTGTCGATGACGTGAGGGTTGGTGCTGCTGCTCGAACCGGCATACGCCGCCTTTTTGCGAAAACTCAGCGCGGAGAAGCCGAGGTTCACGCGATGGGTGACCTCGCCCGTCTCGAAGTGAGCATTGAAACCGGCCTCGCCCGTGGCAGTGTCGGCGATATAGGGCACGGTGAAGCGTGACTCGGTGGCGGCGCCGTTCGTGGCGACCAGCGTCGGGCTCACGTAGTCGCCGAACTCGTTGCCGTGGTGGGCGCCTGCTGCGACGTACCCCGTTAGCCACGGAGTGACATCGTATTCGGCGCGCACCACACCGAAGGTGTCTTCCAGCGAGGAGTTCGACCAGGGCTGCGCGTAATTGGTCGTGGCCGAAGGCGCGCGCGGAATGGACGTGAGACCGCTGGCGTAGACCACGGCGCGGCCTCCCGTGATCACCTGTTTCTGGTAACCGAGGTCGGTGGTCACGCGGAGGTTTTCCCCGCGATAGTCGAACGCCACTGCAAGCGCCGTGACGCGGCGCTTCTCGCCATCGATGGCGGTGCCGCCCTCGCGATGCACGGCGTTGACGCGCACGCCGAACTGCTGGCTCGCACCGAAGCGGCGACCGACGTCGACGCTTTCCCCGATCTGGCTGTCGCTGCCCCAGTCCAGGCCGACGCGCGTCACGGGTGTGGCGTCGGCACGCTTGGGCGCGATGTTGATACTGCCGCCGATGCCCGAGCCGCCCGGGCTGATGCCGTTGAGGAACGCACTGGCGCCCTTGAATACTTCGACGCGACTGACCAGTTCCGGTGCGAGCAGCTGGCGTGGCAGCAATCCATACAGACCGTCGAAGGCGATGTCGTCGCTATAGATCTGGAAGCCGCGGATCGTGAACACCTGCGAGAAGTTGCCGAAGCCGAAGCCGGTACGCACGGCCGGATCGTTGCCCACCACGTCGCCGAGCGAGCGTGCCTGCTGGTTGCGGATCAACGTGTCGGTGTAGCTGGTGAGGGCGAACGGCACGTTCATCGCGTCCTGGTTTCCCAGCACGCCGAACCGTCCGCCACGGGCGACCTGGCCGCCAGCGTACTCGGCGGTCGGCGCCGCCACGTTGGCCTGCACCTGTACGCCCGACAAGGTGGTGCTGTTGTCGCGGAGCGCTTTCTGTTCGTCCGTTTCGGCGGCGTGCGCGGTCGAAGCGAAAACGATGGTGGCGATGAGGGCGGAGCGAACGGAGGCCGAAAGCGAGTGGCGGCGAAGCGGAGCGGGGAGCATGGAATTCCTCGGGCCCGGGGCCCATAATGCGGACGCAAATGAGAACGACTCGCATTATGAAATAAAATCGAGGTGTTGCATAGCAACGGAACGTCGCAGGTTGCTTACCGAAGGAGGCCTGCGGGCGTTCTACCGCTCGCCCGAGGGTTCGCGGACAGGTGACGCTCCCCGTCTCGATCCGCGCCAGGTCGTGCCCAAGGCGACGGCCAGCGCCGCCACGGTCAGTTCGCCGAGCCAATAGACCGTTCCCAGCGCGGCGCCATCCCGGATCGCCGCGAGAACCAGGGAAAGGGCCACGCCTGTCCAGCCGACGATTCGCCAGCGAAGCGAAGTCGATGGCGCCAGGGTCCGGCCGAGGACATCGCGCTGATGGCGAGTCATGCCGAACGAGAGTCCCACGAAACCGGCGAGGGCTGCGAGGATGCACAGGGCGATCACGCGATGCGCTCCCTTCGCGATCGTGTTTCGCGAACCCGGGCAAGCGGACGCCGAAACAGCTTCCACGCGGCGAACGCGAATCCCGCTGCGGTGACGAGCATGGACAGGTCGAAGCCGGCGAAGACGAGATCGCCGGCGACGAAGCTTCGCAGCAGGCCGCGGTCCGTGGTCAGGGCGTTGACCGCCGGCACCGCGAGGTAAGCCACCGCGACCATCGACAGTGATTCGATCCATACCCGTCGCGGCGGCCTCAGGAAGACGTACAGCAGCAGCGCGCCCCAGCCGATGAAAAGCCAGTTCGCCTCCCAGGCGGCGCGATGCGTCATGGCCGACGGGAGCAGCCGGTTCGCGATGAAGTACACGGCGATGCCGAAAGGCAGCCCGGCGATGGTGGCGACGTTCAGACGCTCGACGAGACGGAAACCAACGTGGGGACGGGTGGGATCGGGCAACCGCAAGCGGCGTTTGGCCGTCCAGAGCACGAGGCCGGTCGCCACCATGGCCGAACCCATCAGGCCGCTCAGGAAGTAGAGCCAACGCAGCGCCGGCGGCGCGAAGCGCCCGGCATGCAGGCCCACCATCACACTCTCGGTCATGGCGGCGCCGCCCCTGGACGCCGGCGGCGTTCGCATGTGGCCCGTGGCGGCGTCGAAGGTGAGCGTTTCCCCTCGCGTGGCCATCGATGTGCCCGTGTCCTGGGTGATCTTCACCACCGAGTTCGCGTCGCCGGGGATCAGGATCGCGATGAACCCGGGATCGGCGCCGTTCCAGCGCGCGCGGGCCTGGGCGATCATGTCCGCTATCGGCGCGGAGGCGGCGAACGTACCCGAGCGTGTCGGCGGCGCATCGATGCCGGTGAGCTCGCGATGGTAGTCGGCCGGCCGCTCGTAGGCCGCGGCGATGCCCCAGGGCATGTACGCGGCCTGCAAGGTGACCAGGCCGGTATAGGTGATCATGACGTGGAAGGGCAGCGCGAGCACGGCGCCGAGGTTGTGCGCATCCAGCCATGAGCGTTGGCCCTTGCCCAGGCGCAGGGTGAAGAAGTCGGCGAAGATCCTCCGGTGCGTGATCACGCCGCTGACGATCGCCACGAGCATGAACATCGCGGCGAGCCCTACCGTCCAGCGTCCCCACAGCACGGGCACGTAGTGCAGGTCGAAATGCAGCCGGTAAAGCAGCCAGCCGCCGGTGGTGTCACGCGCGTCCACCCGAACGCCACGGCCGTCGACCATGAAAGCGTGGTCGCGCCACTGGAGGTAGGTCTCGCCTTTTTCCTTCCAGTAGCCCATGGCCGCCACGGAACGCTTGCCGGGCAATTGGATCGACCAGGTTTCCACGCCCTGCGCGTGCTGCCGCATGTAGTCGACGGCGCCTTCGGCGGAGGCCACGAGGTGGCGCTCGCCCTTGATTTCCGGCTGCATCCAGCGGGTGATCTCATCCTGGAAATACGCCGTGGTGCCGGTGACGAACACCGCCAGCAGCAGCCAGCCGAACAACAGGCCGGCCCAGGTGTGCAGGAACGCCATCGACTGGCGCAGACCGACCTTCATGCGAAGACGCCGTGTGTCGAGAGGTAGAGGGCGAGGGCCGGAGGCAGGCAGCCCGCGGCCAGCCAGATCCATGCGCGCGTCGCGCTGCCGACGGCGAACGCCATGATCGCGACGCCCGCGTAGATGGCGAACGACGCCAGCATGCCGATCATCACGGCTTCGGTGCGAGGCATGGGAAGCCAGCGGGCCATGGTCGCGGCATAGAGTGCCGCCGCGACGTAACCGCCGACGATGGCGACGAACGCGCGCGACGCGATCCGAAGGGCAGGAGCGATGGGGTGGCGCATGGCGATCGGCGATGCCTCGGTGAAAGCGGGAGGTCGTGGCCGACGTGGCTTGCGATGGCTGGCTGGTCGAGCGGGCGGATTCTACACCATTGCACGTTTTCGGCGACCTGCCGGAAAACGTGTCCGATTACGCGTAAACGTCCGCCGTTTGCTGCGATAGCTGTCGTGTTACGGTCGAAAGCGCCGCCATCTCGCGGCCCACCAACCGATGGGAGAGTTTCATGGATAAGCTCGAAAAGGTTCTGAACGACGTCAATCCGTTCTCCATCCAGATGGACGAACCGATGCAGAAGGGCATGACGGCGGTCAAGCATGCGCCGAAGATCGACGACGTGGGCGACATCGGCCGCATCGGCTCCACCCATAGCGGCGGCGACTGGGGCTGATTCCCCGCTCGGGTTCCGACGGTCGACGAATGCAACGAAAGCCGCCTCCTTCACCGGGGGCGGCTTTCCATTGATGGAGCTCCTGGGTGATCAAGGCCGATATCGCGTTATCCGATCTTTCGTTCGATCCGGCGTGGAAAGAGGGCTCCGTGAGCGTGGGGACCAGCAGCATCAGGCCGCATGCGCATGCCATGCTCGAAACGTTGTTCGTGCATGCGTCCGACCAGTGGTTCATCGTGGTGAGGGAGCGGCAGGCGTCGTCAGCCTCCGCGCCGAATGGGTCGATCGTACGCGATCACGTGGACGACGAGACGTTCCACAGGCTCTATCGGGAATGCCTGCTCTGGCCACTCGATTACGTGATGATCGAAGTGGCGCGCGCGGGACATCGGGTGCGTATTCGCGCCGGAGTACTTGGCTCCGTGCCGGTGTATTGCCGGGTGATGGACGACCGGGTCAAGGTGTCCTGGGATTCCGCCGATTTCAACGACGTTCCGACGATGATCGATGCGGAAGTCGCGAGCCATCAACTGGCTCTCCACACGGTGTACTCGGCGCGGCAGATCTATACCGGCGTGGTCATGCTGACGGAGCGCGCCTCGCTGCACATCGAGCCCGGCAGGGCGAATTACCGATATCCCGAGGCGATGGCGGAGACCGCGCCGGCGCCGGATTCGGGACAGGACATGCTTGCGCCGTTCGCCGAGGCGCTGCAGCGGGTCATGTCCCTCCGGCCCTGGCTGGAAGGTGCCACGTCGCTCGAACTGAGCGGCGGCATGGACTCGGGCACGGTCGCGACGGCATTGACGAGACAGCACGGCGACATCGCATCCAGGGGCATCCTGCTCGACGGCGAAGTGCGCGCACCGCAGGTGCAGCGACGCGGGGCGATGATCGAACGCCTGGGTCTTCTGGACGACACCGTGGACATCGCCGCCTATCCGCCGAGCCTCGACCTGCGGACGGGCGGTGAGCCGTATGGTTTCTATCGCGAGTTCTACCTCGAAGCCTGCTCGGCCCTATGGGCGTCGGCCAGTGCGCAGGGGCGGCGCGTGCTCTTCACCGGCATCGGTGGCGACGAACTGTTTCCAGCCTATGTCGGCGAGGTGTCCCGCCGCGGCGTCAAGGATCCTGCCTGGGCTCGCGACGCCAGGACCTATGCCGAGGGTCTGCTGACGCGCCGCGCATCCAGCGCGGCGCGCAGCCTGCCCACCTTCGACGCGCCGGAAAGCCCGGTGCCGACGACGTCGTTGCTGGCCCACGCTTGCCGGGCCCCCGATCTGTTGAAGCACGGCCAGTGGCCGGTCAATCCGTTGAGCGATCCGCACCTGGCGCTGTTCTGCCATCGGTTGCCGAAGAGCAGCCGGCAGGGACGGGAAGTGATGCGACGTTACCTGCAGGCCCATCTGGGGGACGACGTTTTCACCAAGGGCTATCTCAAGGAGACCTTCGTGGGAGTGTTTCCGCCGCTCATCGCCCGGCATGCGAAGACGCTGGTCGCGCAGCTGCACGATTGCGCCCTGGCCGATCTGGGCCTCGTCGACCGGCAGGCGGTCTTCGCGCTGCTGGATACCATCGCGCGGACCCAGGCGCACGCGGCCACTTCCGCGTTCGTATCGTTCCTGTCGCTGGAGCGTTGCGCGCGCCAGGCCGCATGACCATGCATCATGGCGGGCCCTGGACGTCAGTGGGAGAAGAACGTGGGAAGGCTCGTTTCGAAGAAGAGCTCGCGGGTCGTGCCACCCACCGCCCACTCGCGCCATCGGGCATGGCCGTAACCACCGGCCACCAGAAGTCCCGCCTTGACCGAGCGGCAATGGTCCAGCAGCCATTGGCTGGGCGCACGCCCCTGTCCGTGGATGCGGTGCACGGTGACGGGTACGCTATGGGCCTGCAGAAGGGCGGCTGCGCCGTCGCCGGCGTGGGCGGGATTCTCCAGCGGCGAGGCGGGCGCATCGATGGTAACGAGGTGCACGGATTCGGCGTGCAGCAGCAGGGGCATGGCGTCGTGCATGGCGCGGGTCGCTTCGGCTGAGTCGGTCCAGGCCACCACCGCTTGCTGGAGCGGCAACGTCAGTTTGCTGCCTTCGGGCATGACGAGCACGGGCCTGCCCGAGCCGAGCAGCAGCCCGGCGAAAATCGCGTGGGTGTAGGCGGCGTCGGTGACGGAGCCGGAGGGCCGTGCCATGACCGAGACATCGGTGCGACGCGCGGCCAAGGCCGCCAGGCCCGAGGGCTCGTCGAACGTGGCCTCCAGCGTCGTGATGTCGCCCTGCACGGCGTACGCTGCCAGGCGATGGCGGATATCGTTCGCCTGGCGGTGCGCATCCTGGCGTATCCGCTCATGCCGCTCGGCGATGACCGGATCCATGGAAAGTGCCCAGGCATTCGACGTATCGACGGGCAGGGGCAGCAACTGGGTGACGGTGACCTTGGCGTGGAGCGCGCCGGCCATGGCCGCGGCCCCGGCCAGGGCCGTGCCATCGCAGGGCAATTGTGCGGCCACGCTACCGATATCGCGCCACGCAGCCGATGGCTGCGCCGCCTGCTGGGTGGTGGTACGGGGTGCCGTGGCCATGGCGCGATCCTCAGGTGTGCACACGGCGCCATTCTTGGCTCGCGCACCGTCGCGGCGGTTGACGTGGATCAACTGCGCGGCGGCGTGCGGCAAAAAAAAGGCGCTGCGGATAGGCATCGCGCAGCGCCCATGATCGTCGAAGAAACGGCCGCGCCGCGAGGCGAGGCCGTTTGACGACTTACTTCTTGATGAACTTCAGGATTTCGGCATTGATCTCGTCGGCATGCGTCGTCATCAGGCCGTGGGGGTAGCCCGGGTAGATCTTGACGGTGGCGTTCTTGATCAGCTTGCCCTGCAGCTCCGCGGCGTCCTTGTACGGAACGACCTGGTCGTCGTCGCCGGCGAGCACGAGCACCGGCACCGTCAGGGCCTTGAGGTCGTCGGTCTGGTCGGTTTCCGAGAAGGCCTTGATGCCGTCGTAATGGGCCTTCGCGCCGCCCATCATGCCCTGGCGCCACCAGTTCTGGATGTTGCCCTGCATGGTCTTGTCGTTCTTGTTGGCCGCACGGTTGTAGCCGTAGAACGGACCGGACGCCACGTCGAGGTAGAACTGCGAGCGGTTGTCGAGCAGCGCCTTGCGGAAGCCGTCGAACACCTCGATGGGCGTGCCGCCGGGGTTGTTCGCGGTCTTGAGCATCAGCGGGGGGATGGCGGCCATGATCACGGCCTTGGCGACGCGGCCCTGCGGCTGACCGTACTTCGCGACGTAGCGGACCACTTCACCGCCGCCCGTCGAGTGGCCGACGTGGATGGCGTTCTTCAGGTCGAGGTACTCGGCCACGGCCGACGCATCGGCGGCGTAATGGTCGAGGTCGTGACCGAAATCCACCTGGGTGGAACGGCCGTGGCCGCGACGGTCGTGCGCCACGACGCGGTAGCCCTGGTTGAGGAAGTACAGCATCTGGTTGTCCCAGTCGTCGGACGACAGCGGCCAACCATGGTGGAAGGCGATCGGCTGGGCATCCTTCGGACCCCAGTCCTTGTAGAAGATTTCCACGCCGTCCTTCGTCAGCACCTTGCCGCTGGTGGGGCGGCTACCGGCCGAATGCGCCGTCTTGGCGGCGGCGTTCGCCGCGCCTTCCGAAGCGAGCAGGGGAATCGCCACGGAGGCGGCAGCCACCGCGCCGGCCCCGACCATGACCTTCCGACGCGATTCGCTGACGACCTCGACCTTATCTTTGTTGCTCATGACCATCCTCCCAATGAGTGTGAAAAGTGAAACATCGACCCGCTCGACCATTGAACAGTCAAGCGTGAGCGTAGGTATTGCACATTGGAACCCTGAAGCCCGTGGCGGAAAATGTACGTCTCGCATCCACGGAAAGGAAGTCGCGACCACCTGGATGCCGTGTTCGTCACGGCGAACGATAGCCGTAACGTTAGACGGATGCGTCGCGGAAAGAAAACTGCGCAAGACAGCAATATGCGCGGCTTCTGTTCGATGGGTTTCAGCGTCAGCTTCGGGCCAGGCGCCTGCGCCAGGTGGAAGGCGAGGTGTCGGTAAGCGCGCTGAAACTTCGCGTGAGATGGGCCTGGTCGGAAAATCCACAATCGGCGGCAATCTGGACTAGCGAGCGAGACGACGCCATGGCGTCGAGCGCGTGGAGCGTACGGATGCGTGCCCGGTATGCGATCGGGTGGCGGCATCGGATCCCCTGGCGGGCCTTCGTGGGGCAGGGTGGGACATCGCTTACGACGACACCCCCAATCCGTTCGCCGAACGCGTCCAGCAGGACAACGGCACGTTCAATTTTTCGTCCACGCTCGGCGTCTGGATCGACCGTGAAGGAACGATCCAGGACGTCGCCTCTGGCTCCATCGCCGCCCGACACGGCATGGCCAGCGGCTGGCGCATCGTCGGCATCGACGACCATGCATGGTCGGTGGCATCCCTGCGGAGTGCGCTGCGTGACGGTGAATCGTCCCGCATGCCGGTCAAGCTGCGACTGGCCTACGCCGACGTGACCCGCACGGTCGAACTCGACTGGCATTCGGGTTTACGTGAGCCACACCTGCGGCGGCTTGCCGGCACCCCGGACGTGTTGCAAAAGCTGCTCGCGCCCCGTCGTTCCCCATCCCCTCACACGACCCAGGAGCCCCTCCCTTGACGCACGAACAGAAACGCCGGCAGTTCCTCATCCAGGCCGCGACCGGCATGGCGATCGGCGTCGTCGGCGCCGCTGAACCGGGCAATGCGTGGTCCCGGTCGCCCGCGCCCTCGTTGGGTGCGCTCGCCCTGGCCGAGCGCACCGCCATCGTCGATTCGATGACGGCCCACGGCGTGGAAGGCACCGCGGTGTGCCTGCTGGAGAACGGGAAGCCAGTCTGGGTGGAAGGGTTCGGCAGCACCGGTGGCAGCCAGGCCAGGACGGTGGACGAAGCGACGATCTTCAGCATCCAGTCCACCTCCAAGAACTTTACTGCCGTGGGGGTGCTGCTCGCCGTGCAACAGGGCTTGCTCGATCTCGATGCGCCGATATCCCGATACGTTCCCTGGTTTCGGGTCAACAGCCGTTTCGAAGCGAAGCCGCAAGACCGGATCACGCTGCGACTGCTGCTCAGCCACCGTGCCGGCTTCACGCACGAAGCCCCCGTCGGCAACAACTACGTGCCGGGCACGGAGGGTTTCGCCGAGCACGTCCACAGCATCGCGCAGACCTGGCTTCGCCATCCGGTCGGCAACCGCTATCGCTATTCCAATCTCGGGTTCGACCTGGCCGGCTTCATCCTGCAGGAGCGCACCGGCGTGAGCTATGCCCAGTGGCTTCGTGAGAAGCTTTTCGAACCCCTGGCGATGCATGAGGCCACGGCCGACGCGACGACCTACACCGCCAACCCGAACCGGGCCGTCGGGCATGTCGAAGGCTACGACGCCGTACCGCGGGTCACGCCCCTGGTCGCTTCCGGGGGCGTGTACATCAGCGCGAGGGACATGGCGACTTACGCATCCTTCCATCTCGACCAGGGCCGACGGGCCGGTACCGCGCTGCTGGACGAACGCCTATGGAAGGAGATGCATGGGTTCGGCCTCGGCGGCGACTACGGGCTGGGGGTGATCCGGAACGAAGCGCGCTATGGCGATACACCCGTTCGCATCCTCAGCCACAAGGGCGGCGGTTTCGGCTTCGGTTGCGTCTTTGTCTATTGCCCGGAGGCCCGGCTGGCATGGGCGGCACTGTTCAACCGGTCCGCTTCGGCACCGTACCGCTTCGGGGAAAAACTGATGGACGGCCTCCTCGCCGCGCGCTTCGGCGCCAGGCGCCCGAGGCTCGCGGTCGACGCCATCGCCCCTATCCAGCCCGCGCCGACCGTGAGGAAAGCCGTTCGGGGCAACTACGTCGGTCGCAACCTCGCGGCCGCCATCCGCGAGGACGGCGACGGCCTCCGTTTTCGGTCCGAGGCCCTGGAGGTCGACGGTGCGCTGATCGCCATCGATCAGGATACGTTCTTCACCAGGGACAAGACGAATGAACTGGTGGAGTGGCGCTTCAGCGCCTCGTCCGACGGCATGCCGGCCCATCTCGAATGCAGCGAAGGCGAAGCCGGCCTGGACTACAACGACGGTCCGGACGATCCGAAGGGCTCCGACGCGGCCCGTTGGTCCGGTTATGAAGGAAAGTACGTCGTCGACCAGTGGGGTAAGCCGTCGATGGACGTGCTGATCGACCGGCGCAACGGCTACCTCTTCATCAACGGCGTCAAGCTGGTCGACGAACACGAACGGGGCCTGTTCTTCACCAGTGACGGCGAAGCCGTCGATTTTCGCGGACAGCGGCCCACCTGGAGGAACGTGATCCTGCGTCGGACCTGATCGCCGGGGCAGGCCGCCGCGCAGAGCGAATCGCCATGTACCCGCGTGGCCTGCCCGCGCGGGTGAATGCACGGATCGTGGTCATGAGGAACGCGCTCTCCGATTCGAAAGCGGTGAGCGCGCCCGACGCGTTGCGCCGATGATGCCGCCCCCGGTGTCGCCATACCGCTTCAGCGACGCGATTTTCTCGCGGGCGCAAGGGCGACCGCCGCCTGGGCTTGCGCCGCCGAGAGCACGGCCCTGAACGGACTGGCGTCGCGATGGTGGGCCAGGCGAACGTCCATCGAGAGCTGGAAGTCGCCGACCGCCACGGGATGGACGGCCCGCGCGCTGGGACTCGATACGAGCGTAATGCGCGGCACCAGGCCCAATCCCATGCCTTTGGCGACGAGGCGAAGCTGGAGTTCCGACCCCAAGGCGTCGATGGCCACCTGCAGGCAGGCATCCCGCTTGCCCATCGCCGATTCCAACGCGGCGCGATAGCCGCATCCCACGGGATTCAATACCCAGTTCGCATCGACCAGCGCGGCCAGCCGGACGGGCCGCCGGAACGGCATCTGGCTGCGCGATTGAACGATGACGAGGTCCACTGCGCCCACCGTCTGCATGGCGAGGGAGGACGGCACCGGCGTGGACGCCTGGGACAGCACGATGGCGGCGTCCAGCGCATGGGCCTCCAACCGCTCGAGAAGGCCTTGGCTCCAATCGCTGCGAATCTGCAGGCGAACCTTCGGGAAGTCGGCATGCAGCCGCTCGACGACACGCTCCAGTACGCCGTCGCCCAGCCCCATGGAAAAGCCGAGCCGGAACGTGCCGCTGGGTTCGGCACCTTCGTCCGCGAGCGATATGAGGGAGTCGACCTGTCGCAGCACCGCCTTGGCGCTTTCATACACCCGCGTGCCGAGGGGCGTGGGCAGCGGGGGCCGATGCGCCCGATCCAGGAGCACGCCATCGAGGCGGCTTTCCAATTGCTGCAAACGCCGCGAGACGGCCGATTGCGTGATGTGAAGGCGGCTCGCCGCACGGCTCAGCGACGAGGTTTCCACCACGGCGACGAAAGCCTGGAGATCGTCGATCATCTTGCACCTGACGCATGATGTTTATGAAAATTATGCGCTTGCCGCATACCGGGCGTCATCCTACGCTGTTCTGGCGACATTCGCCCAGACAGGAGCACCGCCATGCCACTCGCCCGCATCGACCTCAGCCGCCGGGTGACGCCCGACGTCGTCGGCCGAATCACCGAATCGATCTACGAAGCCATGACCCTGACCGCGAACGTGCCGATCCACGACAAGTTCCAGATCGTGACCCGGCACGACGACGACGAATTGATCTATCCCAGCGAAGGGTATCTGGGGGTCGGCTATTCGCCTGACATCGTGTTCATCCAGGTCACCTGGGTGGCGGGGCGTAGCATCGAGGCGAAAAAGGCCTTCTACCGGAGCGTGGCCGACCTCATCCACGAGCGAACGGGGATACGCAAGGAAGATGTCTGGATCACCCTGGTCGGCAATACGCGTGAGGATTGGTCGTTCGGCGCGGGAGAGATGCAGTACGCGCCGGTGGCCTGAACGTCGACCCCGTCCGGCTTTGTCGATCATGTCCATGCTAGGTTCGGGATGCCGCCGTTCGGCGGCTCATACCGATGGAGCGTTCTCATGGAACAGTTGCACATGACCATGCACGACGAGACGATCGCCAATCCGTTCGGCATTCCGATGGAAAAACCGCTACAGCGCACCGCCCATGTGTCGAAGATCAATCCCAAGGTCGCCGAGAGCACCGACCTGGGCATGTTCGGTACGCGTCACCCGACCGACGGAGGTTGATGGCCGGGCCGATCGAGGCGATCGTCCCACAGGGATGACGTACGCCGCCTCTTCTCGCGAGAGGCGGCATTCGAAGACCGAATTAACGGACAGTCGACACTTTCAGCGTCGGAACCTCGGCCTCCCGGGCAGACCATGATTCAATGGTTTTTTGCCTGACACGGGATGCCACGACGTGAACCGAGGAGCCGCGACCGCCGCCCAGCCCGTCATGCGAATCCAGTGCCTTGACGGAACCCGGGGCATCGCGGCGCTGTGGGTGCTTGCGGGCCACTGCATGCTGCTGACCGGTTTCAGTCTTCCTGTCCTCGGCAGTCCCGATCTCGGCGTCGATCTTTTCGTGCTGCTGTCGGGCTACCTGATGACCTATCAATATTTGGTCAGACGGCACAGGGAAGACTGGTCGCAGCCGTCCACGTGGCGGGCGTTCTGGATACGCCGTTTCTTCCGGTTGTCGCCGTTGTATTTCCCGCTGCTCATCGTCGCGCTGATCGTGGGCGCGGGGATCTACGCCGATCGCGTCTTCATCGACCAGGCGCTGGGCCGTCCCTTGCAGCTTGAAGAGCGCTATGCGGACCTGAGCATCGGCAACATCGCGATGCACCTGACCTACCTCTACGGCCTGTTTCCCGATTACGCGTTCCGCACGCCGTTGCCCGACTGGAGCCTCGGCCTGGAGATGCAGTTCTATGCCGTGTTTCCGTTCCTCATCGTGCTTCATGCGCGCCTGGGGTGGTTACGCATGACGATCTGCGTGGCCCTGGCCGCGTTCGCGGTGGCGCTCGGCCTGAAGGCGCTGCATATCCGCTTCCCGATGCCGTCGTTCCTGCCGTTGAAACTGCACGTGTTCCTCGCCGGTATCCTGATCGCGGCGGCACCGAAGAACGGCAAGCACCTGGTGGCGGCCATCATCCTCATGGCGTTTCCCTACGGCGGGAGCATCGACGCGCTTCACGTGGTCGTTCGCGAAGCGCTGGTGGTGGCGTTCTTCCTGGTGGTCAACTTCCAGGAGCGTCCCGTCGTCGGCGCGATATCGCGCACGCTCGGCTCGAAGCCGTTCTATTGGCTGGGTGAGCTCTCGTATGGGTGCTACCTGATCCACCTGCTTATCCTGCATCCCGTCGCGGCATGGGTGCTCGCTCATGGTGGCATGACGCAACCGCCGTCATGGCGATTCATGACGGTCTTCCCCGTGGTGGCGATCGCGACGTACGCGCTCGCGGCCGTGGGTTATCACGTGCTGGAGAAACCCGGCCAGCAATGGGGGCGTCGACTGCTCGAGCAACTCAAGCTCGGCGGCAAGGCCTGGCAGACCACCGCCGAGAAGATCGACGCGCCCTGAGCTCCGTCCTTAAGGTGATAGACCGTCCGTCGTACTGTCTGGCTTCCGGTCCGTGCGATGTAATGGGACCGTCACCGACAGGGTGGCGCGCAGGGGAACGCCATGAATGTCGTCGACGCCGGCCGCGTGCCGGTTATCGTCATGGGCCAGGGGCCCACGGCACTTGGCATCCTGCGAAGCCTGGCGCTGGCCGGGATTCCCGCTTACGTGGCGTGCCCACCCGGCGACCTGACCACCCGCTCGCGCTGGTACCGTCCGACGCCGGGCACCGCCTGGGACGGCCGCCCGGGAGCGGCCGCCATCGACGCCTTGCGCGACATGCCCCTGTTACGGGCGGTGATCGTCGCCGGTGCGGACGATGCGGCCATGTGGTTGTCCGACCTGCCGTCGACCGATCTACGCGAACGCTTCCGGGTATCCACCCCGAGCAGGGAGATCCAGGCGCTTCTGCAAGACAAGGCCGCCTTCGCACGGCGGCTCGACCGGTTGGATATCCCCCATCCACGGACCTTCCATCTCGGCACGCTGGCCGACGTGGACGCGGTGCCGATGGAAGCGCTTCAGCGCGTCTTCATCAAGCCCGTGAACTCGCAGCGCTTCAGCGACGTCATCGGCGCCAAGGGCGTCTGGGTGCATGGTCGCGACGCGCTGAGGGACACGTGGGCGCGCCTGCATGTCCAGGGCTTTTCGCTCATGGCCCAGGAATACATTCCGGGGCCGCCGACCGAACACTTCTTCATCGACGGCTTTCGTGACGCCGGCGGTGCCTATCCGGGGTTGTTCGCCCGTCAGCGGATGCGCATGTCGCCGCCGGATTTCGGCAACAGTTCGTGCTCCCGTTCGATTCCGCTCGCCGAAGCGGACGAGGCGGTATCGCATGTGTGCCGCTTGCTCGACGATGTCGGCTACAGGGGCATCTTCAGCGCCGAATTCAAGCGCGACCCGCGTGACGGACGCTTCCGGATCATCGAGGTGAACACCCGTGCGTGGACCTATGTCGAATTCGCCGCGCGCCACGGCGTGAACGTCTGCGACATGGCCTGGCGCGATGCCCTGGGCGAACCGGTGCCGATGGCATCGCGGGATTACCCGGTCGGCAAGCTGTGCGTCGACCTCTATCACGACCTGGCCAGCCTGGGCCGCATGCCGACGCTCGGCCTCAAGGGCAAGGCGACCATCGCGATGCAGTGGCTGCGGGCGGATCTGCACGTGTTCCGCATGGACGATCCGCTACCGGCGATGCAGGTTCTTGCGAGCCTGGCGCGCAAGCGGGCGGCACGCCGGCAGCAGGCCGCCCCGGCGGCGCTGCACGGTTCGGGGCCGACTTAGCCTTCAGGCGATACGGCACTCGGCAAGACGAGGGCCTGTGCGACGATGACGTCGCGTCCGTTGAACGTGGCCGCGGGCGATCCGTGCAACCGATAGCCCAGGTCGAGCGCTTCGGAGACGCGGTGGCAGAACGTGGCGTCGTCCTTGCCGGTCAGGAGCCGATAGCGGGGCAGGTCGTTTGGCGGCGACGAGGAGGTCATGGCATCTTCCGTTTCAGTACCGGACGTGGATGATCCCTCATGACGCCCACCATCGCCACCGTCGACCCGACGTTTCGCGACGACGACCTCGCGTATCTAGAGGCCCACGGGACGCCGTCGCTTCCCACGCCTCTCGCGAGCGGGTATGTCGATAACGAACATGCACGCATCTGGTATGCGACCTTCGGCGACGGGCCGCCGGTCGTCCTGCTGCACGGCGGGCTCGGCAACTCGAACAACTGGGGCTACCAGGTGCCGGCGCTGGTCGAAGCGGGCTACACGGCGATCGTGATCGACAGCCGGGGGCAGGGGCGTTCGACGCGCGACGACAGACCGTACAGCTACCCGCTCATGGCATCCGACACGCGCGCCGTCATGGATGCGCTCGGCGTCGCCCGGGCGGCGTTCGTCGGCTGGAGCGACGGGGCGGATATCGCCCTGGTGCTATCGCACGACACACCCGATCGCTCGGCGGGCGTGTTCTTCTTCGCCTGCAACGTCGACGCCACGGGCACGCGACCTTTCCAGCCGTCGGCCGTGATCGATCGCATCTACGAACATCACGTGGCCGAGCACGAAGCGCTTTCCCCCAACGCGAAGGGGGCGGCGGCGGGGGGCCTTTCCGACTTCGAAGCCATGCGCGACGACCTGGGCGTGATGCAGGCGGATCAGCCCGGTTACGGCCCGGAACAACTCGGGCAGGTCACCGTGCCGGTGTGGAGCGTGCTGGGTGAGCACGACGAGTTCATCGAGCGCGGGCACGCCGAATACATCGCCCGGACGATTCCGGGCGCGCGATTCGTGCTGCTCCCCGAGGTGAGTCACTTCGCGCCGCTGCAACGGCCGGCGACGTTCAATCGCACGGTGCTGCGGTTCCTGGCGGAGCTTGGATAAATTGCTGCCCGTTGGCGAACGACTCAATCGTGAAGCTGCCGGCTCACGGGTTTCCAGGGCCATCGCAGCCATCGTCGGCGTCTCGCCTCCGAGGCATACACCGCGATCGCGGGAAGGGTGACGAACGCGCTCGTTCCGGTGGGCTGCCCTGGACCGATGGTGAAATGGCCCGACCAGCGCGCGGTCCGCTCCCGTACGCCCTGCAAGCCGAACGATAGCGGCTTGGTCGTGGCGCCCGGCGCCAGCCCGATGCCGTCGTCGCTCACCTCGACGTCGAGATGCAGCTTTCCGAACCTGACGTTGACGCAGACGGAGTTGGCCTTCGCATGCTTGCGCACGTTGCGGACGAGCTCCAGGACGATGGCATGGAGGTCTTCCTCGGCTTCCGAGCTGATGGGCTTTTCCTCGCCGTCGATGGCGACGACACCTTCGATGCCCGTGTCGGCGAGGCATTCGTCCAGGGCGGCGCGCAGGCGCATGACCAGGGACGTCGACGGCCTGGGGGCCGTGCGCAGGTCGACGATGCGCTGGCGTCCTTCCGCCATGGCCTGCTCGGCCACGCGCAGGGCGCGTTCGAGATGGTCCCTGACGGCGCCGTCCTTGAGCGAGTTGGCCGCCACGCGCACGTAGAGGAGCACACCGTGAAGCCCCTGGAGCACCGTGTCGTGCAGTTCGCGGGCGATGCGTTCGCGTTCCATGACCCGGGCCAGCAAGACCGTGCCGAGGACCCGGAGGCGCCAGGCGTAGAGCGCATAGAGCAGGGCGATCGCGACGGCGGCGCACAGCAGCGCGAACCACGCCGATTGATAGAAGAAAGGCGCGATGCGAAAGGACAGGCGGGCCGGCGTTGCGGACCAGACGCCGTCCTCGTTGGCGGCGGCGACTTCGAAGGTGTAGTCGCCGGGCGCGAGGTTCGTGTAGGTCGCCTCCCGCACGTTGCCCACGTCCCGCCAGCCCTCATCCACCCGCGAAAGCCGATAGCGGAACCTGGCGCGTTCGGGAATGGCGAGGACGGGGGCGGTGTAGCGAAATTCGAGACGGGTGGTGCCAGCGGCGAGGGCCGCATCCGGCGCGAGTGGTTCGCCGTTGACGCCGAGGATGGCCGCCACGGGCGCGCGGGGATTTCGTATCAGGCGCGCCGGGTCGAGCCCGGCCACGCCGGTATCGGATGCCACCCAGAGCCGACCGCCGACACCGGCGATGAGCGAAGGCGCGGGGACGGTATCGCGCAGACCAGGCCAACCGTCGTGTTCGTCGAAGTGCTGCGCCGGCACGGGCTTTTCCGGATCGGCCCACCACCGTTTCATGTCGGCCGCGGAGACATGATGGAGTCCGTCGGACGCATTGATCCAAAGGTCGCCACGGGGTTGCTCGAGGATGCCCGTGCCCACGCGCACCGCGTGACCGTCGGCGAACAGGAGCGTGCGAGTCGGTCGACCCGGCGCGAAGAACTGCACGCCATGGTCGCCGGTCACCCATACGCCGTCCCGGCGCGGCCACAAGGCGGTGACCTGCCCGACGCCGATACCCGATTCCCCTGTGTAGACGGTCGCCCGTGTTCCGTCGTCTTCGATGGTGGCGACCGTGTCGTCGTTGTATCCCAGCCATAAGCCGTGATCGGCGCGCTGCGCGATCGCACGAAGGCTCCTTTCCTTTCCGGGAAGACCCGCGTCCTTGCCCAGGGGCTCGATGGTTCCTTTGTCCAGCCGGAACGCCTGCCGGAAGGCGATCCACACCGAGCCGTCACGGGCCTGGGCGAGGGCGCGCACCTGCCTCGGCATGCCGGTGATGGCCTCGGGCAGCGGCGCGACGTCCATCTTCGTTCCGTCGACATGCAGCAGGCCCTTGTCCGACGTCATCAGCAGGGTGCCATCCGCGGCCCTGGCGATGGCGTTCACCTGCTTGCCGGCCTGCGGCCACGCTTTCCGGGCCGCCCCGAACTCGAACACGCCGTTTTCGGCGGCGACCCAGAGGTGGTCCAGGCCATCCGTCGCGATGGCCGGCTTATAGGTATCCGGCGGCAGGTCGACGGGGTCGAAGCGTCCCTTGCGGAACTGGTCGATGCCCTTGGGCGTCGCCACCCAGATCGTGCCTTCACGGTCCCTGATCACGGCCATGGCCGCGACACCCGTCAAACCGTCCTTTTCGCCGTACGTTTCGACGATCGGCTGATCCGTCGCCGGTCCCCGCCCCGGCCAGACGATGCGCACCACGCCCGTGTTCGTTCCACACCACATGGCGCCTTCGTCGTCGATACTCTCGTCGGCGAGCTGGTTATCCGGTCGCCACATGCCGCCAGGACGCCCGAGTTGCGCCGCGCGGTAGTCGGCGAGCGTCCGAAGTTCGAACGTCGCGGCGCCGGGTGGCTTCCGTAGCGCGCTGTGTTCGCGCATAAGCCATACGGATTGGTCGGGCGCGACGAAGCCCTGCTGGATGTATCCCCGCGGCTCGGGTTCCGTCACGGGGAAGCGTTGCCAGGCGGTCCCGTCGAAGCGGTAGAGCCCATTGGTGCGAACGGCCCACAGCGTGCCGTCCCTGGTTCGGGCGAAGGACAGGACCGAGCCGGCGCCTTCCTTGCCGGGAGACACCTGCGCCTTACCGTCGGCGATGCGGGTGATGTAGCCGGTCCGATCGCCTATCCATAACGCACCGTCCGGCGTGGCGAGCAACGCCATGATCTGGGGGTGGGGCAGCAGGTGGCTGAGGCTGCCGTCGAAGGTCACGCCATCGAACTTGAAGAGCCCCGTCGGACCGCCGAACCAGAGGTAGCCGTCCGCGTCCTGCGTCATCGCCCAGACGCCGGCCGGCGCCCCCTCGCTCGCGGGGAAGGCGCGATGGATCCACTGCCGGATGGGACGGAACGCAGGGGCCGACGGCGCATCCGCAAGCACGGTGGATGCGTACAGGAGCAAGAGCAGGCCGGGGATGGCCAGCAGGTGCTTCAACGGTCGACGCATCGGTGTTCCCCAGGACGGTTTCGACCGATTGTGGCCATGGCTTACGGGGAGGTCCAGCGATGCATGCCTTATCGGCGGAGCAGGCGCCAACCCTCGCTCGTCAGGAGGTCCTGTGTATCGGGATGGTTGCGCATGTAGTTGGCCACGAACTCACATGCGGGTTCGACCAGCAGGCCCTGCGCTCGCGCCTGCGACATGGCTACCCGCATCAGCTGGATGCCCACGCCGTCGTCGATGAGGCTCTGGGAGATGTCGACGCGAACGAAACGCAGCATGCCCGGGGCGCGTTCGTACCATGCACTCGCGCTCTGTCCGCCGAGCTCCGCCACGAAACGTCTTTCGTCGGGCGCGTCCCTGATAACGATGTCCGCTGCCATGCCGGTGCCAGTGGAAGGGCCGGCATGCCGGCGACGGAAAAAGCCTAGCGCCCGGACCGCGGACGGGCTTGCATTATTGTCGCGGGCCTTGGGCGGTGCTGGATTGTCCAATGCCATCCGTGCCCCCATCGCTTATCCTGCCGCGCAAGGCATCCTTCGCTGCGCAGGATGCGCGCCGTACGTCCTTTCCTGGAAAGCCACCATGTCCTCATCCACCCAACCCGTCGGTGCCATCGGGCGGGGCACCCTCTTCGCCATGGCGCTCGCCGCCGGCCTTGCGGTCGCCTCCATCTACTACAACCAGCCCATGCTCGGCGTGATGTCCGAGGCGTTCCACGACGCGCGGGTCGGCGGATGGATTCCGACGCTCACCCAACTCGGTTATGCCGCGGGACTTTTGTTCCTGCTGCCACTGGGCGACATGCTCGAGCGGCGCAAGCTCATCGTCGTGCAGTTCGGCGTGCTCGCCCTGGCCCTGGTGGTGATGGCGATCGCCCCCGGCCTTGCCGTGCTCGCGCTCGCCTCGGTGCTCGTAGGCGCGGCAGCCACGGTCGCCCAGCAGATCGTGCCTTTTGCGGCGATCCTCTCCCCGCCGGAGAAGCGCGGCGCCGCCATCGGCACCGTCATGAGCGGCCTGCTCACCGGCATCCTTCTCAGCCGGACGCTCGCCGGTCTCGTGTCGAGCATGGCGGGATGGCGAGCCATGTTCTGGCTCGCCGTACCGCTGGCGGTGCTCGGCGCGGTGTTGATGGCGCGCAGCCTGCCGGCACATCATCCGGCGAAGCGACTTCGTTACGGCGACCTGCTGGGGTCGCTCGTCCACCTCTGGCGCGACGAGCCGGTACTCCGCCGCGCGGCCGTCACCCAGGCGCTGCTCTTCGCTTCGTTCTCGGCCTTCTGGACCACCCTCGCGCTTCGCCTTGCCCAGCCGCCGCTCAACCTCGGCGCGGCGTCGGCGGGACTGTTCGGCATCGTCGGCGCGGTGGGCGTGGCCATGGCTCCCGTGGCGGGGCGGGTGGCCGACCGCCGTGGACCCGCGCCAGTGATCGCCCTCGGGGCGGCGGCTACGATCGTGGCATGGCTCGTTTTCGGGTTGTCGTCAGGCCTCGTCGGGCTGGTCGTCGGCGTGATCGTGCTCGACTTCGGCGTGCAGATTTCCCTCGTCTCCAACCAGCACGTGATCTATGGCCTGCACCCGGAATACAAGAGCCGGCTCAATACGCTCTTCATGACCACGATGTTCGTGGGCGGGGCGATCGGTTCGCTGTTGGCGTCCGTGGCGTGGGGCCACGGCGGCTGGCTCGCGGTCTGCGTCCTGGGCGGCGTGCTTCCCGTCGGATCCTTGCTGCTCAGTCTCATCCGGCGTCCGGCTCCACGGGCCCAGCAGGAACACTAGGCGGCGATGGCCGGTGCCGTGCGTGAAGGCATGGACCGGCCGGGCGCACGGATCACCTTTCTGCTATCCCGAACCCTGGGGGTTGCACACACTCGGCCCGTCCTGTCCAACGGTGCTTCGTCATGTCAGCCTACTCATCCCTTCCACGCCATTCCCTCCGTGGAATGACCGCACTCCTGCTCGCCTCGCTCATCGCGTCCGCGGTGCATGCCGACGACGCCGCCTCCGCGGGGTTCCTGAAAATGCCCTTGGGCAAGGTGACGGTCGTCGCCCTTTCCGATGGCCGCTTCACGCTCCCGGCGTCGAAGCTGATGGTCGAGGCCCACAAGGGCGAAGTGCAGGAGGCGCTCGCCAAGGCCCACCTCGGTGACGACGTGCCGACGTCCGTCAATGCCTTCCTCATCGACACCGGCGACAAACGCATCCTCATCGACACCGGCTCCGGCGCCTTTCTCGGCGCGACCCTGGGCCAGGTCGGCCAGCATCTGCAGGCGGCGGGTTACCGCCCCGAGCAGATCGACGAAGTGCTGATCACGCACCTGCATGCCGACCATGTCGGCGGACTCATCGACCGAGGCAGGATGGTGTATCCCAACGCCATCGTGCGCGTCGACGCCCGCGAGAAGACGTTCTGGGAAGACCGTGGCAACGTCGGCAAGGTCGACGCCTCGGTAAAGGCAACGTTCGACGCGGTGGCGACGGCCCTCAAGCCCTACGAGGCGATCGGGCACGTCAAACCGCTCACCTCGGGCGAAACCGTCGGACCGGGGATCACCGCCTGGGGCGAACCGGGTCATACGGCGGGTCACACCGGCTACCGCATCGAGAGCGACGGCAAGGTGCTGCTCGTGTGGGGCGACCTCGTCCACCTCGCGGCGGCGCAGTTCCCCGACCCGAAGGTCACCATCCGCTTCGACAGCACGCCGGCCGATGCCGTCCGTAGCCGCGAGAAGGCACTCGCGGCGGCGAGCAAAAGCGGGTATCTGGTGGCGGGAGCCCACGTGGCCTTCCCGGGCATCGGCACGGTGGGCAAGGCCGGCAGCGCCTACACATGGACGCCGGTCGAACGATAGGGGCGAAACGACAAGACCGCCGCTCATGCATGACGGCGGGGTGTGGCCGATACACCAAGGTCACTCGCAAATCAGTTATGCCGATTTCGTGTAGCACCTATCAATATTTTGTGTTTCAGGCCGATAAATCGGGCGATGCCGGGAGCGTTTGGTGGCACGGGGCGTTCTTCGACGCCGCCATCGTTCCCCCGGCAGCGCATCCATAGGGCCGGGGGGCCGACTTGCTGGCATGGGGACACTATGCAAATTTTGAAGCTCGCTTCACGAAACAAATTGATCTTTAGCGGGTTCACCGCCATTGCCGTCGTCGTCATCGTACTGGTGAGCATCGTCTATGCCTCGCTCCAGGCGTTGGCCGAATCCACCCGCATGGACTTGCATACGAACGAGGTGCTTCGGACCGAAGCCCGGCTTCTGACGGGACTGGTGGATATCGAAACCGGAGAGCGCGGATACCTCCTCACCGGAAATGACGCTTCGCTGGAGCCCACGCGGCGCGGGCAAGCCGAGTACGCGGACGCCTTCCAGGCACTGCGTCGCCTGACGGTCGACAATGCGGCGCAGCAACGGCGCCTGGACGATCTGGATGCGACCTACCGCACATGGATGGCCGAGGCGATCGAACCGGTCATCTCGCTGCAGAAGAAGCAGGGCACGGTCGGGACGACCAGTGCCGAGGCCGTCGCCTATTTGCGGCTGGGCAAAGGCAAGCTCCACATGGACGGTATGAGGGACCTGTTGGCGAAATTCGTCGGCGCCGAGACGGTACTCCTCAAGGAGCGCTCCGCCCGCGACGAGGCGACACACGCGCGCAGCCGGGTGGTATTGCTCGGCGGGGGAGTACTCGCGCTCGTTGCGATTCTCGGCGTGGCGACCGCGCTGATCCGCAGCATTCTGACCCCGCTGCAAGGTGCCTCGGCGGTCGCCGCGCGCATTGCGGACGGCCATCTCGGCGAGTCCGTTTCGGTCACCCGAAACGACGACCTGGGTCGCATGCTCAACGCGCTGCATACGATGGACGAAAACCTGGCCCGCATCGTTGGATCGGTGCGTCGGAACGCGGTGCAGGTGGAACACGCGGCGCGCGATATCTCGGCGGGCAACGACGACTTGTCCAGTCGTACGCAGGAGCAGGCGTCTTCGCTTGAAGAAACGGCCGCGTCGATGGAAGAGATGTCCTCCGCCGTCAAACAGAACGCCGAGGGTGCCGCGCTCGCCCGACAGATATCCCAGGGCTTGCGCACCGAAGCGCAGGTGGGTGGTCAGGTTGCCGGCGATGCCGTGGAAGCGATGAAACAGATCACCGACGCCAGCCGAAGCATCGGCGAGATCGCGGTGCTCATCGACGAGGTCGCCTTCCAGACCAACCTGCTGGCCCTGAACGCGGCCGTCGAAGCCGCCCGTGCCGGGGAGCAGGGACGCGGTTTCGCGGTCGTCGCGGCCGAGGTTCGCAACCTTGCCCAGCGTAGCGCCGCCGCGGCGAAGGACATCAAGACGTTGATCGGCACGACGGTCGAACGCGTGGCATCGGGCGCCGATCTGGTGGACAGGACTGGACGCGCCCTGGTCGACATCGGCAGCAGCGCGATGCGCGTCGCGGATATCGTCGCGGAAATCGCGGCCGCTTCGCAGGAGCAGTCCGCCGGCGTCGAACAGGTCAACGGGGCCGTTGCCGCGCTGGACGACGTGACCCAGCAGAATGCCGCGCTGGTGGAAGAGGCGAGCGCCGCCAGTCGCCAGGCGCTCGAACTGGCGCAGGAACTCCTGCGCCAGGTAGCCTTCTTCAAGCTCGGGGACGAGGTCGCCGGCGCTACCGCGGCACCGGTTCACGAAGAACACGCCGTCCGAAAGGAGGCCAGGCCCACCGCGGTGGATCGCCCGAAGACGCTCGCGCCCACGGCGGCGTTGGCCGGGGAGTGGAGCGAGTTCTAACGTGAAGGGCGCCTCCGGGCGCCCTTTTTCTTGGGTGTTCCGATCAGCCCTTCGTAGCCGCTTCGGCGGCCTGCACGATGGCATCGACGACCGCGTCGGCGTGGGAGATGAGCGACATGTGGCTCGACGCCACGTCCGTCACCGTCGAGCCCATCAGCGTCGCCGCGTCGCGCTGCAGGTCCGGGGATACGGCGCGGTCGCTCGTCGAGACGATGAACCACGACGGACGCGTGCGCCATGCGGTCTTCGTCAGCGCGTCGCCGAAGGTGCTCTTCGCCAGCGGCCCCTGCGTGGCGGCGAGAAGGCGCGCGGTATCCGGCGTCAGGTCCTGGGCGACGTCGTCGATGAAGGCCTGCTCGGACAGGTAGACGAAGCCGTTGCCGTCCTCGCGAATGCCACCGAGCGCTGGAGGGGCAGGGTACTTGCCGACGAGTTCGCCCGTGGTCTGGCCCGCGTTGCCGGAGAAGGCCGAGACGTACACCAGCGATTTCACCTTCGGATCCTCGCCCGCTTCGGTGACGATGAAACCGGCCCAGCTGTGGCCGACGAGAACGACCGGCCCTTCGACGAAATCGATGACGCGCTTCGTCGCGGCCACGTCCTCGGCGAGGGACGTAAGGGGGTTCTGCACGGCCACGACCTTCAGGCCCTTCGACAGCAGCTTGGGAATGACGGCACTCCAGCTCGAACCGTCGGCCCAGGCGCCGTGGACGAGAACGATCGTGGGTGAGGCGGTGGACGGCGTGCTCATGACAGGTCCTTTCGGTGGCGATGAAGGTATCGCCACGCTAGGACAATCGGCCGCGCCGGGCTTGCAGGAAGGCAGTGCGGACGATCGTGCTATTTCCGCGGGGCCGGCGTCGATACGCTGCGCCCTTCCTCCGGCTGGGGTAGACGCACGATGAAACACCACACCGTCAGGGCCAACGGCATCCGCCAGCATTTCGTCGAAGCGGGCGAAGGTGCGCCGGTCGTCCTGCTCCACGGATTTCCCGAAACCAGTTACGCCTGGCGCCATCAGATTCCCGTCCTGGCGGAAAGGTATCGCGTCATCGCGCCGGACCTGCGCGGCTACGGCAAGACCGACAAGCCCGCCACGGGCTACGACAAGCGCACCATGGCGAACGACCTCGTCGCGCTCCTCGACCATCTGGGCATCGACCGTATCGCCCTGGTGGGTCATGACCGCGGCGCGCGCGTCGCGACGCGCTTCGCCAAGGACCACCCGGAGCGCCTGGATCGCCTCGTCGTGATGGACAACGTGCCTACGCGCATCGTGGCCGCGTCGATGAACGCGAAGGTCGCGAAGGCGTACTGGTTCTTCGCCTTCCACCAGGTGCCCGACCTGCCCGAAGCACTCATCGCGGGCCGTGAGGACGTGTGGTTGCGGCACTTCTTCACCGACTGGTGCTACGACCCGCACACCATCGAAGGAGCCGACTTCGAGGCGTACGTCGCGGCCTATCGCGAGCCGGGCGCCGTTCGCGGCGCCATGGCCGATTACCGCGCCGCGCCGGAGGACGTGCTCCAGGACGAGCAGGATGCCGACCGGCTCATCGCGTGCCCCACGATGTCGATCTGGGGTGCCGACTTCGAGGCCGTCGGCGGCACCTTCGACATGGCCGCCGTCTGGCGTGGCATGGCGACCCATCTTCGCGCCGAGCCGATCGCGCGGTGCGGGCACCTGCCCCAGGAGGAACAGCCGGAAATCGTCAACGGCTTGCTGCTCGACTTCCTCCATGGCTGGAACGGGGGTGCGGCATGAAGCGGTTCTGCCTGGCGCTCGCACTTATGTTCGCCCTCGGCGTCGCCGTGGCAGACGATGTGAAGGTGGGACCTCAGGGTCCTGGCTTCTACCGTCTGCGCATGGGGACCGACGAGGTCACCGCCTTGCTCGACGGCACCCATCCGTTCCCCGCGGACGAACTGCTCACGCACGTCGATCGCGCGAAGGTCGACCGCCTTCTCGAGGCCGACTATCTCGCCTCTCCCGTGCAGGGCTCCATCAACGCCTTCCTCGTCAAGACCGCGGACCGCCTGGTGCTCATCGATACCGGGGCGGGCCCCCTGTATGCCGGCGACGGCGGATTTCTTCCGACCGCGTTGCTCGCGGCCGGCTACCGTCCGGAGGACGTGACCGACATCCTCCTTACCCACCTCCATCGCGATCACGTGGGCGGCCTCATCCGCAACGGCACGATGCTGTTTCCCCATGCGATCGTCCACGTCAGCGAGGCCGACGCCGATTTCTGGCTCGATCCCGCCAACGAGGGCAAGGTACCGAAGATCCTCCTGCCGATGTTTCCCGGCGCGATGGACTCCCTCGCGCCCTACCGGAAGGCGGGGCACGTGGTGACGTTCCGCGGCGAAACGGACGTGCTGCCCGGTTTTCACGCCATACCGGCGCCGGGCCACACGCCGGGCCACACGTGGTACCTGGTGACGAGCGGGCAGGATCACCTCCTTGCCTGGGGCGACACGGTGCACGTGGCCACCGTGCAGTTGGCCGAACCGGGCGCCTCCATTCGTTACGACTACGACGAGCAAGCCGCGGCGGTCTCACGCAGGCGCGCGCTCGAGGAGGCCGCGTCCAAAGGCTACTGGGTCGCGGCGGCCCACGTGTCCTTCCCCGGCCTCGGCCACATCCGGCGGGACGGTGCCGGTTACCGATGGGTACCGGCGAACTACACCCGCACTCCCTGATTCAGGCGAGGTATCCGCGCGCTAGCGCGATGGACAGCGCATGCGCCCGGTTCGTGGCGTGGAGCTTCGCCATGGCGTGCGAGAGGTGCTCCTTGACCGTGTCGGCGGCGATGCCCAGGTGCCGGGCGATCTGCTTGTTTTCCAGGCCGGCGGCCACCCCGCGCAAGACGGAGAGCTCACGTTCGGTGAGGAGCTCGTCGCCACGGTATTCGAAGAGGCGTTTGGCGACTTCCGCCGAGACGCGGTGTTGCCCCGCGTGGACCGCGCGGACGACACCGACGAGGTCGTTGGCGAGCGAGGTCTTCAGGAGATAGCCCTGGGCACCCGCGGCGAGCGTGCGTCGCGCCGCGGCGTCCCCGCCGAACGTGGTCAGGACGATCACGCGGGCCATGGGCTCGATCTTCCGTATGGCGCCGACGACCTCGTCGCCGTCCATGTCCGGCAGCTTGAGGTCGACGACGGCGACGTCCGGCCGCATGGACCGGTACGCCTCGATGCCTTCCACCCCGGTACCGGCCTGTCCGACGATGAGGATGTCCGGTTCGGCGGCCAGCATCGCGACCACGCCGGCCCGGAACAAGGGGTGGTCGTCGACGACGATGATGCGGATGGCTTGCTGGGTCATGGGCGTGCCCGGGCGGACTGCGGACGAGGATACAGCGGATGCCCGGATCCGTCAGAACGCGTACGAGATCATCACCCGGTTGTACGAAAACGGGCGGTTGCCCGGGTTGAGGTGGTTCGCCCCGCCCACGGATCGCTCCCACCGGTTGCGCAGTTGCAGTCCCTCGAGCGGTCCGGTGAACCGGTAGACGAGATCGAGGTAGACGTCGTGGCTGTCGCCCCGGTACAGGGTCCGGTACTGGGTATAGGCCGTCACCACCTGGAGGCGGTTGCCGAGGAACGCCTGGGTGAGCCTTGCCTTCCACGCCCATCCCGGCCCCTGTTCCACGAGGCCCCTCAGCATCGACGTGGTGTAGAGGGGGTCCGTGGCGTAGGTGGCGGTGAACGGCGAGACGAGCGCGCCGCCGCCGACGGTGTCGCCATCCTGGCGGGCCACGCGGTTCCACGACACGTCGAACCGCGTGCGCTCGATCCGGAAGCCGGCCTGGATGCCCGACACTTCGCTGCGCACACGGCGACCGGCCACGCCCAGCAGCTTCGTTCCTGTGTCCACGAGGGTGTTGTCGGCGGTGGTCCATTCCTCGACGAGCTGCCCGGAGAGAAAGGGGGTCACACCGTGGAGGGCGGGGAAGGTCAACGTGCCCTCGGTATACGCCATCCGGGCAAAACGCGTGAAGTCATAGAGCCAGGTCTGGCCGGAAAACATCCCGTGCCGGTAGGTCGAGCCGGCGAGCCACGTGCCGTCGTAGGCTCTCGCGTCGAGCGGCAACGACGCGTTGCCTCCGTACAGCGGGTCGCCGTCGTATCGCGTGGGGTAGTAGAGGTTGTCGGAGAAAAAGCGGCCGGACGTGCGGCTCTTCCATCGGAACGTCCGTGCGACCTCGAACGACCAGGCCGGACCGGCGTCGAACCGGGCGCTGAGCGCGCGGTACGCGGCCGGGAGCACCCGTGAATCGCTCATGCCTTGCCAGGGCGTGTCGAGGTACTGGTCGCCCGCGCGAAGCGTCCAGCCCGACGCCCGGTATTGCACGTACGCCTGGCTGACGGCACCGAGCGCGTTCTTCCTTCCCATCAGCGTCACGTCGATGCGGTCGACGGGCGACTGGCGCGTGCCGAGGGCATTCGCGTAGGCGAGCGAGACGGCTACCGACACGCCTCCCGCATCGCCACTGCGCAGATTGAGGAGCAGGGCGGCGGCGAGTGCGGATGCATCGGGCATCGCCGGCGAGGTGTACATGCGCCGGTAGTCGTACAGGCGCACCGAACCATCCACCTGCGCGTCGGCAACGATGTCGTCCGCCTTGCATGCCACGGACCATATCGACAGCAGCGTGCCCGCCCACAGCGCGTGACGACGAACGCGCATGGGCACATGGCGATGGCGAACCGGCGGTGGTCGAAGGCGCATGGAAGGGCGTTCGGCGATAGGTGCCCCAGTATGCGAAAGCGCCGGCGAATGCGATTGGCCTCCCATGCGATGACGAAGGTCACATTCGGACCAAACGCATGTGCGCCGATCGGCGCGATGCGTATCGTGCGCGCGTTCGCGATACACGTCGCTCCTACGAAAATGCCCCCCCATACAGGGGGTCAATCCGATGGAGCGGGCGGCTAGCATCCCATCCGCCTTCTGGCTGTGAAGATGGTGGCTCTATGCGAATCGATACCTCGTTGCCGTCGGCTGCGTCCGACGACGGCCTGTCGGCGGTGCGCGTCGTGCAGCAACTGCTGGACCATGCGCTGCGCCAGATGGCGGATGTCGAGAGAGCGGACCGCGACGCTTGCGCGCATTACATCGCGCAGGCGTTGCGAATGCACCAGGAAGGCATCACCGCCCAGGCGCCGCGTCCACAGAGCGGCCTGGCCGCATGGCAGGTCCGGACGGTGAAGGAGGTGGCGCTGGCGCGGCTCGACCTCGGACTTTCCGTCACCGAACTGGCCTCGGCGTGCCGTCTGTCGAGGGGTTATTTCAGCCGTGCGTTCAAGGTGACGTTCGGCGAAAGCCCGCATCGATGGCGCCATGGCAAACGGATCGAATACGCATGCCGTCAGCTTTCCGATACCACCGGGAGTCTCGCGGACATAGCCATCGCGTGCGGTTTCAACGACCAGGCGCACTTTACCCGCTCGTTCAAGTCCGCCATGGGCGTGACGCCCCATTCGTATCGCAAATCAAACCGCGTGGAAGACATCCGGGCGCGACCTGGCCCGCCGTCCACCGCTTCCCTCAACGACACGAACGAGTCCGATGCAACGCAAACGTTTCCGCCACAGGCGCCTGCCGCGCCCATGACCGCACGACCGCCCGTCCCTGCGGGACAACGTCAGGGGGCATCCCCGGCCCGCGTCCCGGTCCGACCCATTCGCGTCCTGGTCGTCGACGATCATCCGGTGTTCCGCGCGGGACTCGTCGCCATCCTCGCGGGTTCCGATGACGTGTGCGTCGTCGCCGAAGCAGCCACGGGACAGGAAGCCATCGCGCTCTTCGGCCAGCACCGACCCGACGTCACGCTGATCGACATGGTGCTTCCCGACATGCCCGGGGAGCGCGTGATCCTGGGCATCCGCCAGATCGATCCCGCGGCCCGGAGCATCGTCGTGACCACCTTCGGCGGCGACGGCGTGGCACGCCGTGCGCTCCACGCAGGCGCTCAGGCGTACCTGTTGAAGACGTCGATGGGCGTCGACCTGGTCGAAGCCATTCGCGCGGTCCAGCGCGGAGAACATCGCATCGATGCGCAGGTGGCCCGGCAACTCGCCGATTTCCAGGGCGACGACGTCTTGTCCGAACGCGAGCTCGACGTTCTCCGTGGCGTCGCCGCGGGGCTCGAGAACAAGCAGATCGCGTCGCGTCTCGGTCTCTCTCCGGAGACCGTCAAGGAGTATCTGTCCAACGCCATGGCCAAGTTGCGCGCGAGCAACCGTGCGCACGCGGTGTCCATCGCGCAGGCGCGGGGATTCTTCCGCTAACGGCGCTTTTTTCAAACCGCCCGCACGACGGATTCCAAAGCTTCTATTCGTGCGCCGCCACGCTGCGTAACGTGAATCCAGTCGCAGGAACGGCCTGCGATACATCAACGAGGCCTCATCCCATGTCGTTCAACGAACTCATCACTCCGGACAACTGTGCGCTTGCGCTCATCGACTTCCAGCCGGCGATGTTCCAGGGCGTCCAGAGCCATGATCGCAAGGTCATCATGGACAACGTGCAGATCCTCGCCCGCGCCGCGAAGCTCTTCAAGGTGCCGACCGTGCTGACGACCGTCGCCAAGGACAGTTTCTCCGGCCCCTTCATGCCGGAAGTCACCGAAGACGTTTTTCCCGGCCAGACCGTCATCGACCGCACTTCCATCAATTCATGGCTGAACGAGGACTTCCGCAAGGCCGTGGCGGCCACGGGGAGGAAGCGCTTCGTGCTCGCGGGTCTGTGGACGGGCGCCTGCGTGAACTTCCCCACGCTCGACATGCTGCGCGAAGGCTTCGACGTGACCGTCGTCACCGACGCTTGCGGCGATACGAGCGTGGAAGCGCACGAACGCGCCGTGCAGCGCATGGTCCAGGCCGGCGCCGTGCCGATGACCACGCTGCAGTTCGTGTTCGAGCTCCAGCAGGACTGGGCACGTTCGGGCACGTACGAGGGCGTGATGGACATCCTGCGTGCGCTGACGCCGTACGGCATCCAGGTGCGCTTCTCCAAGTGGGCGCTCGGCGAACACGCGTCCGAGGCGGGTTAAGGCCATGTCGCCCTATCTGATTTCGCTCGGCTTCGGACTCGCCGTCGGCGTCGCGTACGGCTTCTTCGGCGTGCGTTCGCCGGCGCCGCCGATGATCGCCCTCCTTGGCCTGCTCGGCATGCTCGCCGGCGAGGCGGCCGTGTCGTGGGCGAAGGGACATCCGGACGTCTGGGCCAGCCTCTGGCACAGCAAGAGCTTCGCCATCTCGAAGAACGAAACGCCCCGGTCCGACGACGACCCCACCTGAGCCATCCCCGGAGCTTTGCCATGTCACACGTTCCCGTCCCGGACCTCATCCTGCACCGAGGCCTGTTCACCACGCTCGACCGCCGCCGGCCCACGGCAAGCGCCGTGGCCATCCACGACGGCCGGTTCCTCAAGGTGGGCGACGATCATGAGGTGCTGGCGCTGGCCGGGCCGGGGACGCACGTGGTGGACGTCGGCGGGCGCCGGGTGCTTCCCGGGCTCATCGACAATCACCTCCACCTCATTCGCGGTGGCCTGAACTTCAACATGGAACTGCGTTGGGACGGCGTGCCGAGCCTCGCCGACGCCATGCGCATGCTCCGCAGGCAGGTGGAAATCACGCCGCCCCCGCAGTGGGTGCGCGTGGTCGGCGGCTTCACCGAACACCAGTTCGTGGAGAAACGGCTGCCGACCATCGATGAACTCAACGCGGTCGCACCGGACACGCCGGTGTTCATCCTGCACCTGTACGACCGCGCGCTGCTCAACGCCGCGGCGTTGCGCGTGTGTGGTTACACGAAAGACACGCCCAATCCGCCCGGTGGCGAGATCCTGCGCGACGCCGGCGGCAATCCGACCGGACTGCTGCTCGCCAAGCCCAACGCCTCCATCCTCTACGCCACCCTGGCGAAGGGACCGAAGCTGCCGCTCGAGTATCAGGTCAATTCCACCCGGCACTTCATGCGCGAACTCAACCGCCTCGGCATCACCGGCGCCATCGACGCGGGCGGCGGCTCGCAGAACTGGCCCGACGACTACGCGGTCGTGCAACAGCTGTCGGACGCCGGCCAGCTGACCATCCGCATCGCCTATAACCTCTTTACGCAAAAGCCCAAGCAGGAAAAGGACGATTTCCTCGCTTGGACGACATCGGTCACCTACCAGCAGGGCGACGACTACTTCCGTCACAACGGCGCGGGCGAGATGCTCGTGTTCTCCGCGGCCGACTTCGAGGACTTCCGCCAGCCCCGGCCCGACATGGCCCCCGAGATGGAGGGCGAACTCGAAGAGGTGGTCCGGATCCTCGCGCAGAACCGTTGGCCGTGGCGGTTGCATGCGACCTATGACGAGACGATCAGTCGGGCGCTGGACGTCTTCGAGAAGGTGGCCCAGGACATTCCGCTGGACGGCATCCACTGGTTCTTCGACCACGCCGAAACCATCTCCGACGCATCCATCGACCGCATCGCGGCACTCGGCGGCGGCGTAGCCGTGCAGCACCGCATGGCCTACCAAGGTGAATACTTCGTCGAACGCTACGGCCTCGGTGCCGCCCAGGCGACGCCGCCGGTCCGCAAGATGCTCGATGCGGGCGTGAAGGTATCGGCCGGCACGGACGCGACGCGCGTGGCGTCGTACAACCCGTGGGTGTCCCTTGCGTGGCTGACCACGGGTCGCACCGTGGGCGGGCTGCGCCTTTATCCGCAGCGCAATTGCCTCGATCGCGAGGAAGCCTTGCGCATGTGGACCGAGAACGTCACCTGGTTTTCCAACGAGGAAGGCAAGAAGGGACGCATCGCCGAAGGCCAGCTTGCCGATCTCATCATTCCCGACCGCGACTTCTTCGCGTGTGCCGAAGACGAGATCGTCGGTACGACCTCCTTGCTGACCATGGTAGGCGGCAAGATCGTCTATGCCGCCGGTCCGTTCGGCCCGCTCGATGAGAGCTCCGTCCCGGCTGCGATGCCGGACTGGTCGCCGGTCAACGACTATGGCGGCTATGCCGCGTGGGCGGATCAGCAGCGGCGCATCGGCAAGGCCGAGCGGCGCCCGCAAGCCGCCTGCGGATGCGCGACCGGCTGTTCGGTGCACGGGCACGACCACGGGCGCTCGCATGCGGCGCCGCTTCCGGTCGATGACTTCAAGAGCTTCTGGGGCGCGCTCGGTTGCGCGTGCTGGGCCGTATGAACCGCCCGGCCTCGCTTCGCATGACCATCGTGCCGTGGCTCGCGCTTCTCGCGCTGTGTTCGGCATACCTCCAGGGCGCCATCTGCAAGCTCATCGACTTCGATGCCGCCATCGGCGAGATGCGGCATTTCGGTTTGGCGCCTCCCGTGTTGTTCGCGGCGGGCGTCATCGTGTTCGAACTCGTCTGCTCCTTGGCCATCCTGACCGGCCACCTGCGTTGGCTCGGCGCGTTCGCCCTCGCGCTATTCACCTTCGCCGCCAACTTTCTCGCAAACGCCTGGTGGCACGAATCGGCGGGGTCCGCGCGCGATATGATGATGAACGGCTTCTTCGAACACCTCGGCCTGGCAGGGGCGTTCGTCTATGTGGGCTGGCTCGATCGTCGGGGACGTTTCCATGGCCACTGAACAGGGCGGGCTGGCCGATAGCCTCAGGCCACTCAAGCACGCGACCTTCGCCGTCCTCTGGGTGGCGACGGTGCTGGGCAACACCGGCACCTTCATGCGCGACATCGCCAGCTCCTGGATGGTCACCGAGCTGGGCGGTGGCCCCGCGGCGGTCTCGCTTATCCAGGCCGCGGGATCGCTGCCGATCTTCCTTCTCGCGATTCCGGCCGGCGTGTTGTCCGACATCCTCGATCGCCGCCGCTTCCTCATCGCCGTGCAAGTGCTCCTCGCGTGCGTCAGCGCGACACTCATGATGCTCGCGGCGACCCACAACCTGAGCATCGCCGCGCTCGTCGCGCTGACGTTCGTCGGCGGGATCGGCGCGGCACTGATCGGGCCGACCTGGCAATCCATCGTGCCCGAACTGGTCGAGCGGTCGGAACTCAAGGACGCCGTTTCCCTCAACTCGCTGGGCGTCAACATCTCCCGTGCCATCGGCCCCGCCGCCGGCGGCCTGATCCTCGCGGGCATGGGCGCCGCCGTGACCTACGGCACCGACGTGTGCAGCTACTTCCTCGTCATCGCGGCGCTGGTCTGGTGGCGGCGAAAGAGCGCGGCGGACACGGCCCTGCCGGAAAACTTCCTCGGGGCGTTCCGGGCGGGACTTCGCTATACCAAGGCGAGCCGCGAGCTGCACGTCGTGCTCATCCGGGCGGCGGTGTTCTTCGCCTTCGCTTCGGCCGTCTGGGCGCTCCTGCCCCTGGTCGCGCGCGGCACGCTGAAAGGCGGGGCAGGGTTCTACGGCGTGCTGATGGGCGCGGTCGGCGCCGGTGCCATCGTCGGCGCGCTGCTGCTGCCGAAGATGCGCGCACGGTGCTCCGCGGATGCCCTGCTGCTCGGTGCGGCGCTCCTCTCCGCGCTGGTCATGGTCGTTCTGGCCCTCGTTCCCGACAAGCTCGTCGCGTTCATCGCGCTGCTGGTACTGGGCGGCGCATGGATCATGTCGCTGACCACCTTCAACGGCGTCGCCCAGGGCATCCTGCCGAACTGGGTGCGGGGCAGGGCGCTCGCGGTCTACCTCACCGTGTTCAATGGCGCGATGGCCGCGGGGAGCATCGGCTGGGGCGCGCTGGCCGAGGCGGTGGGCGTGGGTTACACGCTGCTCGCGAGCGCGGCCGGCCTCGCCGTCGCGGCGTTCGTCATGCGCGCCATGCCGCTGCCATCCGCCGAACTCGACCTGACCTCGGCGCACCAGTGGGCGGAGCCGCTCACCGCCGAACCGGTGGCCAACGATCGCGGCCCTGTTCTCATCCTCGTCGAGTACGACGTCGCCCGCGAGCGGCTTGCCGACTTCCTCGCCGTCCTCGAGCGATTCTCCATGGAGCGGTTGCGTGACGGCGCCTACGCCTGGGGAGTGACCCAGGACTCGGCAAATCCCGAGCGCGTCGTCGAGTGGTTCATGGTCGAATCGTGGGCCGAGCACCTCCGCCAGCACGAGCGCTTCAGCCACGCCGGCGCGGACCTCCAGACCGAAGCTTCGACCTTCCACCGTGGCGCCCAGCCGCCTTCGGTCACGCACCTCATCGGTGTCAACGCCCGCGCGTTAGCGCAGGGTCTGTCTTCCCCCTGATCAAAGGACTTTCCGCATGCGCCTGCCTACCCTCGTCGCATCCCTTGCGCTGCTCGTCTCTTCGGCCGCCCTGGCCGAAGCACCCAACTACGCCGTCGGCGCGCAGTACGACACGACCCATGTCTATGTCGCCCCCGGCGACGTCGACGCGTTCGTCAAGAGCTTCACGGCGACCTTCGGCGGCCAGTCGACGAAGCAGGTCGTGGTGACCGTGACGCCGACGCCGTCGAGCACGTCGTCCCAGCTCGTGCAGACACCGGTCGGCACCGTATCGGTCTTCGGCTTCCGTACGCCGGTGCCGTACCCCTTCGGCCTGGAACGCACCGGTTATCTCGTGACCGACCTCGATGCCGCCGTCAAGGCGGCGAACGCGGCCGGTGCGGCCACCCTGGTCGCCCCCTTCGACGATCCCATCGGGCGCGATGCGGTGGTCACCTGGCCGGGTGGCGTCAACATGCAGCTGTACTGGCACACGAAGAAGCCCGCGTACGCCGCGTTCGACCATGTGCCGGAAAATCGCATCTACCTCCCCGCCGAGTCGGCCGATGCGTTCACCAAGGCCTTCGTCCGGTTCGCCCACGGCAAGGTCGTGTCCGACGATCGCCATGCACCGGGCATCGAGCTCGGCCGCAAGGACGGGACCTACCGTCGCATCAGCATCGAGTCCATGTACGGCAAGGCGACCGTGCTCGTGACCGACGGCCATCTCGACTGGCCCTACGGCACGGAATTGACCGGGTACGAGGTCAGCGACCTCGATGCCACGCTCAAGCGCGCCAAGGACAGTGGCGCCAAGGTCGTGGTCGACGCGCACGCTGAAGGCAACCGTCGTGCCGCGATGCTGCAGTTCCCCGGCGGCTACGTCGCCGAAGTCCACAGCGGGCAATGAAGCGCATCGGTCTGCCGCTCGTCGCGGCCTTCTTCCTCGCGGCCACGGTCTCCGCCCAGGACGTGCCCGATGAGAAGGCCACGACGAACGACGGCCTCGTCAAGACGCCGGATCGTCCAGCCATCCTGCCCAACCGCTGGCAGGAGGACTGGTCGGTCCTGGCCGATCCGGCCGTGCCCCGCCAACCCGGCGATGCCCTGAAATACATGCCGCTCGGCCCGGGAGGCGATCACTACCTCACCTTCGGCGCGTTGCTGCGCGAGCGCGTGGAGACCAACAACGCGCCGGCCTTCGGCATCGGGCGGGACGACGACACGTATCTGCTGCAGCGCTTCCAGGTGCATGCGGGCCTGCGCTGGGGCACGCCGTGGCTGGCCTTCGTGCAACTGGAAGACGCTCGCCCTTTCGCGAAAGCGAGCTGGGGGCCGACCGATCGCAACCATGCGGACGTGCGCCTCGCCTTTCTCGCCTGGCAGGGCGACCTGCTCGGCGGCACGGTACGCGCCCGCGTCGGACGCCAGGATTTCGCACTCGATCTGCAGCGTTTCGTCTCGCTGCGCGACGGGCCCAACGTGCGGCAATCGTTCGACGCGCTGTGGGCCAACTTCGAACGTGGCCCCTGGCGGGTCATCGCCTTCCTCAGCCACCCTGTGCAGTATCGCGACGACCATGCCTTCGACGATACGTCAGGCTCCGGCAACCGGTTCCACATGGTTCGCGTCGAGCGTCATGTCCTGGGCACGAACGAACTGTCGTACTACCACGCCTGGTACGACAGCGACGACGCGCGTTTCCTCGATGCCCACGGCAATGAACGCCGCCACGTCGACGACGTGCGCTTCGCCGGCAAGAGCGGTCCGCTCGACTGGGATCTCGAGGCCATGCGGCAACGCGGACGGGTGGGCGACAGCGCCATCCACGCCTGGGCCGTCGGCACCCGCGTGGGTTGGACGCTGACGGACACTGCATGGACGCCGCGCCTCGGCGTGCAGGTCGATACGGCCTCCGGCGATGGGCGCCCCGGCGACGGCCGGCTCGGCACGTTCAATCCGCTTTTTCCGAACGGCTACTACTTCTCGCTCGCCGGTTACACCGGTTACGCCAACCTAGTGCACGTCAAGCCGAGCATCACGCTCAAGCCGGCATCCACCCTCACGCTGCTCGGCGCGGTCGGATTGCAGTGGCGGCGGACCACGAACGACGCGATCTACGTGCAGCCCAACAACGCTCTCGCCGGGACGGCCGGCCATGGCGGCACGTGGACGGGGATGTACGGACAGCTTCGCCTCGACTGGAAGTGGCGCCCAGGCATCACCTTCTCCATCGAGGGGGACCATTTCCGTGCCGGCCGCACCATTCGCGACGCGGGCGGCACCGACGGCAACTACGGCAGCGTGCAGGTACTCATCGGCTGGTGAGGAGTGCATGCACGTGCCGTCGATGCCTGTCGCGCGTATCCGCTCAGGCGGGCTTTATCGTGTCCCGGGCGTAATCGAGGCCAATGCCGTATCCACCGCCATGGTCGACGACGATGCCGCGCGCGGCCTCATACGTTTCATGCCGCGTCCAGTCACGCTGCATCTCCAGCAGGAACTGGAGCCACGACGTGAGCACCGCGCCCGCCTGCTCGAGCCGGCGGAGCGCCGCCTCGTGGCTCGCCACCGTGAGCCCGCCGCAGGCGTCCGCGACCACGTGGACGCGATAACCGTCGTTGAGCGCCGAAAGCACGGGAAAGGTCACGCACGCCTCGGTCAGGAGGCCGGCCACCACGAGGGTCTTGCGACCCGTGGCTTGGACCGCCGCTCGCGCCGCATCGTCTTCCCACAGATTCATGTTTCGCCGCTCGATGGGAACGACGTCCGGCAGCACCGCGCGGAGTGGCGGCATCAGCGGACCGCTGTAGACCTTCGATGCCGATGTGCTGACGACGACCGGGATGCCGAATGCGACCGCCGTGCGCGCGAGCGCCACGGCATTGCCGCGGAGTACCTGACGGTCCTGGGACCCCGCGGCGAACGCGAGGCCCGCCTGTTCATCGACCAACACGACGGCGCAGTCATCGGGAGTGAGGAGTGGAGGCGTGCTCATGGGAGGCTCCGGTCGGGGAAAGCGTCATCATGGCGCGCACCACCCGTGCGGGCTTGCGCAATCGTTCCCTGCCCGGAGCGGTGGCGCGCCATCAGGGGGCCGATGCGGGCCACATGCGGTCGACCCATGCCGACCAGGTGGCAAGGCGCCTGGGTTCGGCACCCATCCGGGTGGCCTCCCATACGCCGAACTGGTCGGTCTGTTCCGTGCTCGAGCGGTAGTAGGCGTCCTGGATCATGTACCTGCGTCCGTCACCGTCGGTGCCCATCGGCGTGCGGCGGGCATCGAGGCAGTAGCGGAAGCCCGAGTACGTCTCCGTATCGCCGAGCATCGTGTTCGCCGGATCGCACCGTCGCCAGGCGGCCGCATCGGTGGCGGCATAGAGCGCATTGAACTGAGCGATGGCGCCGTTGACGACCTGGAGGAACAATCCCGGTTGCAGATCGTCGAGGAAGCGGAATTTCGACGGCCAGATGCCGAGCGCGACGCCGTTGTCCATGAAGTTGGTCGGCGTCAGGTGTTTTTCCGTTTGCGCACGGCCGTAACGCCCGGCGTTGGCGACGAGGTCGGGCTCGTTCGGATCGTAAAGCGTGATGCCGTTGTCGACGTATTGCGCGGCCTTGATGCGCGCCTGGAGCAGGCGGACGAAATGCGTGCTCTGCTGCGCCTTGGTCACCGGGTCCGCGTCGCCGACGAGGTTGCCGAGGATTTCATCGAACCCCGTGAGATACGGCCAGTCCATCGGGTAGTTCACCCAACCGCTCTGTCCGCCGGGGTTGAGCGTCATCTGCAACTGGTACCACTGGTTCGTCCGGTAATACGATGCGACGACGTTTCCCGTCTCCCAGCCGAGGATCCACTCGCGATGCGATCCGTCGGCAGCGTAGGCGTCCTGATAGAGCATGTGGGGCGCGAGATAGAACGCACTCGGCGTGTTGAAGACCCAACCGTGCGCTTCGCCCCGGCCGCGCCAGGCGCCCGAGACCGGGTCCTTATCGCCGATGAACCACGTCTGGTTGCCTTCCAGAGCGAAGTCCTGGGTGACCTCCCACTGCTTGACGGCGTTCCAGTGCAACATGCTGCTCACGGCGCGTTCGACGAACGCCTCACGGGTGAACGCGGCGGGGTCGCCCTGCGCCGTGGTCGACGCGGATGCCATCGCCCGCAACGCGTCGGCGCCGACCTGCGCGCCGTACACGCCGTTGGTCGCGATGTGGTTGCCGCGACCGCCCCCGATGAAGGTATAGGCCTCCCAGCCGAAGGCCGTGAACATGGCTTGCGCCTGCTCGCGTTCGGCGGGAGACAGGTGGCTCCAGTCGCCGCGGACGCCGTTCGGGTTGAGATGGTTCGTCAGCCACGACACCATGGCGTGGTACTGCCCGTTGGGGTCGAGCACCCGATCGCCGGATGCACTGAAGCGCGCGCCCTGCTCGAACGATCCACCGGCGGTGCCGTCCGGCCAGACGTCGTCGGGATGGATGGTGGGCAGCCATGCGTTCCAGTCGGGGAACTGCATGGCCACCGGCATGGCGCGCACGTTCATCGTCGCGTTCGGGTCCATCACGCGGTCGATGTCGTCCTGCGTGAGTGCCAGGGGATTCCCCACCGGTTTGCCGAACAACGCCGCCATGGCGTCGGACGGGTTGTCGAGCACGGCGTCGAGACCGGCGCCCGCCGCCCAGTCGATTTCGCACGCGGGTCCCGTGCATTCCATGCCGGGGCCGGGCTGATAGGGCGGATTCCAGGGCCGGGCGCGCGCGGCGAAAGGCACGTCGCGCAACGAGTAGCGCAGATAGGCGACGATCTGGGCGGCCTGGACGGCGCTCAGGCCATGGAATCGCGCGCGTGCCTCGATGGCCGCGTCGGAGTAGTTGAAGTATTCGAGGTCCCGCCCGTTGTCGGCGTGGCACTGCGCGCAGGCCGCATGGATGGTGCGGTCGACGATGGACGACTTGCGGTTGTTGTCACGCGCGTACCAGAGGGTGCGTCCCGCCTCGACATCCGCGGTGTAGACCGCACCCGCCGTGCGCTCCAGCTTCGGGTCGACCGCCACGGTGCCTTGCCGGTCGCGTTGCTGGCCTTGCGCGTCACGGAATTGCACGTCGACCACGCGAAAGCCGTTGGATTCCCCGTCGGTACCGTTGAAGCGGAACTGCACGCGGTTGATGCCGGGGGCGGCGACGAGCCGCGCGCGTGTCGATGCGTCGAGCGCGAGGGTGATGTGCGTGGTGTAGAACCCGCCGTCGATACCGCCGTGGATGCGCTCGGCGTCGGGCAGGGACACGGTCGCATCCGTGATGTCGGTCCACGGTAGGGTGGTGTTGGAGGGCGATGCATCGCCCAGCACCCGCACGCTCGCCTTGACCTTCGTCGGTGCATGCGTCGTCGCTTCGTATTCCGGTGCGCCATAGAAGCCGCACCGATGGCAGACGAACCACAGCGCCGTCGTGGCGGCGGCATCGTCGGCCGTCAGCGAGAAGTCCGCCTCGACTACCAGGGGCGTATCGGGGTTGCCGTCGCCGAGAACCTCGATGGGCAGCGTCACGGGAGCCACCGTCGTCCGCGTCGCGGCCGACGCGGCAAGAGGCATGGCGAGGAGCAGGGGCGCGACGATGAGCGCCCGGGAGAAGGTGGACATGCGCGGATCCATGGCAGGGCCCACGCGGGATGCGCAGGGCGGCGCGCGTCAACCTAGGGTGGGACTTGCCGCACCGCTTGCAGAATGATGATCCACACCGGCGTTTCGGGCGCCACGTCCCGCTTCATGTCGCAAACTGTGACCTGCGGCGCATTGCGCCGCAGGCCGCGGTGCCCTTCGGCATCACTTCGGTGTCAGGTGGAACAGGCCGCCCGGCGATGCATCCTGGAGGATCCACAGCGAACCGTCCGGTGCCTCCTCGACGTCGCGGATGCGCTTGCCGAGGTTCCAGCGTTGTACCGCGGTGGCGCCGCCCTTGCCGTCGAAGGTGACGCGAACGATGCCCATGCTGACCAGGCCGCTGAGCAGGGCGCTGCCCTTCCAATGCGGGAACAGGTTGCCCTTGTAGAACATGAGATTGCCCGGCGCGATCACCGGCACCCAGTAGATCACCGGCTTGACGAGATCCGGCCGCGTGTCGGGCGTGGGAATGGAAACGCCGTCGTAGTTGACGCCGTAGGACACCAGGGGCCAGCCGTAATTCTTGCCGCGCTGGATCAGGTTCAGTTCGTCGCCGCCGCGCGGACCGTGCTCGAGTTCCCACAGCTGGCCGTTCGGCGCGAAGGCCAGGCCATAGGGCGTGCGATGGCCGATGCTCCAGGTTTCGGCCGGCGTCAGGTTGGGGCCGGGGAAGGTATAGGTGCTCACCACCTTCGCCGTCTTGGCCTCCTCGGTATTGCCCGCCGGGTCGATCAGGGGAATGGTGCGCGCACCTTCCTTGCCCGCCCACGGGTTGCCCGGTGCCGGTTTGCCGTCGAGGGTGAGTCGCAGGATCTTGCCCACGGGTTGGTCGGGATCCTGGGCGGGCGTGAAGCGCTGGCGATCGCCGACGGTGAGGAAGAGATACTTCCCGTCGGGTGAAAAAGCGATCTGAGCACCGGCCTGGCCACCCTTGCCGGTGGGCATCTGTCGCCACAGCACCTCGAAGCCGTCGAGCCGGGCCTGGTCGCCGTCCAGTACGAGCTTTCCGCGCCCCATGGCCAGGCCACCGCCGTAATCACCCGGTGCGACGTAGGTGAGATACACGTTGTGGTCCTTGGCGTAATGGGGCGAAAGAAACACGCCCAGCATGCCGTTCTGGCCTTCGAAATAGACCGGCGGCACGCCCTGGACCTCGGTCTTGGCGCCCTGCGGGGTCACGAGCTGGAGGTGACCGACCTTTTCGGTCACCAGCATGCGGCCGTCGGGCAGGAACGCGATGCGCCAGGGCAACTGGAAGTCGGCCACCTTGGTGATGTTGAAGGGCAGGTCGGGATCGGGTTTCTGGTCGCCTGCGTTGGTTTGCGCATGGGCGACGCTCGTCAGCAGCGTCGCAAGAACTATCCCGCTTGCCAGCTTCTTCATGTGCTCGTTTCCTAGCGTTCGAATGACAACGAGCATACTAGCGCCGGAGATGCCCTGACGGCGTGACAGCCCTCGTCTTGCGACGTCCGTCTCGATTCAGGCCGCCTCGCCCGCCCACAGCTTCGCATCCTCGCCTGCGGGCAAGCGCATGGGAACGGCAGGATCCGTGGCGGCCCGCCAGACGGCTTCCGCTACGTCGATGGACCGCGTGATGGGACCCGGATTCTGGAAACCCGCCATCACCTGCTGCATGAGACCGACATAAGCCTCGGGCGCCTCAGCCTGCATGCTGCGCGGCGTCGCGTTCGCGCCGAAGCGGGTTTCCGGCGCCATGCCGGGCAACACGAGTCGGACGCGTACGCCGAGCGGTTCGAGTTCCAGCGCAAGGGATTCGGTGAACGCGTTGACGGCGGCCTTGCTGGCCGTATAGACCGGCAGGAGGGGGAGGGGGCGAAGGGTGACGGTGGACGTCACGTTCACCACCGCGCCTTCGCCGCGCTCGCGGAACTGGGGAATCACCGCTTGGGTCAGGGCGATGGTGCCGAGCGTGTTGGTTTCGAAGATGTCGCGAACGACGTCCATCGACTGGCTCTCGAGCGCGCCGAGCAGTCCGATGCCGGCATTGTTCACCAACACGTCGATCGGCCCCGCCGCCGCCAGTGCATCGCGAATGCTGGTGGCGTCGCTTACGTCGAGCGGAAGCACGCGCAGCCTTTCGGAGGAAGGCAGCAGGTCTTCGCGCGGCGTCCGCATGGTGGCGATGACGTTCCAGCCCTTGTCGAGAAAATAGCGGGCGGTTTCCAGGCCGAAGCCCGACGAGCAGCCGGTGATGAGGACGGTTTTCATGGCGGATCCTTGGTGGGGAAGGTGGGACCCGACAAAAGATAGGTTCCGCCCGTCGGACTTGCTACCATTCAAAGTCCTTAAATCATTGGCGAGAGTCCGGCCATGACCGACCCGCTTGCCGAGGTGGTTTCGCTTCTCCAGCCTGGCGCCGGCTATTTCAAGATGGTTGCGGCAGCCGGGCGCTGGCGCCTGCGCCGCACGGAATACGGCCAGCCTTTCTACGGCGTGGTGCTCGAAGGCCGGCTCCATCTCGCCGTCGACGGCCATCCGCCCGTCGTGCTCGAGGAGGGCGACTTCGTACTCATTCCCGCCGCCCTCGATTTCACGATGACGAGCTTCGAACCGCCGCTCGACGATAGCCATTCGGTGCCCGAAGCGTTGGGCAACAGCGAATTCCGGCTCGGCTCGCCGGACGATGCGGTGGACATGCGCTCGCTGGTGGGGCACTGCGTGTTCGCCTCGCCCGATGCGTCGCTCCTGGTGTCGCTGCTTCCGCAATTCCTGCACGTGCGCAACCAGCGGCGGCTCACCACCCTGGTGCAACTGGTCGGCGAGGAATCACGGGCACGGCTGCCGGCACGCGACATCGTGATCGCTAGGCTGCTCGAAGTGCTTTTCATCGAGGCGCTGCGTTCCCTGCCGGCCACCGACGCGCTGCCGGGACTGGTGCGAGGGCTCGCGGACGAGCGCCTGGCGGCCGCCTTGCGGCGCATGCACGAGGATCCGGCGCGCGGCTGGACGGTGCCGCAACTGGCGAGCGAAGCGGCGCTGTCGCGCTCGGCGTTCTTCGAGCGTTTCCAACGCGCGGTGGGCGTGGCCCCCATGGAATACCTGCTTACCTGGCGCATGGCGCTGGCGAAAGACCTGCTCAAGCGCACCAACGCCAGCGTAAGCGACATCGCCCTGCGTGTCGGCTACAGCTCGGCAAGCACGTTCAGCGTGGCCTTCACCCGACATACTGGTGTTCCGCCGTCGCGCTACGTGGCTCCGGTCACGGACGGAGCAGGGGTGGACGAACGCCCCGCGGAGACGGCCTAGCCGTCGTTTTCCGTCGACGCGGATAACGAAAAGCTGTCGTCGCCCTCGTCGACCGTCAGCCGCATCACGATGGGGCGGCAGCACACCTGGCAATCCTCGGTGTAGGTCTGGCTACCGGCCGAAACGTCCACGGCCACGTCGATGATTTCGCCGCAGTAGGGGCAGGCGATGTCGGTGAATTCGGTCATACCGATAGTCTACCGTCCATTTTGATCGTGACAAATCGCCGGATTTATCGGGATACTCGGTGGATTGCCGGAGTATCCCATGAAACGTCGCGACCTCCTCAAGGGCTTCACCCTCGCTACCGGTGCCTTGACGCTCGCCGGTCCCGGACTCGCTTATGCCGCCGAGCCGACGAAGAAAGACGGCGCCGACATCGCGCGACCGATCCGTGGCCTCCGCCGGGTCGATGGACGGCTCAGGCAGCCGATACGCATCACGCCGCCTTCTCCCGCGTCGGGCGACGAGATCGCCGTGGCGATCGACGGACACGCCGTCGATCGCAGGACGCTATCGCCTGGCAGCACGTCGTTCGACGTCTTCCTCGACCCTGTTTCCGCGCCCCGGCAGGTCGAGCTCGTCGTGACCATCGGTGCGAAGACATGGACACAACGTCTCGAAGTCCTGCCCGTTCGCCGCATGGACGTCTTCGTGCTGCCGCACTCGCATCACGACCTCGGCTACACCGAACGCCAGGCCGACGTCGAGGATCGCCAGGTGCGCAACATCACCCGGGCGATCGAGCTTGCCCGGCAAACGGAGCGCTATCCGGACGGCTCGCGCTTCGTCTGGAACCTCGAAGTCCTGTGGGGCGCCGACCTTTACCTGCGACGGGCATCGGCCGCCGGACAGGCCGAGTTCGTCGAGGCGGTGAAGAAGGGCTGGATCGCGCTCAACGGCGCCTACGCCAACGAACTGACCGGGCTGTGTCGCCCGGAGGAATTGATCCAGTTGTTCCGCTTCGGCACCGAACTGGCCGAACGCACCGGTACTCCCGTGGATTCGGCCATGATGAGCGACGTGCCGGGGTATACCTGGGGTACCGTCGAGGCCATGGCCCAGGCCGGCATCCGCTATTTCTCCGCGGCGCCCAATTACTTCGACCGCATCGGACGCTTCATGGATACGCTCCAGGACAAGCCGTTCTGGTGGGTATCCCCGTCGGGCAAATCGAAAGTGCTCTTCTGGATTCCCTGGACGGGCTACGCCATGTCCCATGTCATGAAGGCCGACGACGATTGGGTAGGCAAATACCAGGCGCGCATGGACGAGGTGAAGTTTCCCTACGACATCTCCTACGTGCGGTGGGCCGGGCATGGCGACAATGCCGAGCCCGATCCGGGCATCGTCGATTTCGTCAAGGCATGGAACGCGACCTACGAATGGCCGAAGTTCACCATCGCCTCGACCAGCACGGCGTTCCGGGCCTTCGAGCAAAAGTACGGCCACCAACTGCCGCGGATGCAGGGCGACCTCACGCCCTACTGGGAAGACGGCGCCGCTTCCTCGGCCGCCGAGACCGCCCTGAACCGCAACGCCGCCGAGCGCCTTTCCCAGGCGGCCGCGGCACTCGCGCTCGTACGCCCCGACGCGTTCGACCGCAAGGCATTCGACGAGGCATGGCGCAACGTGCTGCTGTATTCCGAACACACCTGGGGCGCCGCGGCGAGCGTGACCGAGCCCGAGGCCGCGATGACGACGGCACAGTGGGAGGTCAAGCGATCGTTCGCGGTAGAGGCGGACCGGCGTGCGAACGAGCTGCTGGCGTTGGCCGGGCAGGGCGGCGACACGAGCCGCCTGGAGATCGTCAACACGTCGTCCTGGCCACGCGGTGGCATCGCGATGCTGCCGAAATCGCTTTCGGGCACGGGGGATCGGGTCACCGATGCCCATGGCGCGCCATGGCCGTCGCAGCGCCTGGCGAACGGCGACCTCGCCGTGCTCATGCCGTCCATCGCTGGCTACGCATCGACCGTCGTCACGCTGTCGAACCATGCGGCGCATGCGCCCGCGACGCCGGTGACGTTCCAGGACAACGTGCTATCGAACGGCCTGGTGCGTATCGAGATCCATCCATCGTCGGGTGACGTCGTCGGCCTGTACGCCCACGGCAGCGACGTCAATCTCGTCGACGGCCGCGAAGGCTGGGCACTCAACCAGTTCCTCCTGCTACGTGGCGACGACGTCGACCACCTGGAACGAAGCCACGATGCCACCGTCGTCATCGAAGACCACGGGCCACTCGTGCTCACGCTGCGCATCGATGCCGCCGCACCGCTGTGCCGCAGCCTGACACGACGCGTGAGGCTAGCCGCGGGACAGGATTTCGTCGAGCTGCACAACACCGTCGACAAGGAACGCGCCGCGTACAGCCCGACGCTCGACCGTGACAAGCGGCATCCGGTGCTGAAGGAGAGCATCCAGTTCGCGTTTCCCTTCGCGGTGCCCGGCGGTCAGCTCACGCTCGACGAACCGTTCGCCCAGGTCCGTCCCGAATACGACCAGTTGCCGGGCTCCTGCAAGAACTGGATGCCGGTCGGTCGCTGGGCCGACGTTTCCAACGCCGACCACGGCGTGACGTGGGCGACGCTGGATGCGCCCCTTGTCGAGGTGGGCTCCGTCACGGCGACCAAGCTCAACTCCCAGACCGATCCCGACGTGTGGATTCGTAACCTCGAGCCCACGCAGACCTTCTTCTCCTGGGTGATGAACAACCACTGGGGCACCAACTACCGGGCATGGCAGGAAGGCCCCGTGACGTTCCGGTACGCGCTGCGGCCCCATGGCCATGCCGATGTCGCCGAGGCCAGCCGCTTCGCCACGGGCCTGAGCCAGCCGCTCCTCGTGCTGCCGGTCACCGAGGGCTCGGCACGCCGCGCTAAGGCGTTTGTAAGGGTTGAGCCTGAAAGTGTCCTCGTCGAAGCGCTCACGCCCAGTGCCGATGGCCGGGCGTGGATCATGCGCCTGCGTAATGCCTCGGATGCGGCGGTGCAGGCTCGAATCCGATGGTCGGAGCGTGCCGGCGCGACCGCAACGTACGTGAGCGACACCGCGGAGTCCGAACGGGATCGTTTGCCCGACGGCTTTTCGCTGGCCCCTGGCGAACTGTTCACCATGAGGACCGTTCGGCGTACAACGTAGTGGGCGTGCCGGTCGTGCAATCCGTCTTTCGGCCGATGGGAGGGGTGTCATGCGACGATTACCAGCGAGTCTCGCCTTCGTCCTGCTTTTGGCCGTATCGCCCATGGCGTACGCGTCCGGCGGCCCGTTCGGCATCGATCACCGGGTGGCGAGGGACAACAGTGGCATCTGGAAACGCTCCAACCAGCATGTCCTTCTCTACGGCACCCTCCTCACCGTGGGCATCGGCGCCCTGGCAACGGGCGACAACGATCCCCTGGGCGACACCTTCTGGCGGTCCGTCGACTCGATCGTCGTGACGACCGGAACGGTGACCGTCATGAAGCACGTATTTCGACGGGAGCGTCCTGAACAGACGAACGACCCCAACCGCTGGTTCAAATCCGGCGGAAGGAGTTTCCCCAGCGGTGAGGTATCGACGATCACCGCGGCGGTGACACCTTTCATCGTCAACTACGGCGAAGACCATCCCATGGTATACGCGTTGGCGCTGTTGCCCGCCTACGATGCGATCGCCCGGGTGAAGGTACAGGGGCACTGGCAGAGCGACGTTCTCGCAGGCGCTGCCTTGGGATTCGGCATCGGCTGGTGGAGCAGTCGTCGCACCGAATCGCCCTTCGTGCTCAGCCTGCTCCCTGGTGGCTTCCGGGTAGGGTTCGTGCACCATTTCCGCTGATATCCCGGTAGCGCCGGGAGTCATCGCGGCTCGGCCGATCGACGATAAAAACCCACCGAGTGCGAGGCCTGCCTCGTGCCCGGCGGGCATGCGCCCGTTTCGGGAGAATGGTTGACCTGGATGACCGGTGGGGCGAGGGTAGGGCGCGCCTTGGCGAGCGTTATCGATTGGCGAAGTTCCGGGGTGAAAATTCGTCCGGTCGTCGTGTCGATTTCCGGCCGGCCGGTTCGTCGTCACTGCAACCACCCAAGAAAGGATGTCCCATGAAGTATTTAGGCCTGGCTTATTTCACCCCTGAAAAATTCGATGCCATGGCGCCGGAAGCCGTCAAGGCGCTGATCAGCCAATGCTCCCCGCTGGACGAGAAGATGCGCGCCACTGGCAAGATGCTGGTCTCGGCCTCCCTCGGCGATCTGGAGCACTGGCGGACACTTCGCCCGCAAGGCGGAAAAACGCGCGTGAGCGACGGCCCCTACACCGAGTCCAAGGAGATCGTGGGAGGCCTCTTCATCATCGAGGCGGATAGCCGGGAAGAAGCGCTTCGTATCGCGTCCATGCATCCGGCAGCGACGCTGGGCGAAGAGGGTGGGTGGGCTGTCGAGCTGATTCCCCTGGATTTCTATCTCGTCCCTTAGGACGGGGGATGCGGGGCCGGGCGCGCATGCATCGCCGCCCTGCTGGAACCGCTGGATAGCCTGAGATTGCGGACAAACCACCAGAAAGGATATGGAAAGTTCACGGCGGTACCGTCGTTCCAGGTCCTGTTCCGCGCGACCTGGCCTGCGACGTGGACGACGTATTCAACGGACGCATGGAAGACGGCGGCGTACGGCACTCATCAACTCGTTTGCCTTCGGTATCGACGCCGTGCTCGCGCTACAGCGGGCTTGGCAGGTGCCGCCCTTTGGAGAGTGACGTGTTCGCCGACTATCCCGTGGGCTTGCCGCAGCGCGCTGCGAGTACCGACCGCTGGGCGGGGTTCGTTGCCGTGCGATCGGGCGGCCTCGTGGCCCTGCTTGGCATCCGCTTGTCATGGCTGTCCGCCTATCCGCTGAACTCCGACGAGCCGCAGCATGCCCACGTGGCGTGGAGCATCGCGCAGGGTGCCATACCGTACCGAGATGTCTTCGACAATCACGGACCGCTCTTCAGCACGATGTATTCGGTCCTGCTATCCGCGCTCGGCGAGCGCCCGGACATCCTGTGGTGTCTTCGCCTGGCGGTCGTGCCCTGGTATGCGCTTGTCCTGGTGGCGACCTGGTTCATCGCGCGCCGGCTCCATTCGCGTGGGGTCGCCGATGCGACCACGCTTCTCGTTGGCCTGTTTCCCATCGTCTTCATCAAGTCGGGCGAGTTCCGGACGGACGATGTCTGGGCGGCCTTGTGGCTCTCCGGGACGTCGATCGCCGTCCTCGCGCGGGAGCGACCGTGGCGCTGGCTGTCGAGTGGCCTGATGTTCGGTGCGGCGCTGTCCGTGTCGCAAAAGACGCTGCCGTTGGCGGCCATCGCCATCGCGGTCGCGACGGCCATCTGGGCCGTGCCGTGGCGGGCAAACGGCCGAGTCGCGTCGACGAATGCCTTGGCCCTGCTCGCGGGCGTAGTCGTCGTTCCAGGTGCGTTCGTCCTATGGCTGGTATCGCACCACGACACGGCTCCGGCCTGGTACGACATCGTGGCGTACAACCTGGCTCCCACTGGCGTTTCGGGGCATCCCTGGCACCTTGTCGGCTACCTGCTGGTTGCCCTTGGTGCGCTTGCCTGCACGGCGTGGCGCGCCCGACAGGCGAACGCGACGGCCAGATGGCGAGCGTTCCTCGGCGTGCACGCGCTACTTTTCATGCTGATGATCTGGATCGCCTGGCCACTGCCGACCGAGCAGGATTTCCTGCCCGTGATCCCGATGGCGGTGCTTTCGTTGGTGGGCCTCGTCGATCGCGCGACCGTGGTGCCAGCCAAGGGCAGGGTCGCACTCGTGTCCGTCGTCGCGCTCGCGGAAGGGGCGTTGGTGATCAGGCACGCGCCCCCTTGGCACGATGCCCTGGCCGGGTTTCAGTCACAGATGCGCGTCGTGCTCGCTTGCACCACCCCCGCCGATACGCTGATGGATGCGAAGAGCGGAAGCATTTTTCGGCGGAGACCGTACTACCCGGTCATCGAGAGCCTGGCCCGGCAGCGTTTCCAGAGCGGACGCCTACCGGACGACATCGCCGCCGCGCTGGTCGCGAACCATACGATGACGGCGCTCGATGACCGCTACCCGCCGGCCGCGCAGGCGTTCATCGAACGTCACTACCGGCCGGGCACGGCGGGCGTACGCATGGCGGGTTTATCGCTCGTCCCGTCCGCCGGCCGGCAGCGATTCGACCTGGACCTGGCCGGCGACTACGTCGTGACGGACGGTCGGCGAGAGGTCCCCGTCTCCATCGATGGGCAGCGCCCCGGCACATCGTGGTCGCTTGGCGTCGGACCTCACACACTGGATGCCATGACCGACCCGCCCCGGATGCTCCTGTGGCGCCAGGCGTGGGAATGCGGTTGGAGGCCGGATATCGTGCGGTGATAGGGGCATCCGGGTGGCCCACGATCGACACGTTCACCAGCGCGCGGTCGTCGCTCCAAGTGGAGACTCTTGCATGTATCTTCTTCGTCTTGAGCCATGAAGCGTGCGAGGAACGGCGGCGACCATGAAGACCCTAGGCATCCTCGGCGGCATGTCCGCCGCGTCCACGCAGATCTACTATCGCGAACTCTGTCGCCTGACCGCGGAGCACCTCGGTGGCCTCCATTCGCCGGAGCTGCTGATCCGCTCGGTCGACTTCGCCGACATCGAGACGTTGCAGATGGAGGGTAATTGGGGAAGGGCGGGCGAACGGCTGAACGCGGAGGCGAAAGCCCTCGAACGGGGCGGGGCGGAACTGCTCATCCTCGCGACCAACACCATGCACAAGGTGGCGGCGCAGATGATGGACGGCGTGGGCATCCCGCTGCTGCACATCGCCGACGCCACCGCATCCCGTATCGCCGCGGCAGGACTGCGATCACCGGGCCTTATGGCGACGGCGTTCACGATGGAGCAGAGCTTCTACACCGATCGCCTCGCCGCGGCCGGGTTGGACGTGATCCTGCCCGACGATGCCGACCGTGCGGAAACGCACAGGATCATCTACGACGAGCTATGCCGGCACATCGTCGGCGAGGCGAGCCGGCAGGCCTATGTCGGTATCGCGGAGCGGCTCGTGGCGCGAGGGGCGGATTGCCTTATCCTCGGCTGCACGGAGGTCGGAATGTTGCTCGATCAGGGGAACGTTTCCGTGCCGGTGTTCGATACGACGTTGGTCCACTGCGAGGCGGCGATGGCGTTGGCATGGTGACGAAATCCCTTCTTGGAGCCTTACGTCGGACCCGCCCTCATACCGGATCGAAGGCGATCGGCAGACGATGGTGCGCAACGCGCGGTGTGATGCGTATCCCAGGCCTATGAGCGGATCCGGCCTTACCGTTAATGCACTGCGGAGCCATCGCATCGGCCCGGTGTCGTTCGATCTGCGCCCCGGTGAGTGCGCGGCCGTCATGGGCGCGTCGGGCGCAGGGAAGACACTCCTGCTTCGCCTTCTTGTCGATCTGGACCCGGGCGAGGGAAACGTTTCGCTGGACGGCGTGGAACGGGACAGCATGTCGCCGCCGGACTGGCGGCGGCAGGTCATGCTCGTGCCAGCGGTTGCCGGGTGGTGGGCCGCTACCGCAGGTGAGCACTTCACGGATGCCTCGCGAGCGGACGTTGCGGCTCTCTGCAAGGAGCTTCGATTACCCGACGACATCATGGAGCGCACGGTGGCCCACCTGTCGACCGGTGAGAAACAGCGCCTGGCGCTCATTCGCGCCATCGTCGAGCGTCCGGTCATCCTCCTCCTCGATGAGCCGACCAGTGGCCTCGATCAGGAGGCTGCATGGGCGGTCGAGACGTGCTTAACGGGCCTGCTCGGCAAAGGCACGGGCATCTTGCTCGTCACTCACGATGCCGGCCAGGCATCGCGCGTGGCCACGCGTATCTACCTGTTGAAGGACGGGAGCCTCCAGCCTGGATGAACGCCGTCACGTTCAGTGCGGTCGACGTGGCCGTCGCCAGCGTCATCCTGGTCTTCGATGGCGCGCTCTCGATCGTGCTGCGCCTGGGCATACACCGCTCGCTGGCCGTTGCGTCCGTTCGCATGATCCTCCAACTGGTGGCGCTCGGCTTCATCCTGCGCACCGTCTTCTCCATCGATGCGCTGTGGCTCACCGCCGCCCTCGTGCTGCTCATGACCCTGGCGGCGGCCCGCGAGGCGGGTGCGCGGCCGCAGCAGCGCTTGCGCCGCACCCATTACCTCACCAGCCTCATCAGTGTCGCCGCGCCGGCGCTGCTGACCTGTGTCTTCGCGCTCATCTCCCTGCTGCCCGGCGATGACGGGTGGTCGCCACGCTTCGTAGTGCCCGTGGCTGGCATCCTGCTGGGTAACGTGTTGAACGCGGTGAGCCTGGGCATGGCCGAGATACTCGAGGGGGTGACGGTCGAGGCCCCGGCGATCGAGGCGCGCCTCATGCTGGGGCAGACGTTCAGCGTGGCGATCGGTCATCTCCAACGGCGCGCGATACGACGTGCGATGGTCCCGCTGGTGAACCAGATGAGCGCCGCGGGCATCATCACCATGCCGGGCATCATGACCGGCCAGGTGCTGGCGGGCATGGATCCCCTGCAGGCGGCGACCTACCAGATCGTGCTGATGCTGTTGCTGGCCGGCGGGAGCGGCCTCGGTGCCGTGGTGTCCGCGCGGCTCGTAATAAGGCAGCTCACCGACGAGCGCCAGAGGCTACGCCTCGACCGGTTGCGAGGTGCGTAGGTTCACCGGGAAACAACCTGTAACAACTTCATTGGCACACGACATAGTTCGCTAACAATTTGGACCTAGTCTCTGCATCGCCTGTTCGCACGGAGACGGTCATGCTCTCTCGTAGGAAAGTGTTCCTTCGGCACATCCATGCCGTGCGGCAAGGGCTCCTGAGTGTTTACCTTTCCGCGAAGGATTTCCATGAAGCCACGAAAAATGCGGCCGCCCACCCCGTGGATCGGGAGGCGTTGCGCTATTGCCGCCCTACGCGGCGTGGTCATGGCATCAAATCGCCCTCATTGAAGGAGAACGATAGATGTCCGAAACAACGGATATGCATCGCCGTGCGTTGATGCAGGTCGCCGTTAGTGCACCTCTTCTTCTCGCGACCGCCGGGGTCGCACCCAAAGCGGCGGCAGGATCGGCGGCCGCAGGGCCGCCGGCTCGCAACATCTTCGTCAAGCATGCGTATGAAGAGCACACGGTGAATCTCGGCGAGGTCACCATGAACTATGTGACGGCCGGATCCGCCAGCAAACCCGCACTGCTGCTGATCCCTGGTCAAACCGAGTCATGGTGGGCTTACGAGAAGGCCATCGGCCTGTTGGCGCCCGATTTTGAGGTGTTCTGCGTGGACCTGCGCGGGCAAGGCCGGACGACCTGGACGCCCGGGCGCTATACCTACGACAACATGGGCGCCGACCTGGTCCGTTTCATCAGCCTGGTTATCCAACGGCCTACGATCACAAGCGGCTGTTCCTCGGGCGGCGTTTTGTCTTGCTGGCTTTCCGCATTCGCCATGCCAGGCCAGATACGCGCTTCGCACTACGAGGATCCGCCCCTTTTCGCGTCCGAGTACAACCCGCCTTACGGCCAATCCATTCGCCAAGCCGCGGGACCGCTCTTCGAAGGTTTGTCGCGCTACCTGGGAGACCAGTGGAGCGTCGGCGACTGGGGTGGTCTGCTGGCTGCGCGCGCCCGCCAACGCGGAGGGCTCGCGCTTGGCGGAGGCAAATCAGCTGAGCCGCCGCAAAACCTCAAGGAGTACGATCCGGAGTGGGCGCGCGCGTTTCACGAAGGCACGGTCGGTCAAAGCTGCCCACACCAGCGCATGCTCTCGCAGGTCAAGGTTCCGGTACTCGTGACCCATCACTTCCGCAGCATCGACCACGCTACCGGCCACCTGATTGGCGCCATCTCCGATTTTCAGATGACCAAGGTACGAGAGCTGATCGCTGCCACGGGTCAACCGCTGGAGTATGTCGATCTTCCCACCGCGGCGCACACCATGCACGAGTCCGATCCCGTGTTGTTTGCCAAGGTGCTTGGCAGGTGGGCGAAGGGTCTAGGGGCCTAGTGAACTGCGGCTTCCTGCAGAGGATATTCGAATGTCTAACTTGAAATTTAGGGCAAAGCCAACGTCACGGTCGCTGCTTTGCGCTTTGCTGGCGTTGACTTGCGGGGCAGCGCGGGCAGATCCGGCGAAATCCGTTTGGATCGAGCTTGGTACCCAGGCTGGCCCGATCCCAAGCCCGACGCGCTCGGAGCCTGCGCACGTTCTTCTCTGGCAGGGCCAGCCGATTCTCGTGGACGTGGGTGATGGCACCGCTGAGCAACTCGCGAAGGCGCACATACCGATCGATAGTATCCACGTGGTCTTCATCAGCCACCTCCATTTCGATCATACGGGTGGCCTGTTCGCATTCCTCGGCATGCGTGACCAGGGCGGTGGGCCTGGCAGGAAATTGATGACGATCTACGGGCCGCCCGGAACGAAGGCCATGGTCGACGGTCTTCGGTCCGCCATGCAGCCGGGCAGCGCGCTGCTTCCACAGAAACCGTCCGACTATAAAGTCGTCGAACTCGACAACGGCTCGTCCGTTACGTTGGGAGACGTAAAAGTCACCACTGCAAGCAACAGCCACTACCTTCTTTGGCGCGGAACAGGTACGAAACCGGTCTCGCTGTCCTATCGCTTCGACCTGCCTGATCGATCCATCGTCTACACCGGGGACACCGGTCCAAGCGCCAACGTAGAAAAGCTGGCCCATGGAGCGGATCTTCTGGTAAGCGAAATCATGGATGCAGATACGGCGCTGGATGAGCTAAAACGCGACCGGCCCCGCCTATCAAAGGGCACTTACCAGTTCGTAAGCGACCACTTCACCAAAGAGCATCTGCCGCCCGAGCAGGTCGGTACCCTGGCCGCACACGCCGGCGTCCGCGCGTTGGTCCTGACACATTTCGGCGGTTCGACGGGACAAGCCGATCAAATAACTCGATTGACCAAGGACATCAGCGCGAACTTCCATGGCTCGATTCGTTTCGCGTCCGACCTTGATCGATTTTGATTGCGATAAACCGTTAGATGCGTGACGCATAAGATGTCGTGCGGCACTCAGTCGGCGAGTCGCGCGATGCCCCGGTCCAGCAAGGCCCGAAGCCGGGCGAGGCGGCGCATGTCCCGGTGGTATCCAACCCAGGTCTCTCGCGTCGGCGGATCCTCCCCCAGGTCGCGCGCGCCTTTGGCGCGGTCGTCTTTTCAACCGATGCCGCCGAACGCGCACATTTCAGTCGGCAAGTCGGGGCGACCTCGATCGACCATGAGCGGGAAACGGTCGAGGACTATGTCGCTACCCACACCGCCGGGGACGGGTTCGACGTGGTTTTCGACACGATGGGTGGTTCACGACTGGATGCGTCGTTCAAGGCCGTGGCGCGGTTCGGCCACATGGTGAGTTCGCTGGGCTGGGGCACGCACGCGTTGGCACCGCTTTCGTTCCGGGCCGCGAGCTATTCGGGCGTCTTCACCTTGCTACCGTTGCTGACCGGCGAAGGCAAGGCCCACCACGGCGACATTGTGCTTCGCTCCATGGCGAGAGACATCGACGCTACCGATACCTCTCAAAAAACCTGGCGTATCGCTTTCCTGACGTGAAACGCTTATCGGGGAACCGCGGACTCGTGCAGATCGTCCAGGCACGAGGCGAGGCGGAGGATAGCGGCGGTCCAACCCATGGCGGGGGCGGTGCCTGGGAGCCCCAGGCGTTCGAAGAGCGCGGCTGCTGCGGTGGCGATGCCGCTCAATCCAAGCGCATCTGCCTGGAGCGCGACCGTTCTCGCGCGAAACCGTGCCTCCTCGAAGTCGCATGCGAGCGCAGCATCCGTTGCCGCCGACGCGTCTTGGATCATCCCATCAAAGCTCGGTCGGCCCTGCATCTGTGTCATCATGCCGTGAATAGTAGCGGCACACCGACCGTCCGCCTACTGCGCGCCGTTGCGTTTCGCACAGCTTCCCGTCGGCCGAAACCGGCCGGCGTCCCCCCAAGAAGGCGCCAAACTCATGTGTACCCGCTGTCATTCCACTTCCCTGCGTTGCTACGCGGAGCGCTTCTCCGATCTCATCCAGCACAAAATGCGTCGTGCGAGTCATCGCAAGCCGCGTGGCTGCCGGATGACGTCCCATGTCGGACCTTGAAAGCAGTCGCAAGCCCGGAGATGCCTCTCCTTCGAATCAGGTCGTCACCGGTGCGCTTGATCACGTCGAACGATCGCTATGTGCCGGTGACATCGTGGCGGCCGCCGCAGGCCTCGTAACCGTCGCCGGGCTGGCCATGGCACTTGGAAACGTCCTGGCCGCGGGAGAGGCTTATCGCATCAAGCATCTTCTCGAGACATGGCCGCGCCATAAGGCAGAGGTCGATTACCTGCTCGGGCAACTCCGATTCGACCTGGGTTCGCGGGCGATGCCCCTTCCACTACCTAAGTATTAACTCAGAAACCTGCCGGTCTCGTGCCATATCCCCCGAAGAAGTGGCATCGTCGATTGTGGGAGTAACGGCGTCACGGGCAAGAGTCCCAGTCACACGGCACCTGGCACGTGGTTGCAATCCTGGGTTCGGTCGGGCACGCCGGCCAAGGCCGATGCCTACGCGTGTCCGAGGGGGATATGTCCGCATGGTTACAAGTGCAACGGCGCATGAGGGCGGCGCGAGAACTTGCGCAACTCGCGGCCGATGCTCTGTCGGCATGTTGATTGCCGTCTCTTACCGAATTTGGATATACGCGCCCTTCACAATCGCCTAATACTTGGCGACAGGCAGGGGAACGGCCGTTCTGCGGTTCAGCGTCGGATAGCGGGCAGCACCGTCACATGAGCTATGTCTCGGCTTTACCGGCCGGGCACTCGTGCCGCATTCCTTGTCGGGCAAGCAACCACTGGCGAAGGAAGGGCGGGGCAATGAAAGTACGTGTAGTACTAGGGGACGACCATGCCATGTTGCGGGAGGGGTTGATCGCCCTGTTGCAGCAGGAAGCGGACATCGCGGTCGTCGGGCAGGCAAGCCATGGGCTGGAACTGTTGAGGATGACTCGCCAGCTCGCTCCCGACGTGGTCATCGCCGACATCTCCATGCCCATGATGGGCGGCATCGAAGTCGCTCGGCGTATACGCGGCGAATTGTTGTCCAGTCGCGTGCTATGCCTATCCGCCACGGCCTTGCACGGTCAGGTGCTGGAAGCGCTGGAAGCCGGCGCGCTCGGTTTCGTCCTGAAGAACAACGGTTACGGTGAACTGACCCGGGCCATTCGTCATGCCTATCGGCATCAGGTGTTCCTCAGCAGTGAATTGATGGCACCGGTCATGAACGCCTGCCGCACGGGTCAGGGCTCCGTCGGCGACACGGCCGGCCAGCCCTTGACCTGGCGCGAGCGGGAAGTCACCCGGTTGTTCGCCGAAGGCTGTTCCACCCGCGAGGTCGCCGTCCGCTTGCACATCAGCGCCAAGACCGTGGCGACGCATCGCTCCCATGTATTTCGCAAGCTCAATATCCACAGCGTGGCCGACCTGACTCGCTATGCCGTCAAGGAAGGCATGACGTCGCTGGGCTAGGAACACGCCCTAAGACATCGAAACCCCAATATCAGCATTCTGCTGATAGGGGCGGCTACCGTCGAGGGCGTAGCCTAGCAATCGACGTTTCGTCGGGGGCGTTCAAAGGGGCTGGGCGCGTGATCGACCAGGTAATGGATCTCTTGGCTAGGCAACTCAACGGCCACCTGCGGCGCATGCTCCATGTGCCCGAAGACGTGGTCGTCGTGTCCAATCTCCAGGAAATCGGCGGCACGCCGGTCACCTCGTCGGCAAACAAGGTCGTCCTGTTCCTCAGTGGCATCGAGCGAGACACGCTGGCGCATCGACCCAGGGAAGCATCCTGGGGCGGAGCCGACGGCATCGTGCAGCGCGCGGCGCCCGTTTACCTGAACCTCCTGGTGATGTGCGCCGCCAACTTCAGCGGCAGCCATTATCCCGAGGCTTTGAAGTTCCTTTCCGCCGCCATCGCCTACTTCCAGGGAAACCCTTCGTTCGATCATCGGAATACCCCGGATATGGATGCACGGCTGGAGGGATTGGCCCTGAACATGGAAAACCTCAGCAGTCACGAAATGCACAACGTGTGGAGCATCCACGGCGGCCGCTACATGCCGTCCGTGGTGTTCCGGGTACGCATGATCACGCTTCGGTCCGGTGCCGTGCGCGGTCGCGACGCCGCGATCTCCCACGTCGAGACCCAGGCATGGCCATGACGATAGGGTCCTCTTTTCGCCTGCTGATGCGCGTGGACGTGCGGCACGACTTCTTTGCCGACGGTTACGCCCGCCATCTCGTCTTCAAGGCGCATGCCGGGACGGAGGCGTTCCTGAAACGGTTCGGTTCGGTCTTGCGTAACGACGATTCCACCCTGGCCGTGGGTGTCGACCATACCAGGATGGAAGGAATGTGGAGCGAACGCATGGAGGAGGGCGAGCCGCGCGTGTTGCGCTTCGACCTGCATTGCGGCGACCCCGTCCATGGCTATTACACGGCGCCGGTCACCGCATCCCATCCGGAAACGGAAGAGGACGGCACCGTGGCGGCATGCGTCGATGTTTCCTCCGGCGAAACCGGTCGCGTCAATCGGCCACTGGCCACGCTCGCATTGCCCCTCGTCCCCGACGGGATCGATAGCCTGGATGTGTGGTCGTCCTCGGCGGAAGCGCGTTACACGCTGCGATTGCGCAGCCCGCGTACCGTCTGGAAGTACGTGCTCACGGGCGACTGGCAGGATCGCAAGCTGTCGATCGTGGACGCGCGCGGGGAGGTGACGTTCAGCGCGGTGAACCGCGAGGTGCTGCCCGATGGCCAGACGGTGCTGGTCGCGCGTTCCACCACGGGGATCGAGCTGCGGGAGCGTCCGCCGCAGCGCTTTCAGCTGCAAGACATTTCCACGTCGACCGAACGAATCCTGATTTCCCGTTTGCCAGGTGCCGCACCACAGCGATTGTGGCGCGAGACGGTGGAAGGCGAGCCGACCGTCGTGTCGGAAATCTTTGTCCATAGCTAGTTCACAGACAGGAGCCCGCGATGGGTGCAATGAAGACACCGGGTGTCTATATCGTCGAAAAGAATGCGTTTCCCAACTCGGTGGTGGAGGTCGCCACCGCCGTGCCCGCATTCATCGGCCATACCGAGATAGCCGATAACCGCAGCAAGCCGCTCGCGTTCAAGCCCTGGCGCATCAGTTCGATGGCGGAGTACCACCAGTACTTCGGCTTCGGCCCCAGCCCACGCTTCAATATCGCCGAGAAGACCGATCCCTCGGTGCTCGCCGACTTCAAGGCGGTCGGCAAGGACAACAAGTCGACCGAGTACGTGCTCGAGCAGCCCGCCGGCAAGGACGGGGGAGCCTATACGCTGTACAACGCCATGCGCCACTTCTTCCAGAACGGCGGCGGCCCCTGCTATATCGTCTCGGTGGGCGACTACGCCTCGGACCTCGATCCGGACAAGTTCACGCGGGGCATCGACGAGCTGCTGAAGGAACAGGAGCCGACCATGCTCCTGATTCCCGAAGCCGTTCTTCTCAAGCAGCCGGATTGCATCGGTCTCCAGCAGGCCATGTTGCAGCACTGCGGCGAGAAGATGAAGAACCGCGTCGCCATCCTCGACGTGTGGGGCGGCGACAAGCCACGCAACGACCCGGGCGGCGACCCGGTGGATCTCTTCCGCAACAGCCTCGGCATCAACTTCCTCGCCTATTCGTCGGCCTATTATCCCTGGCTCAACACGACGGTGGTCGGGGACAAGGAGTTGAGCTACGAGAACATCGCCAGCGCCGACGTGCTGCAGACCCTGCTGCGCAATGAACTCGGATTGCCGGAGACCGCTCCCGACGGCGCGTCGATGAAGGACAAGGAACAGATCCAAGCGATCGCGGACATCACCAAGGACTGGAGCAAGGTCGATCCCGCTCCGTCCCCCGATGCCGTCCTCGCGAACAAGGCGCTGCTCAACAAGACCTTGAGCACGATCAGCCCGCTGTTCGGCACGGTCATGGAACTGGTGAAGGGCAAGCTGAACCTCATGCCCCCAAGCCCGGCCATGGCCGGTATCTACACGATGGTCGATAACAGCCGAGGCGTGTGGAAGGCCCCGGCCAACGTCAGCCTCGCCGGTGTCGTGTCGCCTTCGGTGGCGATCTCTGCCGTCGACCAGGAAGACCTGAACGTCACCACCCAGGGCAAGTCGATCAACGCGATCCGTTCGTTCATCGGTGAAGGCGTGCTGGTGTGGGGTGCGCGCACCCTCGACGGCAACAGCCTCGACTGGCGTTACGTCAACGTGCGCCGGACCATGATCATGCTCGAGGAGTCGTGCCGCCTGGCCGCCAAGGCCCTGGTGTTCGAGCCGAACGTGGCGAATACCTGGGTCACCATCAAGAGCATGATCCAGAACTTCCTCACCAGTATCTGGAAGCGCGGCGGGCTCGCCGGCGCCGTGCCCGACGACGCCTTCGGCGTGTATTGCGGCCTCGGCGAGACGATGACGCCGGACGACATCCTCGAGGGCATCCTGCGCGTCACCGTCATGGTCGCCATGGTGCGCCCCGCGGAGTTCATCGAGATCACCTTCCAGCAGCAGATGCAGAAGTCTTAAGGCATTGACGGAGTATTCCCATGGCAGATGACGGTTCGCAGCAGTCCACCAGCATATGGCCCTTGCCCAAGTTCTCCTTCCAGGTGAAATGGGATTCGGCCGTGATGTCGTTCGAAGAAGTCTCCGGCCTGGATGTCGAGGCCCAGCCCATCGAGTATCGCCACGGCGACAGCCCGGCGTACGCCACGATCAAGATGCCGGGGCTGAAGAAGTACAGCAACGTCACCATGAAGAAGGGCGTGTTCAAGGGCGATAACAAGTTCTGGGACTGGTTCAACAAGATCAAGATGAACACGATCCAGCGTGTTCCCGTGACGATCAGCCTGCTCGACGAAGGCGGGAAGCCCACGATGGTGTGGACCCTCGCGAACGCGTGGCCGACCAAGATCACGGGCACCGACCTGAAGGCCCAAGGCAACGAAGTGGCGATCGAGACCATCGAGATCGTGCACGAGGGCCTGACCATCGCCAATGGCTGATCCCGCCGCGTGGCCCGCCGATGTCCTGCAGGAAGACAAACTCGGAGCGCTGCTGCCGGCCGCGTTCCAGTTCACGGTCAGCATCGGCAGCGGTTCGGGCGGCGTCGATACGTCGTTCCAGGAGGTGTCCGGCCTGGAACTGTCCATGGACGTGGACGAGCTGCGCGAGGGCGGCGAAAACCGTTTCATGCATCAGCTGCCTACGGGCGTGAAACAGACGCGGCTCACGCTCAAGCGGGGCGTCGCGTCCACCGATTCGCCGCTGGTCGGGTGGTGCAAGAGCACCCTCGAAGGCGGCCTGTCGGTGGCGATCACGTTGGCGCCCGTAACGGTCAGGCTGCTCGACGCCATGGCCAATCCGCTGCGGACCTGGTCGTTCGCCAATGCTTATCCGGTCCGCTGGGAGATCGACAGTTTCAATTCCACGAAGAACGAAGTGGCGCTGGAAACCATCGAGCTGGCTTACCAGTACGTGCAACGAAGTGATTGAGGCTGGATCGTGACGATCGAAATTCGACAGATGCTCATCAAGTCCAGCGTAGGCTCCGGGGCCGAAAAGCGAACCCCCGTGAAGGGTGGGCAGAGAACACGGCCGACGGCGGAAGACGACTGCGGTTGCGGGGACGACTGCGCCGGCGGCGGCCAGCAGGAGCGTCAAAAGATGCGCTCGGCGTTCGCCATGGAGTGGGAACGGATAAGGGAGCGGTAAATGGCGGCGAACCTGTCCTCCGGAAAGTCCCAGCTCAAGATCACCATCTGCGACATCAGCGGCGACTCGCCCAAGGCGACCGGCGCTTCGATCTCGTTGTTGATCAACCCCTCGGAAATGACCTGGGTTCGGCAGACCGAGTTCGGCGGCTGCGTGCCCATGGGCGATACCGGCAGCGGGCGCAACTTCGCGAAGATGCAACCCGATACCCTGGATTTCTCCACGGTGTTCGACGGTACCGGTGTCGTGCCGATTCCCTCGAACATCCAGCTGCCTGTCGAGGTCGAAGACCAGCTCGCCGCGCTGGACAAGATCATCCACAAGTACAACGGCCCCCAGCACGAACCCAACGTGGTGCAGATCCTTTGGGGAACGCTGGTCTTCTATGGCCGCGCGACCAGTATCTCCACCGATTTCACGCTGTTCCGTCCCAGCGGCGCCCCGCTACGCGCCAAGGTGACGATGTCGTTCCAGGGCTTCAAGAAGCCGCTCGAGGCGGCGCTCGAAGCCGACATGCAATCGCCCGACCTCAGCCATGCGGTGACCGTGCGCGACGGCGACACGCTCCCGCTGTTATGCCACCGCATCTACGGCGACAGCCGGTACTACGTCGACGTGGCCCGATTCAACGGCCTGCAGGCGTTTCGTGCGCTCGCGCCGGGCCTGACCCTGCATTTCCCTCCGCTGGACTGATCCATGGCCGAATCCCCCAACGCTCACGAACCCGGTCCCATCCGCCTGACTGTCGCGGCCGGTGGCCAGAAGCTGGCAAGCCTGCCCGTGGTCGGCGTGACGGTCCGGCGGGCGATCAATCGCATCCCCTGGGCCGAGATCGTGCTGAGCGACGGCGACATGCCCACGGGCAGCTTCGCGCTGAGCGACGCCGCCACCCTCGTGCCCGGCACGGCGCTGACGATCAACGCCGGATACGGTAACGACGAAGCCACGATCTTCAGCGGCATCGTGGTGCGACATGGCGTGAAGATCGACGGCAGGGCCAGTTCGCGCCTGGTGCTCGAATGCCGCGACGAAGCGACGAAAATGACCATTGGGCGCAACAACGCGAACTATCTGAACCAGAAGGACAGCGACATCATCAGCGGCCTGATCGGCGCGCATGGCCTGACGGCGTCGGTGACCGCGACCGATACCAGCTACGACGAGCTCGTGCAGTTCTACTGCAGCGATTGGGACTTCATGCTGGCCCGCGCGGACGCCAACGGCCTGCTCGTGAACGTCGACGCCGGTACGGTGAACGTGACGCCTCCGACGGTATCCGGATCGGCGGTGCTGACGGTCGGCTGGGGCACGGAACTCATCGCGTTCGAGGCGGACATGGATGCGCGCAGCCAATACACGGCCGTGCAAGCCGTGTCCTGGGATCCCAAGCAGCAGGCGATCGTCGAGGGCAGTTCGGCGGCTCCGGCAACCCTCAACGCCCAAGGCAACCTGACCGGTTCCACCCTCGCGGAAGTCGCCAGTCCGGCGACCTACGTGCTGCAGACCAGCGCGGTCCAGCCCATGGCCGGTCTCACCGACTGGGCGAAGGCCACGCAGCAGAAGGCGGCCCTGGCGCGCATCCGCGGGCGCATGAGCTTCGTGGGCAGCGCGCTGGCGGTTCCCGACAGCCTTATCGAGGTCAGTGGGGTCGGGGCGCGGTTCAGTGGCCCGGTCTACGTCACCGCCGTCGAACACACGCTCGGCAGCGGACAGTGGACGACCCAGGTCGAATTCGGCATGCGGCCGGAGTGGCACGTGGAACGCGACGATGTCGTGGCACCGCTCAACGGCGGCCTGTCGCCGGGCGTGAGCGGGCTGCAGATCGGCGTCGTGATGCAGCTCGACGGCGATCCCTTGGGCGAGCAACGAATACAGGTCAAGATTCCCGTGATGCAGGCGGCCACGCCAGGTGTCTGGGCGCGTCCCCTGCAATTCCACGCATCGAGCGGGTTCGGTGCCTTCTTCATGCCCGAGGTCGGCGACGAGGTGCTGGTCGGTTACCTCAACGGCGACCCCAGCAGCCCGGTGGTACTCGGCTCGCTCTACAGCAGCTCCCGCCAGCCGCCTTATGCCATCGCGGCGGAGAACGACACCAAGGCGATCGTGACCCGCTGCCTTCACCGGATCGAGTTCAACGAGAAGGACAAGGTCATCACGGTGATCACGCCCGGGAACAACCAGGTCGTGCTCGACGACACGAAACAGTCCATCACCGTGCTCGACCAGCACAACAACAGCGCGACGTTTTCCAGCGCGGGAATCGCCCTGGACAGCAAGTCGGACATCAAGCTCACCGCCACGGGCAACGTGACGATCACCGCGAAGGGCTCCATCAACGTCAACGCCACGGCCGACCTCAAGGTGACCGGCATGAACGTCACCTGCGAGGCGCAGGCGGCATTCACGGGCAAGGGCTCGGCGTCGGCCGAACTGTCCGCCGCCGGGACGACCACGGTCAAGGGCGCGATGGTCCTGATCAACTGAGGAAACCCGATGCCGCCCGCCGCCCGCCTGACCGACATGCACACCTGCCCGATGGTGACCCCCGGCGTGCCGCCGATTCCCCATGTGGGCGGCCCGGTGACGGGACCCTGCGTACCGACCGTTCTGATCGGCAAGCTGCCCCCCGCGGTACTCGGCGACATGGCGATATGCGTCGGGCCGCCCGACAGCATCGTTAAGGGGTCGGCCACGGTCATGATCGGCGGCAAGCCGGCGGCGCGTATCGGCGATACCACCGCGCACGGCGGCAGCATCGTCCTCGGCTGCTTCACCGTGATCATCGGAGGGTGAGCATGTCGGGTTTCCTCGGCAGGGGCTGGAGCTTTCCGCCACGGTTCGATCCGCGGACCAAGGAGGCCGTGATGGTGGCCGATGCGAGCGACATCGCCGAAAGCCTGCGCATTCTTTTCTCGACCCACCCCGGCGAGCGCATCATGCTGCCGAATTACGGCTGTGACCTGCGCCGCATGGTATTCGAGGAGGCGAACGAGCAGACGGTGACCGAGATCAAGGAGCTGATGCGCAAGGCCATCCTGTTCTACGAGCCGCGCATCATCCTCGATCGCATCGAGGCGCGACTGGTCGACCCGCTCAACGGCAAGCTGGAAGTCAGCCTCGACTATACGATTCGCGGCACCAACGCCCGGCATAACCTGGTGTACCCCTTCTACCTGCACCAGGCCACGCATCCGGTGCAGGCATGAACGACGGAACGCAACAGGACGAACGCCTGGCCGATGCGCTCCGCCGCGGCTATGTCGTGCCCGACGAGTTCACGCTGGCCGAGCGCATTCACCTGATGCTGGGCTACGCCGCCCACGTGCGCTTCGCCACCGACGACGGTAGCGACGCGGGATGCTGGGACGATGCGCTGCTGCGCGACGAAAGCACCGTGCTCGCCGAGATGGCGTCGTTCCCCCTGGACCAGGCGAAACGGGCTTTCGTCGAGGCCTGGGCCTGGGCCGACGAGCGGCACCTCTGGTGGCGGGTACGCCAGGTGGTGTCCCGCGTGGACCGTTGGTGCCGCTGGCTGGCCCGGCACGATACGCCGACCGCCGTGCATGTCGTGCAGGCGATCATGGCGGAGATCGGAAGCCACTTGCGCGACCTGCTGCACGATGCCATCCGCCGTTTCGGCATCGACGAGGCCACGGCGCGGGAGATGCATCCGGCATGGCGTCTGGAGACCGCGGCCGGCCATGTGGACGCGGCGCCGCTGGACACCGGCAAACGCAGGTCGTTGCTTCGGAGGATCTGGGGTGCCTTGTGCGTGGCGCTCGCACGCCTGCAACCGATCGCGCTGTCGCAGCTTCAGCCGAGCCTGGTGAACGCGAAGCACGAGCCGGCGATGGGTCTCCTCATGGCTGCGCTGCAGATCTTCCAGGACTCGCGGACGGAAGTGAACCGTTTTCCGGAGCGCCTCACCGACTTCTATTACCTCGACCTCCTGCGCATGAGACCCAGGCGCCCGTCGCAGGAGCGAATCTATCTGCGCTTCACCAGGGACGCGACCTACGCCTCGCCCGTGCGCCTGCCACGCGGCACGCGTTTCGTCGGCGGGAAAGACCGGCAGGGGCAGGGGATCGAGTTCGCCGCCGAGCACACCCTGGAGGTGACCGACAACGAGGTCGCCGCGCTTTACAGCGTGAGGATGGAGCACGATGCGCTCATCTCGCCGGAGCGCGAGTTCGGCTACGCCACGCGGATGCTCACGCAGGAGATCCCCCTGCGGTCCCCCGACGCCGCCTACGCCGGCGAGCCATCGTGGTGGCCGCTCATGGGAGGCGAGTCCAAGGGTTCCGCCGCCCAGGCGACGCACGCCAGGATCGGCATGGCCCTGGTGTCGCCGATGCTCGCGTTGAAGGAAGGCAATCGCCACGTGCGGGTGCTGCTGCGCCTGTCGCATCCGGCGGCGGACGACGGCCATCTCGCCGCGATGCTGCGTCGCGATGCCGGCGCACGCGATGCCACGTGGCTGGCGGATGTGTTTCTTCGACTCGACGATGCCGAGAAGCGCCTGCATACCCGCGTTTTCGGACCGGCGTCCCCGGTGGTCGCCAGCCAACGCGCCGACGCGGCCTGGGCGCGCGCACCACGTTCCGAGGGCGACGTACGCCTGTGTTATCTGGTGGCCTCCTGTCTCGCACAGGACGACCCGGAGCGCTTCAAGGCCAGCCTCGGCCGCCTCTTCGCCGTATGGCTGATCGCGGGCAACGAAGCCTTGCTGCCTCAGGACACGGCCGCGCTGCGCGCCCACGCCGCCAGTCTGCTCGGTGACGGCGTCGCCAGGGTGGTCGAGCTGGACGATCCCCTGATCCTGGCCTACCCGCACGAGCACGACGACGGTCGGGGCGAGCCCGATCGCGAACTGATTTTCAACAGGGTCTTCCGCGGGGTCTGGCGAGCCGAGTTCAGTGTCGCCGACGGTTGGCTGGTGCCGGGCGACGTGCTGGTCGTCCGCAAAACGAACGAGGGTTTCGGCTGGGGCGGGTGCGTCGAGCTGTCGATCCACCTGGGCCAGGAACAACCGCCGATCGTGCCGTGTAAGCCTGCCGTGCACGGCCCAGCGTGCCCGGAACACCCCGCGTTACGCCTCACCTTGCAGACGCGCACGCGCCTTTATGCCTATAGCGCCCTGGAGCAGGTCATCCTGCACGATATCTCGTTGTCGACACGTGTCACCGGCGTGCGCGGCCTGGTGATCTACAACCAGCTGGGGCGGCTCGACGCCGGCAAACCCTTCCAACCGTTCGGCCCGCTGCCGGCGGTAGGCGCGTATTGCGTGTTCGGCAACGAGGAACTGGCCGGTAAACCCCTTCGCGAACTTCGCCTCCACCTCCAATGGGCACAGCTGCCGAACGAGGAGGGTGGTTTCGCGGCCTGGTATCGCGACTATCCCGGATCGTGGCCGGCCTCCGGTTTCCGGGTGAAACCGGCGATCCTGCGCGACGGCCAGTGGCGAAGCGGCGAGAGTTTGCGAAGTTTGTTCCACGGCGAGCGTCATCTGCGCCGCGACGTGACGCTCTCGCTACCGGAAGCCGATCTGTCGCTCTACCATCGCGCGCAGTCGTCGGTGCAGGAGCCGTTCGTCTTCGGCACGGCCACGCGTAACGGCTTTTTTCGCCTCGAACTGGCCGGCCCGCCGGCCGCGTTCGGACATGCGCTGTATCCACGCCTGCTGTCGGAAACCCTCACCGCCAACGCCCGTTCGCGGCGTGCCGGACTCGTGCGACCGCTGCCGAACGAGCCGTACACGCCGACGGTCGACCAGGTATCGCTGGATTACGTCGCCAGCGAGCGGATCTCGCTGAAACCGACGACGCCGTCGTCGCGCGGCAAGCTGCTGCACCTGCATCCTTTCGGCTACGACACGCCGCGCGCCCGGCCGGGCATGGACGGCGTGCCCTTGTTGCCGCCCTATGTCCACCAGGGCAACCTCTATATCGGCTTGTCCGGCTCGGATCCCTGCGGCGCCCTCAGCCTCTACTTCAGCCTGCGCGCGGAAAGCGCCGCCGAGAGCTGGCGGGCGCCGCTCCCGTCGACGAGCTGGGCGGTCTGGAGCGATGGCGAATGGCGCATGCTCGACCCCGCGCGGGTGCTCTCCGACGGCACCATGGGCTTCCTGCGCAGCGGCATCGTCGTCGTCGATCTCCCGACCGGCATGACGCGCGGCTGCCCGCAGTGGCCTGGTGCGCTGTACTGGGTGCGACTGAGCGCCGACGGCTGCCTGGAACGCCTTGCCGGCCTCTACGGCATCTACACCCAGGCCGTGACGGCCACGCGCGTGCATCGGCGTGGCGATGGCGAGTCGACCTTGCCCCTGCCGCCGGGAACCGTGCGCATGCCGCTGCATCCCGTCGGCGGCCTCCTTGCCGTGCAACAGATCGGCCCGTCCTTCGGCATCGCCCAGCCGGAGACGCCTGGCATGCTGCGCGTCCGCAGTGCGGAACGACTGCGGCACAAGGACCGCGCGTGCACGCCATGGGATTACGAACGGCTTTTACTCGACGCGTTTCCGGACATCTTCAAGGCGAAGTGCTTCGTCAACGGCGAAGCCGGCCAGGCCGCGATCTCGGGCACGCCTGGCGGCGTCCTCGTGGTCGTGGTGCCCACACCACGTCAGGGCATGCTGTTCCACAGCACCGATGCACCCCATTTCGACGCGGCGGTGCTGGAAGAGATGATGGTCTACCTGCGCGAGCGGAGCGCGCCCGGCTTGCGCATCGTCGTGCGCAACGCCGTCTACGAATACATCCAGGTGCGCTGTGCCCTGCGCCTGGCCCGGGGCGCGCATCCCGGCGCGGCGCTGCTTCGCGCGAATCGCGCGCTCGTGGAGTATCTGTCGCCCTGGCATGAGGACGGATACCGGGCCGGTTTCGACTGGGAAGTGCGCGCCGAAGCCATCGAGGCCCACCTCCGCAACCTGGACGATATCGAGGCCGTCGGTTCGATGTCGCTCCTGCACATCGTCCGTCGCGACGACGACACCTATCGGCTTTACGATACCGGCCGCCTACGCACCGGTGATCCGGTGCGCCTGGTGCGTCCCGCGCAGTCCTGGAGCCTTGCCTTGCCCAGGCCACGCCACCTGATCGAAGTGGCCGGCGCCGACATGTCGCGCGACGAGCGTCCCACCGGCGTGGGCAAGCTGGAGATCGGCGGCACGTTCATCATGGGCGGTGCGGCGCCATGACCATCCGCAATCGCGAATCGCTGCGCAGCTACTTCGCCGACGGGTCGCTGCCCACGCAGGCGCACTTCGCCGACCTTATCGATTCGATGCTCAACATGAGCGACGAAGGCTTCACCAAGTCGGTGGAGCGTGGCTTCGAGATCTCCGCCGCGGCGGGTTACGAGGCCTTGTTGAGTTTCTTTCGCGACCAGGACCCGGATGCGCCGCTGTGGTCGGTCGGTTTCGGTGGCGCGCAAGGCCAGCTGCTTATCCGTTCCAACGTTCCGCCTGCCGGGGACGCCGCGGCCGACCCGGTGCCTCCCCTGTGGACCCTCGACCCCGCCGGCCGCGTGGGCATTCGCCAGGCCCAGCCGGAAACGGCGCTGGATGTCGACGGCGTGGTGCGCAGCACGGGCCGTCGTGGCAGTTACGCGCGCTCACCCGCCGTGCCGCTCCTTGCCAATGGCCAATGGCAGGACCTGACCGACGACCTGGACGGCTGTCAGGCTTTCGAAGTCACCGCGGGCGCAGGCAGGCAAGGGGAGGGGCACTTCGCCCTGGTCCATGCGGTCGCGCTCAATACCTACAATCCCACGCTCGGCATCTTCGACGTCTTCAATCGCAAGCGCGGCATCAACGCGACCCATGCGTTCTACTCCCGCCGCTGCGACCGCCTGCAGCTACGTTGGCACGGCACCCACGGACGGAACGCGGTCTATCGGCTGCAGGCCCGCACCGGTTGCGACTACGGGAAGGGCATCACCATCAAGGCCCACGTCACCCAGCTCTGGTTCGATCCGCATATGGACGGAGAGCGGAAATGAGCATCCCGGCCGAAGTCATCCCGCGACTCCGCGACGACGATCCGCTGGCGTACGACGCGCTGCGCGCGCGTGCGCTCGATGCATTGCAGGAACTCAGCGGCGAGCAGTGGACCGACTACAACTACCACGACCCCGGCGTCACCTTGTTCGACGCGTTCTGCTTCGCGCTGACCGAAGACATCTTCGGCGCGCGACAGCCGCTTCTCGACCTGCTGACCGGCCCCGACGGACGCGTCCGTTATCGTGCCCTCGGACTCCGCGCGGCCGAGGAGATCCTGCCGTGCCGTCCCTGTACCGACACGGATTACATGCGCTGGCTGCTCGATCGCGTGCCCGGCGCGTTGCAGGTGCATGCCCAGTCGACCGCCGGCGACGGCCTATGGCGGGTCCAACTGGAGGTGGCCACGCCCGAGGGCGCCGTGGCCGTCGCGGCGCGGGCCTACTGGGCGCAGCGCAACCTGTGCGAGGACCTGGACGGGCTGCCCCGCGTGCTCGAGCCTCGCTGGTGTGGCCTCAGCGTCGAGCTCGGCATCGAAGGCATGCGTTCCCCCGAAGACATCCTTGCCGAGCTGGTCGAGCGCTGCGCCAGATATGTGGATGCCGCTCCGGTGCGTAAATCGTTATCGGCTCGGCTGGCCGGGGAAGGGGACGACGTCTCCTTGGCCGACGTACTCGACGGGCCACGCCTGCGCCGGGGCTGGATCGAAACGGACGATTTGGCGCTGGACCGCGACAGCCGGATCTATTTCGGCGACCTGGCACGCATCGCGCTTTCGGTGGAGGGCGTGTACGAGGTAACCCGGATCGGCCTCGAAGCCGACGACGTGGCCGACGCTGTCGATGCGCTGCCACGCCGAGGCGACGGCTGGGTACGGCGCCTGCGCTGGCCCGATCGTCGCGAAGCCATCGCGGACTGGAAGATCAACCGGCGCGGCACGCGTGTCTCGGTCGCGGCCGATGCCTTGCTGCAACGGCTGGACGACCTGCGCCGAAACGGACTGGGCCGGGCAGCCGTTGATAGCGCGCCCGAGATGGCGGGATCGCCGCTGAGCCGGCCGCACGGAAGATACCTGGCGCCGCAGACCTATGTGTCGCTGCACAAGCAGTTGCCGCGCATCTATCGTGAGCGCTTCGATGCCGCGTCGACCGCGCAGTTCCACGCCTATGTGGCCTTGCTCGACCAGTGGCTGGCCCATGGGGATGCGCAGACGCACTACCTGCGCGACCTTTACACGACGGCATCCCGTCCCCGCGCCAGCTATGCCTGGGATGTGCTCGGCAACGAGAACATCCCCGGATTGGAGGCCTTGTACACGACTGACCGCGAACGCTTGCGCGAGAACGTCTTCGCGGCGGCCGACGACGCGATCGAGCGGCGTGGTCGTGTCCTGGACCATCAACTGGCGTTGTACGGCGAGGGCGTCTGGCAAGGCAGCATTCGTCCCTTCGGCTGGTACTTCAGCGCGGAAGCGTGGCGCCTGCACTTGTTCGAGCAGAAGCGCCTTTTCCTCGTGCGCATCGCCACCCTGACGCGAGATCGCCATGGCGGCATCGACTACAGCCGGCGCTCGCTCGGACGGCGTGGCAATACGCCGGCCTTGCAGCAGCGGGCGAGCTTGCTGCTGGGCTTCAAGTACCACCACAGCCGCCTGCTGATGAAGCCCCTGGCGACTGCGGGCCTCGCATTGGCTTCCCGAAATGCCTCGCCGGCCTCCGTGCGCGAGGTTCCGGCGGAGGCGCACCCGCCCGTCATCTGGGGACCGGCTCGCCGCCGCGTCGTGGAGGCGATGGGCCCGGACCTCGCCAGCGCCGCGCATTCGCTCGCCCGGCATTTCCAGGACCTGGATCCGACCGCGCTGTCCCCGGCCTTGCTGCGCAGCGCGGTACACGTCGAACGCTATCTCCACGCGGACACCACGGCCATCTGGCTGGGCAGTGGGGAGCGGGGCCCTGCGTGGGTTCTTCCGCTGCGGTCGCCACGTGTGCCGCCGGAAGCCGCGGCGATCTGCCTGCACGAATTCGCCTGCCGCCTGCAGCTGGAATGCGAGGGCATGCATCTTGTCGAGCACACGCTTTTGCGACCACCCCCCGGCGCGGAAGCCGATCTGCCCGCGGATTTCTATCCGCACCGCCTGACGGCCGTCTTCCCCGCCTGGACGGCGCGCGGGCGGCATCCGTCCTTTCGGCGCGTGGCCCTGGAGACGCTGACGCTGAACGCCCCGGCGCATCTGCGCGTCGACACGATCTGGCTCGGTGCCCGAGCCATGCTTCGCTTCGAACGGCGCTATGCGGCCTGGCTGGAAGCCATGCAGACCTATTGCGCCCACCGGCTTGCCGGATCGGCGCGAACCGAGGCGAGCGCCCGGCGCGTGGAGCGTTGGGCATGCAGGTTGCGTGGGCAGATCGCCAGGGAACTGCGGCGAGGCCAGACGGCATGAGCGGCCACGTCATCGAGACCTTGCAGTGGTCCTGCCACAGCGATACCCGCGAAGATGCCGTGACCACCCAGCAGCGGTTGCGGGATTTCATCCTCGGCGAGGGCTCGCACCTGCTCGAGCGGCTGCTCGACCGTCTTTCGTCTCGCGACCGTGTGTGGCGCATCGACCAGCTGGACATCGACCTGGGCGATCTGCCGGTCGACGCGGACCCGTCCGTCTGGGCGCGACACCTGGAACTCGCTCTCGATACGGCACTACGGCGAATCCGGCAGGGCGAAGACGAAGGAACACCATCAGGCAGCCCGGCGGGCGATCGCGATCTGGACAACTTCCTCTACTACGTAAGACACGGTCGATTGCATTGGTCGATGCCTTCGCTCGCCCACGCCTCGCTGGCCGACTGGCTGAGTCACCTGACACGGCGATGCGGACCGCGCCTGTGGCCCGCCTTGCTACGGCTCCCACACCCCGAGCGCGCCGTCCGCCGCCTGAGCCAGATCACGCCGCATCACGGCCTGCATGCCCTGCTGTCCGTGCGTCACGAGGAACTGGCGGGAGCCCTGGAAGAACTCGATGCCCTGTTGCTCGAGCCGTTGCGCGCGCAGGGACGCCTGAGCGGCTATCAACTGGCGCAGATGCGGATGACGTGGCGTGTGGCGGGGCTGCACGCGCTGTGGACCACCAGCGGCAGCCACCTCGGCGTGACCCGATTGCAACGGCTGATGGATGCGTTGCGCGACAGCCTTCTGACCGGGGCGGGTAAGGGTGACGCGTCGGAATGGGCGCAACGGCTGCGTTCGATCTCGTCGGGCCGGGACCCTACGGGACTGCGCCGCCGCCTCTTCCTCGGCCTGGAGCGGCGTTTCCTGGACGTCCAATCGTCACGGATCGATCAGCGCATCGAAGGCTCGCCGCCGTCCGCCGGTACCCCGGAAACACAGGACCGAAAACGGGCGGACGCACTGCCGGCCGCATGGTACGAATCCATGCGGCAGTTCGCGTTGCGCCATCAGTCGGACGCCCGGGTACGCGACGCGGGACTCGGCCTGTCGGCCCTGCAGATCTACCTGCTCGACTACAGCCTGGCCTATCTCGACGAGGCGAAGCGGCCTCCCCAGGATCACGTCGCCTGGCATGGCGTCTGGCGGGAGGCGCTGGACGTGCTGGGTATCGACGAAGAGGAACGGCCGTTCGCCGTGGATGCGCGGACCGCGAGCGAAACGCATGAGCGCCCCCGCGTCACCCATGGCCGACGAGCCGACGGCACCGTGTCGCCCGCCGACGATCACCCCGGCAGTGAAGCGATCTACATCGCCAACGCGGGGCTGGTGCTGCTCGCCAACTATGCGCCGAGGCTCTTCGCGATGCTCGGCCTGACCCGGGACGACGCCTTCATCGACATGGCCGCGCAGCATCGCGCGGTGCACTGCCTCGTCTACCTCAGCGACGGGCATGCCGGCAGCGAAGAGCACGAATGGGTGCTCAACAAGATGTTGTGCGGCTTGTCGATGGACGAGCCGGTACCGCCGGCGCCGCCGCTCGACACCCTCGTGCCCGTCCTCGACAGCCTTCTCCCCGCCATCGTCGCGCACTGGCGGGCACTGGGCCAGACCTCGCCGCACGGCTTGCGCCAGACCTTCCTCCGCCGTATCGGCCGCTTGGTGGAACACGAAACCTTCGACGGCGGTCACAGGCGCCTGAAAGTGCAGCCGAATCCGTTCGACGTGCTGCTCGACCGCCTGCCGTGGTCGTACGGAACGATCCGGCTGCCATGGATGAAGGAGGTGCTCCATGTCGAATGGCGATGACGATCGTTACGCTGTTCACGCGGCAGCGCTGGAGAAGGAGCTGCTGTGGCTGGAGGGCGTCATCCACCTTCGCCTGGAACAGCATTTCCAGCAGCAGCCGGAAGGTTTCGAGGTGGCCGCCCCACCGCCGGCGCTGCCACCGGGAAGCGCATTGTCCGCGCTGGTCGACGATCTCGGCCTGGAAGCGCGGGAACGCGCCGTGCTCGCCCTGGCCACCGCACCGCATGTACGGCCGGGTATGCTCGACCTGTTGTTCGTGCGCAACCAGAATCTCGACCGCGGCTTTACCGAATTCGGCGGGTGGAAGGCCCAGCGTCACGGCGGCTTCCTGCCGACCGGCGAAACCGCCGCTTTCCTGGTCGCCGGGGATCGGTTGGCCGCGCGCATCGCGTTGCTCGGCATGTTCGATCCGAACCATCCGCTCGTGGCGCGGGACATCCTGCGACTGGACGGGGAGGGTGCCGGCAACGAGCCGCAGTTGAGCGGCGCCCTCACGGTCAGCGCGGAATCGCTGCAACGATTGCAGACCGGCATCGCGGACAAGCCGGACTACAACATCCAGTTCCCGGCCAAACGCATCACCACCGACTTGAACTGGTCGGACCTGGTGCTCTCGCCCGACGTCATGGACGAGATCGATGCGATCCGCACGTGGTTGAACGAAGGGCCGCAACTGATGCGCGACTGGGGCCTGGCCCGCGTGGTCAAGCCCGGCTATCGCAGCTTGTTCTACGGCCCGCCGGGTACGGGGAAGACGCTGTCCGCCACGCTGCTCGGCCAAAGCACCGGCGTGGACGTATACCGCATCGACCTGTCGATGGTGGTCTCGAAGTTCATCGGCGAAACCGAGAAGAACCTCGCCCGTGTCTTCGACCAGGCGCAGAGCAAACGCTGGATCCTGTTCTTCGACGAAGCCGATGCGCTGTTCGGCAAGCGCGCGGCGGTGCAGAACAGCAACGACCGTCACGCCAACCAGGAAATCGCGTACCTGCTCCAGCGCGTGGAAGATTTTCCCGGCGTGGTGATCCTGGCCAGCAACCTGCGCGGGAACCTCGACGAGGCCTTTTCCCGACGCTTCCAATCCATGGTGTATTTCCCCATGCCCGATGCCGGACAACGACTGCGGCTCTGGCAGAGCCTTCTTCCCCAGGTGGGCCGGGTGGCACCCGACGTCGATGTGGAAGACCTGGCGGAACGTTACGTGTTGTCCGGCGGCGCGATCGTCAACGCCTTGCGCTTCGCCGTGCTGCAGGCAGCTCGCACCGGCGCCCCCCGGATAGGCACGGCCCACCTGCGCGTCGCGTTGGCGAAGGAGCTGGGCAAGGAAGGGAGGACCCTGGGATGAGGCCCTTCGCACTTCGTGGTCTGGGCATGGTGCTCGCGCTATGGGTGAGCGCGCCGGCGGCGGCGGAGCTGTCATGCGCCGACGTACAGCCGTTGCGGCTCGGCGACAGCGTGATGACGCTGCCGTCCGGCACGGTCGGCCAGCCCTATCGCTACACGCTGCGCGCCAGTGGCGGCGTCCCGCCATACGCCTATAGCGCCGACAGCCTTCCGCCGGGCATCTCCCTCGCCACCAGCGGCGAACTCTCCGGCCAACCCAGCAGCCTGCCGTTCATCGCGGTGTTCGTCGCCGGCGTGCGCGACCAGCACGACTGCATGGCGCAGCAGACGTACAAGCTGTCGATTCTCGGCGCGCGCCCCATGCCGACCGCCAGGCCGGAACCCCGTCCCAAGCCCGCGCCACCGGCGGAACGTCCCAAGACGCCTGCGGAGAAGCCCCAGCCACCGAAGCCGGCACCTCCGCAGCCGCTGACGACGGTACCGCTGGTCGATACGCTTTCCGCGCCGACGTCGCCGCAGTCGCAGGTGGACGTGTATAAGCTTACGAACGACATCTTCAAGGACAAGGATGTGGTTGCCGATCTCAAGCGGCGTTCCGCCGACATCACCGAGGCCGCGGGCCTCGTACCGGCATCCGAGGCGACTGCCGAGGCGACTGCCGAGGCGACTGCCGAGCCGACTGCCGAGCCGGCAACGTCCGGAACGGCCGCCCCCGCTTCCTCCAGCACCGTCGCCCATGAGGATGCGGCGCCGCCCAGGAACGAATTCGTCGATCCGACGGTCGATGTCGACGCGAAGGCGCAGTTCCAGCGCATGCTCGCGCCACTCATCGGCGTCGAGTTTCCCGGCCGCGATCTCTTCGTGGCGGCCCTGGACGAACAGCTTTGCGTGTTCTCCAGGGAGATGATCACGGCGACGGCCAGTCGAAAGCATCAACCCCCGCCCGACATGAAAACGTTCGTCTGCCCGCCTGACTGGCCGGCACTGGCCGACGAGGACGACGCCATGCCGCCGAGCCAGCTGCCGTGGGAACAGCTTCCCTCCTGGTTGATGAGCGCGTCCATGCATGCGTTACTGATCGAAAAGGCCAGGCAGTCCCATTCGCTCGTCCATCCCTCGGCGCCATCATGGTCAGGGGCGGGGTGCGGCTGCGTGCGCGCACTGAACGGCCAGGTGTACGGCTTCTATCCGTTCTGGGACAACACGGCCACGCCGCGCCGGCTCGACTTCAGCATGCTTTCCCGCGTCAGCGTGTTCGCGCTTTGGTTCGCCGACAACGGCGACCTGATGGAGCCCTCGTGGACGACCGCGGAGGACACCGCGTTCATCCGCGAGGCGCGGCGGCAGAGAACCGCGCTGGACTACACCCTCTATCGCAACGACTGGCGATTCCTCGCGAACTTCACCGAGGATGACGTCAAGGACGCTACCGAGCGGTTGGCGGCGCAGGCGGCTGACTTCATCGACACGCCGCTTTCCGACCTCGCTTCACGGGTCCACTCATGGGTTCCCGGGTTCGCGAAGGAAGAGCGCTACGGCAATGGCCTGACGCTTTTCCTTGACCGGATGCCGCCGTCCGGCGATCCGCTACGGCCGATCTTCGAGCGTTACCTGAACCAGCAGATCCGCCAGTTGATCGTGGAGTTGCGCCGGCGCAGACATCCGTACGTGCTCAACATCGTGCTCCGCGACACCGACCTGACCGGCGCGCAGACCCTCTGGAATCCCACCCAGATGGCGGAATACCTGCGGCAGGCCGAGGCCATATCCCCACAAGCCGACACCATGCCCAGCGACAACGCGCGCGAGCGGAGCAGCACGAACCTCACGCTGCGCTACATGGTGCTGGTCACCCAACCGGGTGCGCACAGCATGCGCGAGGTACTGTCCACGATCGACCGCGACAAGGACATCTCCGAAGAAGCCTGCCGCATCCTGCTGCGCCGGGTCATTCCGATCGTATCCACGGGCGTCCTGACCGACGAAAACCTCACCGAGGACCTCTCGTATACATCGGACAACTTCGGCGGCGTCGGATTCTGGGCGGCGCCCACGCTGGACGATGCCGTCGGGCGCATGACGGCCTCGCGGATACGCCGCAGTTTCCTCCCGCGACCGTCGGCTACCGAGGGCTTGAACGGATGGGTCTGCGAGCACCGCTGGCCGCTGCGCATCCTTACCGAGGCGGTGCTCCTGGTGTGGTTGATCGCCTTCGTCGTCTACCAGTCCAGTTGCCGGATGCGGCAGATCGGGCTGCCATTCCAGCTCGGCCTGCTGGGAGGCGCCATCGTGTTCCTCGTTCTCGGCGCGCTCCTGCTTCTGGGCGATCCCGCGCTGGTGCGGGTGCGGCAAGGAAACGCGCTGCTCGCCTTGTTGCTGGTCGCGCTCGTCGCGACGATCGCTTATCACATGCTCAAACCAAGGGTGGAGAAACCATGAAGACCGAACCCGTGAAACAGGCAAAAAGCGCCGGCGAGCCGGCCGCCGCATCCGCCGATGGGCGGGGCCCCATGCAACGGAAGGCGTCGGACAGCCCCCGGCAGGCAGGGGAGGCGGCGCGTATCGCACAGCTAAAGGGTGGAAAGCCCAAAGCCGCGAAGAAGGGCAAGGGCGGCATGTAGCGTCTCACGACTCCCGCGATGAAAGACCTCCTGAGCCGGCTGGCCGCCGTCGATCTGGCGGCAACGGGCGAGGAAGGCCATTCCATGTAAAACCGACGACCGATGAGTCGCGCGCCGAACATTGCAGCGAGGCATAAACCGATGTCCAACGCTCCACGTCAAGCGCGTCCGACCCGCGCCCTGGATCCGGATACCTCCACGGATCAGCAAGCCACGCCGACGCATACCCAACGATCGATCGAGTTGGACCGTTCGCCCCGTCAAACGGTCCAGCACCAACGCATCGCGGCATTGCGCGAGGGGGAGGACTCACGGCTGCGCCATCAAGCACACGTTTTCGCCACCAATGATTCCCCTCGCCAAGTCATGCAGCAACAGCGCATCGACGCACTTCAGCAGCGCGAAGCCTCGTCGAGCCCCTCGTCCGGCTTGCCTCAGGCACTGCGTCAGGGCGTCGAAACGCTGTCCGGCATATCGATGGCGGGAGTCTCGGTTCATTACAATTCCTCCGCGCCGATGCAAATGCACGCTCATGCATACGCGCAGGGCAGGAATATCTATCTTGGTCCCGGCCAAGAGCGCCATTTGCCTCACGAGGCATGGCACGTGGTGCAGCAAGCGCAAGGTCGTGTTCGACCGACCGTGCAGATGGCCGGAGCGCACGTTAACGATGATCCCGCGCTCGAACGCGAGGCCGACGTCATGGGTGCGAAGGCATCCGGCTTCGTGGCAGGCGTGGCGCAGGCGACGTCGTTGACCTCGAACGATCCTGTCGCGTCGCCGCCTTCGTCGACCGGCGTGCAGCTGCGAAGCTATTATCACGGGAGATCGGAAAGCCGTGCGGAAGCGTCAGCGGCGCCTACGCCGATTCACGATATGTACTCGCGCACGTCTCTCGATTTCGACCCCACCGGCAAGGGTGGATTTTACATGGCGCATACCGTAGGGATCGCGTCGAACTGGGCGAAAACCAAGGCCGCTCGCTACCGCGACGATGCCAAGTCCTCCGGGAAGATAACACCCCAAACGCGCCCGATCCCGATGCTTTATACCTACGAGGTGGAGGATGAAGCTCTGGCGCCGCTGTCGGGCATGGGGTGGGAGACACGCCTCAATGCCAAGGATGAGATTGAATTCGCCTCGGAGGAAGAGCGCCAGAGTTGGCAGAAATTCGTACTCCGCTCACGCCAGAATCGCAACGACCATTCGGCGGATTACGTACAGGGCCCGTTGATTTCCAATCCCGAAGCGGCTGCGGCCGCCGTGCGTGTCCTGGAACATGACAAGGGTAGCAAGCTCGACGTCGAAGAATTGGACAAGGTCGCGACCGATAAGGTGGAGGCCCACAAGGTCGGGGATCAGACGGCCATCTACACCGCCAAGGCCAAGGACGTTTTCCAGGCCGGGTTTGTCGGGCGTGAAGCGCTACCCTTTGTCGACCCTGAATACCTTCAGGTCGAGAAGGCAAGCGATCTGGTCAAGGGCGATCGCGCCGACGTCGCTCGCAGGCGACTGGGACAGCCGGAGCTTGAGAACACGATCGTCCTGAAACAGTACAGGCAAAGCCTGCGGCGATCGATCGTCACGCGCTTTACCGCGGATTTCGATCCGGTGGACGCGGATAAGATCGGCACCCTTCTGATGGAGTACGAGGCGCTCGGCGATCTGGAAAACATCCGTCTGGGTCTAGAGAGGCTGGAGCGAGAGAAACGAAGGCCGGAAAACCGTGAGTACGTGAGCGACGACGCGAAGTTCGCCGATTTCACCCTGGCCGAATGGGACTACCAGGTATTGGTCCGGCTGCTGCGTCTGCGCGTTGGCGACGTGGTATCCCAACTGGGCTGGAAGGATCCGGATATGAAGTATCTGGAACTGGCCGGAGGCGACTTCGTTACCGCCTACCATATCCGACGAGCCTGCGAGAAGGTGAAGATACCTTACCTGGCTAAATTCGAGAAAGCGCCTCTTGGGCCATTGCTGGGAACAGGTAAGAAGAAAGTTGCTTACGAAGTGGCGGGAGACCGCAACACGGTCCTCGTCAAGATGAAGGAGTTCGACTTCTTCCGCCTTATCGGAGGTGAGATAGAAATGTTGAGCATGCTTGCAACCGCCGGCGTACCGGTGATCCACGTGATCGGTATCACGATGCATGCAGGCATGCCGGCGATCATCATGCCGCGCATGGCCGAGCAGTCCAAGGACTTCAAGGCGGAACTGGACGAGACGCCCCACCTGGCGGTTCCGGAAGGAAAACTGCGGCGTGGGGACAAGCTCATTAACAAAGCACGCTTCTTCAAGCCCGAAACGCTGCAGACATTGGTACACATCCAGGAAGGACTGACGAAGGCCCAGCTGCGCGTCAGCGACCTGCAATTCCTTATATCGGCGGAGGGAACGATCGTGGTCGCCGATCCCCGCAAGATTCAGATTGGCTTGCCGCCGACCCAGGGGAACATCGGCACCATTAACCATACCCTTGCGGCGGGCGTATTGGCCTTGCTCGAGTTGGATCGATTGCCCATGGAGTCAGTGTCATACAAGGCGACCTTCGCTTCGATCGTCAAGCTGACCGGGCTTTCTCCGGAGACCGACCAGGTTGACGATATCTTGAATATCCTCGCGTCGAAGTACGACGTTCCGTTGCAGCACGATGACCCTGGCGTGGGCAAACGCAAACCGGTTTCAAGCGGCCCCGTGCTTTCCGGGCCGGTCGCAAGCTCGGCGGATTCAGATACGAAGCCGGCCTCCGGCATCGAAGACTGGAAACGCATCGTGTTGGCCAAACTGGCTGAGAGCGCAGTTATCAAGGTTCCGGGAAAACCCTCCAAGGTGACCGAGGCCTTGAGGTTTGTCGCCGTGTCCAACAGTAAAAGCGACGAGGTGACGCAAAGCGTATTTGGCTTGACCGCGCACCAATTCTTTGAGGCGTTCAAAGTCCTCAATAACAAAACCGGACCCAAGATCACCTACGACAGCACGGGCATCTATCTGTTGCAGTGACTCGCGAACGCACCCATGGCGCCAACTGGTCGGGCGGGATCACTATAGGCGGTCGCCCTTGTCGAGCCTTTCATGGCCGGAAACCCGTTCCGAAGGTTGAGGGGCCTATCGCCCCCCAGGGAAAATCAGCCGATAGACCGCTCCCGGTCAGATCACCCCGCCATTGACGCGGATGACCTGGCCGTTGATCCAGCCTGCGTCCGGCCCAACCAGCATCGATACGGCGGGGGCGATGTCGTCGACCTCGCCGAGACGGCCGAGCGGGATCATCTGCTTGATACGATCGAGCGTCGCCTGGTCCTTGCCATCGAGAAACAGCTCGGTAGCGACGGGACCAGGCGCCACGGCGTTGACGGTGATACCCCGCTTTCCGAGTTCCTTCGCGAGGATATGGGTCAGGGCTTCCACGGCCGCCTTGGTGGCCGCATAGACCCCGTAGGTGGGCTGGTACAGACCGACCACGCTGGTCGAGAAGTTCACGATGCGCCCGCCGTCACGGAGGCGCGTTGCCGCCTCGCGCAGGCCGTTGAACGTACCCTTGAGGTTGATTGCGATGGTCTGGTCGAACGTGGCGTCGTCCGTCTGCGCGAGGGGCGCGAGTTTCATGATGCCCGCATTGTTCACCAGCACGTCAACGCCGCCGTATGCCGCATCGGCCGCCTCGAACATACGCTTCACGGCTTGCGGATCGCTCACGTCGGCTTGGCAGGACATGGCGCGACCGCCCGTCTTTTCAATGGTTTCCACCAGCTTCGCGGCCGCGTTGGCGCTGCCGGCATAGTTGACGATCACCGTAAAGCCGTCGCTTGCCAGGCGCGAGGCGATGGCGGCGCCGATGCCGCGCGATGCGCCGGTGACGATGGCTACCTGGTTGTTCGAATCGCTCATGATGGTTTCTCCGATGAAGGGGAAGGAATTCAGTCCTGCGCCCGATATGCATCGGGGATCGTGAAGACCTCGTCGGCGCGGGCGTACCCGCCATCCTTGATTTCTTCGATGAGGACCATCGTGTGGGGGCGTGCCGCTTCCGAAAAATACTCGACCAGCATCGCGGTCGTCCGATGGACGATGTCCTCCTTTTGCGCGCGGCTGAGGGCGGCTTCCGGAACCTTGAAATTGGCGAACGGCATCGACTTCTCCAGCAGGGGTGGGGACGGCCGGGTAGGGCGTGTCCGGTGTGCTAATCACGATAGCCGTTTCGAAAAGCCGCGCTAGAATGCGGTTTTCAACATCACCGTTTCAGAAAACATAACAATCGCGAGAGAGGGGGTGTGATGGACCGGATCGACGTCATGCGGCTGTTCGTCCGTATCGTGGAGCGCGGGAGCTTCGCGCAGGCGGCCCGCGATCTCCGGTTGCCGCGCCCGAGCGCCACCCATGCCATCCAGCGCCTCGAGGCCGACCTGGGCGTGCGATTGCTCGAGCGCACCACGCGCAACGTGCGCCCGACACTCGACGGCGAGCTCTACCACGAGCGCTGCGTCCGCCTGCTTGCCGACATCGACGAGATGGAAAGCGTCTTCCGCGAAGCCGAGCCGAAGGGTCCGTTACGCGTGGACATGCAGGGCACGATCGCGCGCTTCTTCATCCTGCCGGCGTTGCCGACGTTTATCGCGCGCTATCCCGGCATCGCACTCAACCTCAGCGAAGCCGATCGCATGGTGGACCTGATCACGGAGGGCTTCGACTGTGTCGTGCGTGCCGGCGAGCTGGCCGATTCGTCACTGGTGGGACGTCGTCTCACGTCGTTCGCGCAGGTGACGGTGGGTAGTCCCGATTATTTCGCGCGGCACGGGGTGCCCGTGACGCTGGACGATCTCGACGGCCACCGGATGGTGGCATACGTCGCATCCGCGACGGGCCAGTCGTATCCGATGGAGTTCGTCGACGGTGACCGCGTGCGCGAGATTCCGTTGCCACATGACGTCATGGTGCGCGGTGCGGAGATCTATACCGCTTCCTGCGTCGCGGGGCTCGGCCTGATCCAGGTGCCGCGCTACCGCGTCGCGCATCAGCTTGCCGCGGGGCAACTCGTTTCGGTCCTCGAAAACCTTCCGCCGCCGTCGATGCCGGTGTCGGTGCTCTATCCGCACAATCGCCAGCTTTCGACACGTGTGCGCGTGTTCATCGACTGGCTGGCGGACGTATTCGGCCGTAACAGCGAGGAATAGCTCGTCGCCCCGGCTCGACCAGCTTTTTTGCCCCTATGTTATCCAGATATCATTTGACAGACATATGATACGATGATAACACTGGCGCCACGATCTTACTGCGTCGTCGCCTCGGGGGAGAGCCGTTTATGTTCCGTCGTCAACCGTTCCATGGGCAAAGGGCCCTCTGTGCAACGATCGCATTGGCGTTGAGCGCGCCCGTCCTGGCCGCGGCACAGGACGCGCCGGCGTCCACCGCGGGCAGCGACGCGGCGAAGTCGGCGGCACATCCACCGGCCAAATCCCACGAGATGACCGATCTCTCGGCAGTCACCGTCACCGCCAACAAGCGTAGCGAGCGGGTGCAGGACGTACCGATGGCGGTCTCCGCCTTGAACGGTGGCCAGCTCGACCGTGAGAGCGCGCAGAGCTTCGCCGATTACGCGACGCGCGTGCCTGGCCTGAACACGGTCACCCTCGGCCCGGGGCAGACGCAGCTGACGCTGCGCGGCATCACCTCCGGTTCGAACACGCCGAACGCCACCGTCGGTACCTACATCGACGACACGCCCTTCGGCTCCAGCACGGTGTATGCCGCCGGCGCCTTGCTGACGCCGGACATCGACCCGGACGACGTCGACCGGATCGAAGTGCTGCGCGGCCCGCAGGGCACGCTCTACGGTTCGAACACCCTTGGCGGTCTGGTCAAATTCGTCACCACGCCGCCCGACAGCACCCGCTTTGCCGGGCGCGTGCAGGTCGGCGGCAGCAGCGTGTCCCATGGCGGCGATGGCTTCGACACGCATGCGATGGTCAACCTGCCACTGATCAAGGACGAACTCGCGCTGCGCGTGAATGCCTTCGCCCGTCGCGATCCCGGCTACATCGACAACGTGAATCCGGCCAACGCCAGCAAGGACACCAACGACGCCAAGATACGCGGCGGACGCGCGCAGCTGCTGTGGACACCCTCGAGCACCGTCTCGGTGCGGCTCGCGGCCCTGGCGCAGAACCTCGACGGCGACGCGCTCGCGAATGCGGGCGTGCAGGTCGATCCGGTCTCGTTGCGACCGATCTACGGCGACCTTCGCCAATCGCTCGCGGTCGGCACCGGCAAGTTCGGCGTGCGCTACCGGCTCTACAGCGCCGACGTCAGCGCCGACTTCGGTTGGGCCACGCTGGTCTCGTCGACGAGCTACGGCAAGCTCGACAAGCGCTCCGATACCGATGCGACCTTCGCCTATGGACCGCTGGTCAATCCGTTGCTGGGCCTGGATAACGGCGCGTACTCGATCAGCAACCCCATGGCGCTGAACAAGGTCACGCAGGAACTGCGCCTGCAGTCGGCCACCGACCAGGCCGTCGAATGGCGCGCGGGTGTGTTCTTCACCCGCGAGCACACCACCAACGACCAGGACGTCAACGTCTTCGACGCCACCACCGGCGCACCGATCGCGTTGCCGGCCCCGGCGGGACATGTCGCCGTGGGTCCGGCCAAGTTCAAGGAGTGGGCCGGTTACGCGGACGTCACCTGGCACGCCACGTCCCAGTTCGCCGTGACGGTGGGCGGACGATACAGCCACGACCGTACCGAGTTCCACGAGACCAGTTACGGCCTGCTCGCGCCCACGGCGGACTTCACGCTGAAGAGCACGGACAAACCGTCCACGTACCTGGTCAACCCCACGTTCAAGTTCAACGACAACCTGATGGTCTATGGCCGCGTCGCCTCCAGTTTCCGTCCGGGCGGCGCGAATACCTCGGTGTTGCCGGGCACCGATGCGCCCGAAACGTTCGACCAGGATCGCCTGGTCAACTACGAGCTCGGCCTCAAGAGCAGCTCGCAGGACAAGCGCTCCACCGTCGAACTGGCCGCTTTCCTGATCGACTGGAAGGACATTCAGCTCGCCGCGCAGGCGGGCGGCGTGTCCTTCCTCAGCAACGGTGGCAAGGCGCGTAGCCGCGGACTGGAGGCGAGCTGGAACTACGGGGCGGCCAACGGCCTGGTGTTCTCCACCAATGCCACGTGGACGCACGCCGAACTGACCTCCGACACGCCGCCAGGCCTGTTCGGCCGGAAGGGCGACCGGCTGCCGTACGTGCCGAAGTTGAACGCGAACGTCGGCATCGATTACGACTTCCCGATCGGCGAGGACTGGTCCGCCTTCGTCGGCGGCAGTTACCGTTACGTGGGCGATCGCGTGTCCGACTTCTCGACCGAGGACGGGCCGCGTTTCGCCATTCCCAGCTACAGTGCGCTGGACCTGCGAGCCGGTGTCTACGTCGGCGACTTTACCTTCAAGGCCTACGTCAAGAACGTCTTCGACAAGCGCGGCGTGTCGTCGATCGGTCCCGAGACCCTCGATCCGCGCGCCTCGCCGTTCAGTGCTCGCTACATCGTGCCGCGCACGGTCGGCGTCTCCGCCAGCGTCGACTTCTGATCCTTGCCCGGCCGCCGTTCTTCCTGGAGTCGCCATGTACCGCTTCGCTAGACGCCTGATGGCGTTGGGCCTCGCGTGCGTCGCCGTCGGCGCGCAGGCGCAGGTGCCGTCGCTGCCCGCATCCGCCAGCTCCGTCGCCACGCCGACCGCCGTTCCGGCCACGCCCGGCACGGAAACGCCCGAACTGAACGCCGACGACCTGTCGCGCTTCTTCGACGGACTCATCCCGTTCGCACTCGAACGCGGCGACCTCGCCGGTGCCGTGGTCAGCGTGGTGAAGGACGGCGACGTGCTGCTCGCCCGCGGCTATGGCCGCGCGAACCTCGCCACGGGCCAGGTGCCGTCGCCCGACTCGTCGATCTACCGTCCCGGTTCGATCTCCAAGCTGTTCACCTGGACCGCCGTCATGCAGCAGGTGGAGCAGGGCAAGCTCGACCTGGACGCCGACGTCAACCGTTACCTCGACTTCGCCATTCCGCCGCGGAACGGCAAGCCGGTCACGTTGCGCCAGCTGATGACCCACACCGGCGGCTTCGAGGACACGGCCAGCGGCATGTTCCCGGCCACCGCGGCGGGCGTGAATCTCGAGGCTTACCTGAAGGCGCACATGCCGCGACGCATCTATGACGCCGGCATGTACACCGCGTATTCCAACTACGGCTGCGGTCTTGCCGCTTACATCGTGCAGCGCGTATCCGGCGAACGCTTCGAGAGCTACGTCGACCGGCACATCTTCCAGCCGCTGGGCATGCGTCATTCCACCTTCCTGCAACCTGTGCCGGCGAACCTGGAGCCGCTGCAGGCGATCGGTTACAAGACGGCCTCGGACGGCGTGCCGAAGGATTTCGAGATGATCAACCCGGCGCCCGCCGGCGGTCTGAGCAGCACGGCGGCCGACATGGCGCGTTTCATGATCGCCTACCTGGACGGCGGCGGTCGCGATGGCACCGCCATCCTGCGCCCGGACACGGTGCGCCTCATGCACACGCGGCAGCACGCCAACGCGCCGGGCCTGAACGGCATGGACCTCGGCTTCTATGACGAGGACCGCAACGGCCAGCGCATCGTCGGTCATGCGGGCGACCTCGATTATTTTCACTCCGACCTGCACCTGCTGCTCGACGCGCACGTGGGCATCTTCGTGTCGTTCAACAGCCTGGGCAACGAAGCCGGTGCGCACGTGGTGCGCAAGGAGATCCTGCGTCGTTTTCTCGATCGCTATTACCCCCGGCCGGCAAAACACGGCGCCACGCTGCCGAACGCGGCCGAGGACGCGGCCAGGGTCGCCGGTTGGTACCGTTCGACGCGACGCAACGACAGCGCGCTGCGCCTGTTCTATCTGCTCGGGCAGACCTCGGTCTCACCGCAGCCCGATCACACGATCGTCGTCAGCGCGTTCACCGACGCGGCCGGCGCGCCCCTGCGCTGGCATGCGGTGGCACCGCTGGTCTATCGCGACGCGGCCGAGACGACGACGCTGCGCTTCGTCGCCGACTCCGACGGCAGCATTCGTTACTTCGCCACCGACGAAGAGGTGCCCGTCGCGGTGTTCCAGCGGATCGACTGGGCGGGCGCGCTGGGCTCGGTGCTGTTGTGGCTGTCGTTGTCGAGCGGGCTCGTCTTCGCCGCGTGGTTCGCCTGGCCGATCGGCGCGTGGATGCGTCGCCATTACCGCCGTTCGCTGCCCTTCGCTCCGCGCGCCATGCGCTTCCGCCTGATCTCGCGCCTCGCCATCATGGTGCTGGCCCTGGAAGTGGTCGGTTGGGCGGCGTTGCTGACCTACGTCCTCGCGAAGGACGCCATTCCGCTGTTGCAGGGCGGCATCACGCCGGCCTTGTATGTCCTGTACGCGTGGGGCGTGCTCGCGCTGATCGCGGTGGCTGTCATCGTCGCGCATGCGGTCGGCACCTGGCGCGCGCCCCGTCGCGGCCGCTGGGTGCGTCTGGGCGAAGGCCTGCTCGCGCTCGGCGCGCTCTATCTCGCCTGGTTCATCGTCGCCTTCGGGCTGGTCAGTTTCAGCACGGCCTATTGACCATGGCCGTCCACGCATCCGCGGAATTCCCCATGAACCGAAGCGCGTCCTCGCGTCTGTCCCTCTCGATCGAGACCAAGAGCTGGCCGCTGGACGTGCCGTTCGCGATCACGGGTTACACCTTCCATTCCTTCGACGCGGTGATCGTTACCCTCACCGACGAACACGGCCACCGCGGCATCGGCGAAGGCCTCGGCGTCTACTACCTGGGCGACGTTCCGCCAGCCATGATCGAGCAGATCGAGCGTGTCCGCGAGCGGATCGAAGCGGGTATCTCGCGCGAAGAACTGCTCGACGTGCTTCCCCGTGGCGGCGCCCGCAACGCGGTGGACTGCGCGCTATGGGACCTGGAGGCCAAGCGCGCCGGCAAGCCGGTCTGGGCACTCATCGACGGCCAGGACAAGCCGCGCGCGCTGACGACGACCTTCACCCTGAGCGCGGGCGAGCCGGCGACCATGGCCGAGGTCGCCCGTCGCTTCGTCTCGGCGGAGGCACCGTCCGCGGCGGCCCGAGCGGCCGCGAAAAGCCATGCCGACCTCATCCACGGCGCGCGCGCGCTCAAGCTCAAGCTCACCGACGACGCGCACAACGCGGAGCGCATGCGCGCCGTGCGCGCGGCGGCGCCCGAGGCGCGAATCATCGTCGACGCCAACCAGGGCTTCACCGTCGAATCGTTCCGCGCGCTTCTGCCCACGTTTCAGGAGACCGGCGTCGAGCTGGTCGAGCAGCCGTTTCCGAAGGATCGCGACGAGTGGCTGGTCGGGCTGGACAGCCCCATCCCCTTGGCCGCCGACGAAAGCGTGCAAGACCGCCACGACCTGGCGAAGCTGGTCGGCCTGGTCCAGGTCGTCAACATCAAGCTGGATAAGTGCGGCGGTCTGACCGAAGCGCTGGCGATCGTCGAGCGCGGCCGCGCGCTCGGTTTCGACCTGATGGTGGGCAACATGTCGGGTTCGTCGTGGTCGATGGCGCCGGCCTTCATCGTCGGCCAGCACTGCCGCGTCGTGGATCTCGACGGCCCGCTGTACCTCGGCGAGGATCGCGATCCCGCGGTGCGCTACGCCGACGGTATGATCGACTGTGCCGACGAGGTCTGGGGCAGCGGACGGGAGACGATTCGATGAGTGAGGCGATACCCGCCGGGAAGCCATGGTTCGGACACCCTCGCGGGTTGACCGTGCTCTTCCTGACCGAGATGTGGGAGATGTTCTCCTTCTATGGCATGCGGGCGATCCTGGTCTATTACATGACCAAGCACCTGGTGATGGACCAGGGTTACGCATCACTGGTGTACGGCACCTACGCCGCGTTCGCGTATTTCACCCCGGTGGCCGGCGGCTGGGTGGCCGACCGCTGGCTGGGCAAGCGCAACGCCGTGATCATCGGCGGCTCGACGATGGCGCTGGGCCATTTCCTGATGACCTTCGAGCCGGCTTTCTTCGCGGCGCTTGTTCTCATCGCACTGGGCAACGGTCTGTTCCTGCCCAGCCTGGCGAGCCAGATCGAGGGCCTGTATCGCGACGGCGACGAGCGCAGCAAGACTGCGTACAACATCTATTACGTCGGCATCAACCTCGGCGGCTTCATGGCACCGCTCGTCTGCGGCACGCTCGGCGAGGTCTACGGCTGGCACTACGGCTTCGCCGCGGCGGGGGTCGGCATGCTGCTTTCGCTGGTCATCTATCTGGCCGGCGCGCGCTACCTGCCGGCAGAACCGCGCCGCGGCGTGCTGCCTGCTTCAGCGCGTCGCCCCGTCGACCGCCAGGTACGCGAGCGCTTCGCGCTGCTCATCGCCATCGCCGCCATCGTCGTCGTGTTCCGTGGCGCATACGAGCAGAACGGCAACACGTTGCCGCTGTGGATCGACACGGGCGTCGATCGCCGCCTCGGCGACGCCTGGGCCATTCCGATGACCTGGTTCCAGTCGATCAACTCGCTGGCCGTGTTCGCCTTTACCCCCTTCCTCGTGGCGTACTGGGTGCGCAAGGCGAAGCGTGGGCTGGAGACGCCGCTGTTGCGGCGGATGGCCTTCGGCGCCGCCATCGTCGCGGCGTCGTTCATCGCCCTCGGCGTGCTGGCGGCATGGCACGAGAGCCAGGGCCTGCGCGTGAGCTGGGTCTGGGTGTTCGCCTGGTTCGTCGTCTTCACCCTCGGCGAACTGCACATCCTGCCGGTGGGCCTGGCCCTGTTCGGTCGCCTGGCACCGGAGGGATTCAGGGCCACCAGCATCGCCACGTGGTTCTTCGCCGGCTTCTTCGGCAATCTGCTGGCGGGTGGCCTGGGGACGCTGTGGAGCCGGATGGGTCACGGCGGCTTCTTCGTCCTGATGGGCTGTTTCGCCGGTGCGTCCGCCTTGCTGTTGCGCCTGCTCGGGGGCAGGGTGGGCGATGTCGAACGCCATCATGATCCGGCGTACCCGGTGGTCGGCGCACGTTGAGGGAATCCAGATGATCGAAGAACTGCAGAAGACCCTGAAAAGCCGCTGGGAGACGTTCACTCCCTCCGAGCAGAAGATCGCCACGTACCTGCTGCAGAACATCGGCGGCATCGCCTTCGAAACCGCCGCCTCACTGGCCCGCCACATCGGGGTCAGCCCAATGACCGTCGGTCGCTTCCTGCGCAACCTCGGCTACGAGGGCCTGAACGAGCTGAAGGACGATCTGCGCGGCGAGGCGCCGTGGCTGCCGTTGTACAAGACCCCGGATCACCTCGCGGACGCGTCGCTTTCGGAAGGCCTGCAGGCCGAGATCCGCGACCTGACCAATGCCCACGCGCTCGCGCATACCCCGGAATGGGCGGCCATCGTGGATCTGCTGGTCAAGGCGGAGCGCATCTCCGTCGCCAGCTTCCACCACGGTCGGTTCCTCGGCCTCGGTTTCGCGAACCTGCTTCAGCACGTCAGGCCGCGCACGCGGTTCGTCGAAGGGGCCGATGGTGCCTACGTCGACATGCTGCTCGACGCGAAGCCGGGCGATTGCCTGGTACTGATCGACTTCCGGCGCTACTACCGGCATTTCCGCCTGCTCGCCGAAGAGGCCGCGGCGCGCGGCATTCCGCTGGTGATCATCACCGACTCGCAGTGCTATTGGGCCCGCCAACTGACCGACCACGTGCTGATGATCCCCATCGACGAGGCGCGTGCGTGGCACAACTTCGGCCCAGCGATGAGCTTGCTCAGCCTGCTGATCGGCGCGGTCGCGCGACGGCAGGAACAGTCCGGCATGTTCGAGCGCATCGACCGGATCACGCGTCTGCGGCAGAGCTTCGCCGGTTACCTCGAGGCGCCGGCGATCGACGGCGGCAGCAAGGACAAGACCGCGACCGGTCGCAAGGGCACCACCGCCAGGCGTCCATCCAAACGATCCTGACCGCCGGACACGCGGTCCATCGAGACGACGAGAAGGGGAGAACGATGTTCCGACAGCCCGCGCCCGGTACGATCCGGCCGTTCCATGTCCTTGCCCTGGGCGTGGCGTTGTGCGCCGCTCTCGCGGTGGCGCCCGCGCTCGCCGACGAGCCTGCTCCCGCCGCGCCGGCCTTGAAGCGGGACACCACGCCTCTGGACGATTACGTCGCCCGCGCCATGCGTACCTTCGATACGCCCGGCGTCGCCATCGCCATCGTCGAGGGCGACCGCATCGCCACGCACACCTACGGTGTACGCACGCTCGGCGCCACCGGCGCGGTCGGCCCCCACACGCTGTTTCCGATCGGCTCCAACACCAAGGCGTTCACCGCCGCGGCGCTGGCGATCGTCGTCGACGACGGCAAGCTCGCCTGGGACGATCGCGTCGCCGACCACGTCGACGGCTTCCGCATGTACGACGGGTTCGCCTCGCAGATGACGATCACCGACCTGCTCGTGCACAACAGCGGGCTGGGCAAGGGGCAGGGCGATCTCATGCTGTTTCCCAGCACCGATCGCACCCGCGCGGAACTGACCCGCTCGATGCGCTTCCTCAAACCGGAGCATTCGTTCCGGGCCAGCTACGACTACGACAACGTGCTGTACGTCGTCGCCGGGCAGCTCGTCCAGGACGTCACTGGTCAGACCTGGGAAGCGACGCTGCGGCAGCGCATCCTCGAACCGCTGGGCATGCGTGACACGCAGACCGACGTGGACACGCCGGTCGCCGACCAGGTAGGCCTGCACGGCAAGAAAAGCACGCCGATCCGCGGCGTCGGTCCGACGGCCGTACTCAAGACGGTGCTCTCCGGCACCACTTTTTCGCCCGCCGGCGGGCTGCGCAGCAGCGCGGCGGACATGGGCCTGTGGTTGCGCGCGCTGCTGCGCGAGGGCGTCATCGACGACCAGCACCGGCTGTTGAGGGTCGGCCGAGAATCGAGTCAAAAAGCGCCACTTGCCCCCTAACCCGTTGTTGTGGGGACAGAAAGGCTACCCTTCCCCGGTGTACGCCCCCCGGATAAGCAGTACGGACTATGCTTCCGCAGGCGCCGCCGTACCCTCCATGCTTCCGGCAATACGTGGTGCCAGGATCCGGCGGCTGGCGTCGTACGGCGCAACGCTGCGTGTGAGGTCGACCGTGTAATCCCCAAACCGGTTGATGTGTGACGTTCGATACGGCGACAAGCCCGCGAGGACCTCCGGGGTGACCTCGTGCCCTTCCGCCTGCAGCTCACCGATCGCCCGCGTCATATGTTCGACGTTATGAAGGATGACCATGTTGGCGACCAAGTGGTTATAGCCGATCACCTTCTCCTGCTCGTGTCGGAGGTTCTCCGCGATGATGCCCTGGCCTCCAAAGAACGCCCACTGTGCGAAATTGTTGAACTCTTCGCTCTTGTTGGTCGCCGCAGTAATCATCTGGCGCGTCTCGGCACTGTCGATGTAACGCAGCAAGAACATCGTACGGATCACGCGGCCGAGCTCACGGAAGGCGAAGTACAGCTTGTTCTTTCGGCTTGCTGTCCCCAGCCGTCGGAGGATCGTCGACGCGGTGATTTTGCCTGTTTTGATCGACACGGCGACGCGCTGCAGATCCGGAAGATGGGTCTGAATGAGGTCCCAGTCGATAGCGCCATCACCGAACAAAGGTTGAAGGTGTGGGTACGCTGCCCCTGGGTCGGGCCGGGAAAACGAAAGATCGCGCAGGTTGCGGATCCGCGGCATGAGGTCGATGCCTAGCAGGTAGGCGAGAGCGAAGACGGGAAAGCTCTGGGCCTGGGTGTCTCCGTGGATCGTTTTAGGCTGAATATCCGAGTCGTTCTGTAGCACGTCGAGGATATAGTGCCACAGGCGATGAAACGGCTGAGCAGCGCAATGTACTTGTCGGAGACGTGGTAGTAGCCGATCCCGCCGTATCCGCCGTAGCGCAGGTGGTACTGCGACAACGTGTTCTGCTCGTACATGCTCCATTTCGTTCCGTCAGCGGAGGCCGATTCGCCACTACCCCAGTAGCCTGGCAATTCGTAACGATTGTAGACGTTGATGATGTCCTTCGTCGCTCGTTCCAGGACCTCGTCGGTTACGTACTTGAGGTTGAGCCACCCCGCTTGCTTGCGGCTCAGGTCGCGCAGCGATCGGGCCGTCTGCGTCGGGCCGAGATTGCAGCCATAGCAGAACACCGTCGTCACCACGCGATACAGGAGATTATCCACCTGGGCTTCGGTACCAGCGAGCGGCTTGAAATGCTGCTCCATACCTGTCCACGTCGCGACGTCCTGCAGGACGTCGGTAATCGTCGTGGGCTCCATCCGTTCCAGCAGCTTGGCATCCAGTAGCGCGATATCCTGACTCACTTCAGGCCGCTGCGGCCGGCGAAGGATCAGGCGGCCATCGACGAACGACGCGTCGGCGTTCGCCGGAAAACGCCCATTGACCGCCTCGCAGCGATCGCGCATGGCTTGACGCAACACTTGAACGAATCGGTCCGGGTCGGTCGCTAGCCCGGTGGCTTCGCCGTACAGCGGAAGCTCTTCGGCCAATGTCGCGTCATCCACCAGGGTCTCCCGGTAGTCGTCGAACTTGTTGGCCCCAGGCACGAAGACATCGCCGGATTTCAGCTCGTCTTTGATATGGAAGAGCGCCGCCAGTTCAAAGAATCGCCGCCGAACGGCGAAAGGCGGTGCGGCTCCGTTCTTTACCAGGACTTCCTTTCGCCATGCAGAAGAGAGCCAGGTGAAGTCGTCCGGCCAGCTCAAACGCAGCTCGCTCAAGGGCATGGTTTCGCGGCGGACGTCGCGGCAGATCTCAAGCGCCGCCAATAGCCGGCCCGTGTTGTCATCGCTGGAGGTGGACTTCAGTTGCATGATCGCGAGGCAGTTCAGCAGTAGCGCCCTCTGCGCGGCGTACGGACGCTCCAGAAACGGAATGAAGTGCTGCCCTGCGTAAGCCAAATGTTCGTTGCAATCGGCCAGAATCAGCGAAACGGCGCGGTCCATGCTCCCTTCGATGGCATCGATGCGCTGCTCGGACGTGCCCTCAAGCTGGTAGGCCTGCAGGATCTCCTTGAGCTGTGCCACCAGCGCATCGGTGCGCCGGAGATGCTCGGCCTGATACGTCATCAAGTTCTTCTGGGCGACGTTTTCCAGCTTCTGCAGGAGACGAATGTACAGTTCCGCGGCGTCGTCGAGGGTCTTGTGATACTGGGACCGGATAAAGATAACGGCCAGCGCATGGCGCTTGGCGGGTTGATATTCGGCGAGCTCGGCCGCGTCCTTGGCCCGGGCCCAGTCGCGAAAAAACTTCAGCTTTGCGATCGGAATATTCACTGGCGGCAGCGAGTCAGCCAGAGTACGCAGACGCTGCACGTGTGCCAGATAGTGCCTCACTTCCTTGTTACCTGGCTTGCGCGGCTCACGCTTGAGCGCCTGCCAGCCACTTGAACTCATGCCCGGATCCACTCGCAAGAGTTGCGCGATGGTCGCCTTGGAGGCCGCCGACAGGCTCTCGTCGATCTGGGTAAAAAAGGCCTCGTGAACTTCCTCTCGCGCCTTCCCGGCCATGGCGTCCAGCATCGCGAAAGCAGGCAGCTCATAGGAATGCCGGACGAGTTCCTCCAGCATGACGTTGATGATGTCGGCGAGGTAATGCCGGGTGCGGGCAGCCTCCCGGGCGACCACGGCAAGCGAGGCGCGCCCCCGTTCATCCAGGCGGCGCAGGTGAAGGTGTTCCCGCATGGCGGCCACATGTCGGTCGCGAGTGCGCGATCGATCGTAGGCATCCAGGTCGTCGAGTTTGAACGACCGCCGGAACCCCACCGCCTCCGCGAGGTGGCGAACAATGCGTTCGGGCGTCGGGCCGATGGGTGCAAAGCGCCCGAGGTACTGCGCCGTTTTCAACTGCAGCGCCGCGGTGAAGCGCCGATGGGGCTGGTCGGTGATCGTCCGGATCCACGCCAGGTCGGCCGGTGTCGGAGTGAAGATCTCCTCCAGTTCGGCAGCGGAGGGGTTGGCAGGGAGCCGCCGGTACGCCGTCTCGTGCTCTTGAGTCATCCGCGCCTCTAAAGGTCAGAAAGTGATCAATCCCACCGCAGCCTGCCGTCGTCGTGTTGCGCCACCGTGTCGACGGTCACTCCATGGTTACCGGCGATACGATGGATGTCTTCGATGAGCGTGGCCATCACCTCGCTCAGTTCGAGCTCGTCGTGGGCTAGCACGTTCAGGAGGAAGTGCGTCTTTCCCGGATCCTGAGCCACGGCCGCATGCCGTTGCAGGCAGATGAACTCGATCGTGCGCAGGGCTTGTGTCGTGGCGCGGCGTGCCTTGCCGATAGGCCAGCGCATGACCAGGGACACGGCGAATGTCGATAAGGGCGCAGCCTGAGATGGTGCGGGCAAGGCCTCCGGTGCCGGCGGAGGGGCCGGAGGCAGGGCCAGGGCCGCTTCGATCCTTTCGCGCCCGGACACGTCCGGGGCATCGACGTAACGCATCGCTGAGTGAATATCCTTCCAGCCCACGTATTCCATTAGCGCTCGTGCGTCCCAGCCGTTGCCGCTGGCCCAGCCGGCGAAGCCGCGACGCAGCGAATGGCTGGTGTAGTGCGTCGCGTTCGGTAGCCCTGCCCGGGCGAAGGCGCGGCGGAGGACGCCGATCAGGCTGTTCGCGTGCAGCGCCCCGGCCCGGACGCTCCCGCGGGCGTCGATGGCGCGAAAGACGGGTCCGTCGACGAGACCGGTAGCCGCACGCCAGTCCTCCAGCGCAGTCACGGGACAGAGTCGGCTTAGCGCGGGCACACGGTGGGTCACACCGACGGATTGCCGGTCGCTCTTGCTTCGGGGCAGATACAACGTCATCCCCTTCGTGGGCAAGAGCGTGACGTGCTCGAAGCGCAGCCCGAGCAGTTCATCCCCTCGGAAGCCCTTCCAGAAGCCCAACAGGATCAGCGCGCGATCACGCCGGGTGCGAAGCCGCGTGACAGTGTCGCCACAGGCGTCGGCCGCGGCCACGGCGCTGCCCATCCAGGTATCCAACCTCGCGAGGTCACGCAACTGCAGCGGTTCGGCGCGCCGTTCCTCAACGTTATGGATCTCGCGAATGCCTTTCAGGGTCTGCCGCACGAGGGGATGGCGCGTGGGGTCCGCGAAGCCGTGGGTGTAGTGCCAATGCGCGAGCGCCGCCAGGCGGCTGCGCAGGGTATTGATCGACTGGGTTTCACCGTAGGTGGCCAGGTACTCCGCGACCCGTTGCGGTGTCGCCGGGAGCAGACCGCCCCAGGTCTCTTCGAAATGCCTCACGCCAGCGGCGTAACTTCTCTGGGTGTTCTGGCGCGTGCTCGCTTCCAGGTAATCGGCAACCGGGCGCCCAGCCGGGGGAGCGGCGCGCGTCATTGGCGGATCTGCCCGCCAAATCGCCTGGACGCCGGGGCCGTATATCGAGGGCAGCCGTCCGCCTCGCGGTGCAAGGCGCTCCCCGTATGCGTGTCGTGCCGACCCATGTCCAAGCTGCAAGACCTCCCGCCAGAAGGATCGATGATATCTTCGTGCTCAACGCGCTGCACGCGCCCGGAAGCACCCCCTGATGCCCTCGCCGCCGCACATCGGCCATGCCCATGGCGACATCGCTTATCACCTGCCGTGGGCCTTCCGCGTGCAGGCGATGATCCGGCTAGGCGAGGTACCGATCGCCCCCAATCTCTATCGGGTGGCCGCAACGCTACGCGGCTGGCTTCTGCGGAAGGAGCATTTGGAGATCCTGGAGCCGCCTCTGGATGACACAACGGGCGCGATCACCAACCCATACGCGTACCATGCCGCGCGGCTTGCGCTGCTGTATGCCAGCGTCGTCAACGACGCCTATGCGTTCGCCAACGATAAACCGCCTGCGGACACGGACGACGTCGCAATCGAAGTCGTGCTTGCGAATGGGCACTGGCTCAACCGGAAACCGATACAGCATTGGCAGGAGCGTATTTCCCGTCGCCAAGCTATTCCCCAGCCGACACGATTCGCTCCCAAGCCAGCGGTGCGTGGCCGGGTGTGACTGTCGGGTCCTGTCTGGTATCCCGTTGGGCTCATCCGTCATCCGGTAGCGCGGTCTCATTGGAACCCCGTAATGTGCCAAATTCAGTCAGGTAGCGCGCCCAGAATAAGGGTGGCCGTTCGTGACGCACCATGTCGAAAAGGCGCTCCTCGTCTTCGTCTGAAACGATGAATTCCACCACGACCGTCAGTTGCCCCAATGTTCGACGAAGACATTGTCGTGCACGACGCGGTGTCGACCGTAACCTGCGATGGCCTTGAACACCGAGCCGCCAGGGACGCTTAAATTCCGCGCTCGCTCCAGCAGCCATTTGTACAAGAGGGCGCCTTGATGCGTCTGACCTTCGTGCATGTAGAAGCGAATGACCGAGTCGTTCATCCAGACCTCTCAGGCCCGCGCGCGGCGGAGGGATGTTGACATCGGGCGGCGGGGAGGCGAGGAGGCGCGTACTAGAGTCTCGTGCCAGGCGTAAGAACGGAGATAACGATGGAAGGGTTTTCGTTGCGTTTCTATATGCATTCACGCGCGCGCAAAAGCGGTATGCCTTTGCATGTGTGGCTTCTGGAGCAGGCGAGAACCCGAGGATTCGCTGGCAGTTCGACGTTCCAGGCCATCGAAGGATACGGGCGCCACGATACGATTCTTCATGCGAATCGCGTGCTTTCATGGGATGCCCCCCGTGGTTGTGGAGTTCATCGGTGAGGACGCGGAAGTCAGTGACCTGACACGGGTTGCCGAAGCATGTGAGGTCTCCTTGCTCTGGACAAAAACGCCTGTCAGCCTCGGGGTTAGCGGCGGCCAGTCACTCACTCGGTAACGGCCCCGCCGTCGAGGCGACCGAATTCCACGGCGCTTCGACAATAAAAGAGGTCGACATGCTCGGCGGCGATCGCTGCCATGAGAGCCTCGCACGTGGCCTGGTCGGTGGTCACTGAGACCGTAATGGGTCGATCAGCCAGCTCGAAGAATCCCGCCGAATGCATCTTGCCGTGATGACCAAAGCCCAATGCGTCCGTCGTCATCGTCCCGCCCTGGGCGCCGAGTTTACGAGCCGTATCCAGAAGCCATTCCCCCGCCGGGCGGCCGTGCACCTTTCGGTTTTCCTGCGTAAAGAACAGTATGCGATAGCCTTGCATGGACAAACCTCCGCGCTGTGAGAGTCACTCGGTGGGAACAGCCTTCAGTGCTTCACCCTGAAACATGAGCACGCGTACCTTTTTGATCTCCTCTGCGTGCTCCTTTAAGAAGCGCTCCAACTTGCCTTTTTGATCGACCAGCTCCAGGCACTGCGGATGATGCATCGCGTGCGCGTCCGGGTGGTGATGGCTCAGCCGATGACCTTTCAGGTACCCGGAATCGACGTGGTGCAGGATGACCTGCTCAACCCCTGCGCGCCGAGCCACGATGAGCAGATGATGCGCGAGCGCGGGCGCGGAAAGGTGGTGCCAGAACCGCGTGCGACTCGCACGGCTCGAGGAAGGGAAATAGAGGCGCAAGGCCGCTAGGTCGTGCATGCAACGCTCCTGAATCATGGGTCGATGGAGGGAGAGGCTGGCTTCGATTTCGCTAGGCTCTTGCGGTAGGCCTTCACCTCGGCAAGGCGCATGTCCTCCGGAAGGTGGCGGACGTGCTTGGCCCGCCCAAGCCGCTGCGCGTGATAAATGCCAGTGTGGCCGGAGAAGAGATAGCTCGCCACGCACGCCATTGCGGCGAACGGAGCAATGGGCGGCCCGAAAAGTTCGATCGCCATGACCGTGCAGGCCAGCGGAACGTTGGCGGCACCGGCGAAGACAGCGACGAATCCGAGCCCTGCCAGCATCGGCACGGGCAAGTGCAGTAGTGGGGCCAATGCATTGCCCAGCGTGGCGCCAATGTAGAAAAGCGGCGTGACCTCGCCACCCTTGAAGCCCGAGCCTAGCGAGGCCACGGTATAGACGAACTTACCGGCGAAATCCCAGGGAGCCAGCGGGTGCTGGAAGGCTTCCACAATGGTCGGCACACCGAGCCCGATGTACCGATACGTGTGAAACACGGCGACGGACAGCGCGATCACTGCACCACCGATCATCGGTCGGAACGGCGCGTAGGGAATCCATCGCTTCATCGTGGATCCGATGTGATGAGTCACCGAGGCGAAGATGAGTCCGACAAGACCAAAGAGGATGCCTGCCGCGATCACGCTGAGGACGCTGACAAGCGTCAAGGAGGTCACCGCACCCACCACGTAGATGGTGTGATGCACGCCCCAGGCGAGGCAGACCTGGTCGGCAACGATCGCTGCGATAACGCACGGGAAGAGCGCGTCATAGCGCAGGCGCCCGATGGCAAGCACCTCCAGACCGAACAGCGCGCCCGCCAGCGGGGTTCCGAACACAGCCGCGAAACCGCCACTCATGCCCGCCATAAGCAGAACGCGGCGATCTTCGGGCCGCAGCCGGAAGACCGATGTCAGCTGGTCGGCGAGCGCACCACCCATCTGCACGGCCGTGCCTTCACGGCCGACCGAGGCACCGAACAGGTGCGACGCCACCGTGCCGATAAACACCAGCGGGACCATGCGTCGTGGGATGACCTTCTGGGGATCGTGAATCTCATCGATGATGAGGTTGTTACCCGCCTCGACCGGCTTTCCCATGCGATCGTAGGCCCAGCCCACGACGAAGCCGGCCAACGGCAGCAGGCCGATCATCCAGGGATTGGCCTCGCGCTGGGCGGTGGCCCATTCAAGCGCAAGAAGGAAGAAGGCCGAAGCTGTACCGGCCAGGAAAGCGGCCGCTGAGGCAATGACGAGCCACTTCCCCATGTAGGGGAGCAGTTCCCATTGTTCCAGTGAACGAAGGCGTCGCATGCGATTTCCGAGAGTGGGGCGAGAAAGTCCCCAGATCCCGATGCACAAAGCGCGAACGCCTACGGCCCCGGAGATCCAGGATTCGTAGGCATCATCAGCCCGAAGGCGGTTCGCGGAGGCATGCCATCTCCGTTGCAAGCCAGTCTAGTGGAGGCATCATGGGCGGTAAAGGGCTAGCGAAAAGCCAGTCGTCCGAGGAAAAAACCCAGTGCCACGCAGGTCAGGGCACCGAGCACATGCGCGATCAGATGCAGGCCGGCCGCCACGTACTGGCTGCGCTGCAGGAACAGGAAGCTCTCTGCCGAGAAGGTCGAGAACGTGGTGAGCCCCCCAAGGAAGCCGGTCGTGATGGCCAACCGAACGGTGATCGGCACTTGCGGCATGGCCAGAAATGCGGCGATGCAGATCCCCATGAGGAAGCCACCGAGTAGATTGGCGGCCAGGGTGCCGAGGGGCAGCGTCGGGAAGAGATGGTTGAATGCTTCGGCGAGCCCGTACCTCAGCAGGGCACCGAGCATTGCACCCACGGCAATGGAGAGAATCGTAGGCATCACAGACCTCTCAAGCGATGTGAAGGGATGCGCCCACGGCAGCGAGCAGCGCGCCGACCAACACCAGCGCTACTACCCATCGTACGGGACGGCCGTGTACCGTGTGGGCCAGCCAGCCACCTAGCCCCGCCAAGGCCCCCAGCGCGACCACCAACGGCATGGGCTGCCACTGAGGTACGGCGACGGAAATGGCGACGGGAAGCAGCGCGCCGATAAAGGTGGCGCAACTGGCAGCGAATGCCTTGGCCAGCGCCTCACGGAACGCAGATTTACCCAGCTGGCTTGCCGCCAGGTGCCCATGGGACAGCATGTTGAGTTGACGCTCCGCCTCAATAAACTCCCCGCGCAGGTCCGCGTAGTGCGCGACCAGGAAAATGAATGCGCCTGAGATGGCCGCCGCGATGGCCACACGAAGGCCCAGGACCAGTGTCATGGATTCAGCCCCCGGGAGCAGGTGGCCCGCGCCCAGGGTCAACGCCGTGAGAATGCCATCGACCAGTCCCGCCACCAGATCCAGGCGGATGGCGGTCCATGCCCACGGATGGCGCGATCTCATCGTTGCCGTTCCACCGCTTCGATCAGGCGCTCACCGCACACCAGCTGGTCCACGCTATGCACCACCGCCCCGGCACTGTGGATCGCCGCGATGATCTGGTCGATATCCAGGCCATTTCCCTCCACGGTCAGGTCCATCCCTACCGTCTCAATGTCGATCTCGCCGACGGTCAGGTTCATCGCCTCGACACCATGGCAATCCGAGACGGCACGCGCAATTTCTTCGAGGGAAGGTCGTGCCACCGCCTTGTCGACATCCATCACGATACGCCGGACATTAAACGCCGTCGCGTGACTCATAGGACCTCCCGCGCCGTACGCACCGCGAAGGCGTCCACCCCGGCAAAACGCGCCCGATTGCCCAACTCGCGTTCGATGCGAAGCAAGCGGTTAAACTTCGCCGTGCGCTCGCCGCGGCAGCCCGCGCCGGTCTTCAGGTGACCGCCGCCCAAGGCGACCGCGAGGTCGGCGATGAAGGTGTCTTCGGTCTCGCCGGATCGATGGGATACGTAAACCTGGTAATCGGCGCTCGTGGCCAGTCCCGCACAGGCGAAAGTCTCGGTGACCGTGCCGATCTGGTTGGGCTTGATCAGTACCGCGTTGGCCACACGGCGTTCGATCCCCGCCTCCACCAGCGCGGGGTTGGTGCAAAAGATGTCATCCCCGACCAATTCGACGCGATGACCCACCCGGCGCGTCAACTCTGCCCAGCCATCCCAGTCGTCCTCGCCCATGGGATCTTCCAGCAATTTGATCGGATAGTCGGTCAGCCAGCGCTCCCACATGGCAATGAGTTCCTCACTGCGGATGGTTTCGCGGGCACGCGGAAAGACATACGTGTCATCGCCTTGCCAATAGGCGCTGACCGCCGGATCAAGACCCAGACTCACCTGGTCGCCCGGCCGATAGCCGGCCAGCACGATGGCGTCCAGAATCATCTCGACCGCCTCCTCGTGGGAGCGAAGCTGAGGCGCGAAGCCGCCTTCATCGCCCACCGACGTGCTGTAGCCACCCTCCTTGAGCCGGCGCTTCAGGGCGTGGAAGACGCCCTCGCCCATTTCGATCGACTCGGCAAACGAGGCTGCCCCGTGCGGCAGGATCTTGAACTCCTGAAAGTCCAGCGAACTGTCGGCATGCGCCCCGCCATTGATGACATTCAGGCACGGCACCGGCAGCAGGTGGCTGCCGGGTGCCAAGTGCTCGTAAAGCGGCTGCCGCGTCGCCATGGCACTGGCCCGCGCGAAGGCCATCGACACGGCTAATATCGCGTTGGCGCCGAGCTTGGACTTCTGGGCCGTTCCGTCCAGGGCAATCAGCCGCTCGTCGAGGGCGGCTTGGCCGACGAACACCTCACCGGTGAGGACCGAGCCAATCGCTCCCCGGATGTTACTCACGGCATGCCGGACACCACGACCGCCGTAGCGCGTACCGCCATCGCGCAGCTCATGCGCCTCCTTGCTGCCAGTCGATGCGCCCGAGGGTACGATCGCCCGCCCTTCAGCACCGTATTCCAGTGTGACGACCGCTTCGACGGTGGGATAACCGCGCGAGTCGAGTACCTCCAGAGCATCGACGGAACGAATGCGATTCATGCAATCTCCTTATCAGGGTTACGGGGGCGTCGATGGTTGATGCGCAAATGCGACGTGTCATTGAACTGCGCGAGCGACACGCCGTGCCCACCGAACTCCAAGATCGTGATGCTCGCCGGATCCAGACGCCAACGGCGATAGCCGTCCAAGGGCAAGCCCATGAAGTAGCAAAGCAGGGTACGAAGCGTGGCATCGTGCGATACCACGACCAACGAACTCGTCCCGCTGATCTGTTCAAGCCGCTGCTCAACCGCCTTGGCGGCGCGTGCCTGCACATCGAGCAGCGACTCGCCGCCGACGAATCGGAAACGCGAGGGCGACAGCTGCCACGTCTGCCATGCCATGGGCTCCTCGCGCGCGACGTCCGCCTGGCTACGTCCGGTCCACTGCCCATAATGAATGTCGTCGAATGCCGGATCGGCTTGCGGCGCGCCGCCTACGGCCTGGGTGATGGCCGTCGCGGTGTCGAAAGCGCGACGCCGAGGACTGCTTATCACCGCACTGATCGGCACCCACCACGCGAGTGCGCTTCCGATCAGCGGGAGCTGCGCGCGTCCTTCGCCGGAGAGATCCAATTCGTGCTGGCCACGAAAGGTGGGCGGCTCGATGCCGTGCACGTGCGCGTGCCGTATCAGGACCAGGCGGTTCATGCGGCACCTCCCTGCGTCGCATGCGCCAAGACGACCTGCCGAGGCAGGCCAGAGCGTGCCACGAAGGCTCCCATCAGCCCGCTGGGGAAGGGATCGGTGACCAGCACGCCGGTGACACGATGTGATCCGGCGATGGCGGCAAGGTTCTCCACCGTGGGTTCGCTCAGCAGCGTCCCATCGACATCCAGTCCTGCACGCGCTGCGAAGCGCGCGAACGTCGCCAGGTCATCGCCAAGGGCGCGTTCGTAGTCGAGCCGGTCATGCGGCTCGGTGCGCAGGTCCACGGCCACCATAAAAAGCGACGCACCGGTCAGCCGGGCGCACTCCATGCCGGCGGCGACCGCGTCATCGGCAGAGGGGGATCCATCGTAAAGAACCATCCAGCATGCTGGCGACGGTGCTTCCCAGCGGCCTTCGTCGCGTACGCCCGGCGTCGTCAGCGGATGAGTCAGAAATTGAACAGGGGTTATGGCATTCACGACGCGCTCCTTGATGATGGAGCGCAGCGGGCGAATGGAACTACCCAATCGCAACGCTGCGCGTGGGTAGGCATCATCAGCCGCAGGGCGGTTGGGTCAGGAGGAATGCCATCTCCTGGTAGGGATACGCTACTCCTGCCGGGGAGCACCCGGCAAGCCGCGCGGAAGCCTTTGTTCATGGACCGGTCGGCTCCTTCACACTCAACGCTGGGGTCGATCCGAAGACCTGGCGGAAAATATCCTGGGCATAGCTGGTCGCCTCTGCCACGCCCGGGTACAACCGACAGGGACGCTCGCCCCCATCACCGCGCTCGACTCGCCACTGGGTGCACGAGGCCGTGAGTGCGTCTGCCAAGCCGGTCAGGTGAGTGACTGCTACGACATGGTGACCCGCGTTGGCGAAAGCATCGAACAACGTGGCCGCTAGGTCGGTGGCTTCCCGCGCATCGGTCGTGGCGAACGATTCGTTGGACAGGATCAGCGCGCGGCGCCCAAGGGCGTCGACCAGACCATTCCAGCGCAGCAGTTCCTCATCGAACTTGCCATGCCGCAGCGTGTCGTCCTCGGCCTGTTTGAAGTGCGAGAACACACCATCGAAAACGGTGGACTGCCAAAGGCTCGCCGGCACCGGCGCGCCAATTTGCGCAAGCCATTGGCCCTGGCCAAGCGCGCGAAGGAAGGTCGTCTTGCCGCCCTGGTTGGGGCCGGTGATGATCGCGATCGGTGCCGCGGAGGTATCGATGTCATTAGGCACGGCGCTCGTCGAGCGAAGCGCCACGCTCAGCGGTGATAGGCCGGTGGCGTAGATTCCACGTGCACCGTCCTCAAGGGTCGGTTGGCACATGGCCAGGCCGCGCGCCCGGCAGAGGTCACGCCACCGATCCATCGCCAGGTAAAACGCCAACTCACGATGCATGAGCGAAAAGAAGGCGAGAAGGTAGTCGACCGCCTGCGCTAGAGCGTTAGCGACTTCATTGATCCCCTTGTCGCGGAGCTCTCCCAAGGCACGCGCGCCGCCTTCGTCACGGTCAGGAATCCGGATGGTGTGTTTGCCTGGCACCGCGCCGAGCAAACGACTCCACCAATGCCTTGGCCGGCCCTTGCCGGCCGCAAGGGTTAACCGCGTTCCTTCATTCATCGCTCCGAGCCGGGCGACGACCGGCAATTCTTCGCGGTCATCCAGCCGGGTCAGGTGGGCGTCGACGTCATCGAGATACATGTCGTCGAGCGCGAAACACAGCTCGTGGAGCCACTGTTGCACCCGTTCCGCCGTCGCATCGGCCGCCCAGGTTTCGGCGAGCTCCCGCGTGGTGCGCATGGAGCCCATTAGGTCCTTCAACACGCTGATGCTGCCGTGGAGAATCGACGAAGGATAGACGCCATAAAAGCCGGAGCTGCTCCGCCGGCGCGCCTCCATGGCGTACTGGGCCTGATCACGCAATGCTTCGGCCTGCTCGCGGTGATGCGTCACATCGACCAGTACCGCCTGTCGTGCCCGGATGCCGTCCGCGTCAAGCAGCGGTGATGCAAGGACTGTAGCGACGATCGGACGCAATGCACGGTCATCCCCCGCGATCGCGTCCAGAATGACGGCCATGTCGAGATCATCCCAGGCCTGCCCCATGGCAAGCTTGCCATCCTCGGGCGGGATCAGGTCGCGATCGGACCACAGCAAGCGCGGCTTCATCGCGCAAGCCTGGAGGCCAGACTGCCCGCGGTGAGACCATAGCTCGCGGCCAGTGCTTCGGTGTGGGCACGCCCTTCGGGGGGCGCCCGGCGAATGCGATAGGTGCGCCGCCGAGGATCGACGGGATCCACGGCTCCCACCCAACTGGCCGTGGCACCGCTGCGCTCAGCCAGTTCCCAAAGAAAGGTGACGCAGACCACCACCGCGCCCTTGGCAAGAAGGCGATCGAGAGTGTCCTGCGACAGCACGAAGGCATCGGTCGCGGTGGTCGAGGCGAAGAGCTCATTCAGGATGACCAAGCTACCGCGGTCAGAGCGCTCCACGATGCTGTGTACGCGTAACAGGTCGTCTTTGAGCTTTCCTTGCTGCGTGGCCGCCTGCTCGGCGTGCTCAAAATGCGTGTCCACCAGCCGCATAAAGGGCAGATGCGCATCCGTGGCGGGCACGGGACACCCCATCCGCGTCAGGATGTGCAGCTGGCCCCAGATTCGGGCGAAGGTCGTTTTCCCGGCTTGGTTCGGGCCGGTAATGACCACCAGATGCTCATGCGGCAGACGGTCGATGTCGTTGCGCACAACCTCGTCCATGGCGCCTAGCCGCGGATGGATCAGGGCGAGGTCGGCCGCGTCCCGGACACGCATGGGTGCCTCATCCTCGATGATCTCGGGGAGCGTCCAAGGGTGGCCCAGTCGCTCGCTCTCGCGTCGACAGTCGGCCACGGCAAGATAGAAGTGCATGTCCGATCCGAACTGGGCCATTACCGGGTCGACGGGATCCTCGTACTCCCGAGCAAAGGACGCCAACTCGGCGAAGAGATCTTCGTGCTGGCTGGCCAGCTCCTCAAGGATCCGCTCTTCCAGGCCATTCAGATGCGATGCCGGGCGATAGGCCGTCCGATAGTCCTTGGAGGTACCTACACGAAACCGCGCGAAGGTCTCGACCACGACCTTCGCATAATCCTCCTTGGGGGCATCGGCATCGACCGTGACATAGCCTGGGCCGACCCGGAGGGTGTAGCGAATCGCCCCCAGTGCCGCTTCCAGATGCCCTGCGCGGTTGGCCATTCGCAGGAACGGTTCGCTCGCGAGGTAACGGTCGAGGTAGGCCCCCAGGCTCCCCAACGCGCGCGAGGTGGCACCGGATGCGAGCAGCCCGTTGCGCAGATCACGCACGCCTGCCACATAGGCGCTGGCTGCCGTCAGTCGATAGCGGGCGAGCTCCAAAGATGCGCCAACGCCCGAGGCTCGCTCGTGGGCGAGCTCGCATTCGCGCAGGGCCTGCATCGCGGCGCCCATCACGCGGCGAACGGCGGCCGCGCCGAGATCGCGGAAGACCTCCTGGCGATAAACCGCTTCCTCACGTGAGGCGGCGGGGACACTGAAAAAGGACTTGAGGTCGTCGACCCCGGCCTGCTCGGCAACCGCGTCAAGCCAGCGGACTAGCTGGAGGTCATCCAGACTGGCGCGGTCCGCCACCGGTCCCGCCGGGGGGACACCCTCAAGATGAAGAACGCTGGGGACGAGAAAGGATGGCGGCGACACAAATTTGGGCATAGCGACACCTGCGAACCGAAAGGTTGGCAGGCATCATCAGCCGTGTCGGCGGTTCGCCTCAGGATCGAGGCCGGAGGAATGCCATCTCCGGGCACGTTGTATGGCCAGTCTTGCGACCGGGCTGTCAGTATAACGTCAATGCCCGCGCGATCTACGCCATATGCGCGTGGCGCCTGTCTCGTGGTGCAGCGCGAGTGTCGTCCCACGTTGCTGACGCCTTTCACGAAGGAAGACGGTGAGGTGGTGGGCGGCTGAAGAGCCGACGCAGCGTATCGTCGTCGGTGGCGCGGCTCAGGTGCCACGGCTCAGAAAAGTCCACGCAACAGCGCGCCGCTCGGCGGCCGGAGCATCCAGCGGGAGCGCAGGATCAGCGCGGTCTCCTCCGTGGGTGCGCCCGGCCAGCGAACAACCTCCCACAGCGATCGGCCATCGAGCGCGTAAACTTTGGTCGCAGGATCGATGAGGGCACCAAAGACCTCCGGCGTGATGTGGGTGGCGTATGGATCGCTGCGTAGGGCGGACAACTTCGCTGCGACGTTTGGGGCCCGGCCGATCCAGACCAGGTCATTGTTGCGGCGAATGCCGGCACGTGCCGCCATGACCTCGCTACGGTCGATGCCGACGCCGTGCGTCAACAAATAGCCGGCTCGGGCCAGCCCAGGCACGTGCCGATCAAGGGCCGGCCGCATGAGCTGGTGCACCGCGTAAAAGATATGCATCGCCGCCCGAACCGCACGTTGCTCCTGATTCGCGCCCATGAACACGCCCATGACCCGGTCGCCGTCAAAACTGCGGATGTGTCCCTGGTGGTATCGGATGATGTCGCACGTGGGCCCCAGAAAGAGCTTGATCACCATGGCGGCCACCCGCGGATCAAAGCGAGTTGCCAAGGTCGTGGAATCGGCCAGGTCCGCGTACAACATGGTCGCGGTCATCGTAACGCCGCCGCCGGCGAGTGCCACGTCTTCCGACTTGGGCACCGTGAGGCCGGCGCGGGTGCTCCAGCGCTCGCTGGCGATCGACTCGATGCGCGCGGCCAGGTCCTCGTGGAGCGCCATCAGCGTGCCGCCGCCAGCGCCAGGACGGCGAGTGCCACGACCCATGGCGCCACGCTCAGACCCATCCAGAAATAGGCGCGTTTGAGCCGGTCGAACTTGACGGTCAGGATGCGCGCGTTGATCCACGCCTGCTCGAGGAGGTCACCAACGTGCGCCGCCAACTCGCGCTCGCTAAACCGTGTCCGGTACTCCGCTTCGCCGAACTGCGCGATGGACCGGAAGTAGATCAACGAGCGTTCCCCGTCGGCCAGATGGGGAAACGAGCCCCGGTACAGCAGGATCAGGCTGGCGACTTGCATGACGGCGAAAACGGCCAGCAGCGCGAGGACGGAGAATGAGACGTCGGCGAGCGGCAGCACCTTGGCGAAGGCGATGCTGATCATGGCCAGATCCACGGCGAGGACCACCGAGAGCTTGGTTTCGACGCGGGCAAAAAACGACAGCACCAGCGCCAGTTGGTCCTTAGCCCGAGCGGCCAGCTCCTCGGTCTCGGGTGAAATCGCCACCGAAGCCGGCACCGGCGGGAGCTCCTGGCCGGCACCCAAGGTGCGATCGACCGCGGCAGCGACACTGGCCGTCGCAGCGGCGGCTTCCGCGGCGATTTGTTCCAGGACCGGATCGTCCGCCAGATCGAGGACCGTCAGCGTTTGGCCGTCGAGCCAGCCCGCCGCCTCGGGAACACCCGTCGGTAACGCGATCATCCACTGATCGCCGACCAAGCGCAGGACGGCAGATACCTCAGTCATGACCATTCTCCATGTGATTGAGTGAAGCGTACCGCCGCCTGCGGGCGGGCGGCAGTGGGACTGCCTGTGGACCTCCACCTCAACCTCACCTCAAATCAGCGCGTTCGTACCGCTCCGGTGGCCCCACTAAAGGCAGAAGGCGGCCTAGGCGGGATAATTCCATATTATCCCGCCTTGTAAGTGCGGCGCGATCGGCACTTGTGCTGCCACATAGGAGTATGTATATACGTAGTACGTACTACGGTACGACAAATCACGGGAGTCACTATGGCACGCGGGCGCGTTTACAAATCCGAGGTCAAGGCGGCGCGTGATGCGCTTTTGCGCGAGGGCACCAATCCCTCGCTGGATGCCGTCCGTATCGCGCTAGGCAACACCGGTTCCAAGACCACGATTCATCGCTTGATGCGCGAGTTAGAAGCCGAGGAAGCCGCCACCACGGTCAGCGCTGGGGAGCGCATCAGTGATGCCCTACAAACCCTCGTCCAGCAATTAGCCGCCCAGCTACGTCAGGAAGCGGACGCGACCGTGGCCTCCGTTCGGCAGGACGCCGAGGCGCAGGTGGCTGCCGCACGCGCGGACACGGCCGCGCTGGCTCAGCAGTTGCAGGCGTCCAGCGAACAGGTCCAACGTCTGCAGACGTCGCTGGATACAACCCGACAGACGCTTGCGGCCACAGAACAGTCGCTACGCGAACACGACACTGCCATCGTCGGCCTTCGAGAACGGCTCGGTGGCCTTCAGCGGCAACTGGATGAGCGCGAGGTGCATCTGGCCTCCGTGGAAACCAAGCATCAGCAAGCGCGCGATGCCCTGGAGCATTTCCGGCAAGCCGCCAAGGAACAGCGCGACACCGAAGCACGGCAGCACGAACAGGCCGTGCAAGCGCTGCAAGTCGAGCTGCGCCGCGCCACCGATGCTGTCGCGGCGAAGAACGACGACCTCCTGGTACTCAATCGCGACAACGCGCGCCTGACCCAGGAACTGGGACAGTGCGATCGTGACCTCCGGGAGGCACGGCGCGTCCTGCTGGCCGCGGAGGAACGCGCCGGCGAGGCGGATGCCCTGCGCCAGAGCAACCACACGCTGGAGGCGCGCCTTAGCCAGGCGATGGCCGATGGGGAGGCGCTACGGCGTGAGCTGGTCGAGGCGCGCGCGGGCTGGGACACCGAACGTGCGGCGCTGCGGGAGGGTGTGCAGGAGGCTCGCGCGCAAGCGGAGCGCTGGGGCACGATCGAGACCTTGCTGACCCGCTTGCAACCCCGTGCCGAGACCGCCCCAGGCGCCGCCCCGTCGGCCTGACGGGGCACCCGCGGCATCCACCACTGGCTATGATGATGGGAAAGGAGTCTTGCGATGACCACGACCTCGCGTATCGAATGGACGGAACAGACCTGGAACCCGACCATTGGCTGCACCAAGGTCTCCCCGGGCTGCAAGCACTGCTACGCCGAGACCCTCGCGCGTCGGCTTCAGGCCATGGGACTGGAGGCCTACCGGCAGGGATTTCGGCTAAACCTGCTGCCCGAACGGCTCGACGAGCCACGGCTCAGGAAGAAGCCGACCATTTATTTCGTCAATTCCATGAGCGATCTGTTCCACGAGCGCATCCCGGATGCCTTCATCGATGCGGTCATGGCGGTGATCGCCGAGACCCCGCGCCACCGCTACCAGATTCTCACCAAGCGCCACGTGCGCCTGGCGAACTACTTTGCGACGCGACCGGTGCCGTCCAATGTCTGGCTGGGCGTTTCCGTGGAGAATCGACGTCACGGCGTGCCACGCATCGAGGCGCTACGCCATATTCCAGCGAAGATCCGTTTCCTGTCCTGTGAGCCGCTGCTCGAAGACCTGGGCGAGCTGGATCTGTCAGGCATCCATTGGGCGATCGTTGGCGGTGAATCGGGTCCCAAGGCACGGCCGATGCAGCCGGAATGGGCGCGCGGCATCCGCCGGCAGTGCGACGCGCAGGGGGTAACCTTCTTCTTTAAACAATGGGGCGGCTGGGGAGCCGACGGCAAGCGCCGCTCGAAGAAGGCGAATGGGCGTGAGCTCGATGGCCGACAATGGAACGGGATGCCCGAGACTGTGGCGGCCGTGATGGCTTGATCGACATCGTCAACAGGGACAGGGGGAGACCGATGAGCAGCACGACGCAGCAGGCCTTGGAACGCTACGAATCACGGGAGCATTCGCTGGTCAAACACACCATCCTGGGTTCCTACCTGGAGCGGTGTCTCATGATCATCGGCCAGCGATGGAACAAGATCGCTTACATCGATTGCTTTGCCGGCCCCTGGAAGTCCTCGACGGCGGACCTGTCCGACACCTCCCCCGGCATCGCCATGCGACTGATGACCGATTGCCAGCGTCAGCTGAGCACCAAGTTTCAACGGCAGGTCGACATTCGCTCGGTCTTCGTGGAAGCCGACCCCGAGCGCGCCGACCTGCTGGAGGCGCACGTCCAGCAGACACCCGCCGATCGCGACCGGCCCGAGATCTGGCGTGCGTCCTTTGAAGAGGCCATCCCCGACATTCTGCGTTGGCTTCAGCCGGATGAGTTTGCCTTCGTCTTCGTCGATCCGTTCGGCTGGAAGGGCATCGTCGAGCCAGCGGTACTCGCCCCGTTCCTGAAGCGTCCGCACACTGAGTTGCTGATCAACTTCATGTGGAATTTCATCAACCTCGCGACCGGGCTGGCCGAGCAGGAGAATAACCTCATCGCCGTCTTCGGCGCCGACTGGCGTGACGCGCTGGCCGTCGGCGGTGAAACCAAGAAGCGAGAGCTCATGCGCCGTTATCGCAGCAAGCTCGCTGAGGTGTGCGACGGTCATGCGTCGCAGCGCTTGCGCACGGCGATGTTGCCTGTCGAATACATCGACAAGAAGAAGGTCATCTTCAATCTCGTGTACGCCACCCACAATGCGACGGGTCTGGTGGTGTTCTGGGAGGAGGCGGAAAAAACGGCCCTGCAGCAGACCCGACTGAAACTGCAGTACCGGCTGAACACGAAGGCAAAGAAGGGTGGCCAGAGCGACTTCTTCACTGCCGACGAGCACGAGGACGAGCCCTCGATGCCGTCCTACGACCTGAAGCTCGCCTGGTTGAAACGGATGCCCCGCGTGGGCGACACGCTGACGGTCGGCATGATGGCCATGGCCGACCTGATCGAAGAAACCGACGGGCTACTCTCCGAACTGCAGGCGGCGCTCGCGGAACTGATCAAAGAGGGCATCGTCGAGAATGCGCACGCCAAGCGGCCGCGCCCGGTCAATGCAGTGAATTTCCGCAAGGACGAGACGTTGCGTCGGCTCAAGATCGCCTGAGGTCGCCAGCGCGACATGGCCGGCCATCCCGTAGGCATTCACCCTTAGCCTAACCGGGGCTGGTACCATCCACCCATGATCCATCCCATGCGCCACCGCGAACGAATATCCGCCGCCTCGCGCTGAGGTATTCGTTTGCCCCCGTGGCCGAGAGGTGAGGCGTCCGATTTATATTCGGATAAAGGCAGTGGCCCGATAAGCCACGCATGCAGGTTCGAGTCCTGCCGGGGGCACCACCGTCGGGCAAGCGCGAGGGACAAGACAGTGGTTAGTGCGGTCAAACTCAGTCGGCTCCTGGCCCGTGCCACGAAGGATCATCGCGACGAACCCGCGTTTTTTCAGGCGCTGCTGAAGGCCAACGTCTATGCCCATGTCCCCAAGGGCGATCCGGTCGGGCGCCGTCTTCGGTTCATCCAGTTCAACCATCCCGACACCGGCGTTCTGATCCTGCCGTTTTTCACCGACGAAACGAAAGCGCGTGCCGCCGCCGGCACATCCGCTCGTGTGGTGGCACTGCCAGGACGGATATTCCTCGAAGCGACTTTGGGGGCGACGCTCATGCTCAATCCCAACGACGAGCACGGCATGCTCTATCCGGAAGAGGTAAAAACGCTCCTGGCGACAGGGCGAATGGCGCGCCTCAACAAGGTCACGGTCGCTGCAAGCAGCGAACCCGTGGTGACGCCGCTGGAGACGATACCGCCGTGGCTCGTGGATCTTCTGCTGGCCTCGCTGGCCAAGCTTCCTTTCGTCGAGCTCGCCTACATAGCCTCCATGCATGCTGCCGACGGGGCAGCGTCCAGCAGCACGCTCTTGGCCATAGGCACCGAAGCGGGTTTAGGCGAGCGCGCCGTCCATGCGGTTATCTCGGACCTGCAGCCGGCCTGTGAGAAGCATCAGATGGCTTTGGACATTACCTATTTCGAGCCGGGGCAACATCCACCCTGGATAGGCGGGCTGGAACTGGCGCCGATCTATGACAAGAAATGGGGCGAGCGCTTGGTCGACGTCCCGTCAACGAGTCCGAATTAAAGTCCGAAGGACGGAACTGATGGAGCGTGAAGAGGTGAGGCCTGGTCTGCGCGTGCAGATCATGCATAAGACAAAGTACGGCGGCCATCGTTGGCTTGCGCCTGCGCAGGTGCTCAGCGTGGTACACCCCGATTCCGGAAGCCCCAATATACGGATCATGTTTCTCGACGGGGCTGCCGATGTGTTCCATAGCGTCGATCCGGCCGATCTCGACTTCGAATGACTTGCTCAGCAGGGCACACGCTCAAGGGACTACTGCACACGGGGCAATAGCCTACAACCGCAGTCGTGCGGTGGAGCCGGTTCGAAAGGAACCTTAGTACTTACAGCCGCTTATGCTGCAAGTGGCGCCGTTTTTCCCGATTCTCGGCCGACCCTCCTGTTCAGCGCGGACGCGGCGAAGGCGCTGGTGACGCCACACACGGTGATCGACGAGCCTGGCATGCCGGGTCCGCTCGCGCTCGCCCATCCGCAGTTCAACGCCTACGCCCTCGGCCTGGAAGTGGGCGACTACCGTGGGCACAAGGTGATCACCCACCTCGGCGGCGTGCTCGGCGCGTACTCGGTGACGATGATCATCCCCGAGAAGAAAGTGGCCTTCGCCGTGATGGTGAACGCCGAAGACGCGGGCACGCTGTTCGCGTTGCGCGAACGTCTGCTCGATACCTACCTCGGACTGGATTCGCCGGACTGGATCGGCGCCTACAAGCAGTTCTTCGATGCCGGGCACGCCGAGGCCGCGGCCGCCCTGAAGAAACGTGTGGCCGAGACGCACCCGGAGCGGGGCCCTTCCCTCGCCGTCGATCGCTACGTCGGCGTGTACCGCGATCCCTGGTATGGCACGGCCACGCTGTCGCGCGATCCGAAGAACTCCGGCGCGCTACGCATCCGCTTCGACCGCACGCCGGGCCTCGAAGGTCGACTGGTCCACGTGCAGTACGACACCTTTCGCACGGTCTGGGACATGCCGGACGTGGAGAACGCATACGTCACCTTCGCCCTGACCCCAGAGGGCGGCATCGAGCGGATGAGCATGGCGCCCGTGTCGCCGACCGCCGATTTCAGCTGGGACTACCGCGACCTGCATTTCACCCCGGCGGCGAAAGCCCGCTGAGCCTTCGAGGAATCCGCCTTCCATGTCTCTCGCTGCTCCGACCGCCCCCGCGGAACTCGACGACCTGCCGCAGCCCTACCTGCTGTTCCTCGGCGACGTGACTGAGTTCGGTTTCGCCAAGACCGCGCTCGGCCTGCGCGACTGGGCATTCGAACGCTGCGTCGGGCAATGGAGCTGTGGCGCCACGATCGATACCGGCCTGCCCACCGTGACCCCGGGCGAAGCACGGGCGTTGGGCGCGCGCGGTCTCGTTATCGGCGTGGCCAGTCCGGGCGGTGCGATCCCCGAGCGCTGGATCGAAGCGCTCGTCGAGGCGCTCGAGGCCGGCCTGGACCTCGTCAGCGGCATGCACACCCGACTGTCGAGCATCGCGCCGTTGGCGGATGCCGCCCGACGACTGGATCGCCGCCTTGTCGACGTGCGCGTACCGCCGAGCGGGCTGCCCGTCGGCACGGGACGCCGGCGAACGGGCAGGCGCTTGTTGACGGTCGGCACGGATTGCGCGGTCGGCAAGAAATACACGGCGCTCGCGTTGGCGAAGGCGCTGGCGGAGAGGGGCGACGCGGTCGATTTCCGCGCAAGCGGGCAGACCGGCATCCTGATCGCCGGCCGTGGCGTACCCATGGACGCCGTCGTCGCCGACTTCGCCGCCGGCGCGGCCGAACGCCTCAGCCCGGACGCGCCGCCGACGCATTGGGACATGGTCGAAGGGCAGGGCTCGCTCTTCCATCCCGCGTATGCCGGGGTCTCGTTGGCCCTGCTGCACGGCACGCAACCCGACGCCTTCGTCGTCTGCCATCAGCCGGACCGGCCGCACATGCTCGGTTACCCGGACTTCGCGCTGCCCGACGTCGCCGAGGTGATCGAGCTGACGACGCGCCTGGGCCAACGCACCAACCCGCGCATCCGCTGCGTCGGTGTCGCCTTCGATACCTCACGGCTCGGCGCCGACGATGCCCTTGCGCTCATGACGGACGAAAGCGCCCGGCTTGGCCTTCCCGTGGCCGATCCGCTGCGCGGAGGTGCTCCCTTTGCCGCCCTGGTCGACGCCGTGCGTGCGGTGTCGCCGTGATGCCCGTCCTTCTTTCACGCCTACGGAGAACGCCCGTGTCCTTGTTCAAGACGATCGTCGCGGTGGCCTTGGCCACGGCGCTCTCCACCGCGATGGCACAGGTACCCACGCCGCCGACCACGCAGCCCGGTCCCGTGACGATTCCGCCAGCGGCGACGGCCGAAACGGACGGCGCGACGCATCCGCTGAATGCGCGCGACATGAACACCTGGCTCGACGGCTTCATGCCCTATGCGCTGGAAGCATCGGGCATTCCCGGCGCGGTCGTGGTCGTCGTCAAGGACGGCCAGGTGCTTACCAGCCGCGGCTTTGGCTACGCGGATCGTGAACGCCGCACACCGGTCGATCCGGCGACCACGCTGTTCCGGATCGGCTCGGTGTCGAAGCTGTTTACATGGACCGCGGTCATGCAACAGGTCGAGGCGGGAAAGATCGACCTCGACGCCGACGTCAACCGTTACCTCGATTTCACCATCCCGCCGCGGGCCGGCAAGCCCGTCACCATGCGTGAGCTGATGCAGCACGTGGCCGGCTTCGAGGAACAGAGCAAGGGCATCATGACCGAGGACCCGAGGTCCCCCGGCTTCGAGATCCTGCTCAAGCGCTGGGTGCCGCAACGCGTGTTCGACGCCGGCACGACGCCCGCGTATTCGAACTACGGCGCGACGCTGGCCGGGTATATCGTGCAGCGCGTTTCGGGGCAGTCGTACGACGACTACCTCGAAGGGCACATCCTCGAGCCGCTCGGCATGACGCATGCCACCGCGAGGCAGCCGCTGCCGGCGGCATTGTCGTCGTCCATGGCGAAGGGCTACGTGTTCGGCGAGGACGCGCCGAGGGCGTTCGAAATCGTCGGGCCCGCCCCGGCCGGCTCGATGTCGGTGAGCGGCGAGGACATGGCGCGTTTCATGATCGCGCACCTGCAAGGCGGCACCTACCAGGGCGCGCGACTGCTCGGCGAGGCGGCGACACGGCAGATGCACGACAGCCCGCTCACCCTGCTGCCGCCGTTGAACCGCATGGAGCTGGGCTTCTTCGAGACCAACATCAACCATCGCGAGGTGATCGGGCACCTCGGCGACACCGTGCTGTTCCATACCGCGCTGCACCTGTTCCTGCACGAAAACGTCGGTCTCTACGTGTCGTTCAACAGCGGCGGCCGCGACGGCGCCGCGGGCAGCCTGCGCACGGCGATCCTGCAGCGCTTCGCGGATCGTTACTTTCCCGCGCCCGAGGACACCGCGAGGGTGGATCCGGAGACGGCGGCGAAACATGCGGCCATGCTCGTCGGCCACTGGGACAACTCACGCGTTTCCAAGAGCACCTTCCTCGCGGCGTTGAACGTGTTCGTGCAGCCTAAGCTGGCGGTCGACGCGGAGCATCGCCTGGTCACGCCCTTCAAGGGCGTGGACGGCACGCCGCTGAAATGGGTGGAAACCGAGCCCTTCGTCTGGCACGCCGTCGGCGGACACGAACGACTCGCGGCGAAGGTGGTGGACGGAAAGGCCGTGCGCTTCAGCATCGACCTGGTCTCGCCCTTCATGGTCTTCGAGCGTCCGGCCGCCGGGCAGAACGGCGCCTGGCTCGTCCCCGCGCTGCTGGTGGCCGCGGTGGCGCTGCTGCTGACCGTGCTGGCCTGGCCGATCACCGCGCTGGTGCGCCGCCACTATCACGTACCCGCAACCCGGCTGGGGCCGGCCCGGCGTGCCTATCGCCTCAGCCGGCTCGCCGCGCTGCTGATCGTCGTGGCCCTCGTGGCCTGGGCGACCCTCGTGCTGACCCTGTTCTCCCACCTGCCATACATGAGCGACGCGTCCGACGGCGTCGTGCGTGTCGTCCAGGTGTTCGGCATCGTCGCTTTCGTCGGGGGCTGGCTTGCGATGCTCCCGCACCTGGTATCGGTGTGGCGCGCCCCTTCGCGCTGGCCGGCTCGCGTCTGGAGCGTGGTGCTCGTGCTATCGGCCAGCGTGGTGCTGTGGTTCGCCTGGACCTTCGCGCTCCTGCGCGTGTCCGTGCTCTATTGAGGGGCGCCGTCATGTCTACGTCCATTCGCCGACTCGCCTTCACCTGCCTTGCCGCAGCCACCGCCGTCACGCCTTGCGTCGCGGCCGACGCTGCGTCGGAGCGCGCTGCGCGGGTGGAGCACGTGCTCGCCACCACGCCGCTGATCGACGGCCACAATGATCTGCCCTGGGAAATCCGCCAGCGGGTCGGCAACGCCGATGCCATCGACCTGCGCGCGGACACCTCACGGCTTCCGGCGGGTAAGGCCGAGCCGTCCGCTCCACCCTTGATGACCGACATTCCGCGCTTGCGCAAAGGGCAGGTGGGGGCGCAGTTCTGGTCGGTGTGGGTGCCTCCCACGGTCCCCGAAACGACCGCGATGAAGATGACGCTGGAGCAGATCGACCTCGTCCATCGCATGGTCGAGCGTTATCCCGACGACTTTCGCATGGCGACGTCGGCCGACGATATCGAAAAGGCCCACGCCGACGGACGGATCGCCTCGTTGATCGGCGTCGAGGGAGGCCATTCCATCGGCGATTCACTGGCCGTCCTGCGCCAGTACTACGCGCTGGGCGTGCGCTACATGACGCTCACCCACACGCTGGACAACGACTGGGCCGATTCGGCGACCGACACGCCGCGTCACCATGGGCTCACCCCGTTCGGCAAGGACGTCGTGCGCGAGATGAACCGCCTGGGCATGCTGGTCGACCTCAGCCACGTCTCGGAAGCGACCATGCGTGACGCCCTGGCCGTCTCCGTCGCGCCCGTGATCTTCTCGCACTCCGGCGCGCGCGCCATCGACGATCATCCGCGCGACGTGTCGGACGAGGTCCTCGCGCTGGTGGCGAAGAACCGCGGCATCGTCATGGCGACCTTCGCCACGCCGTATGTCTCCGAGGCCTACAACCGCTGGTCCGCCGATCGCGCCGCGGAGCAGACGCGCTACAACGCGCCGCCGTACGCCGGCCTGTACATCGGCCAGCCGGAGCGCGCCGCGGCAGCGATGGCGGCGTGGGACAAGCGCCATCCCAAGCCGGTCGTCACGCTGGCGATGGTCGCGGATCACATCGAACACATCCGTCGCGTCGCTGGTATCGACTGCGTCGGCATCGGCTCCGACTTCGACGGTATCCCGGACACGCCGGTGGGGCTGGAAGGCGCGGACACGTATCCCGCGCTGTTCCGCGAGCTCGCCCGGAGACATTGGTCCGACGAGGACCTCGCCAAGCTCGCCGGCGGCAACATGCTGCGGGTGATGCGCGAGGCGGCCGACGTCGCCGCCCGGTTACGTAAAGAAACGCCACCTTCGTATGCGACGGTAGAGTGAGGTCGGTTCGCCGGACCCATCCCGCCGTACGCTGATGACCGATGCCTCGTTGTTCAGCAAGGCGAATCCGTCGTGTTTGACTTCATTGCAAAGTTACGGGCACGTCGCGACGACGCTCGGCGACATTGCCGGACCAGTCGCTGGCGAAAATCCTCACCACATAGTCACCTGGCGTCAACGCGCTGACGTTCCACGCGTCTTCCCGCACCTCTCCATGTTCAAGCCAGTGCGTCGCCGCATAGAGAAAGCGGGTACGTGCGCTGCCGTGTACCGTCTCGCCGCTGTCCGGTGCATAGATGACCTGCGCGGCGGAATCGTCCGTGGGAATGACGTCGAAAACGATGGTCGTCCGGGGCGTTTCGAAGCCAGGCGCGGGCGTGCCATCGCCGCGGAGTACCTGGTATCCGACGGAATACAGTCCCAGGCGGCGCCGGGGTAGATTGCCGTCGACCTGGTCCCACGCTTCCACCACGATCTGGATGCCGCCCGGATCGCGCGGAATCAACAGGCGACCATGGGACTTTCGACGAAGCGCGGTGCCAAAGGCATCGTGGAACGTCACGGCATCGATCGTCGGTCGCACGTGGTCGACGAAACCGGTAAAGCCGAGTTCGAATGCGTTGCGGTTGGCGACGTTACCGGTCAGGGAGAGGTGGGTATGCGCCATGGCATTGACCGTGCCGAGCACATCGCCCGCGTGGAATCGGGTACCTCGGCGCACCTGCACGCGGGCCAGCGCGCCATCCTCGCCCGGTACGACGACGAACCGTCGGGGGTCGATCGGTCGACCGCGAGCGTCACGGCCTACACGCATGTGGATGTAATCGATGCGGTCGAGCGCAAGCCCTTCGTTGAGCTTGCCGTAACCCCATGTCGGTAGCGGATCGCTGACCTTGCCATCCGCCATGGCATGGACTTCCGCGCCGACATCCGCCCGCACGTCGAGACCCGCATGAAGATGGTCGCGACTCTCGCCTTGATCGTTGCCGCGAACCTCGCCCGGTACGCCGACGATTTCGTGCCACGCGTCCTGCGGGGCGATGGGCCAGCGACCACTCGTCACGGGAAGTGCGGCGTCCGGGGCCGGTCCGACCGGCGCGGGCGCGTCGGTCGTCGCCGCGTCATCGACCCGGTAGATACGCGCCGAGGCGGCGTCGGTCACCACGAGCCCGCGACCGTCGAAGGCCAGCGCGGCCGGCTGCTGCATGGCCTGACCGGCGTCCTCACCCGTCATCACCCGTATCGTCCCATCGTTGCCGTAGCGCAGGACGCGTCCGCGTGCGGCCTCGGTGACATAGACGGCGTCCGCGTCGGCGGCGATGCCGAGCGGACGTCGTAGCAAGGCCTCGTGATCCTCGGACGTGGAGTACGCCAGCGTACTCACGGTGCCATCCGGTGCGATACGCCTGATCGCACGATTGCCGGTGTCGGCGACCCACAGGGAACCGTCGACGCCGACAGCCAGCGCGCACGGCGTATCGAAGCGGGCGTTCAAGCCGGGGCCGTCCTGCAATCCCGGCGCACCGCTTCCCGCGACGGTGGTCACGGTACCGTCGGGGGCGATGCGGCGGATGCGGTGGTTATAGGTGTCGGCCACATAGATGTCGCCGTGTTCGCCCACCGCCACGCCGACGGGGCCGTTGAAGCGCGCATCGCGTCCTCGGCCGTCGAGGTATCCCGGTCCATTCCCGCCGGCCACGGTCGTTACCGTGCCCCGGGCGTCCACGCGCCGGATCGCGTCATTGCCGGTGTCCGCCACGTAGAGCGTACCGGTGGTATCGATGGCCATGCCCGAGGGCGTATCGAAGCGCGCCTTACCCGCCGGTCCGTCGACGAAGCCGGAGGTCGAACCCGCGAAGACGCCGCTTCTTCCGGTGGCGTCGATAAGGCGAATCGTGTCGTTATCGCCCGCGTCGGCGACGTAGATCCGGCCATCGGTGCCCACGGCGATGCCCCAGGGATCGGAAAACCTCGCCGGGGCGCTTTCGCGAAAGCCGGCCACGCCGTCGCCGGCGATCAGCCCGAGATGGGCCGGGCCGTGCGAGAACCGCGCCATGGGTACATGTTCCGCCTCGGGCGGTGTATCGGCGGAACGATGCTCGCTGCTGCAGCCTTGGCCGCAGGCCATGACGATGAGTAGGCATGTCAGGAAAGGAATGCCGGATTTGCCTTGGCGCACGATTTCAAATCCATTCGATGTAGGTTCGCGAGCTTAGCGCAGGCGGGGCATGTGGACACTCCGCCACTTCTAGCTCCGCGCAGCGGGCGCTGATTGCTCCTGATGATACGATGGTGCTCGGGCGCTAATCGACTCCACAGGTGGGCGCAAGGTCGATCAACAAAATGTCGTGAAGAGTCCTGTCTGATGCGGTAAAAAGGGCAGGTCTTTTTGCATGCTTCTCTGCTAAGGAAAGCCATGTTTTCATTCCTCAAGAAGAAGCACGTACCACTCCTATCGGTTCGAGTGCAGGGTAGGGAAGTCACCAGGGTTGAGGAGACTGAGCTGCCTTGCGAAAAGAACCCTTCGGTGCAGGTGGGAGCCGGCGGGATCGTTCAATTCATCGACCGCCAGGGCGGGGTTCACGAGCACCCGTTGGGTCCAGTCGCTGGGTGGTATCACTTCTCGGTGCGGGTCCATGGTGGCTTGGGGTGCCAGGCGGACTGCGTGGTGACCAGCTCACCCGATTTCGATCCGCAAGCCTTCGCGCGAGGGGAAGCGACGGGAATCCGCTTCCAGCCCTTCTTTCTTCCGGGCGCGAAGGTGAGCAACTCGGAGTTCCGCGGCAAGGGACTCTTTGCAAGAGGGTTGCATTTCACCGGCCACGTGACCAGCGGCGATATCGTACTCTCATGCGAGTGCGACGACTGCCACAGGTCGTTCCACGTACGCTCTTTCCATGCCGGGTTCAGCCAGGTGGGCTACTTCTACTCGGGCTCGGGAAAGCACACGCTGACGGTGAGTGACCGCGTGCCCGGTTGTCCGGCGGCGTTGTCCACGCCGAACCCCGCCGAGCTGGCCGCGTTGGAGGCTGCGCTGCCGCTCGCGCCCGATGGGACGCGGTTCCGATATACCAATCCGTTCCGTTGCCCTTACTGCTCGGCACCGTATATCGACTTCGAAGCGCACCCGGAGTGCCGGGCAGAGGAGTACTACGGGAATTATTTCCCCGGCACGCCGTTGCTCAGGTACGAGCCCGGGCCCTGAGACGTGGCGGGCCAGCAACCGTCCTTAGTCCGCGCAATCGATGTGCCTTCATCATCGGATAGGGAAGGGCGAGGACGAAAAGCCAACGCACCCTTTGTCAGACCGTCCAAACAAGGGGTGCGTTGGCCTCGCTACCAGCACCTGTGAAAAGCAGAGGCTACGGTGTACATAGATACGTCGCTTCGTACTGGTAGAGTTGGCGCTGAGTGCCATCGACGCCCGTCGTGTACGGCGTGGAGGCATCAAGGTGAATGGTCGAGACCACCGGTGATGGACAAGCCGCGCGCGCCTGGTTGATGCACGGCTCAGCTTCGCGCTGAGTCGTGCTGCAACTGACGGTCACCGGACGACCGTTGGTCGCCGGTGCGCGAGGAGTGACCGTTCCGGTGCAGGCACAAAACATCATCGGGACGACGGCAAAGCACGCGATCCGGATTGCCGACACTGACTTCATTGAACGACGATTCCGATGTTGGACGTTTCGTCCGGGTGAGAGTACGAGATCGATGCATAGATCGGATCAACGTACTTCAGATTCATAGCGGACGCGATGCTGCCTGGAGCAACGACAATGCAGCCGAAGGCTAGTGACACATGGCCACCGTATGGTTCCTGACCGACAGTGACATTGACCGGGCCTGACCAGTCGATGCTACAACCGTTGACCTTGCCATGACTGTTATAGCCCCTGCAATTGATCGTGGCCGTGCCGTGACTGACGGCGGGAAATCCGTTTGCAGCTTTGATGAAAATATCCGCGGCGCAACTGGTATTGAAGATCGGGTTGGCCGCCGCCACAGTGACGCTGCCGGAAGGCGGATAAAGAGCTGCGCCGACGAAGGTGAAGGGGGGGAGGGTAATGAACGAATCTTCCTTATTGGGATGGGCCGAATCACTGCGGGCGCCGGTGAGGCGGCAAGCGACAACTTCGCCTACACCAGGTCCTTTGGTGAAAGCGCCGCTTGCAGATATGTCTTCTCCGCCTTGGGCGGCGCAGTAGGCTTGCCTCAGCAACTGGAGTTTCGAATCGAGTGTCTCGGGGGCAGCGGCATGCACGGATGTGGCTAGCAACAAGGCGACCACGCCCACAAGCCTCAAGATGCGATTGAACATCGAAATAACTCCATGATAGTGACCTCACCCCAATGTGGACGGTCACGCATACGGATGACCCGCGAGTGACGCCGGGATATCACTTCATATGACCATGAGGTTGCAGGCGCACGTCACCGGCCGCTCATGGAGCTCACGTTAGACGTAGAAACTCGCCAGGTGCCCACATGGCGTTACACCGCCACTGGCCCCAACATTGTCGTCGCAGCTAGCAGCTAAGCCGGTCACGAAGGCTATCGGCTTCCGGTCACGCGGCACCTAACCAGGCTGCGGGGTCGGTATAGCCAGCTGGCTAGCTACGCTACCAAGCGGCTCAGATGCAACAGCATGCCCGGAGCGGCGTACCGCCATTCGGTCCGATGTAACTAGACATAATATACATTATGCGCGAATTCGACGTTGGCTCCGAAAGACGGTCCAGATCATGGTCGGTGTCGACGAGACCCGCTTAACTTTGTCCTCAGTGGCTTAATTTTGACCACGAGCTTTATGGCGTCATAGCCACGGCTCGCCCCAGGACGTATGGGCGATGGCGGCGTCGACAAGCTTCTTACGTTCTCGGGACTCCTGGCGTGCTCGATCAATTTCCGTATGCTCGCGATTCTCGACCCCTCGCAAATGCTCCGCTTGAAGGCGTCGCTCCTCGAAAAAGTCGATTTCCCGTATCTGCAGTTGCTGAACGTGGGCCGTGAGCTCGTCTTGCAGCCTGTTAGCGCGCGCCTCGGCAGCGTCAAGTAAGGTCGTGGCTCGAGTCAGCTGCAAGCGCAGTTCAGCGGCGATACCCTTCAGATCCTCCAAACGCTGCTCGGCGAGAAGACGCGCTTGGTCCGCCTGGGACGCAGAGGCGAGTCCATCGACAAGGCGTGATTGGAGAGCCTCGGCATCGTCCGCCAGTGCGGCCTAGGCGCTCGCAATAGCGGCTCGTTCCGATGTCATTTCACTCTCTATATGGCTCCGCGAGGCCGACAGAGCGGCCTCCCACCAGCGAGTGGTTTGGCGCTCGGCCGAGGGGGAGCTCGCCTGGGAGCTGCCGCCGGCGGTCGACCAGGCCCTGGTGGCCGCCGGGCTCAAGGCCAAATTGGGTCCGTGGACCCCGGCCACCGTGCGCCACCGAGTCGCCGTGCTGTCCACCGCCCCCACCGGCTCAAGCAGCTGCCGAATCCCTGCAAGCAGCCGGCGATCCGCACTGTGTCCAAACTCACGGAAGGGAATCCTTGGCAAATCGCTCAACGTCGGAAATCATGGAGGACACGTCGGCGGCTGTGAACTCACCGGTGCTCCCATGAGCCGCGCTGTTCCTAATGGCCGCCAGCGCAGTAATTCGCTTTTGCATGAGGATGTTGTACTGACCTGTCTTAGCCAGATCGGCGTTCATTTTGTCTAGCTTGCCGTGTGCAATGCCGTGCAAGTCACACAACGTGCGCAACGTTGTCTCCAAAACCACGCCTGCGACCACGGCGGCTGCGGATATGTAACCTGACTTGTGAAGCTCTCTGGCTTGATCTAGCTCAGAGTCTGCAATTTCGGCCTGAACGAGGTTGCGAACTGAGACGAGATAGCCACCCTCAAAATCTTCACGCGCTGCAGTGAATACGGCTCGGAGGCTCTTGAGGTTTTCGTAGTTTCCGGAGAAAGGGCTTGGTTCTTCTGCCGCAATGAACGACTTGTAGTGCTCAGACTCCCGACCGCATGCATTGCCAATTAGGCTGCGCGCCTTAACGCACCAGTTGAGAAACTGCTCGACATCGACCTGTTCGTAGCGCCCCGAATACTCGCTGTGCTTGACCTGCATGGTATTCGCGAGATCCGACAGCTGGTCAGAGAGCTCTGCAAAGCGCTTTAAGATGACTTTGACCATTCGGCGTTTCTCCCCTAAGGCCTAGCTACTGAATAGGTGGACCCGATGCCCGTTTATTCGTATGCGGCGTGCCGAGAAATACCGCCACCGCTTAGTTCTGAACAAAGCTTATCTTCGCCGCATCCGGCTAATTACCAAGCGTATAGTCAAATGAACAGGCTGGACCGTAGGGTCCGCTTCGGGTCGGAATCATAGAGAAGCCCTACCCTCGATAACACCGGCGAATCATCCCCCTCCGGCTATTGGGCTTGAGAATCAATCGAGACGTCCGGGTGTTACCTGACGACAGCTCCTTCCGAACTGTGATTACTCGTAGTCCGGTTTCCCTTCCTCGGACTTGTGTTCCAGCATAAGCGGCTTCTTGGGTCCGCTGCCATCCCTTACCGCTGTCAGCAGCAGCACCTCAGCCAAGTCCGCATAATTTATCTGCATCGTGCCGACCTTAGCTCTTATCTTCTTGGCTGTGACCTTCCCTTTTTTTTGCTTCAAAGCAAGTTGCTTGGCCTCCTTAACGGCTTGTTTGGGAAGGATCCTCTCCGCTTTTTTATTCAGTGAGTCTAGCCTCTTCGATAATGGCGTGAGTAACATGTCTCGCCGCTCGTTCTCCGCACTTTCAGTCAACCTCGCCATGTGCTCCAACACGTCTTCGTCGGGCAAGGTCCAGGGAATCTGGACGCACAGCACGTCGAAGAAGTTCCTCCTCGCGGCGGCGACTATGCTCTCATAGGTGAGACCCGCCCGCTTGATGGCTGGTTCGTTTAACTTGCAAACCTGGACCAACTCAAGGCCCTTTCCGTTCTTTGCTTTATAGATCTGATAGTTAACATGAGAAAGACAATCCGCCCAGCTGTCGATTCGCGGATGGGGAATGGCATAGCTTTCCGAATCCATTGGTAGGACAGATAGCTGATGCCCCAGCGTTGGCTTGGGTAGGAGGACATCCTGATTCCCCTTGGCGCCATTGCACCGTTTGCAGGCAACAACGAGATTGTCGTCCACCGCGAAGAACTGCGGATAGCTGTCCTCGCTGAGGATATGCTCCAAGTCCCAGTGATTGTTGTTCGTCGAGTCGTTATATTTCTGGCAGTAACAACACCTCAACCCCTGGGTCTGCATGCTGGCTTTTTTGAAGCGTGCCTTTACCTGGGACTGATCGAACCATGCGTTGAGGTCGTCCTGCTCGCAGGACTTACGCACCGCATTGATCGCGGCCTGTTCGCTCGGCAGAAACTTGGCGTTCATTTCTCTAGAGTGGCCAGGCAAATGTTCCGAACGAGGTCGCGAAGTGGCTCGTCATCGGGGATGTCATCGTGGAAGCCAGCCAGGAATCCAGCGATACGCTGGGCACGCGCCTCACCATGTCGCCCCTGCTCAATGAGCGTCAGCGCTTCCAGCACCAGCTGTTTCAGGAAGTTGTTTTCTGGCGTGAGGACATTGAATGCGCTCATCAACGTCGCATCTGGCGAGGCATTCGCCACGGCGTCATCGCCAATCCGCACAGGCTGTTGGTCGAGCCGCAAGATGGCACATCCCCGGCTTGCGAATCCGCTGACTATAAGGGGCGAATGGGTCGCTATCACGTAGTGGCAGCCACTGCGACTTTGCAGCACGGCATCCAACATTTCCACATAACTCAGCTGCCACTCGGGGTGGAGGCTGTTTTCCGGCTCATCAACGAGGACGACACACCCCTCTTCAAGATGCGCCGCCAACCCCAGAAATCCGCAAAGTAAGCTCAGCTCGCCCGATGAAAGGTCGAGAAGCTGCACCTCGTCACCGTCAGGACGCTCGAGAGTTGCCGAGGTCATATGCAACACGTTGGCGCGGACCAACTGGCGAAGGGTGTCGTAATCGATCCTGTTCGATGCGAAATTGCTCGCCGTGCCCTGATCAAAATCGAAGCGATACGAGAGGCTTCGGCCGATCTTGCCAGGAACAGGCTTCAGCAGTGGCTCGATGTTCGCCATGAGCGCCTCGATCCGCTGACGATCGATGTGTTCGGATGAGAGTACGTTGTCCAGGCGATTCATCTGGTAATCGATCGTCAGCACCGGCCGATATCCGATCGCGGCCAACACATCGACAACGCGGTGGTCCGAAACAGGGCTGGAGGCCGCGAAGGCTAGCTGATCGATAGACTGGCGTAGCAAGGCTCGCGGAGAGGCTCGCATGCCTTTGAAGCCGAGATACACATATCGCGCCACGGCTTCGTCCGGACGACCTCTTCGAGCAATGTTCTCGCCGATGGGGAACTTGTCAAAGGGCGTAAATGAGAGTGCGATGATCTTACTCGGGCCGCCCCCCCTACCCTTGATCAGGCTTCGCTCGTTGAACGGCCTTCCATCGAGCCCGCTCTGTTCGAGCACATCAAGATGACCATCGCTCTCGATATCTAAGCGAACCACCCGACTACCACTATGACGAGCACGACGGCGTCCGGAAAAGAAATCGCGCATGGTGACCGTCAGGTCGCGAAGGATGGTGGATTTTCCGCTTCCGTTCCGCCCGATGAGAATGGTGACAGACGATGTATCCGTCTTGGCTGGTGCGAACGGCAGGTGTTGCCTTCCCAAGAAGGGCAGATCCGCCACGACCTCCTTGATCAAAACTTTCGACACACGATCGTCCCCTGTAGCCCGTCACGCAAGCTCCGGGATTCGGGGGGGCTTTGTCAATAGCGATTGTTCCCCACCTTTGGCATTGACTTCGCCTCTCAACAACAAACGCAGGGGTCCGATCGCTCGATCTGGGCGGCGATTGGTGACATTGTCGTCGGAATAACCCGCCTCGGGTCTTCTCGATTTTTGTAACGTAAGATGTAGAAAAGGATTGTGCGGGTAACTTTTCAGCAATATTGCAGAAGATCCTGTCGTTTCGACGTCTAGCCGGGCTGCTCAGTCGACGCATCCTAGAGGCTGCCTTCCTACCCCCGATAACCAGCCCTAATCGCCCAGCTTTATGTCCCAGAGGCGGACAGTCGGAAGGTCACTAGCCTGTCTGGCACCGCCTATTACAACTCAGCGTGGGGCGACAGCCGTGCTTTGACCCTCGATAACATGAGCCTATTGTCCTCCCTGCGGAACTTTCGGCCGGATAGGTTCATTCAGAAGCTTACTTTGCGCGACGTTCTACGTCCTGTCGGCCCGTCGAGGGCACGATCCTAGCGCACCGGTGGTACTGGCGTACCCTTCCCCACCCCCTGCGGCGTCATGCCCTTGAACACCCGCAACGCCTGCCGAATGGCGGCATCGTGCGCCGCCCCCTGGCGGTTGGCCTGCGCACACTGGGGCACCACCTGCCGCGCTGCGGGCTGGCACGTGGCCAGGAAGTCGTAATGCGTCACGAGGGGCAGCACCTCTTCGCGGGCGCCCGGAATGGCCTGAGCGGCGACACTGGCATTAGTCGCGGCGGGGGCGACCGTGTCCGCGTCGCCCACCACGATAGACACGGGCACCTTCATACGCGGCAGCGACGCGGGATCCAGCGCCTGGACCAGCGCCGGTGCCATGGCAAAGGCGGCGCGCACACCTGGGACGGCATGGTCCGCGGATGCGTCGGCAAGGCCGGCTCGAACCTTCGGATCGGCCATGGCCGTGTCGGCATCGCGGGCCGACAGTGCCGGCGCCTCGAGCTGTGGCGCACATACCCCGTCGTCGGGATGCCCCTTACAGAACGTCACGAAATGGTCGACGTCGACGCGCGCGCCGGCCGCGACCAGCGCCGCGAAACCTCCTGCAGAGAAACCCGCAACCCCTAGGCGCGATGTATCCAGGTGCGGCCCGATGACGTCGTCCTGACGTATAGCCGTCCACGCGGCCTTGAGGTCTTCCGCGCGCTCCCACCACCATGTCGCGCCGGTACGGGTGATGGGCGTCAGGCCATTGCTGCCCGGGTGATCCACGGCGATGACGATGAACCCGGCGTCGGCCAACCGCGTGCCGAACCAGGCCATGACCCTGGCGGTGCCGCCAAAGCCGTGCGAGAGCAGCACCACCGGATGGCGACCGTTTGCCACGGGCGCGTCCGGCGCCGCCTGGCCGCTATCGAAAAGCGGCCGGTTCGGTGGACCGATCAGCAACGGCTTTTCGATGGCGCCGTCGGTGGCGGGATACCAGACGGTGATGGCGACACGTGGCGAACCCGACGCGTCACGAAGCGCGGCGGTCGGCGTGGTCGTGGACCGGTGCATCTCGCCGACGGCGGCGTCAGCCGCAGCGGTGACCAGGCAGGCAGCAGTGAAGACGAAAATGCGGGTGAGTCGATTCATCGGAGGTCCTTCGGCACGTCATTCAATGGGGACGCAGATATCCACGCCGCCTTCGCCGGTCGCGGTCTCGAACGAGGCGCCGTAACGTTCGAAATCGGGGGCATCGACGGCACGCAGGCCTGACGCGGGCAACCAGTCGTCCATCATGGCTCGCCACGTCAGTGGAATGGATCCGATATGCGCGTTGTGCCTCACGACCGCATAGCGTCGCTGCGCCAACCGTAGCGTGTCGTGGCCAGGCAGCGCCTCCGCAAGGCGCGATAGGGCGTGGCCGGCGAGGTACTCCACGCAGCCGTCGTCGTCGCCTGCCACAAACACGCCGTAAGCCGGCGCGGCCGGAACGCGATCGGCATACTGATCGAACAGACGTTGCCACTGCGCGGGAATGCCTGCCGTATCGCTTGCCCGATACGCATGGCTGATACCCGACAGCAACAGCGGGCCAATGGTCTCGACACGCAACGCCGCCAGTGCGGGTGCGGGTTCCTCGATCACGCGAAGGGGCGAAACCGTGTCCACGCCATCCAGAGACGCCTGTTTCCGAACCTCTTCCGGCGTTTTTCCGAAGGCATCACCGAAGGCACGCGTGAACGCCTCGTGCTTTCCGTAACCCGCCGACAAGGCGACATCGAGGATGTCCTTTGCGCCGGCCGCCAGGGCGGCCGCGGCCTGGCTGAGCCGACGCATGCGCAGGTATCTGACCACCGACCACCCCGTGGCCGTCTGGAACAGACGTGAGAGGTGGAACGTGGACACGCCCGCGGCACGCGCCACGTCCGTCAGCGCAAGCGCCTGTCCCGAATGACTTTCGATGTACCAAAGTGCGCGCTGCACCGCCGCCATACCTGATCCCCCGAGCGAAGCGCCATGCTAGCCCACCCGCGGCGGTGTCATTTGATCGCGCTTGCTGTCCCCTGCGACGTCTACCCTACCCCTGATCTCCCTTCCTGGTCACAACCGCGGCTACGGGGTACCGGCATGGCGGGCCTACGTGGCAGGGGGTCACCCGTCGATGCAGTAGGTTGCAACCTTTTTCCGCCATCGTGCATCCCTCCTACCGACGCGCTCGCACTCGGCCATCCGGCCGTGGTCGGCGTTGCGCGCCCCATGGCTCACAGGAAAGACACGATGCCGTTTCGCAAGCTCTTCCTCTTGCTGATTTGCCTCGCCCCGATGCCTGTCTCCATCGTCCTGGCGCAGGATGCCCCCGAGTCCGAGCAAGCGCGGATGGACCGCGTCTTCCAGCGGCTAGGAGCCCAGTTCATCACGGACGGCCGCGCCGACGGCGTATCGATCGCGGTGGTCAGGAACGGCCAGCCGCATTTTTACGACTTCGGTACGACCACGCGCGGCAAGGACAAGCCGCCCACCGCAGACTCGGTCTACGAGATCGGCTCGGTCAGCAAGGTGTTCAATGCGTTGATCCTTGCGCACGCCGTGCTGGAGGGGAAGATCAACCTCCAGGACGACATCCGCCGCTACCTGCCCGGCGACTACCCGAACCTGGCATGGGAAGGCACGCCGGTGCGCATCGTCGACCTCGTCACGACCACCTCGGCGCTGCCAGACAACCTGCCCAATCCGTTTCCCGTCGGCGTCGATCCGGACAAGGCGCCCTTCATCGCGATAGACGCGATGAAACGCATCACACCGAATCAGGTCTACGACGAACTCAAGCAAGCCAAGCTCAGCCGCAAGCCAGGCACCCAGACGCAACACTCCAACCTCGCGCCAGTGCTCATGGGCCGCATTCTCGAGAAGGTCTACGGCGAACCGTACCAAAGCCTGGTGGCGCGCTATATCGAGAAGCCGCTGGGCATGCAGACGGGGTTCGGAAAAAGCCGGGAATCCCTGGAGGTCGACGGATACAACAAGCGCCACGTCGCCATGCCGCGCATGTATGAAGACGCGTTCCTGATGGCGGGCGGCCTACGATATAGCACGCGCGACATGGCGAAGTTCCTGGCCGCGGAATTGAAAGCCACGGACCCGTCCATTCGGTTGACCCAGAAGCCGGCCTGGGGCGATCCAGGCGATTCCGCGATGGGCCTCAATTGGGTTCTGAGCAGAACGGTCGAGAACAAGCCGCGTCTGCGCATGTCGGGCAGCACCTTCGGCTGCGCCAGTTACATCGAAATGTATCCAGCGCTCGGCTACGGAATCATCCTCCTGGCCAACCGGCCGGGCGAAGCGCAGAACGATCTTCAGGGCCTGGCCAACCAGGCACTGGAAGAGATCTGGGGACGGCCGCCGGCGCTGGTGGCGCTCGAAAGCGCACTGCAGGAGGATCGTTACGCCCATGCATCGCGTGTGATTGCCGACGTAAAGCGCACGCATCCGGAACTGCATCTCTCGGAGGATTTCGTCAACACCTGGGCCTACGGCCTGTTGCGCGAAGGCAAGGGCTCCCAGGCGCTCGGGCTGTTCCGCTACAACGCGGAGCAATGGCCGACCAGCTGGAACGCCTTCGACAGCCTGGCCGAAGGCTATGAGACGCTGGGCGATAAACCGAACGCCATCGCGAATTACCGCAAGTCGCTGGCACTCAATCCGTCCAATACCCACGGCGCCGAGCACCTGAAGAAGCTGCAAGACGGCGACAGCCCCAAACATCCGTGAAGTTTCGCGGAGGCGATTCCGTTTAGCGGTGCGCCGCGCTGGCCCTGCCCCGGCTACTTGCGGCGTATTCGCTACACAGCTGTTCGACGAGCATCCGATGATCCGGCAGATCTCCCAGCGCCCTGCCCGCCGCCCGCTGAATCATCGCGAACTCGTCCCGCGCCGCATCCATATGCGGGTAAGCACTGCGCATCGGTGCGAGATCGGTCCGGAACTCCATCCCGTAGAGGATGTATTGCCAACTGCACGGCATGAACATCTCCAGGTCGGTGACGAAGTCCAGCCGGTGCGGCGGCCGGTGCTTCCACTTCGTGAGCTTGTCCTGCAGTGTTGACGGAATACCGGCGATGTCGCGGTTGTCGACCCAGAACGCGGAGTCGCGCCGCTGGCTCAGGCAGTAATGCATCTTGATGAAGTCGATGATGCGGTCATAACGCGCCGCCATCATCTCGTTGAAGTGACGTGCGGCGCCTGCCATGTCGTCGGTGTCGCCCGGCAGCAGGTGCGTCAGCAGGTAGCTCGCCAGTTCGATCAACGCGATGCCGGTGGACTCCAGCGGTTCGACGAAGCCACCGGCCAGTCCTACCGCCACGCAGTTCTGGCGCCAGTGTTCAGGGCGGTAGCCCGTTTCGAACCGGATGTGCATGGCCTTGCCGCCCTCCCCGGCCTTGCCGAGGTACCGCCGGAAGACCGCTTCGGCGTTGTCGTCGGTGGTGTGCCGCGAGGAGTATACGTAGCCGACGCCACGCCGCCGCTGCAGGCCGATATCCCAGATCCAGCCCGCTTCCTGGGCGGTCGAGATCGTGTACGAGGGGATCGGCGCATCGGGTGTGTCGTACGGCACCTGCATGGCGACCGCGCGATCGGCGAAGAGCACGTCCGCGCGGCTGCGGAAGGGTGACTGCATCACGTTGCCCAGCAGCAACCCGCGAAGCCCGGTGCAATCCACGTAGAGATCGGCGGTCAGCTCGCCCTCTTCCTTCGTGACCACCCGTGCGATGCCACCGCGCTCGTCCCGTTCCGCCCGTTCCACCGTCGCGACATGTCGCACCACCCCAAGCACCTCCTGGCCGTGCTCGGCCAGCACGCGGGCGAAGCACGCGGCATCGAAGTGGAAGGCGTGGTTCATCGGTCCCTGGTAGTCACCGTCTTTCCGGCGCTTCGGGGCACGAAAGTGATCGACCACCGTGCTCTGCATCGATACCGCATCGGCGAACAGCATCCCCGGTGGCGCGGCGCCGAGCAGCCAATAAGGAAGCAAGTCGGGTCCGCCTGGGCGCTGGCTGGGGGCGTTGAACGGATGGAAGAAGTGATCGGCCCCCGGCGAGCCCGATGGCCGGACCCAATGGCGATAGAGAATGCCCTGCTTGTACGTCGCGGTGGCGCCGACGAGGAAGCGGCGTTCGTCGAGTCCGATCGCGGCCAGCGTGCCGCGAATGGAGGGGAACGTGGCCTCCCCTACTCCGAGCAGGCCGATATCCGGAGACTCCACCAGGTGCACCTGCACGCTGCGTGGATCGACCGCGTTGACCGCCTTGGCCAGGTAGCACGCCACCAGCCATCCCGCGGTGCCGCCGCCCACCACCAGTACCTTCTTCAGACGCGCCATGGTGTCGTTCCACTAAAAGAAATGCCGGGCGACGCGATGCGCACCCGGCAAAAGCGCCGTTCACGGGGAGGGATGGCGGCGCCCGGAGGAGCGCCGCCGGCGGAACGGCAAACCTCGCGCGGCCGATACGCCCATGAGGACCAGACCGCGCTACCTCAGAGCCAGACGCCGAGCTGGATGCCGTAGGTGCGTGGCGCGAGGTACTGCGACACGTACTGCAGCGAGCCGTCGGACATCAGGAAGCGCCCGGCACTGGTTCGGATCTTCCCGTTCGATACGTTCTGCACATAGGCATTGACCCACCATTTGTCGCCCGGCTCGCTATAACGCAACGCCACGTCGCCGCGCGTGTAAGCCTTCTGCCGGTCGCCCTCGCCCAGGTTGAAATAGCTCAGCCACTGCGCGCTCTGGTACTGCGCACTGAGCCGTGGCGTCAGGCGGCCGCCATTGCCGAGCTGGAAATCGTGCTCGAAGATGGCCGTGAGCGAGAAATTCGGCGCATGCGGCAGGTCGTTACCGGTGACGTTCGCGCAATTGGCGAGGTTGGATTCCGGCGGGCATGCCGGCAGGCCCTGGTAGTCGTTCGAACCGGCGTAGACCAGCTTGCCGAGTTCCTTCTTCGGAATGGCCGAGAAGATCAGGTTGAAACGATCGCCCTGCCGCTGGTACGCCAGTTCCGATTCGATACCGAATACCTTGGTGCTGCCGCCCACGTTGGAGAAGCCCAGCCCGTGGTTGCCATCGGGATAGACGATCGGTGCGGAAAGCTGGAAGTTCTTGAAGTTTTCGTAGTAGACCGCCGAGTTCCATGTCAGGTGCCCGTCGAGGAAGGCGAACTTGCTGCCGACTTCGTAGTTGGTCAACGTCTCGGGCTTGTACAACGTGCCGGCGTCCTGCGTGCCGCCCGACTTGTAGCCGGTGGAGACGCTGGCATACACCAGGCCGTTCTCGCTGACGTCGGTATCCAGGCGGAGCAGCCAGGTGGGCTTGCCCTTGCTGTATTTGGCGGTGTTCCGCTGCGAGATGCTGAAGCCGTTCGACGGGTCCGGATATACATCCGGGGAGATCGGCACCTGTGGCACGGTGGGATCATACGCCCAACCCCAGTTGATGCCGCCCTTGTTTTCCTTGTCGTCGTGCGACCAGCGTGCGCCGCCGGTGAGTCGCCAATGGTCGCTGAGGTGCCAGGTGGCCTGGCCGAAAAGGGCATACGATTCCACCGTTTCCTTGGGCTGGATGAACGATCCCTGCCAGTTCACCGTGCCGTAGCGCGTACCGTTCATGATGGGAATGTCGAACCGGATGCTGTTGTCTTCGTAGCCGTAGTACGCGCCGAGGATCCAGTCCACGGTCTGCGGTCCGGTGGACTTCAGGTTGATTTCCTGGCTCCAGTTCGTGTACGTCGAGCTGTTGGTACGGTCGTCCTGGTATACGCCGTTGGTGGTGAAACTGGTCGGTACGCTGACGCCCACGTCCTGGTCGAAGTCGCTCTGGCCGGAGTAATGGTTGTAACCCGCGATATAGCTGAGCTGCACGCCGTCGGTGATGTTCCAGTCCATCCGGCTGCGCACCGTGCTCGAGGTGCGGTGCAGGTAGGGCGCGGTGTCGATCAGTGCGGACCAGAATTTCTGTCCCTCGCGCGGCGTCTGCATGAGGCTCATGCTGGGCGTGCCGCGATCGATGAAGTACTCGTACGACAGGTTCCACTTGAACGCATCGCTGGGCTGCCACAGCGCGCTGACACGCGCGGCGGATTGATCCTGCGAGTTGTACTTGTCGCCGCCCTGCACGTACTGGCCCGGATCGATCGGCTTGAACCCGGCCAGCGTGCCACCCGACGCCGGTGAAGCGAGATAGGCCGCCTGCTGATCGGCGAGGCTGGGAAGTTGTCCCGACGGCTTCTGGTAATCGACGTAGCCATCGTGCTGCTCATGCACCACGGCGACGCGCATGGCGAAGGTATCGCTGATGGGCAGGTTGAAGGCGGCGCGCGAGCCGAACTGATGGTAGTTGCCCGCTCCTACTTGCGCATTGCCATAGAAGCCGCCGCCAATCTCCGGCTTGGCGGTCTGGAAGCTGATCGCACCCGCGGTGGAGTTGCGCCCCCACAACGTACCCTGCGGACCACGCAGCACTTCGACGCCGTCCATGTCCAACAGCAAGCCCGATGCGGCCTCGGCGCGAGGCGCGTAGATGCCGTCGACGAACGTGGCGACCTCGGGATCGGCGTATTCGGTCTTGGCGCTGTCGTTACCGATGCCGCGCAGCGTGAGCGTCACGACGCCATGGTCGCCCTGCGACGTGCCCTGGAGGCCAGGAACCAGTTTGGTCAGGTCCTGTACCGTCATGACCCGCTCACGGTCGAGCGTATCGACGGCAATCGCCGTCACCGCCACCGGCGTCTTCTGCAGCGGCGTATCGCGCTTGGTGGCGGATACCGAAATGGCGTCCAGGTTCTGGACTTTCTTCTCCGCCTTGTCGGCGGCGTCCTGACGGTCGGGTGACGGTTTGGGCGCCGTCGTGTCCTGGTCCGCTGCGAGCAGCGTGCCGGGAGCGAAGGCAAGTGACATGGCGACGTACATCAACTTGTGACGCAGATTCATCTGGTTCTCCCTTGATGGCTTGGTTCTGTGCGGTCCGTCGCGTGCGACGGCCATGACACCATTTCCCCATTCCCCAAGCGCCGCCCCCAAGAATGACAGCGCTGTCATTATCGAATCATAGAACGCTGCTGCCGGGAAAGCTTGCCGCAGGGCAACAAGCGTTCCGCACTTACCAAACTCTATAAAAAAAGCCTCGCAGCGCCTTCCGATCTCTTCCCGACCTGGATAATGGTGCAAAAGCAAATGGACGTCCGAGTGCGCAAGCCATGGCACGTGACCGCGCGGCCATGACTCCGTGGGACGTCGTTACGGCTTGCTCCCGTGAGCGGGGCACGTCAACGTGCGATCCGTGACCGTACCCAGTGACACATCGGTAATCGCGATCTGCCCGGCGGAACGGCTGGACCATTCAAAGGGCTGGTCGACCTTGCTCATGTCCGCGCCGGCGTCGCGAAAACACTTCAACGGGATGCCCACGCGCAGCCATTCGCCGCGCGGCAAGGCGGCGAGTTGCCGCCCGATGGGTACGTCTCCGCCACACCCGGCACCGCAGCCGACGCCGATGGTCGACGTGTCATCCGGTGCCAGAGCATCCACCTTCAACGTCGTGACCAGGAGCACGTCGCCGTTGGTCTCACGGTCCATATCGAGCGGTGCGGGAGCCACCAGGGCCACGTTCGATGCGCCGCCGCCCTTGGCGCTCCAGTGGAAACTGCGCGCGTCCTCCTGGGCTTTGTAGTCGAGGGCACCGATGCGAAGGCTGCCGTCTGCCGTAGCGGCCGGCGTGGCGCTCACATGCGTCGCCATGCCATCGGCACCGGTCAGGTTCAGCACGAAATCACGCGCTGGCTTGCCGCGGGTGAAGTAGACACCCGCCTGCGCGGAACTCAGTTCGACGCCGGGATCCTCGGGCAGCGGTCCCATCGACTTGCGGTCGGCATAGGTCAGGCCGAAGCCCAGCGGAAACTGTGGACGATCGTCCTTCGCGATCGCGCCGGTGACCTGGAGCGCGTTGCGTGGCCAGACATAGGCCAGCTTGCCGTGGAAGTCGTGGTCGACGCGGCCATCGCGGTTGCGCAGCAACACGTCCGCGATGCCCTCCCCTTCACTGCCCGGGAGCCACGCCACGACGAACGCGTCGGCGGCATTGATCTCGCGATTCATCCACAGCGGCCGCCCCGTCAGGAACACCGCCACGACGGGCACACCCTGCCCGCGCAGTTTGCGGAGCAGCGCCAGGTCGCGATCGTTGCCGGGACGGTAGGCGAGGTTCGGCAGGTCACCCTGGAACTCGGCATAGGGATCCTCGCCGAACACGACGATGGCGACGTCGGGCTTCTGCGCGTAAACCCCATCCACGGAGAGCTCGGCGTGGCCGCCGGCGGCTTCGATCTGCGTCCGCAGCCCGGCCCAAATGGAGGTGGCGCCCGGGAAATTGGCATTGGTCAGGCCCGTCCCCTGCCAGCCCAGGGTCCATCCGCCGTTCTGTTTTGAGATGTTGTCGGCGCCGTCGCCGGTCACGAGGATGCGCTTGCGCGGATCGATCGGGAGGACACCGCCATTGTTCTTCAGCAACACCAGCGATTCACGCACGGCTCGGCGGGCAACCGCGCGGTGGGCGGGACTGCCGACGACCTCCGCCGAGGCCATCGCCAGGGGATGGGACGACGGAAGCCCGGCGTCGAACATGCCCAGGCGCAACTTGACGCGCAGGATACGCGTCACCGCATCGTCGATGCGGCTCATCGGGATTACGCCGGCTTTTGCCTGGGCCAAGGTGTTCTTGTACAGGCCTTTCCACGAATCCGGCGCCTCGAGCATGTCCAGACCCGCGTTGTACGCCGGGGCGCAACTCTCGTTGGTGCAGCCCGGGACCTGGCCATGGGCGTTCCAGTCCCCCAGCACGATGCCGTCGAAGCCCATGCGCTCCTTCAGCACCCCAGTGATCAACGACCGGTTGCCCGCCATCTTGACCCCGTTCCAGCTCGAGAACGAGACCATGACGACCTGCACGCCCGCGTTGATCGCGGGCGGATAACCCGCACCGTGTACGTCACGCAGTACCGCTTCGCTGACCTTCGCGTCACCCTGGTCCTTGCCATCGTGGGTGCCTCCGTCGCCGAGGAAATGCTTGGCGGTGGCGATGACGTGTCCCGCGTCAAGGAACTGCGGCGTACCCGGCTTGCCTTCCAGGCCTTCGATCACCGCGGCGGCGTACTGCGCGACCCATGCCGGGTCTTGCGAATAGCCCTCGTAGGCGCGTCCCCAGCGCACGTCCTGCGGCACGGTGAGCGTGGGCGCGAACGTCCAGCTGATGCCGCTCGCACGCAGCTCACGCGCGGTGACCTCGCCGATCTCACGGATCAACTCAGGATCGCGCGCGGCGCCGAGCGCCGAATTCTGGGGGAACAGCGTGCTCCCGACGAGGTTGTTGTGGCCATGCACGGCGTCGATACCGAACAGCACCGGGATGGCGAGCCTCCCGTGGGAGGCATCCATGGATGCGCGGTAGAACGCATCCGACAATGCCTTCCAATCCGACGCGTCCGGGAAGGGATGCCCGGGGGGCTTGGAGTTCCCGCCGGCCAGCACCGAGCCTAACCGGTACTGGCGCACGTCGTCGGGCGTCACGTCCTTGATGTCGGCCTGGATCATCTGGCCGACCTTGTCTTCGATGGACATCTTCGCCAGCACGTCCCGGATCCGCGATTCGATGGCGGGATCGCGCGGCAACGGCGATGCCGCTTTTGGCCAGAAGTCCGGGTGGGCGGTGGCCATATCGTCTGCCATGGCGGGAAAGGTCATCAGCAAGGCACCGGCAATAGACAGCGCCACGGGAATGCTTCTCGAAAACGGCGGCAATGGCACGACGGGGCTCCCTGCGCGCGCACCGACGGCACGCTTTTCGGAGCGGATGATGTCAGGTATGACAGCGCTGTCAATTTGCTATGCAGCATGGCCATCGCCGCTCCCCGGCCGGCGACGCGCTTCAGGGAGCGGCGGCGGTCGAGCCGCGAACCTGCAGGGAGAACGGAATCTGTACGAGCCGCCCGGCACCCTGCCCGCGCAGATCGGCCAGAAGCTGCTCGGCGGCAATCTTGCCCATCTCGCGACTGGGCTGCTGGACGGTGGTCAGTGCCGGCCAGAGCTGACGTGACAGCGGCGTGTCGTCGAAACCGCAGACCGACACGTCCTGGGGCACCTTCAGGCCATACTCCCCCGCCGCCCACATGACGCCGGTGGCCATGTCGTCGTTGGCGGCGAACACCGCGGTCGGCCGCTTTCGCAAGGAGAACAGCTTTCGCGCCGCTTCCACGCCAGAGGCGAAGGTAAACGCGCCCTGCACCACCAACGCCGGATCCTCGGTCAGGCCCGCGGCGGCCATCGCCTCGCGATAACCCGCGAGGCGCCAACGGCTCGCACCGTGGTTCGCGATGCCGATGACGTGGGCGATTCGCCGGTGTCCCAGGCCGATGAGGTGTTCGACCATCGCACGCGCGGCGAGCTGCTCGTCCATCGTGACGCCCAGGGCCTTGCCGCGCCGCAAGGGCGACACGCTGGCATAGGGAACGCCGAGTTCGCGCAGGCGCTTCAGCAGGGGCGCGTAGTCGGTGATGGGAGGCGTCAGCACGACGCCATCGGGATGGTGGTCGGAAATCAGGGCATCGACGCGCCGGATGAAGTCGCTGTCCCGCATCCGCAGGGGGCGCAGCATCATGCTGTAGCGATGGGCATCGCAGGCTTCGAGCACGCCGTCCTGGATCTCCGCCAGGTAGGTCGATGCCGGGTTGTCGTTGTTGTCGTAAAGCATCGCGATGACGAACGAGCGATGGCCCGCCAGGCTGCGCGCCGACGGGTTCGGGCGGTAGTCCATCGCTTCCATGGCGGCCCGCACGCGTTCACGCGTGGCATCGGTGACGTTGGCCTCGTCGTTGAGTACGCGTGACACCGTCTTGGGCGATACGCCCGCCTTACGTGCCACATCTTCGAGGCGTACCCGCATGGATTCTCCGTTGTCGTCACGCTGTCGATCGACTATGCCGTCAGGATCGGCCGCTTTTCAAGGGCGGCCCGAGCCGTCGATGCTGCGATTGCAACATGCGGGATACTCCCGGCCGTGCCATAACTGTGCAGGGAGGGAGTATCCATGAGCTGCAACAACCCTTGCACGGGCCGGCCACGTGCGTGCTGAGCGTGTCTCCGACGCGGGTAGCTATCCCGCGGAGAAAGGCGCGGAACAGGCGCAGGTTCCGATCACCAGGCGGTCCACGCTCTCGTTCTGGCAAATATGGAACATGTGCTTCGGCTTCCTCGGCCTCCAGTTCGGCCTCGCGCTGCAGAATGCGAACGTCAGCCGGATCTTCCAGACCCTGGGCGCGGACGTGAACGACATCCCCGCCTTGTGGATCGCCGCGCCGTTGACCGGGCTGATCGTGCAGCCGATCGTCGGCCACTATTCCGATCGCACCTGGAACCGGCTCGGTCGGCGCCGGCCGTACTTCCTCGCGGGTGCCCTGTTCGCCTCGCTGGCCCTGTTATGGATGCCGAATACGCCCGCGCTGTGGATGGCCGCCGGGTTGCTGTGGATTCTGGATGCGTCCATCAACGTCTCGATGGAGCCCTTCCGCGCCCTCGTCGGCGACCAGCTGCCCGCACGGCAGAGCCCGGCCGGCTTTGCGATGCAAAGCTTCTTCATCGGTGCGGGTGCGGTGGTCGCGTCCCTGTTGCCCTGGGGCCTCGCGAGGCTCGGCGTCGCCAACGTGGCGGCCGACGGCGGCATTCCGGACACGGTCAAATACGCCTTCTACATGGGCGGCGGCGTTCTCCTCGGGGCCGTGCTATGGACGATGCGGACCACCCGCGAGTACTCGCCCGCGCAGTTGCGATCGTTCGCCGACGCGGTGCCCGAGCGACCACGGGTCGACGTGTCGAGCGCAGGCAAGCCTGGATGGCTGCTCATGCTGGCCGGTGCCGCGGTGGTGGTTGCGATTCGACATTTCTCGTTGGAGAAGGAGGTTTACTTGCTGGCCGGCGGCCTGATCGCGTTTGGCCTGCTGCTTGTCTGGCTCAGCCGCACGGCGAGCCGGGGGATGCTCCGCGAGATAGCCGGCGACCTGTACGGCATGCCCGAGTCCATGCGGCGGCTGGCGGGCGTACAGCTTTTCTCCTGGTTCGCGCTGTTTGCGATGTGGATCTACGCCACGGCCGGCGTCACCCAGACGATTTACGGCACGTCGGATACGGGTTCGGCGGTGTACAACGAGGGAGCCAACTGGGTCGGCGTGCTGTTCGCCGCGTACAACGGGTTCGGCGCGCTGGCCGCGGTGGTGATTCCCCTCATGGTCCGCCGCTGGGGCTTGCGCATGAGCCATGCCGTGAACCTGTGCCTCGGCGGCGTAGGCCTGCTCTCGTTCCTTTATGTCCGCGACCCGCGTTGGTTGCTTGCTTCGATGGTCGGCGTCGGTTTTGCCTGGGCTTCGATCCTGTCGCTGCCTTACGCGTTGCTTTCCGACGATGTGCCGACGGCGAAGATGGGCGTGTACATGGGGATCTTCAACGTCTTCATCGTGATCCCGCAGGTACTGGCCGCCAGCATCCTTGGAATGTTGCTGCGTTTGTGTTTTCACAATCAGCCGATCTGGGCACTCGGGATCGGCGGGATCAGCCTGCTGATGGCGGGGGTATGTACGCTTTATGCGCCGACGCCGAAGAGGCGACGTGCGGCATGATCCACGGTCCATCGTGCCTCAGGTGTCGAACCCGTCTCGCTCAGAATGGCTGGAACAGGCTGCGGAGCACCACGGTCGCATCGGTGAAGTTCTTCACGTCCTCCATCACCTGCTGCGTTTTCGGGCTCGCCAACGCGTCGTGTACCCCCTGCTCCGAGGCGAAGGTGTAGACGCCGATGGATATCCACTGGCCGGTCTCCGCATACGGGAAGAACGCTTCCGCCGATTGGAGTCCATGCTCTTCCCAGCACGCCTTGGCCAGCCTGAAGTGCTGGTTCGCGTAGTAGTCCCGATCGAATCGCACGCCCGCGTCACCCGTGCAAACCACCATCATCTTCGTCATGTTTTCTTCTTTTGCGATTCGCTGTGCTGAAGGGGTCACCCGCGGGGTTACGCGCTTATCCCGCCATCGACGAGGATGCCCGAACCGGTGACATAGGCGGCGCCGGGTCCGGCGAGGAAAGCAACCGCGTCGGCGACCTCACGCGTTTTTCCGTATCGGGCAATGGACAGGCTCGGGAGAATGGAAGGCGCGAGGGGACCGTCGGCGGGGTTCATGTCGGTGTCGATCGGGCCCGGACGGACCAGATTGACGGTAATCGCGCGGGGCCCCAGTTCACGGGCGAGACCGCGGGTGAAGCTCTCCATCGCGGACTTCGTGGCCGCGTACACCGCGATGCCGGGGAACGGAACGGCCAGCCCCGCGTTGCTGCCGATCGTGACGATACGTCCGCCGTCCGGGATGTGCTTCAGCGCCGCCTGGGTGGTCACGAATACCCCGCGCACGTTGACGTTCAACTGCAGGTCCATCTCTTCCAGCGTTAGGTCCGAGAAGGGTCCGGCGACAAGAACGCCCGCGTTGTTGATCAGGATATCCAGGCCGCCCAGTTCGGCGACGGTACGTTCGACCGCCGCGATCGAGGCGTCGGGGCTGGCCGCATCCGCCTGGACGGCGATGGCCTTGCGTCCCAAGGCGCGAATCTCGGCGGCGAGCGCCTCGGCCTTCTCGGCCGACTTCTCATAGGTGATGGCGACATCGGCACCGTCTTCGGCCAGTTTCAGCGCGATGGCGGCGCCGATGCCGCGCGCGGCGCCCGTAACGAGGGCTCGCCTGCCGGCCAGGGGAAGAGAGGAAGGGTTCATGGCCATTCTCGTGCAAGGTAGTTATGTATCGTTCGATATATAAATCCTACCGACATCGTTTCCCGGGCACAAGGTCTCAGCGCACGAGACGCACCAGGAGGGGGTGGAACCGATGCGGCGGTCGCCTCGGCCATGGCGGCCCGACCGCGCTTGCAGTACTTAAAGGGCGCCGTCGCTCTAGCGCTTTCCGGCTCAGCTAAGCCCGTAACGCTTGATCTTGTACCAAAGCGCCCGCTCGCTGATCTCGAGCAGCCGCGCGGCAGCGGCCTTGTTGTTGCTTGCCGCTTCGAGTGCCGACTCGATCAGCCGTCGTTCCAGTTCGTCCACGTGCGGCCGCAATGCCAATGACGGCCCGAGCGACGCCCCGGCTGGGGAACCCGCCGTCGCCACCGGTTCGGAAACCGTCGTGCTGGCCAGCTCGGCAGGAAGGTGCGCCACGGTGATGGTGTCGCCGCGGCACAGCACCATGGCCCGCTCGATGAGGTTTTCCAGTTCCCGAACGTTGCCCGGCCACGCGTACGTCTCCAGGATGCCCAGGGCTTCCGGTGACATCCTCGGCGGTGCCCTGCTGAGTTCGACGGAATACTTCTGGATGAAGTAGTCGACGAGCAGAGGAATGTCGTCTCGCCGGTCGCGGAGCAGCGGCACGTCGACGCGCACCACGTTGAGCCGGAAATAGAGATCGCGCCGGAGCATGCCCGCATCCACCGAGTGCTGCGGTTCGCGGTTGGTCGCCGCGACGACACGCAGGTCGACCGGCGTGGCCACGTTGCTGCCCACCTTCTCGATGACCGACTCCTGCAGGACGCGCAACAGCTTCGCCTGGAGGCCGATCGGCATCTCCGTGATCTCGTCGAGAAAGAGCGTGCCGCCGCTGGCGAGCTCGCATTTGCCGATGCGGTCGCGCGCCGCGCCCGTGAACGCGCCTTTGACGTGCCCGAACAATTCGCTTTCCAGCAGGTCCGCCGGAATGGCGGCACAGTTGATCGGCACGAAAAGGCCGCTGCGGCCGGAGGCGACATGGAGTGCACGGGCCACCAATTCCTTGCCGGTGCCGGTCTCGCCCACGACGAAGACGCTACTACGCGCGGGCGCCACCTGTCGCAGCAGCGCGTAAAGCGCCTGCATGGCCTGGCTGGTGCCGACGAAGTCTCCCCAGCCGCGCGATACCTCGTCTTTGAGAAAGCGGTTTTCGCGCTGGACGACTTGCATCGTCAGGGCGCGGGTAACCGCCATCTCGATGGTTTCCATCTCGAAAGGCCGTATGACGTAGTCGGCGGCACCCACCTTCATCGCGGCGACGGCCGTCTCGATCGTTCCGTAGGCCGTCATGACGATCACGGGAAGATCGCTGCCGGCGTCACGCAAAGCCGTCAGCAGACCGATGCCGTCCAGGCGGGGCATGCGCAGGTCGGTCAACACGAGATCGAACGATCCGGACTCGATCTTCGCGAGGGCTTCCTCGCCGTCTCCGGCCTGCTCCACCTCGTGTCCCATGGACTTGAGGGCAAGCTCGAGGATGCGTCGCATCTTCGCCTCGTCGTCCACCACCAGGATCCGTTTCGTCGTCATGTGCCGGGCGTCTGCTGTTTGAAACAAAGGTTGAAGGACGCACCGCCCCACGAGCTTTCGCCGACGGACAGGGTGCCGCCGTGAGCCTGCACGATCTGCTGCACGATGGTGAGGCCGAGGCCGATACCGCCTTCCCTTCGGCTGAAGAACGGGTCGAAGACGTGCTGCCGGAATTCCGGCGGAACGCCTGGCCCGTCGTCGGCGACGCTGATCCACAGCGCGTCCTCGTCGCGATGGGTGCTGACCCGCACGCGCCCGCCCTCGCCGACGAAAGACAGCGCGTTGAGGATCAGGTTGAGGAACACCTGCATGAACTGCTCCCGGTCGCAGCTGAGCACGACGTCGCCGTCGGACTGCCTCGACAGGGTCACGCCGGCGCGTTCGACACGGGATTCGAGCAGGACGATCACGCTGTCTACGATCTCGATCACGTCGTGCGACATGAATTGCGGCGGTTGGGGACGCGCGCATTCGAGCAGGAGCGTCACCAGCCGATTCAGCCGCTCGGTTTCGCTGAAGATGAAGCCGATCAGCTCGCGCTGCCTTTCGTCGAGGTCCGGCTCCCTTTGAAGAAGCTGCGCCGAGCTGCGCAGGATCCCCATCGGCGTCCGGACCTCATGCGCCATGATCGCCGCCATCTCGCCGACCACGGCGAGCTTGCCCGCGCGAACGACCTGTTCACGCGACTGTTCGAGCGCCTGGATCATCTCGGTATAGGCCCGATGAAGCTCGTCCACTTCGGACGTGGCGCGGGACGGCTTCGCCGGAAGCGAGGTCTGCCCCTGGCGAAAGCCGCGGGTGAAATCGGTCAGGGCCACGATCGGGGCGACGATGCGGTCGGCAAGCCGTGACGAGATCCATAACCCTGCGAGCAAGGTGGCCAGGAGCACGCCGACCATCGCCCAGAGAAGTGCCCAGATCGGACCGTACGACACCGTCGTCGGTTCGAGCATGAGGGTATGCCACCCCAGACCCTCGAACGGCGGCGACCCACCCGACGTGGCCGCACCGACCAGAAGCTCTCCATACCCGAGCCCGCTTCCGTCATGCACGTACGATGTCGACCCGGCGGCGGGAAGCTCCCAGTGTTTCAAGTGAAGCTGCCTTAGTTCCGGCTTAGCACGAAGGGCCGACGATGCACCGAGCACCTCGCCGTCGCGGTCGACCAGGAGCAGCCCTCGCGAGCCGCGGTTCACGGCGCCGTCGAGCAGATCCTGCACGGCCCGCCAGTCGAGGAAGGCGTAGAGATAGCCGATCGAGCCGTCGCCGAACGCATTGGGAATGGCCGTGCGCAATACGATGGCTTTCGTGCCCCCGCCATCGGACGACAGCGCCACCGAAATGGTATCCAGGCCCTGTCCGGGAACCGCCCGCCAATCCGATAAGCCGGGCGCTTGGCCGCCGATGTAGGATGCGTCGCTGGCGGCGACCACCCGCCCCTGCATGTCGGTGCAGAGCAGCGCGTCGTAGACCTTGTCCTGACCGGCGCGCAGGTTGGAGAGGAAACGGGATAGCCGCTTGTCGACGTCCTTCACGCGGATGTCCTGCATGACTTCGATACCTCGCCAGACGCGCATGTTCTCGACATGCGAAAACAGGAAGGTGTCGATGCGCTGCATCATCGCGGTCGCGCCGAAACGGAGGTTTCCGGCGATCTCCCATTGCAAGGCGTTGCGGAACTGGAAGAACGACAACGCGCCGACCACGGTCATCGTGCCGAGCATGGTCCAGAACAGGAGCCGGAAGAGTGCCGATCGTGTCGTCAAGGCGGGTCAGCTTAGGGAATGCCTGCGACAGTGTCGCAGAATCGGGCGTAGCTTATGCCATCCTCCGTTCGTCGACGTTTCGCCCCGAAGGTATTTCATGAGCCGGCATCCGCTTCGTCCCCTGGTCCTGGGCGTGATCGTCCTGGGGTCGGTCTTCTTTATCGCGAACGGTGCCCGCGCGGCCGACACGACGGAAGGCGGCGCATGGCAGGCGGCCCCCTATTCGCTCGGCCAGGGACTGTATTTCCCGGGCCTGGGACTGCGCCTCGGCGGATACGCCGATGTGCATGTGTTCGATCTCGACGGCTCGCGCGCCAATTCGAGTCTGCGCGACGTCAGCCTGTTCGTCACCAAGGACCTGGGCGACCGCTGGCAGTTCTTCACCGAACTGGCGACGTCCCGCACCGTGAACGTGACCGGCGCCGAGAATGACGGCGGCGAGGCGAAAATCGACGTGGAACGGGTCTACGCCGACTTCCACGCGACGCCCGCCATCACGCTCCGCGTCGGCAAGTTCCTCACGCCCATCGGCGAGTGGAACCTCGTCCACGCCGATCCGCTGACCTGGACCGTCTCGCGCCCTCTTGCCACCTCCGCCGCGTTCGCCCGCCATGCGGCGGGCGCCATGGCCTTCGGTACGGTCGCGGTCAAGGGGCGGGACCTCGACTACTGGGTGTTCGCGGACGACAGCAAGAACCTGGGCGTGGGCCAGGATGCGGACGACGCCTTTACCGATTACACCGGCGACCGGAGCCCTCGAAACAACTTCCGCCATGCAGTGGGCGGCCGCGTGTTGTACCACCTGGCGGGCGACAGCCTTGCGGTGGGCGCGTCCTACGTCGCCTACCAGCTGGAGGAACCGCGGCACGACTACAAGCTGACCGGCATCGATTTCACGTGGACCACGCGGTACGTGGAACTCACCGGCGAGGCGATCTACCGAAGCGGCGCGTCGCCGCTTTCCAGTGAGCGCGGCGGCTTCGTCGAGGCGGGCTTTCCCATTGCGTCCCACCTGTACCTGATCGGCCGGGTCGAGCGTTATCACACGTCCGTGCCGGAAACGACGACCCTCGTCCGAACCGAAGCGCTCAACTATCGCCCCATTCCCGGGTTGGTGCTGAAGCTGGAGCATCGCAACACCAAGGGCGGCGACATTGTCCCGTCCGGCTGGCTGGCGTCGATCTCGGTGTTGTTCTGAGCCATGCTCACGCCGCGTAACGCCGCACGCGTCCTGCTCGGCGGCCTGGCTCTCGCGGGCCAGGCCGCCGGAGCGGCGCAGGTACAGGTCGCCATCATCACGGCGCCGACCGCCCCTCACCTGTCATTCGACCGGGATACGCTTCGCAACGTCTATCTCAAGCGCATCTTCGTCGACGACGACGGCACCCGGCTGAGACCGGTCAATCTCCCGGCCGACTCTCCCCTGCGCGAAGCGTTCACGAGAGTCGTCCTGCACATGGCGGAACGGCCGATGCAGGATTACTGGGACAGGCAGTACTTCCAGGGAGTGAGCCCGCCTTACGTGCTGGCGTCGGATGAAGCGGTCGTTCGTTTCGTGGCATCCACGCCCGGTGCCGTGGGCTATGTGGCGTCGTGCCACGCCGACGGAAGCGTTCGTGTCGTGATGCTGCTTCCCTTGCCGCCGGCGATCAACGACGCGGGCCTGTGTCCGAATCGCACCGGCGCTCCCTGAGTCCTACGTTTTTTGCAGACAATCCGTGCGCACTGCAAGAAACGAAGGGCCTTTCCGCGCGTAAAAATTTCGCTTTTCATCAGGCTATTCATGCAGATACGTACGATGGCATGAATATCGCTTCGTAGGGGCTACCCACCCCGGCGAACGATGCCCCATGTCCCTGACCCCGCTGCCGCGCCCGTCCGACCCTTGCGTGCTCGATACCGTGGAGCCCTTGCTCGACGAGCTGCAAAGCCCGGTGTGCGTGGATGTCCTCGATGAAGGGCATCCCGACCGAAAACACGCCGAGGCCTTCGTCCATCGCGTCTTCAAGCGGCGCTACGGTGCCGACGTCACCACGTTCCATCCCACCCTGCTCGGTTTCCGCGACGCGACGCAGTACCGTGCCGTCGTCGGATTTCGCGGTGGTCTCGAAGGCGCGCTGTTCTCGGAGCAGTACCTGTCCGACCCGGCCCAGCAGATCATCGCCGATCGGCTGGGCGTGCAGATCGGTCGCCATGGACTCGTCGAGGTGGGACACCTCGCCCTCGACAGGCCAGGCGATACCCGCTGGTTGATCTCGGCCACCACCCAGCACCTGCATGCGCGCGGCTACCGTTGGGTGCTCTTCACGGCGACGCGCATGCTCTTCAACGCGTTCCATCGCCTCGGGCTGCATCCCATCGTGCTCACCGACGCGCGGGCCTCGCGCCTGGACGACGGCGGTCGGCACTGGGGCGATTACTACCACGCCCATCCCGTCGTCTGCGTGGGCAACATCGAATCGGGCCAGGGGAAGCTGCACCGTCACGTCGGCGAGTCGCAGCCCAGGCTACGCGCGCTGCTTCGCGATGCCCGGGAAAGTGCCGCTCCGGGCGGGTCCCTGCGCGCCTCGTCGTGCGGAGGCGCCTCATGCTGAACGTCCTGAAACAACTTGCACGACATGCGTTCGAACAGCCGGAGAAAGTGGCGCTGGAAGATGCCGCTTGCGCGATGGCCTACCGGCAACTCTTCCGGGCGGTGGCGGAGGTCGGCGCGCATATCGCCGCCGAGCGCGTTGCCGTGATGGTAGGCAACGGCGTGCCATGGGCGGTCGTCGACCTGACCATCGCTCAGTGCGGTGCCGTGGCGATCCCGGTGCCGCCTTTCTTCAGCGACGAGCAGGTCGCGCATCTGCTGACCGATGCGGCGCCGGACCTCCTCATCACCGATCGCCCCGACTACGGTGTGCCGCTGTCGCGCGTCCTGCGTCACCAGACGGTCGTCGTGGCGCACGCCGAACTCCACTTCTACACGCTTCAGCCGGCAAGCCGGCGCACCCTGCCCTCCGATACCGCCAAGATCACCTATACGTCGGGCACGACCGGACAGCCCAAGGGCGTCTGCGTCACGCGAACGGCCATCGGCGAGGTGACCGAAGCGCTGGCGAGCGCGGCGGCGGCGCGCGTCGAGGATCGAAGCCTGACGGTCCTTCCGCTCTCGACCCTGCTCGCGAACATCGGCGGGATCTACGTACCGATCGTTCGTGGCGCGACCGCCGTGCTGCCCGCCCTGGCGCAGTGCGGATTCACCGGGTCGAGCGCGGTCGATCCCGGCATGTTCGTCAGCGCGTTTCACCGGTGGCTTCCCACCGCGACGATCCTCGTTCCGCAGTTGCTGAAGCTTGCCGTGGAGTGCGCCCAGGCCGGAGCGCCGCTCCCTCCCTCCCTGCGGTTCGTCGCCGTGGGTGGCGCGCCCTGCTCCGCGCCGCTGCTCGATCGCGCACGGACGCTCGGTATCCCCGCTTACGAGGGCTACGGCCTTTCCGAGGCCACGTCGGTCGTTAGCATGAACCGTCCCGGCAGCGAACGCCCCGGAAGTGTCGGCATGCCCTTGCCGCACGCCGGGGTCCACGTAGCCGACGACGGTGAAATCGTGGTGTCCGGCGCGCTCTTCGCAGGATACCTGGGACAGTACGAGGCGCCTCCGAAGACTTGGCACACCGGAGACATCGGATGGCTCGACGCGGACGGCTTCCTCTACGTCAGCGGCAGGAAGAAGACCGCGTTCGCCACGGCCTTCGGGCGCAACGTATCGCCGGAGTGGGTGGAGAGCGAACTCATCGCGACGCGAGCCATCCAGCAGGCCGCCGTGTTTGGCGAGGGGCGCGAGTTCAACGTCGCGGTCGTCGTTCCGATGCCCGGCGCCCAGCCCGCTCACATCCAGGCCGCCATCGACGCGACCAACGCGCGCTTGCCCGACTACGCGCGCGTGCGCGAATGGTTACAGGCCGACGCGCCGTTCGGCGCCGCCAACGGCCTCGCGCGGTCCGGCGGCGCCTTGAACCGCGCGGCGATCGCCGCGCGTTACGCCCTACCCATCGAAACCCTCTACGAGAGAGGAGAGCAGCATGTCCAACCATGACCGTCTCGTGCGCGAGACGGAGGCCCATCGCCAGGCGTTCCTGTCGATTCCCATCATCCAGAGGGCGCTGCGCGGCAACGTGTCGCCACGCGAATACGTCGCCTTCCTGGGCCAGGCCTATCAGCACGTGAGGCAGACCGTCCCGCTCATGATGGGCATGGGGTACCACCTCCCCGAACGGCTCCGCTGGATGCTGCCTGCCGTCGCGGAGTACATCGAGGAGGAGATCGGCCACGACCAGTGGATCCTCGACGACCTGCACGCCTGTGGCGAAGACCCGGAGCGGATCCGGCAAGCGCCGCCCATGCGCGCCACGGAGCTGATGATCGCGTACGCCCACGACGGCATCGCGCGCGGTAACCCCGTGTCGTTCCTGGGCATGGTGTTCGTGCTGGAGGGCGTCAGCGTGGCGCTTGCCACGCGGGCGGCCGGGGCGCTGCAGGCCGCGCTCGGCCTGCCCAAGTCCGCATTCCGCTACCTGACCTCGCACGGCGCGCTCGATGTCGATCACGTCGGCTTTTACCAGCAGCTCGTCGATCGCCTGGAGGAAGACGAAGACCGGCACGTGCTGATCCATGCGGCAAACCGCTTCTACGAGCTTTACGGAGACATCTTCCGCGAGATCCACGCCGCCACTTCCGAGGGAAAGCTGCCATGACGATGCCCCGTTCGTTCACCGCCATCCTGGTGTCGGCATGCCTTGCCGCCCTACCCGCCCTTTCGCATGCGGACGATGTCGATATGGCGATCAAGACCCTGGCGCGGGATTGGTCGCACGTGACGTACGAAGTGCCCAAGGCGCAGCAGGACGACGCGTACACCGCGCTCGAAACGCAGGGATCGGCACTGATCGCGCAATACCCGCGGCGTGCCGAGCCGCGCGTGTGGCAGGCCATTATTCTTTCCACGCACGCCGGCGAGCATGGCGGTCTGGGCGCCCTCGGCATGGCCAAGCGCGCTCGCGATCTCCTGCAAGAGGCGCAGAAGATCCAGCCCGACGTGTTGAACGGCTCGATCTATACGACGCTGGGCAGTCTCTACTACCAGGTGCCCGGATGGCCGCTCGGCTTCGGCGACAAGGACAAGGCCCGATCCCTGCTGGAGAAAGCGTTGCAGATCGATCCGGATGGGATCGATCCGAATTATTTCTACGCCGATTTCCTCTACAGGACCGGCGACAAGGCCGGCGCCATGACGCATCTCCGGAAGGCACTGGCCGCGCCGCCGCGAGGCGATCAGCCGCTCGCCGACAAGGGTCGGCGCGCCCAGGTGCAGAAGCTCATCGACACCCTCTCCGCGGACAAATGACCATGACACTCGACCTACGTGGACAACGCATTCTTCTCACCGGCGCGGCGGGAGGCATCGGCCGCGAACTGGCGGCGGCGCTGGGTGCCAAGGGCGCGCGTTTGGGCCTGCTGGGACGTACCGACGCCTCGGTAGCCAGCCTCGAACATCTCGTGGCCACCCGCCGGATGGATGCGATCGTCCTCCAGGCCGACCTCACGGACGCCACGGCCCGTCACGCCGCGGTGGCACGCATGGCCAAGGGGTTCGGCGGCATCGACATCCTGATCAACCTGGCCGGGGTCCTCGACTTCCGCTTCTTCGACCAGGCGGACGCCAGCGCGGTTACGCGGACGATGCAGGTCAACGTCGAGGCTCCCATGCAAATGGCGCGGGAGGTATTGCCGGAAATGCTCGGACGCGGATCGGGACGCATCGTCAACGTGGGGTCCACCTTCGGCAGCATCGGTTACCCCGGGTTCGCCGCGTATTCGGCGAGCAAGTTCGCGCTGCGCGGCTTCTCCCAAGCACTGCGACGGGAGCTTTACCGCACCGGCGTGGGGGTGACCTATGTCGCGCCCCGGGCCGTCCGCACCGCGTTCAATCCTCCCGCCGTCCACCTCATGGCGGAACGGAAGCTCATGCGCATGGACGAACCCTCCTGGGTCGCGTCGCACGTGGTGCGTGCGATCGAGAAGGAGCGAAGTGAGGCCTATCTGGGTTTCCCCGAGAGCTTTTTCGCACGGCTCAACGGTATCTTCCCGTCGCTGGTCGACGGGGCGCTCGCGAAGGCCCTGCCGGGTCTTTCGCACCACGCGCGAGGTGTGTCATGAGGGCTCGCAATACCTATTTCGTGTCCCCGGACGAGCGGTTCGCCCGGGACCGGCGCAGCAGCCTGTCGATTCCCGTCGGTCGCGAGGCCGGCGAAGACATCGTGGCGATGGTGACGGTCGAACGCATCGTGGCGCATCTGGAGTGGCATGCGCTCATATGGCGCGGCGCTCTCGTGTGGATGGAAATCAGCGGCAGCTGCGCCGATATACCCGACGCCGTCGGAGCCCAGATACGCAACCGTATCGCCGAATGCCAGGTCAAGGGGAAAGCCCGGCTGGGCCTCGTTCGACAATCCGAAAGCTGCCGGTAAGCCCACGCGGCTACGATCGTCGCGCTCTTGCCGTTCGGACCTCGCCGTCCGATGCCATCACGTGGAACCCATCACCGATGACCGATCCGATCGAAGACCGCGTGATCCGCATCATCGCCCGCCGCGCGGGCATCGATGCCGCGGCCATCGTGCCGACCGCCACCCTGCAAACGCTGGGGGTGGCGTCTTTCCACGGCATCGAGATGACGTTCGAGATCGAGGACGATTTCGACGTCAACGTACCGCTGGAAGCCTGCGACTTCACGCGGGATACCGTGGAAGACATGGTCCAGGCGGTTCGCGAGGCACTCACGCCGTCGTCGAAGGCACGGTCGTCGCGCTAGGCGACGTGCTACGCGCCGAAGTCCTCGCACTTGACCGGCGTCAACGCGCCCGTACCGGTGCCGTGGAACATGTGTTTGGAAGCCGGCAATCGCGCCATCGCTCCACGGGAGGTCGCCATGCGCGCCATCGACATCGGACGCACGCATGTCATCACCGCGCTGCCCGAGACGCCGGTCGGTGACATCGCCCACCTGATGGTCGCGCATCAGGTGTCCTGCGTCGCGATCGTCGACGCCGAGAACGTTCCGGTGGGCGTCATCTGCGAGCGGGACCTCGTCGTGCATCCCTGGCGCGCCCATGCGGACGTTCGGGCGACCGACATCATGTCGAAGCCTGCCGTGGTCTGTCATCTCGACGCATCGCTCGCCGAGATCGTCCAGGCCATGGAGAGCGGTTCCATCGCCCACTTGCCCCTGGTGGACGCCGGCCGATCCCTGGTCGGGATCGTTTCCGCCACGGACGTTACAGCGGCGGTAGCCGAGCTCCTGGCACGCCTTGCCCGTGCCCTGGCACCGGATGCGCTGACCGACCGCCCCTACGCATGAGGGGAAGCGCCGTGTGCGACGAGGCGGCGAGGCCATCACGCAAGCCCTAGGGAACAAGGACCGCGGCCCCCTCCAACGCGCCGTTGCGCAGGTCGGCCAGCGCCTGGTTGGCCGCGGACAACGGGTAGGTCCGGGTCGTCGTGCGAACGCCCCGACAGACCGACGAAGAGAAGAAGCGACGTGCATCGTCCCGGGTGAGGTTGGCCACCGACGAAATCTCCCGTTCCTCCCACAGCCACCGATAGGGAAACGACGGAATATCGCTCATGTGGATGCCTGCGCAGACGACCTTTCCGCCCTTGCCCACCGCACGCAATGCGGTGGGCACGAGCGATCCGTCCGGCGCGAACAGCAGGGCGGCATCCAGCGGTTCGGGAGGCATCCTGTCCGATCCGCCGGCCCAGGTGGCTCCCAGGCGTCGCGCGAACGCCTGTGTCGCCGTGTCCCCGGGGCGCGTGAATGCGAACACCGTCCGCCGCTGTGCCACGGCCACCTGGGCAACGATATGGGCCGACGCGCCAAACCCGTACAGCCCTACCCGCATGGCGCGATCCGTTTTCTCCAACGCACGCCAGCCGATCAAGCCGGCGCACAGCAACGGCGCGGTGGCGACGGGATCGGCGTCCGCCGCGAGCCGGACGCCGTAGGCCGCGTTCACGATCACATGGGTGGCGAAGCCCCCGGGACGGGTGTATCCCGTGAAGGTCGCATGGTCGCAGAGGTTTTCGCGGCCATCGAGGCAGTACGCGCATCGTTGGCACGTACCGGCCAGCCAGGGCACGCCCATCCGTTCGCCTTCGTGCACGTCGTCGACGCCCGCACCCACGGCGATCACCGTGCCGACGCATTCATGGCCCGGAATGACCGGCCTTGCGATGTGGGGCAGCTCGTCATCCACCACGTGCAGGTCGGTTCGGCATACGCCGCAGGCTTCCACGCGCAGGAGCAGCTCGCCGGGCAAGGGTGACGGCATGGCGAAGCGACGTGGAACCAACGGCTCGCCCGCCCGCTCCTGCACCATGGCCAGCATGGTATCGCCGGCCACGCCGGTGCACAGGCTACCGGCCTGCCGGGGATCCCCTGGTCCAGGCCATGCATGGACCATCTCGCCGGTCGCCGACAGACCCGGATAGATCCTCAGGGACGGCGTGGCCTCGATGCGCACCATCGTGCTTCCTAGTGCGAAAAAAGCACCGGAATGCGGGAGTACGAGAGCAACTCGCGGGTGACACCCCCGATGGCCCACTCGCGCAGCCGGGTATGCCCATAGCCTCCCGCGACGATCAGGTGGGAATGCGAGGCGCTGGCATGTTCCATGATGCGCGCCGCGGTGCTTTCGTCGCCGGACAGCTTGAGGAAAATGGGTTCGGCGGCCACGCCATGGCGCGCCAGGAGCGCGACCGGTTCGGCGGGATCCGACGCGTAGGCGTCCTTCACCGAAGCCACCGATACCGCCTCGCAGCCTTTCAGCAGCGGCAGCGCGTCGTGGATCGCACGAACGCATTCGCGGGTATCCGCCCAGGCCACCGTCGCGCGGCGAGGAGGCAGCACCGGCTCCGATCCGTGCGGAACGACCAGTACGGGAAGCCCGGTTTCGAACAGCAACCCGCTGAAATAGCGGCGGGACGAGGCCGCGTCGCCGTCGTGGGGATCGGGGCCGCCGATCACGACCATGTCTCGGCAGCGCGCCGCCTGCGCCGCCAGCGACGACGGTTCGATGTACAGCGATTCCAGCGCATGCACCTCGCCCGGCACGTGCGCGCGCTTGAGGTGTTCGCGCCAAGCCGCGGCCTGGGTCTTGGCTTCGTCACGAATGGTGTCGTAGGCCTCGATGAATGCCGAATCGGGCACCAGCGACCAGCTGTCCACCAGCGGTGTCGGCATCAGGAGCAGTTGCAGCAGGTCGACGCGTGAACCGAAGGCGCTCGCCAGTAGGATGGCGGCGTCCACGGCGGCGCGATCGCTCGCCGTTTCGGTCAGCGCTACCGCGATGTCGGGGTAGGCCTGCTGCGCCGGTGGCTTCGTGGATGGCATGGGCTGGGCAACGGAGGTCGTCATGGCCGGTCCTCAATGCGTGGTGGAGAGTTGCAGCGTATGCATGACCAGGGTGGCGTCACTGGAATCCGGAACACGGGTGAACCCGAGGTGCCGAGCGAGTTCCTCCATGTCGTGGTTTTCCGCCAGATCGATCGAATACATCGTCTGGAAACCGTTACGCCGCGCCGTGTCGATCAGGTGGTGCATCAGGGCGACCGCGAGCCCCCGGTGCCGCCAGTCGTCCGCCACCGTCACCGCGCATTCGCAGCGCGTACGGTCCGACGCGGAGGCGTAGCGGCTTATGCCGACTTCGCGCAACTCGCCGTTATCGTGCGCGAGGGCGACATAGGCGACCCGGGTCACCCCGTCGGTGTCCATGAGGCTATCGAGCAACGGTGACGATGCCTCGCGCATCTCTCCGAGGAACCGGCATCGACGCGATTCCGGGGACAGTCTCCGAATGAAAGCCTGCTCGCGCTCGCGGTCTTCCGGGCGCAGCGGCCGGATGAGCACCGGGGTGCCGTCGTTCAAGGTCGTGACGGCATGTTCGCCGGCCACCGGGGGAAAGGGACTGTGCGACGACGTGGGAGTGGACGTGGCGTGGGTCATGGATGCTATCTCTCTGGATCGTGGAGCGTGATAGGGACATCGGATTGGACGCATGTCGGCCACGGGGAGTACGTGTGACCGAGGTATATGCCAGCGCGATGCACCGGCTCTTGATCGTCGTCAACCGCCGTGGCCTGGCGTTCAACGCTGCCAGGCGATCCATGGCAGTTCCGCGGGAAGAAAGGCGTCGTCGTGCCAGGGCCGCACGCGGACGGTGTAGTCGTCCGCCGGGCGGATGGCGGGAAGCGTGGTGACGAACTCGTAACCGCCGATGGAGCCGCCGATCGGGGAACCGATCTGCATCGGCACGCATTGCCGGGGCATGCCATGCCGCTCGTCGGCATAGAGTTCGGCCCTTACCCATTCCCGTCGCATGCCACCCAGGTACACGTGCGCCCGGAATCGCCAGGCATCACCGTCGAGCACCACGTCCACGTCGTCCAGCCGAACCTCGTGCCAATGCGAGGAAATGTCCCGCGCCCAGGCCGCCAGGCTCTCGTGTTCCGACCGGCGGCGTAGCGCGCGCGCCGCGGGGAGGTAGAAATCCTCCAGGTAGCCGAGCAGCATCCGGTTGCTGCTGAAGCGCGGCGCAAGCCGGGACATGCTCGCGCGCATGCGCTGGACCCAACGCGGGGGAAGCCCATGCGCATTGCGCTCGTAGAAGCACGGAACCACCTCATCCTCCAGCAGGCGATAAAGCGTCGCGGCGTCCTGCGCATCGTCACCCGCGGCGGGAATCGCCCATCCGCAGGCCGCGTCATAGGCTTCCGCCCACCAGCCGTCGAGCGTGGAAACGTTCAGGCCGCCGTTCGCCAGCGTCTTCATGCCGCTGGTTCCGCATGCCTCCCAAGGCCTTCTCGGCGTATTGAGCCACAAGTCCACGCCCTGGACGAGGCGCTGGGCGAGCGCGAGGTCGTAGTCCTCCAGGAAAACGGCGCGCCCGAGCACCTCGGGACGCCGCGTGAACGTCACCCATGCCTGTACCTGCCGCTTGCCTTCGACATCCTCCGGATGCGCCTTGCCCGCGACGATCAGCTGCAATGGGCGCGACGGGTTCGTCAGCAGGCGGATCAGTCGCGGGGGATCCTGGAGCAACAGGTTCATGCGCTTGTATCCGGTAAAGCGCCGCGCCATGCCCAGGGTCAACACGTTCGGATCCAGCCCCCCTTGCGCGCCGGCCGCCTGTCCCGTCGATTCGCCGCGGAGGCCCGCCTGAAGCTCCGCGCGCTCGCGTGCGTAGCGCACCAGTTCGGCCCGCTGCCTCGCCGCAAGGTTCCACAAGGCGGCGTCGTCGGTGGCCGCCACGGCGGCTTCGAGGCAACGGAGGTCGCCGCGCCATCGGCCCTTGCCGCAGGCCGCGGTCCACAAGGCGTCCGCCTGCGCCGAATCCCACGACGGCACGTGGACGCCGTTGGTCACGTGACGCACGGGCACCTCGGCCAGTGGCCATCGCGGGTACAACCGGGCGAAGAGCCGACGGCTTACCTCGCCGTGGAGACGGCTCACCGCGCTCGCCTGCGCGCAGCCCCGCAGGGCCAGGTAGGTCATGTTGAACGGTTCGTCGTCGTCCGCGGGATCCGCGCGGCCGAGCGCGAGAAGATCCTGAAGGGAAAGCCGGCAGTCGGCGAGGAGACGCTGCGCATACTTGTCGACCAGCGATGGCGAAAAGGCATCGAAGCCCGAGGCGACCGGCGTATGCGTGGTGAACACGTTACCGGCACGCGTGGCCCACCAGGCCTCGTCGAACGGTACCCCTCTCGCATGCATGTACCGTCGGGCGCGTTCGAGCGCCGCCAGCGCCGCATGACCCTCGTTCAGGTGCGCCACCGCATCGTCCTTTCCCAGCAGTGCCAGCAGGCTCCAGCCGCCGACGCCGAGCACCACTTCCTGCAGGAGACGCGTTTCGACGCTTCCGCCATACAGCTTGGCGGTGATGCCGCGGTCGACGGCACCGTTGAGCACGTGGTTACTGTCGAGCAGGTAAAGTGCCGCGCGCCCCACCTGCGCTTGCCAGACACGCAACCGCAGCACCCTGCCCGGCAACGGAACCGTCACTTCCAGCCATGAGCCGTCCGTGCCCAGTGCCGGCTGTATGGGCAGGCTGACGGGATCGTTGTACGGGAACGTTTCGCGCTGGTTTCCCGAAGCGTCGATCGTCTGCCTGACGTACCCCTCCTGGTAGAGCAGGCCGATGCCCGTCATGGGAACGCCCAGGTCGCTGGCCGTCTTCAGGTAGTCGCCCGCAAGCACGCCCAGGCCTCCCGCGTACAGGGGCAATGCTTCACTCAGGCCGAATTCCATGCTGAAGAACGCGACGCCGGACGGCACATCGACCGGCCATCGGGACGCGCACAGACCCGCTGTACGCAGGTACGCGGCACGCTCATCCGTCGCCGTCGCCAGGCTCGCCAGAAAGGCCTCGTCCGAACGCAGCTGTTCGAGTCGGGCCTGCGGCACGTTCTGAAGCACCACCCACGGGTTGTGCGTGGCGTTCCAGAGTTCCGCGTCGACGCGTTGCCACAGCCCGTCCACGGCATGGTTCCAGGTCCAGCGCAAGTCGAGCGCCAGCCCGGTCAGGGCTTCCAGGCCAGGAGGGAGGGTGCGCGGCGATACCCGGTGCATACGGCGGCATTCCATCCGGACGGCGGTGTCGGCGATGATCGGCCGATCGCCGGACCGCGCCCTTGATCCTCGTCAAGCATCCGCCGCCTGCCGGGTGTTTCCATGCCTCCACGATTCTCCGCCACGGCAGCGCGCAGCGTGGTATCCCTCGTTCTCACCGCCGGCACACCGCAGCCCCCGGGCGCCTCCTGGGACGGCCGCGGCGTCAACCTCTCCGTGTTCTCGCGGCACGCAGAACGCGTGGAGTGGTGCCTGTTCGATGCCTCGGGACAGAACGAGATCGCACGCCTGCCGTTGCCCGCGCGCGACGGCGATTTCTGGCACGGGTATCTCGAAGGCGCCGCGCCCGGCCTGGTCTATGGCCTCCGCGTGCATGGGCCGTACGCGCCCGGCGAGGGCCATCGATTCAATCCGCACAAGTTGCTCATCGACCCCTACGCGAGGGAGTTGCGCGGTGCGTTTCGGTGGAACGATGCCGTGTTCGGCCACACGATCGGGGAGTCGTCCGTCGTCGCGACGCCCGATACGCGCGACAGCGCGCCGTACGTTCCCCGCAGCGTGGTCGCCGCGCCGATCGTCGCATCGTCCCTGCCGCGCCCTCCCCGCCCGCGCATTCCGTGGACGGACACGGTGGTCTACGAGATGCACGTGAAGGGTTACAGCATGCGTCACCCGTCGATACCGGAACACCAGCGAGGCACGCTGGCCGCTCTCGCGCACGCGGACCTCATCGCCTACTGGCGCGACCTGGGCATCACCACGATCGAATGGATGCCGGTCGCCAGCTTCATCGACGAGCAGGACCTGGCGCGACATGGGCTGACCGACTATTGGGGCTACAACCCCATCGCCCCGCTGGCCATCCATGCGCCGTACCTTTCCACGGGCCATGCGCGGGAAATGGTGGACACCGTCGACCGCCTGCACGCCGCCGGACTCGAGGTGGTCCTCGACGTGGTGCTGAACCACACGGCGGAAACCGGGGCCGACGGCCCCACGCTCAGCCTTCGCGGGTTGGACAACGCCAGTTATTACCAGCTGCACGAAGGCGACAAGGCTCGCTACGTCGACCACTCCGGATGCGGCAATACGCTCGATCCGGGACAGCCGGCCGTGATCGCCCTCTTCCATGCCGCGCTCAGGTACTGGGCCTGCGAGATCGGCGTGGATGGCTTTCGCTTCGACCTCGCCACGCTGCTCGGCCGCTGGGAAACCGGCCGTTTCGACGCCAACGCGCCGCTGTGGCGAACGATCGCGGCCGATCCCGACCTGTGCGACCTGAAACTCATCGCCGAACCCTGGGACGCTTCACCGCACGGTACCGCCCTCGGCGCGTTCCCGGCGCCGATCCGCGAATGGAACGGCCGCTTCCGTGACGACGTCCGGCGCTTCTGGCGCGGCGATGCATGCAGTCGTGGCGCCTTGGCCACCCGCCTCGCCGGCTCGAGCGACGTGTTCGGTCACGGCGGCCGCACTCCCGGCATGGGCGTGAATTTCGTCACCTGCCACGATGGCTTCACCCTCGCGGACCTCACCGCCTACGCGGTCAAGCACAACGAGGCCAATCCCTACGGCGGCAAGGATGGGAGCGACGACAACCTGAGCGCCAACGGCGGCCACGAGGGCGAGACCGACGATGCCGCGGTGCGCGCGGAGCGGCGACGCCGACGTCTGGCCATGCTGTGCACGCTGGCCTTGTCACGCGGCGTACCGATGCTGCTCGCGGGTGACGAGCTGTCGCGCACGCAGCGCGGCAACAACAATGCGTTCTGCCAGGACAACGACCTGAGCTGGATCCACTGGCAGGCGCTCGGCGATCCGCTGCTCGACCTGCGCGCATGCGTCGCCGCCGCGTTGCGCCTGCGTCGCAGCTTGCGTTTTTTCCGCGTCGACGCGTTCTTCTCCGGCGTCCCGCCCGCCGGCGCCGCGACGGATGCCGACGTTCGCTGGTTCGAGCCCGATGGCCGCGAACTCGACGCGAGTGCCTGGAACGACGTCTCCCAGCGGGGCCTCGGCGTCCTGTTCACCGATCCGCCGAACGAGGCAGGAGCCCTCGAGCGCCTGTTCCTCGCGATGAACCCCGGCGACGCGACGCTCGCGTTCCGCTTGCCCGCGCCACCGGGGACGCGCGCCTGGCGGATCGTCCTCGATAGCGACGACGCAGGGATCGCCTCCGCGACGGCGTCGACGATCCCCTGTGGCAGCCTCCTCGACCTGGTGCCCGGCCAGCTGCTTGCACTGGTCTCGGCATCCAGCCGGGAATGACGCACCGACGAATCAGGTGCTCATCCGCCACTGGCCGCGGCGGATGATCCGGCATAGTCGACCACGAGCGAAACACGGCGGTTCGGTTCGGCGCCGTCGCCCCACTTGTCCTTGAGTACCTGGCGATTCCGCGCCTTGCCGTAACTCACCGCCCGCACCTTGTCCGCCGAAAGGCCGCCGGTGGACGTGAGGTAGTCGCGCACGGCCTCGGCCCGCGCCTGTCCCAGGCGCATGTTGAACGCCTTGCCGCCCGCCGCATCGGCGAAGCCTTCGACGGTGACGATCGCCTCCGGGAACTGGCCCGATACCACCTTGGCGAAATCGTCGAGCACCGGCTTGTCCTCCTCGCGGAGCGTGGCATCGTTGAACGCGAAGTGGGTGGCGGTATCCACCCGGATGCGGCCTTTCATCTGGGCGATCTTCGCGTCGTACTCCGCGAAGCGTTGGCGCATCTGTTCGGCGAGGCCGTCGATCTCCTGCTGCTGCTTCTGGTCGGTTGCCCGCAGCTCGGCGATCGCCGAATCGAAATCGGCCTTCTTGACGTATCCCTGGCAGCCCGTCAGGGCGGCCATGAGGACACACGACGAAACCACGATAAGACGGCGATGACAACGCATGGTCGGTTCTCCTGTGCATGTGGGTTGCCCCCCTACCGGGCCGTATACCCCCCGTCGACGACGAATTCGGCGCCCGTGATGAACGAGGCTTCGTCGGATGCGAGAAACACCGCGCACCACGCCACCTCGTCGGGCGTGCCCAGCCTTCCCAAGGGATGCAGGTCGGCGAGCGCCCGGAATCTCGCGGCTTCGTCGCCTTCCTTGCCGGCCACGAAGCCGTCCACCATGGGGGTACGGATGAAACCCGGATGGATCGAATTCACGCGGATGCCGTCTTTCGCGTAGAGCAGTGCATCGGTTTTCGTCATGAGCCGCACCGCGCCCTTCGATGCGTGGTACGGCGGCAGGTCGGCGGCGCCCACCAGGCCGTAGATCGACGAAAGGTTGATGATGCTGCCGCCGCCCCCGGCACGCATGAGGCCCACCGCGTGCTTCACGCCGAAGAAGACACCTTTCACGTTGATGCGCTGGACGCGGTCCCATTCGTCTTCGGTCAGCTCGTCGGTGGGCTTGTCGGCCCCCGCGATGCCCGCGTTGTTGACGAGGATGTCGAGCCGGCCGTACATCGCGTGCGCGTGCTGCATCGCGCCGGCGACCTCGGTTTCACGCCCGACATCCGCGTGGACGAAATCGATCCGCCCGCCTTCCATGGGCGCATCGTCCGACGGAGGACGGCACACGTCCGCCACCACCACGTCGGCGCCCTCCTGGGCCATGCGCCGGGCGCAGGCGGCGCCGATACCCATGGATCCGCCCGTGACCACGGCCACCTTTCCCTTCAACCGGTTCATGAAAGCGCCTCCGGCGTTCGACGATGACAGCATGGATCCGGCCCGTGGCCACGAACTTGACCTGCATCAAGCCGCACCGTGCGACGGGTCGTAGATTTTTTCGTCTTCATGGGAAGGAGCCGGCCATGGCCACCGAACGTACCCGCGCCCTGCACACCGCATGAAACCTAGGCCTTCACGGAGCGATCGATTGATCGCGATCAATGCCGGGCGAACCGGGCCCCGCTAGATAGGTGTTTCCTTCCCACGGAGAAGCACCATGAACGACATGCAGTTGCGTCAGGACATCGTCGAGGAACTCGACTTCGAGCCCGGCATCGATGCCAGGGGTATCGGCGTATCGGTCACGGACGGCGTGGTGACCCTCAACGGCCACGTGCCCAGCTACTCGCAGAAGATCGATGCGGAAAAAGCGGTGTGGCGCATCAAGGGCGTCAAGGCGCTCGCGCAGGAGCTGGAAGTCCGGCTTCCCGAGCACGCCAAGGTCAACGACGACGAGATCGCCACGCGTGCGGCGAGGATCATCGCCTGGAACGTCGGCGTGCCCGCCGACGCCATCCACGTCAAGGTGTCCCACGGCTGGATCACGCTGAGCGGTACCGTGGACTGGCATTTCCAGCGCTTTGCCGCCGAAGCGGCGGTCCGTCGGCTGACCGGTATCCATGGCGTCTTCAACAACGTGGAGATCAAGCAGGCGCTGAAGTCGGACAACGTGCGCGAGAAGATCAAGGACGCGCTTCGTCGCCATGTCGAGGGCGAAGCGTCGCGGATACGCATCGACGTCAAGTCGCCTGGCGACGTCACCCTGGAAGGCGACGTGGGCGACTACGAGGAGCGTCGCGCCATCGAACGCGCCGCGTGGTCGGTGCCGGGCGTGCGCGCCGTGCACGATAACCTGCACATCCAGTGGCATGCCAGTTGACGGCGGGCGTCGCTCCCGGTTCAGGCCGGGAGCGCGCCATCGGATCAGTGCTGGACGAGTATCGACATCGAAAGTGTCGCCGAGCCCAGGATGTGGTGCGTCGTGCCCCCCAGCACCCGCTCGCGCAGGGGCGAGTGTCCGTAAGCGCCCATCACCAGCAGGTCGGGCTCGAGCTTCGCGACCCGCGCCAGCAACTGGGGACCGTCGATGGAACGCTCCGCCACGCGCCTGCGGTGGGGCGTGACGCCGAAGCGCGCGAGAAAACGCACCGGATCGAACCGCGGCAGGTGCGTCCGCCCCGCGCTTCCGTCGAGGAGGTGGACGTGTCGCGCGGCGACGATGAGAGGCATCGCCGATCGCAGCGCGCGCGTGGCCGGGCCGCTGCCATCGTAGGCGATCACGATGCGATCGTAGGTCGCTCCGGGCGCGCACGGCGTCGGCAGGATGAGCATCGGAAGGCCGCAGGCCAGCGCCAGTTCGTCCAGGCCGCCCAGCGACTTTTCCCGCGCCGGCGGCGTGCGCTGTACAACGATGAGGTCGTGCCAGCTGCACAGCGCCTTCAGCTCGCGGAGATAATCGTCCCCCAGCACGGCCCACTGCGGATCGTGCGCGCCGGCGATCAGCGCCTCGTGAACGAAACGATCGCCTGCGTGGTCCTTGCCGAGGTCGTCGCCGCGTTGCCGTTCGGGCGCGTTCTGCAGGAGTGCCATCACGGTGGGCTCGTGGCCATGGATCCTGCCGTGATGGAACGCTTCGGGCATGGCGCAACCGGTCACGACACCGCGCCCCCGCGCGGCGAGCCAGCTGCCCACGCGGGTGGCCGCGACGCATCCGGGATCGGCGATGACGAGGACATCGCCCACGGCGGGCATCCCCACCTGGCTGGGCAAGGCGGCGCCATCCATGGTGGCGACGGTCAACGTGGACATGGGCGCATCTCCGAGGGCGATACAGCCACTTTAGGCAAACCGGCCAGGCCGACGATTGACGCTCGTCAACGTCGCTGCGGCCGGGAAGATCAGGACCGGTCTTCACGCATTCCTGCCGACCGCGTACATAGGATTTCGTCTCCTCACGAGTGATAAGACGTGCCTAGCGCGCTTTCCCGCCAATTGTTGGTCATCTGGGCCCTCGTGGCCGTGGCATCCCTCGGCATGGCGGGCCTCTTGCTCATCGCCTGGCAACAGACCGGGTCCGTCCAGGTCGCTGAAGCCCGGCAGTCCTTGTCCGCCGACTGCAACGCCATCGTGCACCGCTATCGAACGGCGACGCCGGCCGCCAGGGCGGCTTCGTCATCCAACGGCTTGCTGGACGTGGTGTTGCAACTGGTCCTGGAGGACGCCGTCGGCATGGAAGGTGGGGCATGGGAGCGCGGCCGCGGATTCACCGCCTATGCGTATCCCACCTATGAGGGTTCCGGCGCCAAAACCGACGTGCCCGTTGCCGAACGAGGGAATATCGCCACGGTCGCCGAGGCGGCCATCGCCACGGGACAAGCCCGAACCTATACGAGGCAAGGCGACCGCGAAACGGTACTGATCACCGCCTGCCCTCTCGACGCGACCCGCAGCGTGTGGACGATGACGCGCCTGCCCCGCGCGCCGGGACGATGGTCGGGGTGGCTGACCATCGGCTTGAGCATCCCGCTGGCCCTGGTCCTGGTATCGGCCGGTGGACTCCTGGCCATCATGCGACGCTGGCGACGGAAGCTTTCGGCGGTCGAAGGCGCGTTGATGCATGCCTCCGAGGTGCCCGTGATCCCGCCCACCGGCTCGCCCGAGGTCGATCGCCTGGCTGCCGCCGTCGTCGCTCACGCGTCCCGTCTGGCGGAGAGCCGACGACAGGCCGAGGCCCTGGAAAACGAGTTGCGGCGGCACGATCGGCTGGCGACCCTGGGCCGCATGACCGCCACGGTGGCACACGAGATTCGCAATCCCATCGCCACCATGCGGTTGGCGGCCGAGAATGCGCTCGCCCAGGCGTCGGAGAGCCGCGATGCGGGCGGCTCGCTGGCGATGGTGCTGAACCAGGTGAACAAGCTGGACGGCCTGGTCGAGAGCCTGCTCGGCATGGTCCAACCCATGCGCGTGCGGTTGGCGGATACCGACCTCGGCGCATGGCTCGACACCCTGCTGCACGACTGGCCCCATGAGACGTTGACCGTACACCGCGCGTTCCCGAACGGTCTGCACTGGCGCATCGATGCGGACCAGATGCATCGGGCCGTCGAAAACCTGCTCCGCAACGCGTTCGAACACGATGCGACGCAGGTGGTGCTGAGCATTGAACAACGGGATGCGATGCTGCACGTCCATGTATCGAACCCCGGCGAACCGTTGCCGGACGACATACGGGATCGGCTCTTCGAACCGTTCGTCAGCGGTCGGCCGAACGGCAACGGACTCGGCCTGGCCCTCGTCAACGAGATCGCCCTGGCCCACGGAGGCGCCGCGCGTTACGTGCGGGACGCCGACATGCACCGGTTCATCATGGATATCCCATGGCACGCATCCTGATCATCGACGACGATCACGACTTTCGTGCGACGCTGGCCGCGACGCTGGAGTCGCTCGGCCATCAGGTCACGATGGCGGCGGACGCCACCGAGGGCCTGCGCCGACTGGACGCGGATGGCATCGACCTCGCTTTCCTGGACTACCGCATGCCGGGCATGGATGGCCTGTCGTTGCTGCGTGCACGTCGAAACGACGCCGCCGCGTCGCCCGTTCCGATCATCATGCTCACCGCATTCGCGTCGGCGCAGAACACCATCGATGCGATGCGGCTGGGTGCGTTCGATCACCTGATCAAGCCCATCGGCCGCCAGGAAGTGGCCAGCGCGGTGGAGCGTTCCCTCGCCTCCGTCGGTTTGCCACCGACGGAGGCGACATCCGCCGCCGAGGATGGAGAGATGCTGGGAGCGAGCCCGGCGATGCGGCAGGTCCACAAGCGCATCGGCCTGGCCGCCGCCACCGACGTACCGGTACTGATCACCGGCGAGACCGGCACGGGCAAGGAAATGGTGGCGCGGGCGCTCCATCGGGCGGGAGAGCGTGCCGGTCAAGCGTTCGTCGCGGTCAACTGCGCGGCGATTCCACCGGAACTGCTCGAAAGCGAGTTGTTCGGTCATCAGAAAGGCGCGTTCTCGGGCGCCATCGCCGATCGAAAGGGCTATTTTCGCGAAGCCGACCGCGGCACGCTGCTGCTCGACGAGATCGGCGACATGCCGCTGGCCATGCAGGCGAAGCTGCTGCGCGTGCTCCAGGAAGGCGAAGTCACGCCTGTCGGGAGCAGTCGCCCCGTGCGCATCGACGTGCGCATCATCGCGGCCACGCACCGCTTCATCGAAGAGCGCATCGCGGCCGGCGAATTCCGCATGGACCTGTTCTATCGGCTCAACGTATTGCCCATCGAACTGCTTCCCTTGCGCGAGCGCATCGAGGACATCGCCGTCATCGCACGCCACGTTCTCGATGCCGATCCCTCCCGGCGCAAGGTCCTCTCCGACGCCGCGCTCGCGCGCCTGGAGCGGCATCCCTGGCCGGGAAACGTGCGCGAGTTGCGCAACCTGATGGAACGCTGCCGGGTCCTGGTTCCCGGGCCCGTGGTCGACGTGTCCGATATCGAGGGCATGCTTCCCCCTGCCCCATCCGCGATCCCGGCATCGGAAGATCTCTCCTTGCCCGATGCGGTGGCCGGGCTCGAGCGCCGCATGATCGCGCAAGCGCTGGCGAGCGCCGACGGCAATCGCGCCGAAGCGGCACGCCGCCTGGGGATTCGGCGGCAGTTGCTCTATCGCAAACTGGTCGATTACGGCCTGGAGTGATGTCCTTTTGAAAGACGCGAGGTGTCCCCAAAAGGGACATGCGCGCCGCGCTTCGGCGCGCCGAATGGCGAAACGACGGGCTTCGGGCGCTGGCACGGAGGATGCAATACCGGTCCTGCGGAGTTCACCGCGGCCGAGGAGTGTCCCATGCAGCGTCTTCCCCTGATCATGAGCGCGATGGCCATGGCCATCGGCGTCGCGGCGGCGCAAGATCGACCGCCGGCACCACCCCCGCCCGTTGCCGGCGCGACCGCGCCGGTACCGCCCCCCGTTCCCTTCCCGGCGAATGCCACGCGCGATACGCGGGACGGCCGGGTCGCACGCGTCCTCGTCAATCCCAACGGTGACGTGGACGGCCTCCTGCTTGCCGACGGCACGCAGGTGGCGATGCCGCCGGGACTGGGCAACACCGTGGCGACGCACGTGCGTAAAGGCGATGCCGTCCATATCGAAGGATGGCGGGTGGGAGAACTGCCGCTGTTGCAAGCCATGGCAGTGGACGCCGCGGGGACACGATGGGTCGACACGCCACCGACCGCACCGCCGGAACCACCGGCACTCTCGCCGATGGAGGCCCATGGCCAGGTCGCGCAGCCGCTCTACGGTCCGCGCGGAGACGTCAACGGCGCGGTCCTCGACGACGGCACGATGCTGCATCTGCCGCCGCCGGCATCGGACCGGGCCCCCACATGGGCGACGCCCCATGCGCCCGTGAGCGCGAAGGGGTTCGGCGTGGAAACGCGTTACGGCCGATCCATCCAGGTCACCGCCCTGGGCACCCGCCCGGGGACCGAGCAGCCGCTCGCCGTGCCGCCCCAGCCCGGTCCGCTTCCGCCGCCTCCGCCGGCGGGCCTTCCCACCGCCTCGGCCACCACGCCCTGAACGATCGTGCGCCGCCGCCCGCGCGGCACGCGAGCCCCTTTTCCTTCCTCATCGAGAACCACCGCATGCATTGGATCGACCCCGATCATCTTCCCGCCACGCACGGCACGCTCGAGCGTTTCGTGCCCAACGGCCACGGCGCCATCGACGGGATGCTGCTGACCGACGGCACGGAAATCCACACGCCGCCGCACCTTTCGGCCGCCCTGGCGCGCGCGATCGAGCCCGGCGCCCGGCTCGCGGTGCGCGGCCTCGCGGTACGCGGCGCGAATGTCATCGTCGCCGTGGCCATCGATCCGCCGAAAGGAAAGCGCATCCTCGACGAGGGCCCGCGCGAGGGAGCGCATCACGATAAGCCGCCGAAGGACGACGAACGCTGGGCCTACGAGGGCCGGATCGAACGACGCCTGCACGGTCCCAAGGGCTCGGTGCATGGCGTGCTGCTCGAGGACGGTGTCGTGTTCCGGATACCGCCCCATGCGGCAGATCCGCTGGATCGCCTCCTGGCCACCGGCAACCACGTCGCCGCCGAAGGTCGCTGGTTGGACACGCCGCACGGTGCCGTGCTGGTGGCCGATGCCATCGGTCCCCGGGCCGACGCGGTCGCACCGATGCCGAAGAAGCCCGGTCACTGACACCCCATCCCCCCGTAGACGAGGCCATCCGATGCTTACCTGGGCACACATCGGCGATCTGCATGCATCCTCCGACGACGACTACCTCGGCACCGCGCGCCTCGCCGAGTGGGCGGCGCAAGCAAGGCAACAGCTACGCGGCGCCGTGGACTTCGTCTTCGTGCCGGGCGACAACGCCAACAACGGTCTTCCCGCGCAGTACGCGCGCATCGTCGATGCGCTCGACGGGCTGGACATCCCGATCCATGCCATTCCCGGCGATCACGACCGGGAGTCGGGGCACCTGAATGCATTCGCCCGCATGCCCGGCGCGGGCGTATTGCCTCGGGCCGTGCACGCCGACGGCCGGCGCTGCCTGTTCCTGGACGTCGTCTCGGCAGGCGGCGGTGGGCCGGATTTCCGTCTCGGTGAGGCGCAACTCGCATGGCTTGCGGACGAACTGGATGCCTCGCGCTCCGACACCCATCGCCCGGCCGTCTTCATGCACGCCTACCCCAGTGACCTCGCGCACGAGGGCGAGGCGTTGGGCCAGCTCTTCGCCCAGGCGGGGGTGGCCATGGTCGACACCGGGCATACCCACTACAACGAGGTGCTCAACGACGGCCGGGTCATCTATGCATCGACGCGTTCCCTGGCGCAGATCGAAGAGGACGACGGACAGCCGGGGTTTTCCATCGTCACCCTGGACGGATGCCATGTGAGCTGGCGTTTCAAGAGGCTGGCCTCTCCGTGGCCGTTCGTGACGATCACCGCCCCCGCCGACCGCCGGCTGGATACCGGATGCACGCACGTTCCGGAGGTACGGGCCAAGGTGTTCGGGCGCGACATCGCTATCGTGACCCTCGCCATCAACGGCCAGGCGCCGCAAGTGATGGATCAGGACGAATGGAACGCCACCGTCTGGTCGGCGCCGCTTGGCGGATTCCATGCAAAGTCCGGCGCGGAGCTGGTGGTCACCGCCACCGACACGCGCGGCAACAGCCATGCGGACCGCATCGAATGGCTCGGCACGCACGGGCGCGCGCGAACGATGCCCGACGCCCCCCTCGGTACCGACGCCCATGCGGTCGAAGCGTGGCCCGGGCATGGCCTGCTGGGCACGCAATTGGGGCCCAACAAGCACGGGAGAAAGTGGTGAGCGATGCCGGAAAACGGGTCGTCGACGGGCAGCGTCCGCTGGAGGCGCTGAACTTTTTCGTGGCGGACGTCCAGGCGGGCATCGGCCCGTTCCTCGGCGTGTTCCTGCAATCCATCGGCTGGCGGACCGGCGCGATCGGCACGGTGATGACGATCGGCGGTGTCGCGGGATGGCTGGTGACCGCGCCGGCCGGCGCCATCGTCGACGCCACGCGCCACAAGCGGCTGGCCGTGGTGATCTCGTGCGCGTGCACGGTGCTGGCGTCGTGCATCGTCTGGTACGCGCATTCCTTCGGCATGGTGGTGCTGTCGCAGGTGGCCACCGCCGTCGCAGGTGCGCTTCTCGGTCCAGCGATCGCCGGCATGACCCTGGGCATGGTGCGAGCCGAAGGCTTCGACCGCCAGTTCGGACGCAACCAAGTGGCCAACCATGGGGGAAACGTCGTCGGTGCGGGGCTTTCGGGATACATCGGCTGGCGTTTCGGCTTCGGCGGCATCTTCCTGGTGGCCGCGACGTTCGGGGTGTTCGCCATCATCGCGACGCTGCTCATCCCGGAACGGGCCATCGACCACCGAGCCGCTCGTGGGCTGGAAGGTCGCGAGGCGGACGATGGGTCCGCTGCGCCGTCGGGGTTTTCCATCCTCGTGACCTGTCGGCCGCTACTCGTGCTGTCGGCGGCGCTGGCCCTGTTTCACCTGGGCAACGCGGCCATGCTGCCCCTCTATGGCATGGCGGTGGTCGCCACGCGACAAGGCGACCCCAGTGCGTTCACGGCCCTGACCATCGTCGTGGCGCAAGTCGTGATGGTCGGCGCGTCCCTCCTGGCGATGCGACTCATACGAATCCAAGGCTACTGGACCGTCATCCTCGTCACCTTTCTGGCGTTGCCGATCCGCGGGCTGCTGGCGGCGTTTTTCGTCGGTCGCTGGGGCGTCTATCCCGTCCAGGCACTGGACGGCATCGGCGCCGGATTGCAGAGCGTGGCCGTCCCCGCCATGGTGGCGCGGCTCATGCAGGGCACGGGCCGCGTCAACGTCGCCCAGGGCGCCGTCATGACCATGCAGGGTATCGGCGCCGCACTCAGCCCCGCCCTCGGCGGTTGGGTGGCGCAGTCGGTCGGGTTTCGTGGCGCGTTCCTCCTCCTGGGCGCCATATCGGTCGGCTCGCTGGGGCTGTGGTGGGGTTATCGGGGAGTCCTGGGTCCCCAGGGCGGCGCCACATCGGCCACCGGGCCACGCATCCAAACGACGGAAAAACCCGTAAGAGCTGGATAAGCCGGATAGCGCTCGTCGAGGCTGTCTTCCCTTGATCGACCGCCACGAAGGCCCGCCAGCATGTCGAATCGTTCCACCGGTTTTCTCTGGGCATGCTTCGTCGTTGCCATGGCGGAATGTTCCGCGGCGCAGGCAGCGGACACCACGACGGGACATTACACCGGCGTGGCCTACGACCCGGAAACGTCCCAGGTTCGCTATCGGGAAGAACACTGGCTGATGGGCGGCGGCGCGGAACGCCGGCGCTTGGTGCTCTACCGGTGTCCCGATGGCCGTCCGTTCGCGCGCAAGCTCGTCCGCTACACGGGGACGGCCTGGGCGCCGGAGTTCGATTACGAGGACGCGCGAAGCGCGTACCGGGAAAGCGTGAAGATCGCGGGCGACGAGGTCGCCGTGACCTTGTCCCGTGGCACCGAGGCGTCGCGCACGGGACGCGTGGATCTGCACGCCAATACCGTCATCGATGCGGGCTTCGACGATTTCGTCGGGGCGCACTGGTCGGGCATCTCGAAGCCGAATGGCATGACGGTGCGTTTCGTCATGCCGAGTCGGATCGACGATCTGCGGCTCGCTATCCGGCCCGACGCGACGTCGACCGGATCGCCGTCGGTCAAGCATTTCCGCATGACCCTGGACGGCTGGCTGGGCGCTCTCGCCCCGACGGTATCGCTCGCCTATACGGAGGTCGATCACCGACTGATCGGTTTCGAAGGCCCGAGCGACATCAAGTCGGACGACGGCAAGACCCAGAAGGTCCGCATCGTTTTCCCCACGTCCGACGACCGGCCGCCCGTCTCGCTCGATGAGATCGCCTCGCTCCGGGTCCAGCCCCTCGTGACGAGTTGCTCGCGTTGATGGATCCGAAGGTCATCCGCCGCCACGCCGGGACATGGTTCAACCTCATCGGCTATCAGGTCGTCTGGTTCACCGTGGTCATCGGGGCAGGTCATGGACGCCCCGGCTGGGGCCTGGTCGCCGGTGCGCTGTTCGTCGCGTCGCAAGTGGCCTTTTCCCGCCACGTCGTCCGCGAATGCGGGCTGTTGGGCATGGCGTTGCTCATAGGCACGGCGGTCGACGGCGTGCCGTCGATGCTCGGCTGGTGGCACTACGCGTCGCCCTATCCCGCGTTACCGCCGGGCGGCGCGCCGGCGTGGATCCTCGTGCTCTGGCTCAGTTTCGCCACGACCCTCAGCCGGTCGATGGCCTTCGTGCGTGGCCGACCTTTCGTCGCGGCGCTGCTGGGAGCGATCGGCGCACCGATGGCCTATCTGGCCGCCGCGCATGGCTGGCAAGCGGTGATCTTGCCCGCGTCTTCCGTGCCGGCCGTGCTTTGGCTGGGCGTCACGTGGGGCCTGGCTTTGCCGTTGCTCTCCCAGATGGCGATATCGCCTTCGGCAACCCGTCAGTCATGACTCGCGCGGCCGTGCATCGAACGATCGTCGCGTGAAAAAGCGACACACAAAGATGAACGCCGGTGACGATCGATGCGATCGGTGCCTCCTATCAAGGCGGCATTGAAAGAACATCAACGAATTCACGCCATGCCGACGCGGTGGCCTCGCTACGATGGCATGCGTGCGGTCTTTCATGACGACCGTCATCTGCCGTATATCGCGGCCTTCCGAACCAAGGAGCCCACCATGTCCTTCGACTCTTCGCTCAATCGTCGTGACTTCCTGACGCTCGCGGCCACCGTATCGGGCGCATTGGCGATGCCGAGCCTCGCGGGCGCCCGGCCTTTCGCCACGGATGCGAGGACGCCAGCCAGCGCCCCGGGAACGCGCAACACCCGTGCGTCGCGTATCTTCGACCGCCCCGAATTCCGCTACGGCCTGGGAGGCGTCCCCATCGGCAACGAATTCGAAGTCGTCACCGACGAGGACGCGTATCGCACGCTGGAAGCCACGTGGAAGGCCGGCGCCCGCTATTTCGACGTCTCGCCCTGGTACGGACTCGGGCTCGCGGAACGCCGTTTCGGCAGCTTTCTGCACAACCAGCCGCGCGACGCTTACCTCCTTTCGACCAAAGTCGGCAAGCTTCTCAAGGCCTCCCCTAAGAACAACGCCAAGGAGCTCTTCGAATACGGCAATTCGCCGAACAACGTGACGTTCGATTACACCGCGGCCGGTGTTCGCCGATCCATCGAAGACAGCCTGCAGAGGCTCGGTGTCGACCGTATCGACGTCGTTTTCGTGCACGACATCTCCTCGGACAATGCCCTTCTCCCCACGCCGTGGCCTGAGCAGTTCGCCATTGCCCTGAAGGGCGCGTTTCCCGAGCTTTCCCGGATGCGCGACGAGGGAATCATCCGCGGCTGGGGCATCGGCGTGAATACGCCGGAACCGATCCTCCGCGTCATCAAGGAATCCGATCCCGACGTCTGCCTCCTCGCCTCGCAGTATTCGTTGATCGACCACGCGAACGCGCTGAACACCATCTTCCCGGTGGCCCGACAGCACGGGGTCGAATTCGTCGTCGGCTCGTCGTTGAATGCAGGCTTTATCTCGGGCAGCCCACGCTACAACTATGGAAAGCGCTCCTGGGATATTTCCCGCGAACACCTTGCCAAGCGCGATCGCTTGCGTGCGGTCGCGAGCCAATTCGGCGTGGACCTGCGCACCGCCGCCATCCAGTTCTCCGCCGCGCCCGACGTGGCCGCCGCGCTCATCGTCGGCGCGCACACCGAGGCGCAAGCGCTCGCCAACGCAAGCTCGATGAAGGCGACCGTCCCACCCGCGTTCTGGGCCGAGCTCAAACGCCAGGGACTCATCGAACCGAATGCGCCGATCCCGTCGGCGAAGGCCTGACGGCTTTCGCCATCGCCATCGGTGTCGGCCGCCGTGCCGGCTCAGGCCGGTTCGGCCCGTAGAGGCTACCCCCATGCATAAGCTGATCCTCACCGCCCTGGCAGCGGGCACCGCGCTGGCCGGCTGCACGCCGAGCGCGGCGTTTCCGAACGGCTCTCCCGCCACCGACAATGCGGCCGTTTTCGCCATTCAGCCTCGCGAATACAACACGATGGACAGCATGGCGCGGGGACCCGACGGCAGGATCGTCGTGGCGGTGCCCAACTACAACAACCTCACGCTCGAAAAGACCGGGCGGGCGGCGGCCGCCTCGCCCGCCCGACTGGCGCTGCTCGATCCGGTCAGCAGGAGGCTTACCGACTGGTATCGCTTCGCCCCCGGCGACGTGAGCCCCGAGACGGGGAAAGTCGCGCCGATGGGCGTCGCCTTCGGACCCGACGGCAATCTCTACTATGTCGACCGGCAATCCCCTTATAAAAAGGGCCCGTACAGCCGCATCGCCAGGATCGTGATCGAACGCGGCAAGCCGGTGCGCCAGGAAGTGGTCGTCGAAGGCGGCTTCGGCACCAATGACCTGGCCTGGCGTGGCCGCCGGCTCTACGTCACCGACGCCGCCATGGAAGTCGTTCCGAAAACGGCGAACAACATCAGTGGCGTGTTCGCGTTCGACCTCGACGAGTTCGCGAACGGACCCGTGCATCTGCGTCCTTACGGAGAGGGGGTTCCCGATCCACACCTTCTGACGACCTTCGTGTCCAACAACAAGACGGGTGCGGGGGCGGACGGCATCGCCTTCGACGATGCGGGTGACCTGTACGTCGGGATCAACGAGGAAGGCACGATCTTCAAGGTGGCGATGGGTGCCGACGGGCGCCCCGCCGGGGCGCCGCGGCTCTTCGCGAGGGATAAGTCGATGCTATCGGCCGACGGCATGGCGTTCGATGCGCGACGTCGACGGATCTATGTAGCCGATTTCCTCGGCAACGCCGTCCATGCCATCGACATGCAGGGCAAGGTCACCACGCTGCAACGCAACGGCGACGCCGGCAGCTCGACGGGCAAACTCGACGAGCCCTGCGCCGTGCTCATCCTCGGCGATATCCTCCTGGTCGCGAACATGGACTACGTCTCGGCCGCGCCGGGAAGTGCCGTCAACACCCGCCTCGACGACGACCACGCCATCTCCGCGATCGCCCTGCCACCCGTGAAGCATTGAACCAGGCCCGACAGCACGCGACGGAGGACGGTCCTCGACCGCCCTCCGTCGTGGATCACGGCTCGCTCCTCGTCGAGGGATGGACTCCGTCACCCGCCGGCACCAGCGCGTGGGACACGATGCGCGTAGCCAGGTATCGAATCATGGAGTTCATGGCTTTTTCCTCTCGGCGAAAGCGCCGTTCATTGCTCGTCGGTACGCTTCAGGCCCATGCTGAGGCGGTGGCGTTGCAGGTACTCGCGCTCGGCAGGCGTGGGACGATCCAGCGCCCACATCGCGCGATGCCAATACGGGTAGATGGCCGGGGGGCGCCCGGCCCTCTCGATGATCTCCAACTCGCCGGAACTGAGCTCCAGGCGAGCCGAGTCGAGGTTGTCGCCAAGTTGCGCCTCGTTGCGCGCACCCAGGACGATGGAACGAACCGGCGGCTGTCCTCGCAGCCAGGCGAGGGTCACCTGTGCCACGCTGACGTCGCGCGCCGCGGCGATCCGCTTCAGCGCATCGATGACGTTCCACAACGTGTCGCGATCGGCCACGTAGGGCTCGGGCCAATGATCGTCGCCCTGGCGCGTGTCGGCGGGTGGCGGCGTATTCCGGTCGACCCGTCCGGTGAGAAGGCCCTGACCCAATGGACTCCACACGACCGTCGCGACGCCGAGTTCCTCGCCTGCGGGAATGATTTCATACTCGGCTTCGCGAGCCGCCGGCGTGTAATACACCTGGTGGGCCACCGGCGGCGGCAAATGCATCTGGCGAGCGAGCATGACGGTCTTCGCGACCTGCCATCCCGAGTAATTGGAAATACCCCAGTAACGGATCTTTCCGGACTTGACCAATCCACCCATCGTTTGGACGGTTTCCTCCACCGGCGTCACGCCGTCCCAGCGATGGACGAAATACAGGTCGAGGTGATCGGTACCCAGGCGTCGCAGCGAATCGTCGATCTGGCGTGAAAGATGCGCTCTCGACGCACCGGCGCCGTTGGGACCATCGGTCATCGGACTGGCCGCCTTGCTGAAAAGCAGGAGGTCGTCGCGCCGGTCCGCGATCGCTCGGCCCACCACCGACTCCGCGTCACCCTTGGAATAGAGATTGGCGGTGTCGACGGCATTCACGCCCGCGTCGAGCGCGGCCTCCACCATGCGGCGCGCCTGCGCCGCGTCGACGGAACCCAGTGCTTCGAAACCGTTGGTTCCGGCGAACGTCAACGAACCGAGAACGTATTCGGAAACATACAGGCCGGACTGGCCCAAGGGATGGTATTTCATCGAATCCTCCAGCGTCGTGATGCCGGAATACAAACTATGCGCCGGCGCTTGCGAGCGGAATGGGTTTTTGTTGAAATCCATTCAATGCCCCGATAATCGGCGAAGGCGAAGGCCATGCTGTCCCGTTCGGAATTGGCCGACCTCAACGTGTTTCTCGCCATCGCTCGACGCGGCAGCTTTCGCGCCGCGGCCATCGATCTCAGCCTCACGACGTCGGCGCTCAGCCACACCATGCGCAAGCTCGAAGACAGGCTGGAAGTTCGCCTGCTCAATCGCACCAGTCGATCCGTATCGCTCACGGCGGCGGGACGGGAACTGGCCGAGGCGCTCTCCCACGGCCTGGACGCCATCGCCGAGGGCCTGAACGCGCTGGAAGCGCATCGCGGCGCTCCCGTCGGCAGCCTTCGCATCAACGCGCCACGCGACGCTGCCCGCTTGCTCATCGCGCCGATGGTGGTGGATTTCGTACGGAGGTATCCGCAGATCCACATCGACCTGATCGTGGACGATCGTCCGATAGACATCGTGGCGGAGGGTTTCGATGCGGGCATCCGGTATGCGGGCAGCGTGCCGCGCGACATGGTGGCGGTGCCTCTGACGCCGCCGTTGCGCTGGATCGTGGTCGGCTCGCCGGAATACCTCGGCAGGCATACGCCTCCGCGCCACCCGGACGATCTCTACAAGCACATGTGCATCCAGATGCGCGTGGGCGACAACTCGACCTATCCCTGGGAGCTGGGCGACGGTCCATCCATGGCCCGCGTCGACGTGCCTGGCGTCATGCGCGTCAACGAAACCGAAGCGACCATCGTGGCGGCCATGCGCGGTGTGGGCCTGGCGTACTGCCTGGAAATGCGCGTCCGGGAAGAGCTGGCACGCGGCCAGCTCCTGCAGGTGATGCCGGACTGGTCGTCGATGGGCGATCCATTCTGCATGTATTACCCGAGCCGGCGGCGGTCACCGCCGGGCTTGACGCAACTCGCGGACATGGTTCGCCGACAGAACGGGATCTACGATTGACCGCGGGTCAGAAAACGCGTTCGGAACGGGCCAGATAGAGGAACGAGGACGGCGTCTTGCGCAGCGATTCGAAGGCGTCGCGATCGGCCGCCACCGCCTCTTCGAAGTGCGTCTGGGTCGGCCAGATGAACTGGCGGATGATCGCCATCTGTGATCCCGGCACCACGCTGCGGTTGATCACCTGCCGGAACGTCCGCATGCGTCGCGAGAGTGCCAGCGACTCGTCGACGGTCCAGTCCACCGAACGGTCGCGGACGAATTGCGTCAGCGTGACGTAGAGGTTGGAATCCTTGTCCGACCAATACAGGTCGCCGAACGGCGCATCCGGCGCGATGGTGCCGCGGCTGGCCTGCACCACGTCTTCCGCGGCCATCGTGATGACGTGCTTGGACTGGTCGACGAAGTTCGGCTCATCCGGCTGCACGTACTTGATGAAATGCGGATCCTTGCTCAGGTCCGCCGCGGGCAGGCTGTCGTGCCACACCTCGGCGATGGCGAGGTAGGTCGAATCCGAATCCTTGAATACCGCGCTATCGAGCCGATGGTGCTGGATGTATTTCCGGTTCCCGCGCATGTCATGGACGAGGGTGCCGTGGGGATGGCGCCAATGGTCATCGAACGCTTGGCGGCTGATGCCCGCGCGGGGGTGGGCCAGCTGGATCAACTTGACCGGCCCGACATGGGTGCCGGGTGTGGTGGCCGAGGGAGCGGGCGCCGCGGCGGCGCCAGCGGCCGCCCCGAGCAGCGCCACCGAGGAGGCGGCGATGAAGTCGCGGCGCGAGATGCGGCCGGATCGGCGATCGTCTGGTGAAGTCATGTGCGTGCTCCAGCAGGTCTAAGCCTGTTCGGTGGGAAGGACGAAAAGCTCCGCGACGTTCACGTGGGACGGTGCCGTGACGGCATACGCCACCGCGTCGGCGATGTCGGGGGCATCGAGGAAACGGATCTGCTTGCGATAGGCCAGCATGGCCTCGCGCTTTGCCGCATCCGCGGTCTGGTCCGGCAGCTCCGTGGCAACCGCGCCGGGCTGGATGCAGGTGACGCGGATGTTGTGTGCCTTCCCGACCTCCATGCGCAGGCCCTCGCTGAAGGAGCACACGGCGAACTTCGTCGCCGAATACACCGTGTAGCCGGGCCCGAAGACGCGGCGCCCCGCAATGGAAGACACGTTGACGATGTGACCGGCGTGCTGGCGGATCATGTGGGGAAGGACCATCGCCGTGGCGTTGAGCACACCCTTGACGTTCACGTCGACCATGCGGTGCCAGTCCTCGAGATGGAGCCGGTCGATGTCCGATACCGGCATGATCCCGGCATTGTTGAACAGCACATCGACGGCACCATAGGTCGCGACGAACGATTCCACCCCCTTGGCGACGGAGTCGTGGTCGGTGACGTCCATCTCGATGGCGAAGGCGTCCCCGCCGTCGGCGACGATCGCGTCTCGGAGTGCCGTGAGTCGATCGATGCGCCTTGCGGCAACGCCCACCCGCATGCCGAGCGCCGCGAGACGCCTCGCCGTGGCTTCACCGATTCCGCTGGACGCGCCGGTAATCAGCGCGCATTTGCCCGATATGGGAGATGACATGGATGTCCTTCATGGGATGCGGCGCGGAGGCAGCGCCATGGACGGAACGTTACCCGCCTGTCGGAAACGCTTCCGCCGTGGCCTTGCCGCCACCATCGGGATCTTGCGATCTAGCCGTTTCGGTAGTCGCTGGGCGCCACGCCGGACTCGCGACGGAAGACCTGGGCGAAGTGGCTGGGGTTGGAATATCCCACCGCGAGTGCTACGTCGACGATGCTCAGTTCGGATTCCCTGAGGAGCCGCTTCGCCTTGTCCACGCGGCGGGCGATGAAGTAGCGGGACGGCGCCATGCCCGCCGCCGCGGTGAACTGGCGGCTGAAATGGAAGGCGCTCAGCCCCACCTCGTCGGCGAGCCGCGCTAGGTCGAAAGCCTCGTCGAGGTGCTCGTCCATGAACAACACCGCCTTGCGCAACTTGGCGGCCGCCAGCCCCTTGTGGATTCGCGCATGGCCCGTGTGCACGTAATGCCGCACCAGATGCACCGCAAGTGCGGACAGCACGCCATCGACCCAGAGCGCGCCGCCGGGAGCCGGTGCCAGCAGCTCGCGCCTTACCAGCTCCAGGAGCGCCGATACCGTGTCGTCGCGGCTGCACGAGACTTCGGTGAGCCGGATGTCGGGATTGGATTTACCGAGCACCGCATAACCCGCCTGGGCCAGGCGCGAAAGCGACAGGTACACATGCATGGCGCGAAAAGGCCTTGAGCTGTCGGCGCGCCAGCGAAGTTCGTAGGGTGCGTCGGAATGGGTGAGGTAGAAGTCCCCTTCCCGCACCTCGTAGGATTTCCACGTGCCACCGACCTCGCGCTCCTCCACCCTGGCGGAGCCGGAAATCGTCCAGGAAATGACTGGCTCCGCCACCGCTGGAATCATGACGGCATCCTGCACGTGGGCCTGGTCGAATATCTGCACGAAGGCGTCACGCCAGATCCGCTCGTCCGAACTGGCGAGTACCGTGGTCCCGATGTAGGCCGCCAGGGCCGCGGGGGACGTAGTGAGCTGATCGGTCGACATGGCGAGGCCAGTCTACCCCGCACCGTGCGAGAGAACGTTACCTGACGTGGTCCAGCGCGCTGGCCTTGTGCGCCGCCACGTGATCGGTCTTGTCGCTCCTGACCTCGTACTGGGGCTCGTCCGTCGTCGCCCGACGGGTGCGACCCATGAACTCGAAGTCACGCTTGTGGATCTTCGTGATCGTGCCGGTGACATGGCCCGCTTCGGAATTCCACCGCACGTGGTCGCCCACCTTGAACGTCGTCGTCATCGTGCCTACCTCGCCTTTCCGGTCGGTGGCGTCGAGCCTGTGCGACCGCACGTCTTCAACGAATGAAAGCGATGTCGTGTAGGCTTGGCGGCCGACATCGCCACGCAAGCAGCCCCATGGCACTCAAATCGACCATCTTCAAGGCCGACCTGCAGGTCAGCGACATGGACCGGCATTATTACCAGGGCCACGCCCTGACCATCGCCCAGCATCCGTCGGAAACCGACGAGCGCATGATGGTGCGTGTGCTGGCCTTCGCGCTCAATGCCGACGATGCGTTGACCTTCGGCAAGGGCCTGAGCTCGGAGGACGAGCCCGACCTGTGGCGCAAGGAGCTCACCGGCGAGGTCGACCTGTGGATCGACCTGGGTCAGCCCGACGAACAACGCATACGTCGAGCGGCCGGCCGGGCGAAACGGGTGATCATCTACACCTACAGCGGTCGCGCCGCCGAGGTCTGGTGGAAGAAGACCGCCGCGGCCGTGGCGCGCACGAAGAACGTCTCGGTCATCGACGTCGATCCGGCCACGGTCGAGGCGCTGGCGGCACTCACCCAGCGCACGATGCAGATCCAGTTCATGGTGCAGGACGGCCATGCCCAGGTCATCAGCGGCGACACCGTCGTGCCCATCGAGTTGAAGACCCTGGCCTGACGCGCCGACCGCCGCCGCAGGTCACCGCGGCGGCGGCACGGGAGCCGAGGCTATCCGGCTCATTTGTCCAGGCCAGCCATCAGCGTGTACTTCACGCTCACGTATTCCTGGATGCCGTAGTAGCTTCCCTCGCGACCGTAGCCGGACTGCTTCACGCCACCGAACGGTACCGATTCGGTACCCACCGAACCGCTGTTGATCACCACCATGCCCGACTTGATGTTGCGCGACATGCGGAAGGCCGTGCCGAGGTTCGGGGTGAAGGCGTAGGCGACGAGGCCGTACTCCGTATCGTTGGCCCGCCGGGTCACCTCTTCCTCGGTGGTGAAGCGGTAGAGCGGGAACACGGGCCCGAAGATTTCCGTCGTGCGGATCTGCGCATCGTCCGGTACCTCGACCAGGATGGTCGGCTTGTAGAACAGCGAGTTCTTCCGGGCCAGTTCGCCACCTGAGAGCACCTTCGCCCCGTGCGCGACCGCGTCCGCCACGAGCGCCTCGACCTTGTTCACCGCGGACTGGTTGATCAACGGTCCGACGACGAACTCCTCCTGCAAGCCCTGGTCGATGCGGATGCGCTCCACGGCCACCTTCAGCTTCTCGGCGAACGCGTCGTAGATAGCATCCTGCACGTAGATCCGGTTCGGCGAAATGCACACCTGGCCGGAGTTGCGCAGCTTGGCGGCCACGAGCCCGGCCACGGCCTCATCGATGTCCACGTCGTCGAAGACGATGAAAGGCGCGTTGCCACCCAGCTCCATCGTCATCTTCTTCAGCGTGGCGGCGCTGTTGCGGGCGAGGATCCTGCCAACGTTGGTCGAGCCGGTGAAGGAAATCTTCTGGATGCGGTCGTCGCCGGTGAAGGCCTCGCCGATCGTCTTCGGATCGCCGGTCACCATCTCGAAGACGCCCTCCGGAATTCCCGCCTTGCGGGCATATTCGAGGAGCTTATAGGCGGTGAGCGGGGTCTCTTCCGACGGCTTGATGATCATCGTGCACCCGGCGGCGAGCGCCGTGGCGATCTTCCGCGCGATCATCATGAAAGGGAAGTTCCAGGGCGTGATGGCGGCCGTCGGGCCGACCGGCTCCTTCGTGACGATCACCGAGGCGTTGGGCGCATGGGTCGGAATGGTGTCGCCGTAGACGCGCTTGGCTTCCTCGGCATACCACTCGATGAAGCCCAGGCCATATGCGACCTCGCCGAGTGCCTCGCTCATGCACTTGCCGTTTTCCTTGACCATCAGCTCCGCGAAGTCGCGGCGATCCGCGCTGACCAGCTCGAACCAGCGGCGCAACATGGCGCCGCGTTCCTTTGCCAGCAAGCCTGCCCAGGCCGGGAAGGCATCGCACGTGCGATCAATGGCGGCCAGGACCTCGGCCGTGGTCATCTCGGGCGCTTCGCCGACGACGCTGCCGTCGGCCGGGTTGTAGACGTTGATCATATTCGTCGTCCTATGGAGTCAGTCGGGTTCCGCCTATCGGCGGCTTGGGACAAGTGTCCCCAGTGGACGGCGCCGGGACTATCGATTAATTTTCCTCAACCGTTGAGCTTTCGGAAACTGTCATGCGCTCGCTCCCGCCCCTGAATGCTCTGATCGCCTTCGAGGCCGTTGCCCGGACGGGATCGGTCGCATCGGCGGCCGAGGAGCTGTTCGTGACGTCCGGTGCCATCAGCCGCCAACTGAAGGCGCTCGACGAGTTCTTCGAGACGAGCCTCTTCGAGAAACACGGACGAGGCCTCGCGCTTACGCCCTCAGGCGCCACCTATTTCCAGCGAATCAGCGCCCACGTCGAGGGCATCCGCCAGGCCACGCGCAGCATGCAGGGCGACGAGCTTCGTCCGGTCGTGCGACTTCATTCGTATACGACGTTCGCCACCCGCTGGCTCATCCCCCGGCTCAGCCGGTTCCAGGTCACCCATCCGCGGATCGACGTGCGCCTGACCACGTCGTCCGAATGGATCGACGGTATCGACTGTGACGCCACGATCCGGTTGGGCGAGGGCCACTGGCCCGGCTACGAGACCATGCCGCTCGTCGCCAACGTGCTGGTCGCGGTGTGCTCGCCCAAGCTCATCCAGAAGAGCCGGCCGATCGACGAGGTCTGGCTCCATGGGCAGACCCTCCTGGAGGTGACCGCGCGACCGGACGACTGGACGACATGGTGCCTCTCAGCCGGTTTCGATCCCGGCGCCATGGAGAGGAAACGCACGTTCGAAAGCTCCACGCTCGCCTATGAGGCGGCTCAACAGGGTCTCGGCATCGTCGTGGCACAGGAGATCCTCGTTGCCGACGAACTGGCCACGGAGCGGCTCATTGCGCCCTTTGACGTGCGCGTCGACCAGGGCACGGAAACGTATTACCTCGTCGTGCCAACGGGGCGGCGTCATCGCGCCGGCGTGCGGGAACTGCGCGATGCGCTGAGTGCTCCGCAAGGGATTCAAGCGACATCCGGGGCACGTTGAGCAGGTGGTTCGTCGCAAGGGCTTCCGCTACAGTTTTCGGTCTGTCACGACCCAGGGAACGCCCATGCCATCTTTCCATCGCCTCGCGCTGCTGGCCTGCCTCGCGCTGCCGATCGCCGGCCACGCCGCGCATGGCGACGACCGCTCCGTGCCTTTCGAGCAGCCTGTTCCGGCCAGCGGCCTCGCCGCGCTTCCGCCGATGGGCTGGAACAGCTGGAATCATTTCGCGGGAAAGGTGACGGCGGCCGACGTGCGTGGCATGGCCGACGCGATGGCGACCAACGGCATGCGCGAGGCGGGCTACGTGTACGTCAACGTCGACGATACGTGGGAAGGGGAGCGTGATGCCGACGGCAACATCCAGCCCAATACCAAGTTCGGTGACATGAAGGCCCTGGCCGACTACGTCCATGCCAAGGGCCTGAAATTCGGCCTCTATTCCTCCCCTGGCGCGAAGACGTGCGCCGGTTTCGCCGGCAGCTTCGGCCACGAGAAGCAGGACGCGCGTACCTACGCCGCCTGGGGCGTGGATTTCCTCAAGTACGACTATTGCGGCGCGCGGGATCAATACCCGGTGACCCAGGCGAACCAGGAAGCCCTGTTCAGGCGCATGGGCGCGGCCCTGCGCGACGCCGGGCGCCCGATCGTCTACAGCCTGTCGCAATCGGGCGAGTTCGACATCTGGACGTGGGGACCGAAAACGGGGGCCAGCCTGTGGCGTACCACGCCGGACATCAGCGATCGCTGGGAGTCGATGATCGACCGCGGCTTTCGCCAGTTGGATCTGGCCGCTTGGTCGGGTCCCGGGCACTGGAACGATCCCGACATGCTGGAGATCGGCAACGGCGGCATGACCGACGACGAATACCGGACCCAGATGAGCCTTTGGTCGATGCTTCCGGCGCCGTTGCTGGCCGGCAACGACCTGCGCACGATGGATGCGGCCACGCGGGACATCCTGCTCAACCGCGAGCTCATCGCGGTCGACCAGGATCCGGCCGGGCGTCCCGCGAAGCGCCTGCGGCAGGAGGGTTCGATCGACATCCTGGTACGCGACATGGGCGACGGTTCGATGGTGGTCGGACTCTTCAACCGAGGCGAAGCGTCCGCGGCGGCCCATCTGGCATGGAACGAACTCGGCTCGCGCTTCTCGGCGCCGACGAAAGTGCGGGACCTCTGGCGCCACGCCGACGTAGACCCCGGCAAGCCCTTGGCACCGGTCATCCCCCGCCATGGCGTTGCCGTATTCCGCATCTACCCGGGCTGACTATCGGCACATGCATCGCCCATCGGCGTCCCCCTATGGTCCGGCGGTTAGCCAGGCCCGACAGCGCAGCAAGCGCGCGTCGAAGGCCGTGACCTCCCGCACGTCCCCAAGGACCGCCCGATCATGCGTCGTACCCTCCTGGCAGGTGCCTGCCTCGCTTTTGGCCTCTGCGCCTGCTCGCCCTCCGCGCCGCCCGCACCGCCGCCGCTCACCGACTACACGGCCAACTCCGGCGGTCCTCGCGTGCCGGAACAGCTGGCCGTGGCCTTCGAGCACGCCGACCTGCATTTCCGCGTGGACCCGGAAGCACGCCGCATCCAGGGCGATGCCACCCTCACCTTCCTGTTGAAGTCGCCGCTGCGCCGCGTGGTGCTCGACCTGGATCGGAACCTTCCCATCGAATCGGTGGATGCCGATGGCGTGCGGCTCGCCCAGTCGGCCTATCGCAACACCGACGGGCACCTCGAGATCGACCTGCCTCACCCGCTGGATGCCGGAGCACGCACGAAGGTCCGCGTGATCTATCACGGTCGGCCGCACACGGCGGTACACGCCCCCTGGGACGGCGGCATGGTCTGGTCGACCACGCCGGGCGGACAGCCATGGATTGCCACGGCGGTGGAAGGCGAAGGCTGCGACCTGTTCTGGCCATGCATCGACCACCCCACCGGCCGTCCGGCGCTCGTCGACGAACACGTGACCGTGCCGGCGCCGCTGGTGGCCGTCGGCAACGGCGTGGCCGTGGGCATGGAGGAAAAGGACGGCATGCGCACCTACCACTGGCGCGCGCACGACGTCAGCACCTACGGCATCTCGTTGAACATCGCGCCGTATCGCGAACTCACGGCGACGTACAAGAGCCGCTTCGGCAACCGCTATCCGATGCACTACTGGTACGTCGATGACGAAGCCAAGGCCCGGGCCCTGTTCGCGGAGTTCCCCTCGATGCTCGATTTCCTCGAAGGCACCATCGGCCCCTATCCGTTCGGCGCGGAAAAGATGGGCGTGGCCGAGACGCCGTTCCTGGGCATGGAACACCAGACGGTCAACGCCTACGGCAACGATTACGCGAAGAACCCCTACGGTTACGACGACCTGCTCCAGCACGAACTCTCGCACGAGTGGTTCGGCAACCAGATGACCAATGCCAACTGGGACGACATGTGGCTGCATGAGGCCTTCGCCACCTACATGCAGCCGCTGTATGCGGGCGCGCTCGGCGGCAAGCAGGCGTACTTCGCCACCCTCATGCGCCTGCGTACGCTGATCGGCAACCGCCACCCCATCGTCTCGGGCACGCCGCGCCGCGAGGAAGACGTCTACAACGAAGACCGCGACGGCCCGGGCCAGGACATCTACAACAAGGGTGCGCTCATGCTGCACACCCTGCGCAACACCATCGGCGACGATGCCTTCTATCGCTCGGTGCGCCTGCTGGTCTACGGCACCGAACACCCGGTGCCGGGTAACTTCTCGCCGCGCTACGCCACCACGCGCGACTTCATCGACATCGTCGACAAGGTCACCGGCAAGAACATGGACTGGTTCTTCAACGTTTACCTTTACCAGGCCAAGCTGCCCGACCTGCAGGTGACGCGCGACGGCCAGTTGCTGCACCTGGTTTGGAAAGTGCCCGGCGACGGTCCCTTCCCGCTACCGGTGGACGTGCAGGTGGGCGACCACGTGGTGACCCTGCCGATGACCGACGGCCACGGCGAGGTCACCTTGCCCGACGGCGCGATGTACTCGATCGATCCGGCATCGAAACTGCTGCGCCAGGACGCGGGGATCGAGGCGTATCGGGCCTACGTCAAGGCGAAGCGCAAGTCGAAGGGGTCTTGATTCTCGCCGCCACCCGGGCTGTCGGCGCGGGTGGCGCCAGACCTCGACGAGGGTCGCGCGACTATACTGTCGGCCATGGCCTCCTTGCCGGCACTGCTCCGAGACATCCGCGCCTGCACGATCTGCGCGACGCACCTGCCACTGGGACCTCGCCCCGTCGTGCAGGCGCATGCTTCCTCGCGCATCCTCATCGTCGGCCAGGCGCCGGGAAGGAAAGTGCACGAGACGGGCCTGCCCTTCGACGATGCCAGCGGCAACCGCCTGCGCGATTGGCTCGGTGTCTCGCGTGACGTCTTCTACGACGAACGCAGGTTCGCCATCGTGCCCATGGGTTTCTGCTTCCCCGGCACCGGGCCGTCGGGGGATCTTCCTCCCCGGCCCGAGTGTGCGGCGACCTGGCGGGCGCCGTTGCTGGCCCGCCTCAAACGGGTCGAGTTGACGATCGTGCTGGGCCAGTACGCGATCGCCTACCACCTCCCCGAGCAAGGCACGTCGGTGACCGAAGCCGTGAGCCGTTGGCAGGAGACGTGGCCCACGGCGGTGGCCCTGCCCCATCCCAGCCCACGCAACCTCGCTTGGTTCAAGCGCCATCCCTGGTTCGACGAAGCGCTGCTGCCCGTGCTGCGTGCACGCGTGGCTGACATACTCTCCACCGACGCAGGCGCAAAACGTATCCGATGAAAATGCCTACGCTGTCTCGCTGGACGCTGCTGATCGCCCTGGGGATGCTCACGGGGTGCTATCCGATACGCGACACGTCGCGGCCACCGGCCATGAAAATGTTGCCGGGTACGGCACCGGCCCATACCCTCGTGATCGTGCTTCCGGGCATTGCCGACAACCTCGCCTCGCTCGAGGCCGGAGGGATCGGCACGGCGGTTCACGACGCGTGGCCCGACGCCGACGTGCTGCTGGTCGAAATGACCATCGGCTATTACAAGAACAGCCGCATGCTTCCCGCGCTCCACGATATCGTGTCGTCCGCCAGGGGCAAGGGATACCGCCACGTGTGGCTCGTCGGTGCCTCGCTGGGCGGCATGGGCGCCCTGCTCTACGACACGGCATGGCCCGACGAGGCCGACGGCATCGTTTTGCTCGCGCCGTTCCTCGGCGAGGATGCGACGCTCGCGCAAATCCGCTCGGCCGGGGGGCTGGCAGGCTGGACGGCGCCGGCGCCCGCCACACCCGGTCCCGGCAACTGGCAAGTACAGATATGGCGACGGGCGAAGGCCTGGGCATCCCGGCCCGACGGCGACCCGCGCGTGTGGCTGGCCTACGGCGACCGCGACAAGTTCGCGCCCAACATGCCCTTGCTCGCGCCGGCGGTGCCGCGCGAGCACGTCGTCACCGGACCGGGCATCCACGAATGGACCTCATGGACGCCGCTGGCCGCGAAGGTGTTCGCCGCCGCGCACCGGACTGCCGATTGATTCAATCGCCCTGGTGCGCCAGGGCGTATGCGATGGCAGCTCGCACGGCGGCCACTTGCGCATCGTTGCACTCCTGAGGCGTCGTGCGAGGGCTGTCCGGGTACACCTCGGTCGTGGTACGGAAGCGTGCCGGGGTGATACCCGCGCAGAGTCCGAGCTGCTTCAGCGGATACCGGATGACACCGGGGGCCACCACCGGTGAACCGATGATCATGCCGTTCGCATCGGCCGGCGCGATATGGGTGACCTTGGACACCGCGTCGATCACGGCCTGCTGGAACGCGGGCTGCGGATGCTCGGTGTCGTCGACGAGATAGAAACCGTCGGGGATTTCACCCGGCTCGTACGCCTTGCCATCGCGCGCCGCGAGCGAGGGACGGAACTCGGTTTCGTCCGAGTCGGTGGTCTCGTGCAGGTCGATATGCATCCGCACGCGATCCGCCAGTGGCGAAAGCAGGCGAACCAGTGCCGCCGATTCGGCGGCGGGGCTGTCGGGACGGAAGTTACGGTTGGGATCGATGGCGTCGGGATTCCAGCGATGGATGCGCTCGTAGGCCCAGGGACTGACGCAAGGCACCACCAGCAGGTTGGCGCGCCCGTCGTCGTCGTGACCGTGTTGCGTCAGGAATTGGAGCGCACCGAGTACGCCGCTCGTCTCGTAGCCGTGCACGCCGCCGGTGACCACCATGACGGGGAGATCGTCGCGCCAGGCGCGGCTGCGCACCGCGAGGAACGGATAACGCACGCCGTCGTATGACACCGCGCCGTATTCCTCCACGTCGAAGCTCCCGCGCAGCGCATCGACCGCCGTGATCACGTCATTGGCGAAATCGCGATGTTTGACCTGCCGTGAGCGCCATTGCCGCGTCTCCGCGTCTCCCCAGGGTTGGCCGGGCGTACCGATGCGATCGAACGTGGATGGATTCATGACGGGCTTCGCTTGCGGGAAAAACACCATTCTACGGTCCTCGCGAACGATCTTCACCCTCGTGAAGATACCGTCCCACGCCCGGTACCTTTCCGCGACACGAGCGACCGCACCCTCTGGATTCCTTTGATGATTCGTGAGGTCGCCATGAAGAGCCAAGTCATCCTTTCCGGTATCGGCGCCATGCTTCTCGCGGGCTCAGCCTGCGCGCAAACCGCCGCATCCACCCAGCTCGCTCAGGGCGATGCGCAATTCGTCCAGATGGCCGGCGCGTCGGGCGCGGCCGAGGTTGCGCTGGGCAAGTTGGGCAGCACCCAAGGCAAGTCGGGCGATGTGCAGTCGTTCGGCCGCCAGATGGTGACCGATCACACCGCCGCGAACGAGAAGCTCACGGCCATCGCCGCAAAGAAAGGCGCATCGGTCGGCAGCCCGTCCGCGGCGGACTCGAAAGCGATCGAACGATTGGGGCAAATGAAATCTGCCGATTTCGACCAAGCGTTCGCCGCCAAGATGGTCGCCGATCATCAGAAGGCGGTGGCTTTGTTCGAGAAGGAGTCGACGCAGGGCAAGGACAGCGACCTGAAGGCGTTCGCGACGCAAACGCTGCCCACGCTGAAGCATCATCTCGAGATGGCGAAGAAGCTGCCGGGCAAGGGAATGGCCGAAAACGCCGCCCCGTGACGACGCAACGACAGGCGTAGGAGCGGCGAAGGCGTGGGAGCCGGCGCCGCTCCCGCTCCCCTCAGGACACTGGCCCGATCTCGGGGAGCCGCCAGCGCCGGATAAGGACTCCGTCGCGACTCGTCGTCAGGACCCGGGTGACGAATCGCGACGGTCGAGCGGAAGGTCGACCACGCAACGCAGGCCGTCCGCATCCAGGTGAAATTCGGTACGCGCGCCCAGCGTGTACGGCAAAGCGTGTTCGATCAGGGTGCGACCGTAACCGGTGCCGAGGTTGCCGGACCACGCATCCGGTGACACGCCGCGCTCGAGCCACTCCAGCACGAGTCGCTGCTCGCCGTCTTCCGTGGTCTTCCGCCAAGTCACCGAAATCTGGCCGTCTTCGGCGGCGAGTGCGCCGTATTTGCGTGCATTGGTGGCCAGTTCGTGCAAGGCGAGGGACAGCGTCTGCACCGCGGACTTACGCAGGCGTACGTCCGGCCCTTCCAACCGGATCCGCTCCCGGCCCCCGCCACTCGCCAATGCATCCAGCTCGAGCAAGATAAGGTCACCCACGGTGATCGGATCGGCTTCCGATTGCGACAGCACCCCTTGAACGCGCGACAGGGCGCCCAGGCGATCGTCGAACAGCGTTCTGAAGAGATCGACGGATTCGGCCTCCCGGGTGGTTTGCAAGGCGATCGACTGCACCACCGAGATGAGGTTGCGGGTGCGGTGCTGCAACTCGGAGACCATGACCCGCTGTTCTTCCTGCAGCGTACGCAGGTCGTCCACGTCGGTGGACGTGCCGAGCCACTCGACGATGCGGTGCCGTTCGTCGTGCACGGGCCGGCTGCGCGTATGGAACCAGCGATAGGCCCCGTCCTTCGCACGGATTCGGTGCTCGATGTTGATGAACCCGGCATCAGCCGTATCGCGCCAGGCACGTGCCGTATCCTCGCGATCGTCGGGATGGATCGCATCCAGCCACCCCATCCCGACGCTTTCCCCTGCCGTCTGCCCGGTGAACGCGGACCACTGCGGACTGGACCAGGTCCATTGCCCGCCGTCCACGGCGCGCCAGACCAACTGAGGGATGCCTTCCATGAGCGTGCGAAGGCGCTGTTCGCTTTCACGCAGGGCGCGTTCGGCACGGGACAGCGGAGTGACATCGTGGAACGTCACCACGGCGCCGCCGATGTAGTTGTCGACGCTTCGATACGGCAGAACGCGAACGATGTAGCGCGCCTGGGTTTCGGGGTTTTCCACTTCCCTGTCCACGGTCACCAGGGTGCGGATCACCTTGCGCACATCGTAGAGCAGCTCGTCATAGGCCACTTTGAGGCGTATGTGGCTGATCGGTCGGTGGATGTCGGTTTCCACCAGCGGAACGATCTCGGCGACGGCCGGGGTGAAGTTGGTGATGCGCAACTCGTTGTCGAGGAACACCGTGGCGATGCGGGTACTTTCCAGGAGGTTTTTCAGGTCGCTGTTGGCGTGGGCGAGTTCCTGCACGCGATGGGCCAGTTCGCCGTTGACGGTCGTCACTTCCTCGTTCACCGACTGGAGCTCTTCCTTGGAGGTTTCCAGTTCCTCGTTCGAACTCTGCAGCTCCTCGTTCAGCGACTGGTATTCCTCGTTGGAAGCCTTCAGTTCCTCGTTGGCGCTTTCCAGTTCCTCGATCATCGCCTGGAGGCGCTCGCGCGTGATGCGGAGCTCGGCATCCAGCGCCTGGATGCGCTCTTCGTGGGCACCGCCCGAATCCGCGTTCCCGGTCGGGGCGACGACCGGCATGCCCTCCTTGAACAGCACCACGAAGCCGCGCTCACCCGTCGACGTGGCGGATGTCGGTTCGACGATGAGATCGACAAGCTGGGGCTCACCGCCTTCGGTCATCGGGAGGCCGTCGAGGCGGACGGTGCGATCTTCCAGGGCCGCGCGGCCGAGCGCCGCCCTCAGGTCGAGCCGAAGGTCGCGGTGCACGAGGTTGAGCAGGTTCAACGTGGGCGTACCGCCACCCGGATGGATGTACCGCCCGGCCTGCGCGGAAAAATGCAGCACCTCGTGGTTCATGTCGACGATGGCATACGCCGGCGCATGGCGCTCGGCGATGCGTTCGCCCAGCCGCATGAGACCCATGTTCGGTACACGGGCGCGTGGAAGCTCGACCGAAGGAGGGGCCGGCGGAGACGACTCGGGCACGCGAAGCTCGCCAGCCAGCCGCGTACCGGCATCCACCTTATGGAAGATGCGATAGCTCCGCTCCACGGGAGCGAAGAGGCGGGTGTGGCGCGATACGTTTTCCGAGTTGCCCAGGAACAGATGGCCGCCCGGCTTCAAGGCGAAATGAAAGACGGGAATGACCTGATCCTGCAGCTCGTTATCCAGGTAAATCAGTAAATTACGGCAGGAAATGAGATCCAGTCGAGAGAATGGCGGGTCCTTCACGATGCTGTGCTGGGAGAACACGCACATCTCGCGAAGCTCCTTGGATACCGAGTACGTCTCGCCCTCTTTGGTGAACCAGCGCTCGAGGCGCTCGGGCCCCACGTCATCGGCGATCGACGGGGGATACCGACCGACGCGCGCCACGGCGAGCCCGCGGCCGTCGATGTCGCTGGCAAAGATCTGGACGTGTGGCGGCGTGTCGAGCGTGCTGGCGTATTCGCGCAGGAGGATCGCCAGCGAGTAGGCTTCCTCGCCGGTGGAGCAGCCGAGCACCCAGATCCTCAGGGTGTCGCTGCGGTTCTTTCCCTCGAAAAGCCTGGGAATCACGTTCGACTCGAGGAATTCGAATTCACGGGTATCCCGGAAGAACTGCGTCACGCCGATGAGCAGGTCGTTGAAGAGCTGCTGCGCCTCATCCGGCCGGGCCCTCAGCACGTCGACGTAAGCCGCCACAGTAGGCGCCTGTACCACCTGCATGCGGCGCTCCACGCGCCGCGCGAAGGTGGCACGCTTGTAGCCATGGAAATCGTGCCCCGTGTGGTTGCGCAGGATCACGGCAACCTGGTTCAGGCGCTCGGGATCGTCTTCGTTGCCGGGAGACAGTTTGCGCTGCGCCACGTAGGACGCGACGCGTCGAGCAAAAGCCTCGACATCGAGAATCTCGTCGGCCAATGCCGCCGGGCTTCCCGAATGGGCCGGCTCCGCCTCCTCGGCGTCATCGCCGACGACGGCGAGGGTGAGGCCGCCGGCCTCCTTCAGGGCAACGATGCCCAGCGTGCCCTCGCCCCCGGTGTCGCCCAGCACGGTGCCGATGGCGTGGCCCTGCATCTCCTTGGCCATGGAGACGAAGAACGTATCGATCGTTCCACGCGCCATGACACCGCCGGTGTCCACGAGACGGAACCTGCCGTTGTCCAGGGTCGCGAGGACGTCCGGCGGGACGAGGTAACAGCGGCCGCCGCGCAACGCTTCGTCGTCCGCCATCGGATGGAGCCGGTCGGCACGTTCGCCCAGCCATTGCCGGAAACGCGGCAGGTTGAATGCCATGCGGTTGCGCGGCACCAGCACCACCACGAGTTCGTCCGATGCCGGCAGCGCCGCGACGAGTTTCGCGAGCAGCGCCTCGTCGGTCCCACTCGTACCGAGGGCCAGGACCAGGGGAAGCGCGGGGCTTGCGACGTCGTCCGAAGATGGGGTTTGGCTCATGAAGACCTGGCATGATGCTGGGGTGACGCCCGTTAGCATAACGCCTGAACCGCTGCCGACGTTTCACTCCCGTCAGGCGACGCCTCCGTCGCGCTCCATCGATGCGAGGACCGCTCTTCGAATGGTTTCGGCATGGCGCCGATATTCATCCGAGCGCTTGCGGTAGCCTTCGGCGATGGCCAGCCGCTGATGACGGAGCGCGTCGGCCGCCATGCGGGCAACCAGCTCGGCGCGCTCCTCGACCATGCGCAGCGCCACGCGCAACGCTTCGTCCACGGCGCTTTCCTGCTCGCGGGCAAGCACGTCGGCCGTCATCGCATGCCCCACCTGGCAGCGATAGCGCAATGGGCCGTCTCCCTTCATCTCGGACATGACGCCGCCACAGGACGGGCAGGTCACGGGCGACGGCACCGCGGCCGACGCGAGGCGATCGGGATCGGATCGCCCTCCCATCGCCACGTCCACCTCGAAGCGCAAGTCGTCCGGGATCGGCGGCCCCTGCCCCGCCGGCTCGCGGACCCGCCGCACGATCAGCTCGGGCAATTGCGACGCCGGCGCGCAGGCATCGACCTCGACGGCCCGCAAGGCGTTCGTCGGCATGTCGCCGGCCAGCGCATCGGCGGGGTCCTGCACGAGGGCCACCCCACCGCAACGTCGCACCGCGTGCAGGCCTGCGCTGCCATCGTTCAACATGCCCGAGAGCACTACGCCGATGACCCGCGGCCCATAGTGCATCGCGGCGGACCGGAACAAGGCATCGATCGACGGCCTCGACAGATTCTCGCGCGGACCTCGACCCAGGGCGATGCGGCCTCGCTCGAGCATCAAGTGGCGGTCAGGCACCGCGAGGTAGATGCGGCCCGGCTCGATGTCCATGCCGTGTTGCGCCTCCACCACCGAATGATGGGCCGCCGCCATGCGTACCGTCGCCGATATGCCGCCGCCGTACGGTGGCATGTGCAGCACGACGAACACGGCGGCCTCGGGCATGACGGGCAGCTTCGCCAACAGTATCTGCAGCGCCTGGGGCGCACCGAGCGATCCGCCGATGACTACGATATCGCGATGGAAAACCGGCTCGTTCATGGCTGTCCCTCGCGAGGGCTGGATGGCCGCGTCTCGTCCGAACGCGGCACGGTGAGCCCCAGCGCGTCGAGCACCAAGGCGATGCGAACCGGCTTCTGCAGGCAAGGAATGCCGGCATAGCGTTCGGGCAAGATGGATGCGTCGTATCCCGTAGTGAAGACGATGGGTACGCGTAATTCGATCAGGCGGTCGGCGAGCGAGAAAACCCGTTGCTCGGCCAGGTTCACGTCGAGTATGGCGCCGTCCGGCCGCTCCCCACCATCGAGCATGGCCATGGCGGGCTGGATCGCGGCGTACGGGCCTACCACCGTCATGCCCTCCGACTCGAGCAATTCGCTGACGACGTGCGCGATCAGGAATTCGTCTTCCACCAGCATGATCCGTGGGCCGGTCATGAGGTAAAGGCCCGCGCCGGCAGGCGACATCGATCACCCACGACGTTCATCACGGCCCCGAGGGTCGTCGTCGCGCGGGAGCACACGGCGTGGGGATGTCATGGGCATGCCTTGGCTTCCATCGCCTCAGCTTAGGACAACGCCCGCGCGCAAATGTCGAAGTTATGTCGCGATCCGATGAGCCGATGCGCCGCGTGACATCCCGATGGTCGCGTCAACGCCCTCCAGCCGTTACCCGCCATACGGTGTCGCCCACGTCGTCGGCCACCAGCAACGCGCCCTGCGCGTCCTGCACGATGCCCACGGGCGCCCCGTACAACGTCGATTCGTCGCCGGAATAGAACCCGCTCACGACCGTCTCCGGTTTACCCACGGGTTTGCCGTCGCGAAACGCGACGAACACCACCTCGTAACCGCTCAGGGGCGTGCGGTCCCAACTGCCGTGCTCACTGATGAACGCGCCGTCGTGATACTTCTCCGGCAACCCGTTCGCCTGCGTCATCAGGAAACCCAGCGGGGCGACGTGCGAGCCGATGGCGTAATCCGGCTTGATCGCCTTCCGCACCAGGTCGGGCCGTTGCGGCATGACACGGCTGTCCACGTGCTGGCCGAAATAGCTGTAAGGCCAACCGTAGAAACCACCGTCCTGGACCGAGGTCATGTAATCGGGCACGAGATCGGCGCCGATCTCGTCACGTTCGTTCGCGATCGCCCAGAGTTTGCCGGTGGTCGGTTCCCATTGCAGCCCCGTGGGATTGCGAATACCCGCCGCATAGATGCGACTGGCTCCCGTGGCAACGTCGACTTCGAGCACGTCGGCGCGACGGTACTCGACGGCCAGGCCGTTTTCCGTGATGTTGCTGTTGGACCCCACGCCGACGTAGAGCTTGCTGCCATCGGGGCTGGCCAGCAGGGCCTTGGTCCAGTGATGGTTGATCGTATTGGGAAGATCGGCGAAGTCGGCCGGCGGCGCGTCGATGTGCGTCTGGCCGGCCGTGTAGGGAAACTTGACGATGCCGTCGGTGTTGGCGACATACAGCGCATCGCCGATCAACTGCACGCCGAACGGCGAATTCAGATGCTCGATGAAGACGTGCTTCTCCCACTCGCCGCCAGCGTCGCCCCTCCTGCGCAGCAACGTGATCCGGTTGCCGCCTTTGCCGCCCTTCCCGGACTGGTTCTTCACCATGCCGGCGATGAGCTGCTTGGGCGTGGTCACCGGCTCGGTGCCCGGGCTGTTGGATTCCACGACGAGGACGTCGCCGTTGGGAAGGGTCAGCAGTTGGCGCGGGTGCATCAGCCCACGGGCGATGGCTTCGATCTTCAGTCCCGGTGCGACTTTCGGCGCCTGACCGGGCGCCCAGCCCGCCTTGTCCGGTACCTGCATCGGCGGCAGAAGGAAATGGCGGGGGGCCGGCAGGCTGGGCTGGTCGCCCGACTGTTGCGCGGGCTCGAACGATGCCTTCTCGCTGCATGCGGCCAGTACACCGACACATGCCAGGACCAGGACGCGACGACGAAACGAATCAGCCATGGATGCGCTCTCCCGGGGTAGCCTGCCGCACGGCCATGATGACGTGGCCCAGCGAGATCAGGAGCACCGTGCAGGCCGATAGCCAGACGTTGGCTGGCACGATGCCGTAGGCATCGCGACTGTGTATGAAGGCATTCACGACGGCCGCGACGATGGCGAGCAGATTGAGCACGAAGTCGATCCGGTCGGCCGCCAGCGCGGCACGCCGCGACGTGACCCACACCTGCACGAGGTTCACCACGCGCGGGACGATCGCGAAAAGCAGGCCGATGGTGATGAGCCAGGCGGCCCCCTTGCCCCACAGCAGCTCCGCCGTGTTCGCGTAGAGGATGTCGAACACCAGCGCGGCGACGAAGAAACCGAAGGGAATGGGGTTGAGCAAGCCATAAACGGCTTGCGCCACCACGGAACGGCGGTATTCGATGCGGTAACTCATGGGCTTCGATCCCTGTGCGAAGTGGACGGGAACGGCAACGGCCGCGGTAACGTAGTTCGGCCTCCGTATAAAGGATGTATGAACAGGCATGGCCGCGTCAGCTATTTCGTAACGTGGAATTTACATTTCCGCCTTGAGACGGACACATCCGCGCCGGTTACTTGATACAGGTCGCAAAAACGACCTTCGTCGCTTTGCCGCCATCGGAGAGGCGTCTAAGCTGACTTCATTGACGCGGTGCGTCACGACATGACGTTACCCGTCGACACCGGCGAAGGACATCGTGGATCACACGAACGGCAACGGGTCGAGGCGGTCTTCCCACCGCCACGAAGCCCCGGTGTCCGCCTAGCGAACGCTGCGACCGCGCATCGGACCGATGCGCCATGCGCCTGCCATGACGGCATGCGCACGGATGGCTGCGCGCTCTCGATCAACACGAGAAATTCGATATTAAACAATGCTTTGTGAGTCATTCATCAAGGCTTCGGTATAAACGGATAGACGTCCATTCGACCTTTGGAAAACCGCCGACGCATGACGACGAAGAATGATCAGGTGCACGACGACGACACCCTCGATCTCAATGCGCTATTCGGCACGCTCCTCGACCACAAGTGGTTGATCGTCGCCATCACGGGTACCTTCTTCGCGGTCGGCGTGCTCTATACGCTGCTGGCCACGCCGGTGTATCAGGCCACGGCGATCGTTCAGGTGGAGCAGAAGACGCCGTCGCTGCCGGGATTGAGCGATCTCACGCAGTCGCTGGGCACCACCGGCTCGCAGGCCACCACCGAAATCGCCCTCATTACCTCCCGGCTCGTCATCGGCCAGGCCGTGGACGATCTTCGGCTGAACATCGATGCCGAACCGCGACGCATGCCGCTCGTCGGCGACTACCTGTCCCGTGGACACTCGCCAGGGCACCCCGCACCGCCGCGCTTCGGACTGAGCCGGTACGGATGGGGCGGCGAAGCGCTCGACATCTTCAAGCTCGAACTTCCCGATAACCTGCTCGGCCACACGCTCGAGTTGCGGGCGGCCGAGGGCGGGCGCTATTCCCTCTACGACGACGACGGCAAGCCGTTGCTCACCGGCAGCGTGGGCGAAGTGGCCAGCGGCCACGGCGTCACCCTCCAGGTGAGGCGGCTCGCGGCCAATCCCGGCACCCGCTTCGACGTGACCGAACAGCCGCGCCTGACCACCATCACCAAGCTGCAGAACGACATCATCGCCCTGGAACAGGGCAACGACTCGGGCATCATCGGGCTCTCCTACAACAACGAGGATCCCGATCTCGCCCGGGAGGTGCTCGCGCACATATCGACGGCCTACGTTCGCCAGAACGTCGAACGCAATTCCGCCGAGGCCGCCAGTCAACTGCAGTTCGTCAAGGACCAGCTGCCCAAGGTTCGCCAGGCACTCGATCGCGCGCAGGCGGCGATGAGCGTTTTCCAGAGCAAATCGCACTCCGTCGACATCAGCATGCAGACGAAGGGCTTGCTCGACCAGATCGTGGCGGTCGAAAACAACATCCAGCAACTGCACATGCAGGAAGCCGACATCGATCGCCGCTTCACCCACGACCACCCGGCATACAAGGCCTTGCAACAGCAGATGGCCCAGTTGCAGGCGCAGAAGGACAGCTTCCAGAAGCAGGTGGGCGACCTGCCCGATACCCAGCAGGAACTGCTCAAGCTCAGCCGCGACGTGCAGGTGAGCACCACGACGTACACCAGCCTGCTCAACCAGGCCCAGCAGCTGGACATCGCTCGCGCCGGCACCGTCGGCAACGTGCGGGTCGTGGACACGTCGGCCGTGGATACCACCCACCCGGTGAAGCCGCGCAAGATGCTGATCGTCGCGATCGCCACGGTGCTGGGCGGATTCATCGCGCTGGCCTTCGTGTTCCTGCGGCAGATCCTCAACCGCGGCATCGAAGATCCCGCGCAGATCGAAGACCTCGGCCTGCCCGTCTACGCGTCGGTGCCGCTCAGCCCCGGGCAGACGTCCCGCTCGCCGAAGGGCGGCCACGGCCAGCGCGGACGCGGCCCGCTCCTGGCCATCGCCGACCCGGCCGACCTTGCCGTCGAAGCCTTCCGTAGCCTGCGCACGAGCCTGCACTTCGCCCGGCTGGAGGCGAAGAACAACATCCTGATGATCACCGGCTCCAGCCCGTTCGCGGGCAAGACCTTCGTGTCGGCCAACCTCGCCGCCGTCATCGCCCAGGCGGGCCAGCGCGTGCTTCTGATCGATGGCGACATGCGCCGCGGCACCCTGCACCAGCACCTGGGCATCAAGCCCGAGCGGGGCCTGTCCGACGTACTCGTCGGCAGCGCGACCGTCGCCGAGGTCGTGGTGAAAGGCCCACTGGAGAACGTCGATTTCATCAGCCGCGGCCGGGTGCCGCCCAACCCGTCCGAACTGCTGATGCACGAGAACTTCAGCCGCTTCATCGATGAGGTGGGCGTCGGCTACCAATTGGTGATCATCGACACGCCCCCCATCCTGGCGGTTACCGACGCGGCGGTCATCGGCCACCACGCGGGCACCAGCCTCCTGGTGGCCCGCTTCGGGCTCAACAAGGCACGCGAACTGGCGATCGCCAAGCAGCGGTTCGAGCAGAACGGCGTGGAACTGAAAGGCGCCATCTTCAACGCCGTGGAACGTCGGACCGCCGGCTACTCCGCCTACGCCTACTACAAGTACAAGGCGGACCCGGCATGACCCGTATCCTCATCGTCGGCAACCATACGTGCGGCAACCGCGGCGACGGTGCGATCCTTCGCGGCCTGCTGCAATGCCTGGAGGGCGGGCTCCCCGATGCCCGCATCGACACGCTCAGCCGCTTTCCCACCAGCTCGGCGTGGTTGCTGGGGCGTGAGCTGCTACCGGACACCCTGAACGCCTACTACCTCGAAGCCGGCAAGCGCCGCTTCGGCATGGTGCGTGCCACCCTGCTGCGCCGGCTGGTCCCCTGGTTGCTGCATGCGCACTTGCGAAAGCGCTGGTGGACGCGATGGACGAGGCTGCCGGCACGCCATCGCCAGCATATCGCTTCGTTGCAGGAGTACGACCTCGTCATCCAGGTGGGCGGCTCGTTCTTCGTCGATCTCTATGGCCCGACGCAGTACGACCATGCCATCTGCGCCCTGCTCGCCGGGAGGCCCATCTACATGATCGGCCACAGCGTCGGTCCCTTCGAGCACGCCTTCTTCCGCAAGGTGTCGCAGGACGTCATGACCCGCGTGAATGCCCTTGCGCTGCGTGAGGAAGTGAGCGCGAAGCACATGGCCGAAGGCGGCATCCCCGATACCCGCGTGCGCTGGTCGTCGGACACTGCCTGGCTGGTCGATCCGGGCGAGCCGGTGGCGGTGGATCGGGAACGGCCGACGGTGGCCGTCACGTTCCGTGAACTGGCGCCCTTCGACAAGCGGCTCGGCATCACCCAGGCGCAGTACGAAACCGCCTTCGCCGAACTGCTCGACGCGGTGGTCGAGGCGGGCTATGCGGTAACGGCATTCTCCACCTGCACGGCCATCGACGGTTACCCCAAGGACGATCGCATGATCGCCCTTCGCGTGCGATCGCGCATGCGGCACCCCGGCTCGCTCTTCGTGGAAATGAACGAACTCAACGACGTGGAGCTGGGCCGCCGTTTCGGTGCCTGCGTGCTCACCATCGCCACGCGCCTGCATAGCGCCATCATCTCGATGAACTTCGGCACGCCGGCGGTGGCGCTGAGCTACGAGCACAAGACCGACGGCATCATGAAGCGACTGGGTGTCGACGATCTCGCCATGCCGGTAGGTTCGCTGCTCGACGGAAGCCTGCGCACCAAGGTGCTCACGCTGCTCGGCGACGCGTCGCTGCGCCCGGGCATCCAGGCCGCCGTGGCCAGGGAGAAAGCCTTCGCCCGCGAGTCCGTACTGGCGACCCTCGCCATCGGGGCATGAGCATGGACGTCCTCTTCGTGCTGCCCGAATTTCCGAAATACTCGGAAACCTTCGTAATCGACCAGATCGTCGGGTTGCTCGACCGGGGCATGGACGTGCGCATCCTCGCGGTCAGCCGTGGCCAGGCCCCCACGCCTGGCGACATCGTGTCCGAGCGCGGCCTGATGGACCGCGCCACCTTCGTCTTCGAACAGGCCGCGAGCGCGTCGACCGGATGGCGCATCGCCCTGGCACGGCTGCGCCACGTGCTTCCCGCCCTGGGCCGCTCGCGCGTGCGGCGAGCGCTATCGGTCCGCCGCTATGGCCACGCGGCGAAGAGCCTCGCGCTTGCCGGCGCGGCCAGGCGTCTCACGACCCCTCTCAAGGCGCGCGCGATCATCGCGCATTTCGGCCCGACGGGCGTGGTGGCATCGCACCTGCGCTCGCTCGGCCTGATCGAGGGACCGCTGTACACCGTCTTCCATGGTTTCGACCTGTCGCAACATGGCGTGCTGGCAAGGCACGCCGACGACTATCGGCGCCTGTTCCGCAGCGGCGACGTCATGCTTCCGATCAGCGACCGCTGGGGCGTGAAGCTCGCATCGCTCGGCTGTTCGCCGGAGAAGATCCGCGTGCATCGCATGGGCGTGGACCTGGAAAGCTTCCGTTTCCGCCTGCCGCCCGACCCACGGGAGCCCTCGGCCGATCGCGTCCTGCGCGTGGTCTGCGTAGCACGACTGGTGGAGAAGAAAGGCGTCATCTACTTGTGCGAGGCGGTGGCTCGCCTGGCGCGCCGGCACGTTCCCGTCCAACTCGAGGTGATCGGCGACGGCCCGCTCCAGGGTGCGCTCGAACGGTTCGTGACGGCCGGCGGCCTCGAAGGCCGGATCCGCATCAGCGGCCGCAAGGACAAGGCTTATGTCCAGGCCGCGCTGCGCGGAGCGGACGTGTTCGCCCTGCCCAGCGTGACCGCCGCCGACGGCGACCAGGAAGGCATTCCCGTCTCGCTGATGGAAGCCATGGCCAGCGGTGTGCCGTGCCTGTCGACCCTTCACAGCGGCATCCCCGAACTCATCGAGGACGGCCGGTCGGGCTGGCTCGTGCCCGAGCGCGATGCCGTGGCATTGGCCGAGACGCTCGCGCGGATCCAGCGAGGCGACTTCGACCTGGCGGCGATCGCACGGCGTGCCCGTGACACCGTCGACGCCCGTTTCAACCAGCGCCGGCTGCACGACCAGCTCGCGGCGCAGCTGACCCGTCCGGAGCGCACGCGATGACCTCCGTCCGTCGCGACGCCCTGTGGACCGCCGGGTCGACCGTGGTGAGCGCGGCGAGCCAGCTGTTGCAGATCGCGGTGCTCGCGCATCACGTGGACGCCCATTTGCTGGGCGCCCTGGCCATCGTCAACGTGGTGAACGCCATCGCGACGCTGTTGCAGGACATGGGCCTCAGCAGCTACCTCATCCATCGCCAGGACATCGACCGGGCCGGGCGCACCTCGCTGTTCATGATCAGCGCCGGACTGGGGCTGTTGTCGGCGGCGGTGTTGTTCGGCGCCTCCTATGCCGTCGCCGCCTTCTACGGTTCCGACGTGCTCGGTGGCCTCCTGCGCCTGTCCACGATCAACTTCGTGCTGCTCGGGCTCGCGGCGCAGTATCAGGCCAGCCTCATCAAGGCGTTTCGCATTCCGCGTCTGGCACGTATCGAAGTGGTAGGCCGGCTGTCGGGCCTGGCCACCCTGTTGCTCATGGTGCTGGTGTTCGGCGCATCGATCGAGGCGGCAGTCTACGCGATGATCGTGAACAGCTTCGTGCGCCTGGGCCTTTTCCTCATGGCCGCCGAGCGCGATTGGCATCCGGGACGCCGCTACGACCGGGGCATCGTCGGCGAAGCATTGCGCTACGGCGCCTTCCAGCTCGGCTCGCAGGTGATCAACCAGCTGCGCAGCCAGGCCGACCAGATCATCCTCGGCAAATTCCTCGGCCTGGCTTCGCTGGGTGTGTATTCGCTCGCGAAGGAGCTCGTGCTGCAGCCCACCAAGTTGATCATGCCGGTGGCCCAGCGGCTTGCGCTTCCGCGCCTGGCGACCCTGCAGGGCGACCCGGAAGCGCTTCGCCGCATCTACCTGCTGGGACTGCGCGGCGTATCGATCTTCAGCGCCTGCGTGTTCATCATGCTCGCCGTGGCCACGCCGCTGGTGGTCACCCTGCTGTACGGACAGCGTTACGCCGGTGTCGCGGCGCTGATTCCGCTGATGTTGCTGTTCGGCATGCTCCGCCCGCTCGGCTCGTTGATCGGCGCGCTCAGCCAGAGCCTGGGTCGCTCCGACATCGAGTTCGGCTGGAACCTGAAAATCTGCGGCATCACCCTGGCCGTGAGCGTGCTCGGCGCCATGTCGCGCTCACTGGAAATCATGGCGGTGGCACTCGCTATCAGCCAGGTATTGTCCACCGTGCTGTCTTATTACTTCTTCTCCTCGAAGATCATCCGGCTCACGCCACGCGAGTTCTTCGGCTCGTGGACGGTCGAGAGCCTGGTCCCCTATGCCTTTCTCATGCTGGCCGTCGCGCTGTATCCGGCCAACGACTGGAAGGCGTGCGCGCTTCGCCTGGTGTTGGCGACGCCGCCCCTGTGCTGGGTGATCTGGCGACATCGGCACGCCCTGCTCGCGCGGCACGCGCACCCGGTGGGAGCCTGACATGACGAGCTTATGTGGAGCGAACCCATGGCGCTGGTAAGCGTATACATCCCCACCCGCAACCGGTCCGCGCTGCTCAGGCGCGCGATCGATTCCGTGCTCGCGCAGACGTACCCGCACATCGAGATCCTGGTGTGCGACGAAGCCTCGACCGACGACACGCCCGAGCTGATCGAAAGCTACGCCCGTACCCACCCGGACCGCTTTACCTACCTGCGCAACCATACCCCCCAGGGCGCCTGCCGGGCACGGAACCGATGCATCGAACAGGCGACAGGCACCTATGTCACGGGCCTGGACGACGACGACCTGTTCCATCCCCAGCGCGTGCAATGCCTCGTGGACCTCTATCGCAGGCATTCGCCGTCGTTCGCCTGTAGCCGCTTCCGTTATTTCCAGTCGATGGACCAGATCGCCGGCATCGCCGGCCGCGCGTTCGGCGACGCCGAGCTCCACCGCGTCGATCCGATCGACCTCGGTTCGATGCTCTACGCCAACCTCGCGGGCAACCAGGTGCTGACCGAGCTGTCGCGCATGCGCGAGCTGGGCGGCTTCGACGAGGCCATGCCGTCCTGGCAGGACTACGACATGTGGATCCGGATGATGGACCGCTACGGTCCCGCCGTGCGCTCCAAGGCGTTGTTGTCGTTCGTCGACGACGATCGTTCTCGCGCGCGCATCCGCAATTCCAGCCGCCGGGCCGAAGGGAGCGAGCGTTTCATCGCCAAGCACGCGCGCCTGATGAACGCCGACCAGCTGCGCAACCATCGCAACATCCAGTACGTGATGAACCGCGAGCGCCCTCCCCTGGCCGACATCGCCCGCAACGTCTCGCTGGGCGGCTACAAGTCGACCGTGAAGGTGCTCATCCACAAGTTCTTCGGTGTGGCGCTGGGCTGATGGTCATCCGAAAGACCCGGGCCGCGGCGGTGTTGCTGATCGCGATGATCTTCGTGCAGATTCCGCTCACGCACAGTGCCGAGAGCAAGTCGCACGTGAACGTCTATCACCTGCTGCTGCTCCTGATGCCGGTGATTTACCTGCCCGCCATGCGCTATCTCAAGGTGAACCCTGCCACGGCCTTCATCGCGACCATGATGGGCACCTCGCTGGCGGCGTCCGCGTCGTACGGCGGTGGGCTGCGCTCGACCCTGATCGTGTTCGTGGCGGCTTCCTACTTCCTCGGCACGGTCTTCGGCCGCAAGCTCGACGACCTGGACCTGCGCAAGATCTTCATCTGGACACTCGGATGCTGCCTTGCTTTCATCCTGCTGCGCGACGCGGTATACGCAGGCCAGCTCGGCGCCATCTATACGCGAAGCGAGACCACCTCCAGCGTCCTCTACATGTCCACGGGCGGCCGCAACATCGAGGCGAGCCTGCTGGCCATGCTGTCGATCCTCCTCATCGGCACGCGCGTCTACCCCATCGCCGCCGGCATCGCCCTGCTCACCAGCGGCATGATGCTGTCCCGCTCGGGTCTGCTGGGCACCGCCGTATCGATCGGCATCGCCGCCTACCGCATGCGCAAGACGCGCCACTATTACTTCTACAGCTTCATCGGCGTGGCGGCGGTGGTGCTGGTGGTGGGCCTGGTGCTGTCCTCCGTGATCGACATCCCCGTGATCGACCGATTCAACCTCCAGGCCGAAACGCAGCTGGAGCAAAAGAACGTCGGCCGCCTCGCCTTGTGGAACAGCGCGGGTACCGCACTGGAACATAACCTGATGGGCTATGGCGTGGGCAACGGCGTTCCGGTGATGGAGCAGATCTCCGGCCTCGAGTTCGTCGAGAACAACGTCCACGACATCTACCTCCAGTTCCTCCTCGAGGGCGGCGTGCAGTCGCTGATCCTCTTCCTGGCGCTGGCCGCGCACATCCTCTTTTCCCGCACCGAAGGCCAGCAGGACAACGTCAAGGCGTTCCTGCTCTGCTACCTGATGCTGGCGTTCATCGAGTTCAGCGGTTACGAGGCCTACTTCTGGTTCTTCGTGGGCATGTTCTACGCCCAGCGCGACAAGCGCCTCGCCCGCCTGCGGGTCGAGACGGATGCGCGTACGCGCGAGCGCAACGCTTGGTTGAAGAGCCGCTCCCCCCTCGGTCGTCCGGATACCGCCCATGCTTGACGATTTTCGCGCCGACGTGAAGCGACTGAAGTCCTTGCCCGGCTTTCGCGGCATGGCATGGTGGATGCTCGACCAGTCGTTCTGGGTGATCCTCACCTATCGCCTGCTCGCCACCGCGCGCGGCACGCCGTTCCATGCGCCCTTCCGGGTGCTGGAGAAAGTGGCCGAGTTCGTCTTCAAGTGCTACCTGCCGACCACGGCGACCATTGGTCCGGGCCTGGTGATCTACCACGCGTTCGGGATCATCGTGAACGGCAAGAGCACCCTCGGGGCAAACTGCACCCTCTACGCGCGGGTATGCATCGGCAACCGCTGGCCCGGCGACGGCACGCCGGTCATCGGCGACAACGTCACCATCGGCACCGGTGCCTGCATCTTCGGCCCCGTGGTCATTCCCGACGGCTTCGTGGTGAAGGCCAACGAGGTCATCACGCCTTCGTCGATGCGCGAACGCGCCCAGAGCCCTGCCCAATCCCCCCTAGGAGCATCGCCATGAGCGAAGCCGACGTGCGCCTGTCGATCATCATCATCACCTGGAACGAACGGGACAACCTGGAGCGCTGCCTTCTGTCGCTGATGGACAAGGTGGATTTCGAACGCGACGAAGTGATCGTCGTGGACAATGGCTCGCGCGACGGCAGCGCCGAGTTCGTCGCCACGTTGCCGCGTATCCAGTATTTTCCCCTCGAGCACAACCATGGCGTGGGCCCGGCCCGCAATCGCGGGCTCTTCCTCGCCCGCGGCAAGTACTGCATGACGCTGGACAACGACACGATCTTCCTTACGGCCGACCCCGGCGCGATCGTGGACGAGTTCTTTCGTACGCATCCTGACGCCGGCGTGGTCGGATTCCAGCTGCTCAACGTCGATCGCACGCGCCAGGACTCCACGCGTCGCTTCCCCCGGTTCTACCAGCCCATCGCCGCGCGCATTCCGGCCAGCCGCATGCTCGGCTTCGTCCGGCGTGAACTGGAGCGTCACCTGATGCTGGACACGCGTTTCGACGACAGCGCCGACCCGATGGAAGTCGACTACGTGCTCGGTGCGAACCAGACCTTCACCAAGGACGTCGCCGCTCGGCTCATGGGCTACGACGATCGCATCTTCTTCGGTCCGGAGGACGCCGAGTTCTGCGTGCGCACCCGCAAGCTGGGCCTGCGTAATTACTACAGCCGGAAGATCTCCGTGGTGCACGACTACAAGCGACGCACGCGCAAGTTTTCCCGGCTCACCCTCAAGCACCTCGCCGGATTCGCCTACATGCTGCGCAAACACGGCGGGGTCTATCGCTATTCGCTCAGCGAACGACGCTGACGGAGGAAGATCATGGATCGCAGGACGTTTCTGCGCCATTCGGTCTGGGCCACCGGACTCACGGCCCTCCTGCCCCTCGCCACGCTGCATGCGACGGGCGCAGGTACCACCTATTACGTCGACGGCACCGCAGGCAACGACGCCCATGACGGAAAGAGCGCGACCCAGGCCTGGCGCAGCCTCGACCGGGTGAACCGGACGACCTTCGCCCCGGGAGACCGGCTCCTGTTCAAGCGTGGCGGGGACTACCCCGGTGCCCTGCTGGCAAAGGGTTCGGGCCGCGCCGGTGCCCCGATCACGGTGGACGCCTACGGCCAAGGCGACCCGCCGCACCTGCATGCCGATGGCCACAGCCCCTCGACGATTCGATTGCAGAACGTCAAATACTGGACGGTGCGGAACCTCGCGGTATCCAACCGGGGCTCGCAGCCCGCGCCGCGCCGGACCGGTGTGCACCTCTTCCACCAGGACGCCGGCGTCGTGCACGGCATCGTGCTGCAAGGCCTGACCGTCCGCGACGTCAACGGATCGCCCGTCAAGAAAGCAGGCGGCGGCAGCGCCATTCTGGTGGAAGCCAAGGGCAATTCGCGCCATGACGGCCTGACCATCGTCGACAACACGATCGACGACGCGGGACGCGACGGCATCCTCTTCCTCGCCGCCGGCAACCGCAAGACGGGGCTGGCCAGCGGCGTGGTAGTGCGCGGCAACCGCATTCGTCGCGTGCCGGGCGACTGCATCCTCGTCAAGGGCTGCGACGGCGCGCTGGTGGAACGCAATACCGTAAGCGACTGCGGCGAGCTGCCCCGGGGCGAGGCCGCGGCAGGCATCTGGCCCTTCGATTGCGACGACACCACCATCCAGTACAACGAAGTCAGCGGGCATCGGGCCTATGCGGATGGGCAGGCATACGACGCCGACTTCCATTGCCGCCATACGATCATCCAGTACAACTACAGCCACGATAACGCGGGCGGCATGGCGCTGGTCTGCAACGACGGCAGGAGCGCCGGCTCGATCGGCAACTCGGGCACCATCGTTCGCTACAACGTGAGCATCAACGACGCCTTGCGCAAGACGGGAACGTCATCGCTGCGCATTTCGGGACCGGTGGACGGGAGCCAGATCTACAACAACATCATCATCATTCCCGAGAAACCGTTGGCGGGAGCGGAGATGACGGTATTCCGGGCGACGAGCTGGAAGGGCGTGCCCGACGACACCGCCATTCACGACAACATCGTGATCTCGCCGCGATCGCCCGGCGTGGACATGGCCAAGGCGACGAAGACACGTTTGGGGGAGAACCAGTTCCACGCGGGGGACGCGTTGCCGGGACGTTTCAAGGACAAGCGACCCACGCTGGCGCAGGTGAACGCGTTGGTGAAGGCATGCTTCGCCAATGGAAAGGCCGTGCCGAATGCGTTGGATCTCATCGCGAAGCTTGCCTGACCCGCACGTCGCTCCTGCGCAAGCAGGAGCCCAGGGCCTCGGTGCGCGTTCGAGCGAAGAGCCGAATTGACGTCCTCGCGAAAACCCGATGCAGGGCGCTGGGTTCCTGCCTGCGCAGGAACGACGTGAGATAAGCCACTCGAAGAAACCACCGTCGCTCCTGCGCAAGCAGGAGCCCAGGGCCTCGGTGCCCGTTCGAGCGAAGAGCCGAATTGACGTCCTCGCGAAAACCCGATGCAAGGCGCTGGGTTCCTGCCTGCGCAGGAACGACATCCCGTCCTAGTATCTGGGCTCCAGGTGCCAACGCCATGCGCTGCTCAGGATGTCGTCGAGTACATCCACCGCGGGTTTCCAGCCGAGCTTCTCACGTGCCTGATGGCTCGAGGCCACCAGCGTCGCGGGGTCACCCGGCCTCCGCGGCGCGAACTCATGCGGCACGGGACGACCGGTCACGCGTTCCGCCGCCGCGATCACCTCTTTCACGCTGAATCCCGAGCCGTTGCCCAGGTTGAAGCGGAAGGCACCTTCATGCTTCGCCAGGTACTCGATGGCCAACAGGTGGGCGGACGCCAGGTCGTTCACGTGGACGTAATCACGCACGCAGGTGCCGTCGCGCGTGTCGTAATCCGTACCGAATACCTTCAATCCGCCGCCCTGCCCCAACACGGCCTTGAGTACGTTGGGGATGAGATGCGTTTCCGGATCGTGCGCCTCGCCTATGGTCGCCGAGGGATCGGCACCCGCCGCGTTGAAATACCGCAGGGCGACCGATCTCAGGCCATAGGCGCGAGCCGCATCGGCCAGCACCTTCTCGACCATCAGCTTGCTTTGTCCATACGGATTGATCGGCTCCGTCGGATGCGACTCGTCGATGGTTTCCCCATGGGGATGGCCGAACACGGCCGCCGTCGAGGAAAACACCAGTTTGTCCACGCCCGCCTGGTTCATCGCCGCGAGCAGCACCAGCGTATTGCCGATGTTGTTCTGGTAGTAGACGTAAGGGTCGACCACCGATTCACCCACCAGGGAGCGGGCACAGAAATGCATCACCGCGTCGAAGCGATGCCCGGCGAAGACCCGGCCGAGCTTTCCGGCGTCGCCGATGTCGCCGTGAACGAAAGTCACCTCGTCCGGAACGGACGCCCGGTGCCCCGTCGACAGATCGTCGTAAACGACCACGTCATGCCGCCGTTCCACGAGGTAACGCACCATGTGCGACCCCACGTAGCCGGCGCCGCCACAGATCAGTAGCTTCAAGCGATCGATTCCCGGTCAGCGTGATTTTTCGTCGGCCGTATTGGCCATCGTCATGGCGGCAAGGCCGGTCCGCACGGAGGTGGCGCGTTCGCTGTGCACGAACCCCTTGAAGATCGTCAGGAAGATGATCCAGAGATCGAATCCGACCGACCAATGCTTGATGTAGTACAGGTCGTGTTCGATGCGCTTGTTGAGGTCGGTGTCCCCACGCCAGCCGTTGACCTGCGCCCACCCGGTGATGCCCGCCTTGACCAGGTGCTTGTGCATGTACCCGGCGATTTCACCCTTGAACTGCTGCACGAACATCGGGCGCTCGGGACGCGGTCCGACGATCGACATGTCACCGCGCAGCACGTTGATGAACTGCGGCAATTCGTCGAGACTTGTCTGCCGGATGAAGCGGCCGAAGCGCGTGGTGGTCTTGTTCTGCGCACCGCCCCACTTCACCGCCCCGCCTTTCTCCATGTCGACCGGCATCGAGCGGAATTTCAGCATCTCGAATTCCTTGCCATCCAGGCCGATGCGGCGCTGCCGATAGAGAACGGGCCCCGGGCTGGAGAGCTTCACGCCCACGGCGAGGATCAGCATCATGGGCAGGATAAACAACAGGATGCCCGCGGCAATGATCCGGTCTTCGACGCCCTTGAGCAGCCATGCGCGACCATTGAGCGGGCTTTCGCGAAGCGTCACCACGGGCACGCCGGCACAGTCTTCCGTACGGTGGTTGATGAGCTGGCGACCGAGCATGTCCGGCACGAACTTCACCGCCATCACGTGCTGGTCCATGCGGTGCAGCACATAGTCGATCGCGCGCGTCGCGGTCATGGGCAAGGCGATGAGTACCTGGTCCCATTCGCCGCGCTTGAGGATATCGTCCAGCTCGAGCAAGGAGCCGGCCAGCGGTACGCCGTCGAGCGTCCCGTAGTCGTATTGGGTCTTCACGTAGGCGGTGATCTTCATGCCCAGCGCGGCATTGGATTCGACTTCGTTGGCCATGTGGATGCCCGATTCGGTGGCACCCACGAGAAGGCACGTGGCGAGGCCTTCGCCGCGACGTCGAAGTCGCCGCACGACGGATACGGCCACCATGCGCGAGATCGCCATCAGGGCGATACCGAAGGCGAACGTGAGAAGCATCCAGCCGCGCGAATAGAGCTCGCTGGCCTTCAACAGGTAGCCGAGCAACGTAAGCCCCGCGAAGGCCACCGACCACGATGCTGCGATGCGCAAAAATTGACTGATGGGACGCTCCACCACGGACTGCTCGTAGACCCGGAACAGCACCGAGGTGGTCAGGGTCAAAAGCACGAGGATGACCAGCGCCACGGTGTACAGGCTGTTCATCGGCGCCGTGTCGAAGCGCATGAAATAGGCCATGTGGGCGGCGGCGACCGCGATCATCGGGTCGATCGCGCGCAGCTCGACGTCCAGTAACGCGTTGATTTTTGTCAGTTGCATGACAAGTACCTTGTGCTGCGCTGCGACCGCCGGGTAAACGGTCGCCGGAAGGTACGTGCCCCCTGTAGAACCGGCGCACCCCGTCCTTCTGGCGCTCTCCGGTACAACACGCGGTAAGACCGGACCCTAGGAACGCCGGGTTCGGTGGTGCAAGGTGTTCTCACTTGCGAGTAGCTGTGACCGATGCTGCATCGCCACGAAGTTCACAGCAATCCGGTAGGCAGAAATTTGCGTGTCGTGTCACAGAAAGAGTTTCGCGAACGCGACGTTCAGCGTATTGACTTGATTGTCGGCGATGGTTGGCGGTGAATGGCCCATGCGTCGCGTACCGCGATACGCGTTCATGAATGTGCACGACGTGCGCGTCACCCACCTCAATCGCTCAAGGAGACGATGATGAAGCGTCTGTTGCTTGCCTGCACGATTCTCGCGATAGCGGTTCCCGCGTTCGCCCAAAGCCGTCGCGCCTCCACGAACGACGCATCGCCGTCGCAGGCTCCGCGTATCGCTACGCCGAACGAGGCGAAACAGGCCTCGAAAGGCGCCATGGCACCCGCTCGCGTCGGTGCCGGCACGGCCGCCATGGCCGCGGCGACCGGTGCTACGGCGAACGATACGTCCGGTACCGGCAACGACGGCACGGGCGGTACGGGTGGCACCGGAGGCACGGGCGGCACCGGCGGCACCGGCGGAACGTCCGGCACGCGATGAAGCCGAATCGACGTTTGGACGTCTAGATGTCCCCCATCGCCCTCGTTACGTTAACGAAATGTGAGTTCAAGTGCGCCGATGGCTCGCCCTCGAGCAGCCAGGCGACCGAAGGATCCCTCAAACGATGAAGTTTCTGCCGACTCTCGGTCTGGCCGGGTGGTGCCTTTTCCTGAACGCGTGCGTCCTGGCGCCCGGCCAGCACATGAAAACCGGCGAGCTGAACGACAAGGAGAGCGCGACGGGGAGCCGCTACCAGCTGATCCCCATCACGCCCAAGCTGATCGCCATGGACAAGGCGAGCGCGGTCTCGGCGGGTGTCGATCCTGGACTGGTGGCCTATCGGCCCGAGCCATATCGCATAGGACCGGGTGACTCGCTCTACATCACCATCTGGGAGCACCCCGAGCTCACCTCCCCGGCCGGGTCCCAACAGCAGACGTCCGCCAACGGTCGCCTGGTGAGGCCCGACGGCACCCTCTTCTACCCCTACGTGGGCCTGCTGAAGGCCTCCGGGCTCACCCTGGAAGAGCTTCGCGTCGCCATCACCGACCGCCTGACCAAGTACATCGAAAAGCCGCAGGTCGACATCAGCATCGTGGCGTACGGCAGCCAGAAGGTGACGCTTGGCGGCGCCTTCGTGAGAACCGATCCACAGAACATCACGGTGAATCCCCTCACGCTGAAGCAGGCCATCGGCGCCGCCGGCGTGAACGCGCAACTGGCCGACCTCTCGGACGTGCTGCTGCGTCGCGACGGCCAGGAATACCATCTCGACCTCGATGCCCTGTCGCACTCGCCCGCGGGAAGCCAGGAGGTCTATCTCAAGGGCGGCGACAGCATCTACCTGCCGTACAACGATCGCCACGAAGTGTACGTGCTCGGGGAAGTGGGACGTCCACAAGCCATTCCGTTCAAGACCAGCGACCTGAGCCTCACCCAGGCACTGGGCCGTTCGGGCGGCCTGAACCAGGCCAGCGCCCGGGGCAAGTCCGTCTACGTGATCCGCGGCGTCGACGACATGGAAAAGGCGCCGGCATCGATCTACCAGCTCGACAATACATCGCCTTCGGCCTATGCCGTGGCCTCGCAGTTCTCCGTCAAGCCTGGCGATGTCATATACGTCGGTCCCGCGGGTATCACCCGCTGGAACCGCTTCATCAGCCAGCTTCTTCCCTCGTCGGGGCTGCTCAACAACGCGACCAGCGCGCAATACAACCTGGACCGCGACCAGAATCTCTGATTCAACGCTCAGAAGGCGATACGCATGAAGGTAACGATCTTCGGCACCGGTTACGTGGGACTCGTCACCGGTGCCTGTCTTGCGGAAATGGGAAACCACGTGGTCTGCGTGGACGTGGACGAGGCCAAGGTGGAAGGCCTGCGCAACGGCATCATTCCCATCTACGAACCCGGCCTGGAACCCATCGTCAAGCGCAACCATGCCGCGGGACAACTGGAATTCACCACCGATCCCGCGCCTGCCATCGCGCATGGTGAACTCATCTTCATCGCGGTGGGCACGCCCCCCGATGAGGATGGCAGCGCCGACCTGAAGTACGTGCTCGGCGTCGCGCGCACGATCGGCACCCACCTGGATCGCTACGCGGTGGTGGTCAACAAGTCCACGGTACCGGTAGGCACGGCCGATCGCGTGCGCGGAGCCATCGGCGAGGTGTTGGCCTCCCGTGGGGCGCAAATCGAATTCGACGTGGTGTCCAACCCCGAATTCCTGAAGGAAGGCGACGCAGTCGAAGACTGCCTGAGGCCGGATCGCGTCGTCGTCGGCGCGTCGAGCGATCGCGCCGTGGCGCGCTTGCGCAAGCTGTACGCCCCCTTCAACCGTAATCACGACCGCATGGTGGTCATGGACGAACGCTCGGCCGAGCTGACCAAGTATGCCGCCAACGCCATGCTGGCGACGAAGATCAGCTTCATGAACGAGATCGCCAACATCGCCGAGCGCGTGGGCGCCGACGTGGAACTCGTTCGCCAGGGCATCGGCGCCGATCCGCGGATCGGCTACCACTTCATCTATCCGGGCGTCGGGTACGGCGGCTCGTGTTTCCCCAAGGACGTCCAGGCGCTGGAGCGTATCGCGCGCTCGCATGACTACGATGCGCGACTGCTCTCCATGGTCGAGGCCGTCAACCATTCGCAGAAGACGCGCCTGTTCGAGCAGATCCATCGACATTTCGACGGAACGCTCCAGGGCCGCACGGTGGCTCTTTGGGGGCTGGCGTTCAAGCCGAATACGGACGACATGCGCGAGGCGCCGAGCCGGCGGCTGATGGAGTCGCTTTGGAATGCCGGGGTGCGCGTTCGCGCTTACGATCCGGAGGCGCGTGCAGAGACCTCGCGCATCTATGGGCAGCGGGCTGACCTGACACTGTGCGATTCGCCTTATGAAGCGCTCGAAGGGGCCGACGTGCTGGCCCTGGCGACGGAATGGAAGGCGTTTCGTAGCCCGGACTTCGCCCGCATCAAGGCGGCACTGAAGGAGCCCGCCATCTTCGACGGTCGCAATCTCTACGATCCGCAGGTCGTCGAGGACGCCGGGATCGCCTACTACGGCATCGGACGCGGTCGCTCCCTGCAACGCTGATCGCCGATACGATCGGCTCCCACCCCTTCGGTAGGCAAGGTTCCCACGACATGCCTACCGAAGGATCGTATCGGCGATCAGCGCCGCAAGGACACGGCCGGGCCCTATACGCCGTTTCGAGAATCTCGCCCACCGAAGGGGTGGGAGCCGATCGTATCGGCGAATCCCGGTTGCCTTACTGCGTGATCTTGCCCAGGTTCTTGTCGAACAAGTCACCGTCCAGGTCGTTGGTCAGCGTATAGAGCGTGTAGCGCTTGTTCAGTCGCGCACCGCCGTCACGCTGCAGCGGCTGCCATAGCAAGGTCGCGCGATTGCGGGTCGAACTGGGCAGCAGCATGTCGAACGGAATCGACACGTAGATGCCCTTGTCGAAACTGCCTTCGCCATATCCCGCCGCGCCGGACTTGTTGGTCACCGTGGCATACGCTCCCATCCGCGCGCCGTTGGCGAACTGCCGCGACACGTCGATCGTGGTGCCCCAATCGCCGGCCAGGTAGCGGCCGACGCTCACCGCCACCGTCACGTTGTGGAAGCCGGTGTCGAGGTAGCCCGTCGCCTGCCCCGTGATGACGTGGTAATGGCGTAGCGAGAAATCCTGCTTGAACCCACGCTGCCGAACCCAGTTCACGTCGGCTCCGAAGGCCCAGCGTTCGCCGAAGGGGCGATAAAGCACCTCGCCGCCCGCCCCGGCGTACATATCTTCCAGCAGGCCGGCGTAGGCCAGGCCATAGAGGTCCTGCCCCAGGTGGCGCGTGCCCGTGAGCTGGACGTTGGGGAGCGTCACGTCGGAACTGGTGAGGTATTTGCGGATGTCGGTGCGTACGCGCGGCAGCTTGCTCGGCGCGTCGTACCTGAACTGGTCGTAGTTGTTCTTGATGTTCACCGCGAGCACGCCGTCGAGCCACAGGTTGCGGGTGATGTTGAACGTGGCCGACCCCGCCCCGTAGACCTGGTAAAGCACGAAGGCATCCGGCCCGCCGACGTTCTGCTGGTAGCCCAGCGACACGCCGCCCGTCAGTCGCTTCAACGGGGCCCGGTAAAGGATCTCCTCGTCGCGGGCGGTCACGGGATCCTGCTCGATGCTGCGCCGGAAGGTCGGCAGATCGATGCGGTGGTCGAGCAACTCGATGAACTTCGGCCGGTGCACGCTGGTATCCACCGTATTCAGCCCATTGCGCTCGGCCGAAACGGTGACCCAGTCGACGCTGCCGTCGAGGCGGTTGTCCACGATGCGCGTCGCGCGGCCCACCCCTTCGGAGGTATAGAAGAACCGGTTCTGCTGTCCGTGGATGACCAGTTCCGAACCACGGCGACGGATGCTGCTCACGTCGATGCCCGCGTTGGTGCCGAGGCGCCTGGCCACGTCTTGCCAATCGACCTGCTCCGGGGGACGCCTGTCCGTAGGTGTTTCCACGGGCGTCGAGGTGAAGGCGACCGGTTCGGGCGGCGGATCGAACGACTTCGGCGGATCGACGTGGGTCGCCAGGTTGGCGTGCAGGTTCAACGCGGCGGTGGCGACCTTGCCTCGCTCGTAGCCGAGGGTGAGATCCACGTTGTGGTTGAGGCGAAACACGGCGCCGAGATTCACCGGCCAGCGCTGCGGCTGGTTGTTTTTCTGCGGCTGGTGCTTGTAATCGTTGCCGTCCAGTTCGGCCTTTAGCACGAGCCAGTCCCACGGCGAGCGATATTCCACGCCGCCGAAGAAGCCGGGGCGGCCGCGCAGGAACTTGTTGATGCTGAGCGCACCGGTCTGCGTACCGTTGCTCGGTCGCGTGCTGAACCGGTCGCTGATGATGTTCAGCGGATTGGCGATGTCGCCGCGGTTGCCGATGTAACCCCAGGCCAGGCCCAGGCTGAAGTCCAGCGGCCCCACGCGCTTGCTCGTGACGATGTATTCGCTGGAGAACAGACCGGTGCCGCCGATGTCCCGCGTACCCACGGAAACCGCGGGCCACCAGCGGGTTTCCTGCCAGAGCCTGACCTTGACGTCGATCGACTTGTCTTTGTAGGTCTGGTCGCCGCTGAGCGAACGCGGGCCGTACAGGCGATTGCTCACATTCGTGTAGCGAAACGAGGCTTCGAGCCAGGGAATCGGCTGCAACGAAACATTGTAATTGGTATAGGGCGTGGCCCGGCTGAGCACGAAACTGAACTCGCCCTCCCGGGCCATGCGCGCGGTCGGCGTCTGCAACAGGCCCACGCCGCCGAAATCGCTTTGCGTATAGGTTTCCTGCGCGGAAGCCGCCATCGCGAATCCGCCGGCCCATAGGACCCACCCCGCGCGACGACACCCTCGCCACACCCGCCGCCGCACTAACGCGCTCCCTCGTCGAGCAACTGGGTGGCGAGGAAGCCCGCGACGTCGCGATTGAACCGGCCGTCCGTGGCGCCGGCGATGGCTTTCTCGGCGAAGGGAACGTAGATCCACGCCCCCGGTGCCAGAACCCTGGCGGCGTCGCGATTCCACAAGGCCACGTTCTGCCTGAACACCATGCCGTCGGGCTGCACGACGTAGATCGCGTCCGGATCGGCCGCTGGCGATCGAGGACAGTCGGCCAGGTAACGCCGCGCGTCGCGCGTCGCGACCTGGGGCAAGCGGCAGGGTTTTTCGACGGCGCCGACTACGCGGACGTTCGTCGGGCGTCGGGGATAGAAAAGGCGGTCGCCGTCGTGCACGGGCCAGTCTTCCGCCGGCGTGACCTCGAGACGGGAAGGATCGAGCGTCACGCCCGTGCGGCGTCCCGTAACCGGCAGGCCCGCGAACCAGCGCTGGAAGGCGGCTCCCGCATCGGCCATGGCATCGTCGCCCGAGGCCATCGCCGCACGACGAATCGCACCGAGCTCGTAGACGACGCCCGCACGCAGGCGAAGCTGGTCGCGCTCCAGTTCAGGCCTCAGCCACGCCGCTCCCAGCAGGTAAGCGTCGAGGTCGACATGCGCGGCCAGGGCCACCGTCGAAAGCCTCGCGTCGGACGGATAGACGGCCGAACCGGAACGAGCCACGGACCCTTCGGCCGAGACGCGCAGCGACGCGGACTGCGCGAAGGCGGCCGACGCCGACAGCAGGAGCAGCAGGCCGCTCCAGCGACGTGCCCGCGTCACGGGGCCTTCTCCCGATAGGGGCGCAACTGGATCGTTTCGACGGGATAACCCGGTGCGACGTACTGCCTGCTCTTCCAGATGAAGCCGTCGACCGGATCGATCCAGTAGCGGTTGGTCAGGTCGACACCGGGGCCCGAAAGACGCTCGTCGATGCGACGAAGCCGGCGCACGGTACCGAGGATATCGATGTCTTCCGTCGCACCGGGGACGAGATGGGCCTGCAGGACATAGCCGTAACGATAGCCGGGCGACCAGTCCATGCGCCTCGGATAATCGATGGGAGCCGTGACGTGTTGCAGCCCCTCGTGAAATGGATCGCGTTGCGTAAAGGCGGAATCGTCGAGGTTCTGCGGCAGGCCCACGGTCTTCACGATGAGGCCGTCGCGCGTGACGACGATATCGTCTCCCGTGCCATACCAACCGAGCCTTCCCTGCTCCGTCTTGGCGAGAATCAGGATGGCCTCGCCGCCCGGCGTGTTCACCTGGAGCTGGTAATACGGGCTCGACGCGACCGATTCCGCCGTCGGATCGACCCGTTCTCCGTGCACGGCGAGACGGATCGACTGAAGGCTGCCGCGCGATACCGGCGAACACCCGGCGAGCGTGCACAGCGCCAGTGCCAGTCCACCGGGCCAGAAACGCCATGGCGCGACGTGCGCGCGTTGATTTTCGTCGGGCCAAGCCAAGATCAGTGATCGGTCCGGTAGGTAAGGTGTCTAGCCCCTGGGCGGGGCGTGCAAGGACTGCACTGATGTGAACGTGGCGTCGACGGAAAGTCGCCGCACGTCCTGTTGAACACTACAGGATCGAACCGGACTGAAAACTGACTGGCATCACGCCACGCGACTAGAGATACGGCAGCCAGCTGTTTACGCTTTCGTCGATCAGCTCGTAGACATGTTCGAAGGCGGGACGCTGCTGGCGATAGGGATCGGGAATGCCTTTCCCGCCGAGCCATCGATCCATCATGAACACCTTTCCGCTCGACTCCGGCGCGATCCGGCGAATGGCGTCGACGTGCGACCGTTCCATGGCGAGCACGAGGTCGGACTCGCGAAGCAGGCGGGCATCGAGTTGGCGTGCGCGATGCGCTTCGCCATCGATACCGTGCTCGCGAAGCAACGCCAACGCGGTGGGTTCGACCGGATGTCCCACCATCGCGCTCAGTCCCGCGCTGCCGATGCGGGCGCGATCGCCGAGGCGGTGGCGCAGGACATACTCCGCCGTGGGACTGCGGCAGATGTTGCCCACGCAAACGATCAGTATCCGTTCGAACATAGGTACTGCGATACTCCCGGTAAGTCTTCGAAGAATCCAATGATCACGACGAACATCATAACCAGGCCCGCCGCATGACGATGTGGCGTCTCGTCACGGCCCTGGGCGACAGCGCGCTCCTGCTTCCCCTCATTGCCTGGGTGGCGATCTACCTGGCCTGGATCGATCGCCGGACTCGTGACGCGCTTCGCTGGTTGGCGGCCGCGATCGCCTGCGGTGGCATCGTGGCGCTGTCGAAGTTGCTGTTCATGGGCTGGGGCATCGGCCCACCCGGGCTCGACTACACCGGATTCAGCGGGCACACGGCCCTTTCGCTGCTGGTATGGACGTCGACAGGTGCGCTGCTCGTTCGCGGTCGCTGGCGACCTGCCGCGATCGTCGCGGGGCTCCTCGTCGGCATCGGGGTGGCGATATCTCGGCTGGCGCTGGAGGTGCACAGCGTGTCGGAGGTGCTGCTCGGCGCATTCACCGGAGGCCTCTCGGCGGCATGGTTCATCGGCGGCGCACCGGCTTCGCCCGACGTATCGCCATCCCGGCCATGGATCCTGGCCATCGGCGTCGTCGCGATCGGTCTGCTCTGCTACGGACGGGTCTTTCCCTCGCAGCATCTGTTGCAGGACGTGGCGAAGGCATTGAGCGGACGCGGGCACGTCTTCGTTCGACACGTATCGCGGTAATCGGGCCGGCGCCGTTCGAAGCGGATTTTCGCCGAAAACGCCATGCCTTCCCCTGGCCGCGCGGCAATGGGGTCAAGACGCCCGCCGCGGCCTGTGCCACCATCCGCCCATGCAAGGTTCCGAACTGTCCCAAGGCCGCAGGGGTTCGCCACGCGGACACCCGTGGCGCATGGCCCGTGTCATGCTGGCCATCGCCCTCTGGCTAGCGATGCCTTTGGCGGCATCCGCCACGGAGGAGGCGCACCCCTCGTCCACCCTCCTCCACACGGCCTACCGTCGCGAGGACGGTGCTCCCAGCGGCGTGTCCTTCATCGCGCAGACCGAGGACGGGCAACTGTGGTTCAGCACCCGCACCGGCCTCTACCGCTACGACGGCTTCGACTTCACGCGGATCACCCTGCGGCCGCCCGGCTCGCCGCGCACCGATGCCACCTGGGCCCTGTATGCCGCCAAGGGCGGGGACCTCTGGGTATCCCAGGCCAACGGTGGGGCCGTACGCCTGCGCCAGGGCACCCTCCAGCGCTATGACGAGGCCGATGGACTGCCCGCCAACATATCGATCGACGCCTTCGCGGGCGATGCCGACGGCCGCATATGGGCCAATGCGCGCGGCGTGCTGTACCGGTACGACGGACAGGCATGGTCGCCGGCGCCTTCGTCGCCGCCCGACGTGATCGACCTGATCGAAGACCGCCAAGGTAACCTCTGGGCGTCGTCCGGCACGCAGTGGTTCGTGTTGCGCCCGCATGCCGCGGCGTTCATGGCTTCGGGCGTCCATTTCGACAAAGAGTCGTACCTGCTGGACGACCCGTCCGGCCGTTTGTGGATGCTGGACGAAAAAGGCGCGGCGCCGCTCCCGGGCGAATGGGGACGGCCGCATCCGCCTGCGCGCGCCCGCCGCGCCAACAGCGCGACACGCTTCATCGACCGCGCCGGCGCGCTGTGGACGGTCGCGTGCAAATCGGGCCTGTGCCGCGACCTCGCGTTCAGCCTGCATGGATCGGCCTTCCGCCCATCGGAGTCGTTCAGGGACGCCAACGACCTGCCCGCGCTCGAACTGTCGTCGCAGGCGGTCATGACCGCGCTCGAGGATCGCGAAGGCAACGTATGGCTCGGCACCAAGGGCGGCGTCGATCTACTGCGCGAGGGCGCACTGACTCGGATCAACCTTCCCGCGTTTCCGCTCTATTTCTCGCCGTTCGAGGATGCCCAGGGGCGGATGTGGACGGGTACCGACAACCATAATCCGACGCCCGACCACCTGTGGAACCTCAGCGGCACGCCTTCGGCCCTGCCAGGATTCGACGAGGGCCTCACGATGGCCTACACCGATTCGCGGGGAGGCACCTGGTTGGGCGGGCATGGCCGCTTGTGGCGCATGAACGACGGCAAGATCGAGGAAACATCGTTTCCCGCCGCGAAAAGCGGGGCACCCGGCGTCGTACAGGCCATGGGAAGGGACGCCACGGGTCGCCTCTGGCTGAGCGTGGCCTTCCAGGGACTGTACCGCGCGGATGCCGGCGGCCCGTGGATCTCCGCCGGCGACGAACTGCCGCCGGGGAGCCCGATGGTGATCCACGTCGATCACGATGGCATGGCCTGGTTCGGCTATGCCGACGGCAGCCTCATACGTGCACAGGGCGACACCTTTCACCGAGTCCTCCCCGGACCCAACCTGGAGATCGGCGCCATCACCGCGATCGACTCCGTCGAAGGATGCGTCTATGCCTCGGGCGAACACGGGTTTGCCGTGATCGACGGCGACCGCGTCGAGCGCATCACGACCTCTCCCGCCGGCGTACTGGAAGGCGCCACGGGTATAGGCACTCGCTCGGACGATACGATCTGGGTGAACGCCGAATCGGGCATCGCATGGCTCGCCCATGCCGACATCCAGCGCGCACTCCGCGACGGCAGCCGGCATGTGGACGTGAATCTGCTCACGGCCGATGACGGCGTCACCGACGGCGTGCAGACCGTACGGCCCTTGCCGACCCTGGCCGCTACCCGCGACGGAACGCTATGGTTCGCTCGCGCCGAAAGCCTGCTTCGTCTCGACGCCGGCCGTCTGCCGCCCATGCCTTCCCCGCCGGCCACCGTCATCCGATCGGTATCCTCGGTCAACCAGAATTTCCCCCTCGACGACATACGCCTCGACCCCGCGCATCGCGACTTCATCGTGCGCTACGCGGCGATCGCTCCGGGGCGTCCCAGCGGCGTGCGTTTCCGCTATCGCATGGACCCGGGCATGACCATCTGGACGTCGCTCGATCGCCAGCGAGAGTTGCGCTATACGCAGATGCATCCCGGCGAATACCACCTGACGGTGGAGGCGTCCTACGACGGTCGCCGCTGGGGCCGGCCCGCCGAAGCCGTGCTCACCGTGGTGCCCACGTTCTTCGAAGGTCCGTGGTTCAAGCTGCTGTGCGGCATGATCGTGGCACTGGCGATCTGGCTGGCCCATCGCCTCCGCGTGCGCGGGCTGACCCGGCAGCTTCGCGTCCGGCTTCGCGAACGCTACGAAGAGCGCGAGCGCATCGCGCGCGAATTGCACGATACCCTGCTGCAGGGGGCACAAGGGCTCGTCCTGCGCTTCCAGGCCATCGTCGACCGGCTGCCGGACACCGACGGCGGGAAACATTCCCTCGAACAGGCCATCGACCGCGCCGAGCGATTGATCGTCGAAGGGCGCGATCGCGTGCAGGACCTGCGCGAACACATGCCCTACGCCGGCACGCTGGCCGACCGCCTGCGACGCTACGGCGACGACCTGGAAAACCTCGGGGTGCAGATCGTCACGCAGACGCGGGGCACGCCCCGCGCGCTCGATCCGCTCGCGGAAGACGAGCTCTACTACATCGGCCGCGAGGCCCTGCTCAACGTGCAACGGCATGCCGACGCACGCAGCGTGACCATCGAGATGATATTCACCTCACGGCTGTTCACGCTGGTGATCCGCGACGACGGCAAGGGCATCGACCCCCGATCGACGATGGGCAACGACGGCTCGCGCCATTGGGGCCTCACCGGCATCCGCGAGCGTGCCCGCCGCATCGGCGGCCAAGCGGATATCCATCCCGGCGCGGACAAGGGTACCGAGCTGCGCATCGGCATTCCCTCGTCGCGCGCCTATCGACGCGACGCCTGATCAGCGACGCAAGGGCCCGTGGCAAAGGCACTCGCCGTCGTCGTCGGCGTGGCCCAGCAAGCCGTCGAGCAAGGCCGCCGAAGGCGTCCACTCGCCGATGGCGGGATGGATGAGCATGGCCTTGCGGGCACCCAGCCGCCGGCGGTCGAGCACCGACGCGATGGCGGCGCGCTCGTAGGCCTTCACCGAGCGTACCAGGCCGTTCACCGCGTCGGGCAAGGGATCGACCGGGCGCGGCACGATGCCGTCGAGACCGATATCCGAGGCAATCTCGACGATATCGTCGTGCGGCAGGTCGGGCACGGCGCCGCGATTGCGCGTGTTCACCACGATGCGCGCGGGCTTTGCCCCGGTGAGTGCGCTCATCACGTCGATGGCGATGCGGTGGTAACCCGTGGCCACGCGGAACGGATCGCCCTGCAGGCTCACGCCCTGGTCGAAGGCCGAGCCGCCTTCGGCTTCCAGCTTCATGTACGAACCGGAGCGCTGGTTGAGGTAGGCCGCGTAGATGTCCACCGCGCCGTTGCCGTCGCCGGCATCCAGGCGCGAGGTGAGCGCCGCGAGCAGGTCGTCGTTGAGGCGCTGGATCTCGGCGCCGCGGCTTCCGCCCTGGCGACGCTGGTTTTCCAGCGCGCGCGACCGCTCGTAGTAAAAGAACAGATACTCGGTGGGAATGAGCCGCAAGGTGCGGATCATGTCGAAGTCGAACAGCGGCGCGAGATAGAGCTGTCGCAGCAGCCCGTCGCTGGCCAGCAGGCGGTCGATGACTTCTTCCCCCCGCACGCGCACGCTGCGCACCCATCCCAGGTGGTTGAGGCCCACGTAGTCGCACTCCACCTCGTGCGCCGGTTCGCCCAGGGCGTGGGCGATGTTGTGGAACAGTTCCGTCGGCGTGTCGCAGATGCCGACGATGCGCGCCTTGCTGTGGTCGCTCACGGCCTGGGTGATGAGTCCGGCGGGGTTGGTGAAATTCACCAGCCAGGCGTCGGGGCTCAGCCGTTCCACCAGGCGGGCCTGCTCGATCGCCACCGGAATCGTGCGCAGCCCCATCGCGATACCGGCGGGCCCGGTCGTTTCCTGGCCCGGGTAGCCGTGCTCGATGGCCACGCGTTCATCCGCGGCGCGGCCCGCGATACCGCCGATGCGGATGCTGTTGAGCACGAAGTCGGCACCCTCGATGGTGTCTTCCAGCGAAGTGGCGCCGCGCAGGCGAAGCTCGCCGCCGAAGCGCGACACGATGGCCTTGCCGAGGTCGACCATGATGCGCAGGCGTGCCGGGTCGGGGTCGTAAAGCACCATCTCCGCGGCGCCGAGGTCCTGCATCGCCTCGTTCACGCCGAATACCACCAGCGGCGAACGCACGCCGCCTCCGCCGACCAGGGCGATCTTACGGTCCATACGTCTGTTCACGCAGTGTCCTCAATTGAAGGGAATCGGGTAGCGCCCGCAAGGCACCGGCAGCGGTCGTGCATAGCGCGCCGCACACACAGGCACGCTCCACGCAACGACCGAACGGCGCCTCGTCGAGCAAGGCATCGATGAGACCGGCGTCGAAGGCATCGCCTGCGCCGGTAGTGTCCAGCGCGTCGACGCGTGGCGCGGCGATGCGGCTGACGCCGTCGGCGTCGACCACCAGCGCGCCCTCGGCACCGAGCTTGAGCACCGCGCGCGGAAGGCCTTCGGCCCACGCCCACGCGGCATATGCGTCCGGGTCGTCCTCACCGCACAGCAGCGCGGCTTCCTTGCGGTTGGGCAGCAGGTAATCGATCTCGCGGCAGGTCTCGAGATGGCGCGGGTCGGTCAACCACTCGGGCGAATAGCCCACGTCGAGCGAGGTCGTTCGACCGGCCTTGCGAAGCTTCGGCAGCAGTTCGGCGGCGATATGCCGCGGCAAGGGCATGGCGAAATGCACGTGCCTCGCGGCAAGCAGGTCGGCGAGCACGGCGGAGTCGTCGAGCAGGTCGGCCAGCCCCTTGTTGGCACCGGGCCAGGTGAAGAACGAACGGTCGTCGCGGGTGGACACGCTGACCGTGATGCCCGTGGCCTCGGCGCCGAGGCGGATGCCTCCCATGCCGACGCCGAAGTCGCCCAGGCGGCTTTCGAACCAGTCGAAATCCGCGTCGCCGATGAGGCCCACGAGGCGCACGCGCCGCCCGAGCCGGGAAAGACCGCAGGCGGTGTTCACGCAACCGCCGCCGAGTTCACGCACGTAGTGCTCGGCAAGCACTTCCTCACCCGGACCGGGCCAGCGCGCGAAGCCGGTGAAGACGTGGTCGGCATAGATCTCGCCCACCACCGCGACGTCCCACGACGTCATGCTTTCGGGAATGGCCATGATCGGGTACTCCGTGCCTGCCAAAGAAAAACCAGGGTGCCGACGACGACCGCGCCGACGCCCACGGCGATCGAGCGCGTACCGCTCGTCGCCACGATGTAGAGCCAACCCACGACGCTGACCACGATGGGCAAGGGATACAGCGGCATGCGGAAGACATCCGCACCGGGATGCCGGCGGCGCAGGATCACCACCGCGAAACACTGGGCGATGTACTGGAACAGGATCTGCACCACCATCAGGAGGGCGATGAGGCTTTCCAGCGAAAGAAAACAGGCCAGCGCCGAGGTGACGCCCACGAACACCAGCGACACCGTGGGAAAGCCGTCGCGCGGGTGCAACCGCGCGAACGGCTTGAAGAACTGTCCCTGCGCCGCGGCCGCGTACGGCACGCGCGAATACCCCAGCAGCACCACCAGCGCCGAACCCCAGCTGGCCAGCAGGATCAGCAGCACCGCCAGGGTGCCGCCCGTGCCGCCGTGGATGGCCTGCATGAAGTCGGCCACCACGAACTTCGACGACGCCGCCTTCTCCCAGGGCAGCACGCCGAGGATGGACAGGTTCAGGCCGAGGTACAGCACCGCCACCAGGGGGATCGACAACAGCACGGCCATCGGGATGGTGCGACGTGGATTCTTCACCTCCCCGCCCAGCATGCATACGTTGTTGTAGCCGCCGTAGTCGTACACGGCGATGAGCGCGACCGCGCCCAGGCCGAGCCAGAAGCCGTGGGCATCGTCGTTGCGCGCCTGCATGAAGTGCGCGGCCGTCGCGCGGTCGAAGTGGGCGATGCCGCTACCGACGATCCAGACGCACGCCACGGCGACGATGAGGCTGATGCCCAGCGACAGCTTCTGGATGTCGCCGACCTTGCGGTAAAGCACCGCCGTGTTGAACAGGCACAGGCCCGCCGCCACCAGCACCCTTCCCGTTTCCCCCAACGAAGGCAGGAGATACCCCGCGTACTGCGCGAAACCGACCGCCGCCGAACCGATCGACAACGGGGCCGTCAGCAACGTCTGCCAGAGGTACAGGAAACCGAAGAGTCGGCCGAAGCGTTCGCGGCCGTATGCCTCGCGTAGGTAGTGGTAGGGGCCTCCGGATTCCGGAATCGTCGATCCCAGCTCCGCCCACACCATGCCGTCGCACAGGCATAGGAGCGCCCCCGCGATCCAGCCGAGGAACACCGAAGGACCGGCCAGGGCGGACAACGCCAACGGAATCGTCACGAACGGCCCGATGCCGATCATGTTGAGCACGTTGGCGGAGAGTCCGCCCCATAGACCGATGGCCCGTGGAGGCGCCGTGCGGGCGTCCACGGAGGCCTTCATGCGCATGCTCCGTGCAGATCGTGACGTCGCATCGTCAGAACGCGTACTTGACGGTGAACAGCGTGGTCATGCCGGCATCGACGATGTCGGAATTGACCAGGCTGTTTCGACCGATGTGCGACCAGTACTGGTAGTTCTTGGTGAGGTTGGAGATCTGCAGGTCGAACTGCAGGCCGTTGGCCATCGCATAGCCGGCGTGCAGGTCGACGCGGCGGATCGGACGGATCCACAGGTCGTCCCACGGTCCTCCCTGGTTGAGGAAGTCGTACGTGGAAATATACGAGCCGGTGTAGTGATAGCTCAGGTTGACCGAGAAACCGTACTTCTCGTAGAACAGCTCGGCGTTGGCCATGGTTCTCGGTGCGGCCTGCAGCCTCTCGTTGGAGAAGCCGGGGATGCCCAGATCCACCCGCGAATTCTGCCGCGTGGCATTGACGCTGACGCCCAGTCCGTCGAACGGTTGCGGCAGGAACTCGAACTTCTGCCGCGCCGTCATTTCCAGGCCATGGAGCGTACCGTCGCCGCCGTTGGTCGGCGTCTTCACCAGCACGGTACCCGCGCCCTGCGTGTTGGGATTGGCCTGGCCGCCGCCGCTGTCGTAGATGTAGTCCTTGAGCTTCTTGTAGAAGCCCGAGAACGAGAAGAACCCGCCATGGCTGGTCGTCCACTCGGCGGCCAGGTCGACGTTGGTCGCCTTGATCGGGTCCAGGTCCGGATTGCCGCGGGTGATGGTGGTGACGCCGTCGGACACGTTGATCTGCGATCCGCCGCCCAGCTGCACGAAGGCGGGACGCGTATAGCTCTGCCACACCGCGAAGCGGTAGACCGCGTTGGAGGTGGGACGCCAGTTGACGAACAGGCTTCCCAGCGGCTCGTTGTACACCGTGTGGTTGTTGTCGAAATAGCCCGGCTGCTCGTTGCCGTCCGCGTCGTGCGGCGTCGTCCAGAACGTATTGCGGATGGACGTGTGCTCGAAGCGCACGCCGGGAATGATCTCGACGTCGCCCGTGTTGACCGTCGCCATGGCATAGGCGGCGCTCACTGCCTCGGTGCCGCGCATGGTGTTGCAATTGAGGTTGTTGAAGTCCAGCGAGCCGCAGGTATCCAGGTCCGAATCGAGCAGGTGGTCCTGGATCAGGTTCGCCACGGCGGCGCGACTTACCTTCGGCGTATACCAGGGATATTTGCCCGGGAAGATCGACGAATAGCCACCGTCGAAGATGCCCAGGTCACCCAGTGTGGTCACGCCGTCGTTGATGCCCGCGGTGGACCAGTCGCGATTGGTGAACTGGCGCGAGCTGTCGCTGTACTTCACGCCGAACTTGATCGACTGCAACGCGCCGTCCTCGAAGTCGTAGCGCAGGTCGAGCTTGGCACCGCCGCGCTTCTGGCCCGAACGGATGCGCGTGACTTCGCCGTAATCGTTTGCCCACATCCCGGCGATGTTATTTACCGAATTGGCCAGGTCCGGGGTCAGCTGCGGGTACGGGAAGTGGCTGCCGCCGTAACCCAGCAGGGAGGACTGGTTATAGGCGAAGTTGTCCTGCGAATACTTGTCTTCGCGCCCGTCGATCTCCACGTGCTCGGGACGATCGTTGCGGCCGATGCTCCAGAACACGTTGGGCGAAATCGTCCAGCCGCCGGCGGTCTTGTCCGCGCCGAACTGGATGGTGGCGAGGTCGGCCCGTTCGGGATTGGTCTCGAACCAGAAGCGGTTGGCGATGCGACCGATGTTGGGCGCGTACACTCCCGGCGTGGCCGTCGGCACGTAGGTCACGTCGGCGGGCAGGAGCTGGTTGTACGTGGTGTTCTGCTCGGTGAGCGCATACGCGTAGGTCATCTTCGCGTAGGCATGCAACGTCGGGTCGACGTTCCAGTCCAGCGACACGTTACCGCCGTAACGACGCTCGAAACCGGAAGCGATGCCGGCATTGGCGCCGAGGCTGGTCAGGTTGCGCGCCGGATCGTAGCCGGCCGCGTTCGAACCGTCCGCGTTGGCATGGGCGAACGCCCAGGAACCGTCGTTGGACGCGCTTTCGGCGGCGCCGACCTCGCTGTTGGCGATATTGCGGTAGTCGTAGTAGCCGCTCGCGTAGATGCCGAACTGCTTCTCGCTGCCGAACTTCGACTGCAGCTCCGCGGCGAGACCGCCGCCCAGGCCACTGTCGCCGTAGTCGCGGGCGCGGCTTTCCACGCGGCCGCTGGCGGTCACGCTGCCGCTGAAGTCCTTCTTGAAGTCGAACGCACTGGGCGTCCTGAAATCGATGGTGCCGCCGATGGCGTCGCCGTCCATCTCAGCGGTGGACGTCTTGTTCAGCACGATGGTCTGCAAGCCGGAGGGCGGCAACAGACTCAGTTGCACGCTTCGGCTATACGGCATGCCTTGCGCGACGTTGGCGCCGTTGATGAGGTTGACGTTGTATTCCGACGGCAGGCCTCGCACCGAGGCGAACATGCCCTCGCCGCGCGCGGCACCATCGATGCCGCCGAAATAGCCGGTACCCGTCGTGGTGACGTTGACGCCCGACATCAGGCCCAGCGCCTCGGCCACGTTGTGGACGGCCGTGCGCTGCAGGTCCGACGCCGAGAGCACGTCGACCGTGTTGGTCGAATCCATGCGCAGGTTCGTCGCGTCGTAGCGATTGGCCACCACGCTCATCGCCTTCATCTGCACGGCCTTGTCGGCCGTCGGCTTCTGATCCTTCCCGGCCGGCGCCGCCGCGGGCGCGCTGTCCTGCGGCGTCGTCTGCGCATGCAGCCCGCCCATGCCGAGCGCGGCACACACGGCCGCCACCATCGCCCTCTTCGTCAGTACGTATCGCTTGTCCACGTCTTGCTCCCACCCCGAAAGTGTCGTCGAAGGCGCCCGCGGCGAATGCCACGTGCGTCATGTCACCGGTCAGGCGCCACGACGACACGTCGGTTACCGTACGGGCAAAGCCCGGACGAACACGCACGCGCCCCAGGAGGCGTACCGGTCAGTTGAATCGTCGGTTCAGAGGGAGGAAGGCGGCGGCGAATAGCCGGCGACGCACTTGCCGCGCGAGCGCAGCGCGCTCAGTTTGGCGCGGGCGAGGATGGGCATGCCGTCGGCCATCACGTGCACGAGCGAAAACCGCGCACCGGCGCAGCCTGCGATATCGCTATGTGCTTTCGGGCGGCTCATGTGCTGTCCGTGATCGCGGCTGCTGATGGAGTCGGACATACCCCGCATGCCCGACGACGTGCGCGAAAACGGCGTCAAAGCCGCCGCGCCGACCAACGTATACCGCACGATTTTTAACCCGTCAACGGCACCCGGCACGATCATTTTTCGTTGCTGCACGGCAGCATGGGTCCAGAGGTATGCCGAATATGTGCATATCGCGACGGCCACTCTCAACGGTTCGCATGAATCTGCTGCGACGCAGGATGACACGACGACGCCACTCCGCTCATCCTCACCGCGCGATGCGGAGGGCATCGCCTTTTGAATGACTTGCGGGGAATACCTGATGAATCGATGCCATCCGACGCGGAAGGTTTCCGCGCGCGTGCCATGCCTGCGTCCGCTCGCCGCGAGCCTCGCGGCCCTGCTCCTCGCTACCGCTATCCATGCGCAGGAAGCACCGCCGGAAGCCGCCCCGCCAAAGAAGCCGGCCAATCCGGACAGCGCGAGCAACCTCGACGCCGTGGTGGTGACCGGAATCCAGGCGAGCATCCAGAATTCGCTGAAAGCCAAGGAAAACTCGGACAACATCATCGAGGCCATCTCGGCCGAGGACATCGGCAAGCTCCCCGACAGCAGCATCGCGGAAAGCCTGGCGCGTTTGTCGGGCCTGGCCACGCAACGCGTGGACGGCCGCGCCAACCAGATCTCCATCCGTGGCCTCGCGCCCGACTTCGCCGGCACCACGCTCAACGGCCGCGAGCAGGCGACCATCGGCGAAAACCGTGGCGTGGACTTCGATCAATATCCTTCAGAGCTGATCAGCGGCGCCGCGGTGTACAAGACCCCGGATGCCAGCCTCATCGGCCAGGGCCTGTCCGGCACCGTCGACCTGCACACGATCCGCCCGCTGGACCTGGCCAAGCCGGCCATCGCCGCCAACCTTCGTGGCGAAACGACCTCGAACGGCAGCCTCAACCATGGCAGCGGCGTGGGCGACGCGGGCCACCGCGCCAGTTTCTCGTACATCGACCAGTTCCTCGACCATACGCTGGGCCTGGCGGTGGGTTTCGCCCAGCTCGATTCGCCGGTGCAGGAAAAGCAGTACCAGGCGTGGTGGTGGAACGTGAACAACGGACCGAACGGCGCGGACCAGATCCAGGGCGCACCGCATACGCCGGGCATGCCCGACGATACGCTTGCCCAACAGGGCATGCAGTTGAGGGCCAAGTCCGAGAACCAGCTTCGCAACGGCCTGATGACCGTGCTGGAATGGGCTCCCGACGATCATTACCACTCGACACTCGACCTCTACTATTCCACGTTCGACCAGAAGACCTATCTCAATGGCGCGCAATGGTCGAGCAGTTCGTACGACCCCGGCATTTCGTTCTCCAACGTGGGCGTGTCGCCTGGCCAGCCGTTCCCCATCGCGACCAGCGGCCACATCGACGGCCTGAAGTCGGTCCTGCAGAACGATTACACGCGCGAACACGACAAGCTTTTTTCGGCGGGCTGGAACAACCAGTACGACTTCGGCAACGGTTGGTCGCTCACGGGCGACCTGTCGTACTCGATGGCGAAGAAGCGCCTGCACGATGCCTATCTGTTCGCCGGCCTTCCGGGCCAGGCGACCTCGTCGACCGATTTCTTCACCCGGCGCGATTACGAATTCCCCCGCTTCTACCCGGGCACGGATTTCTCGGATACATCGATCATCCAGTTCACCGACCCCAATAACTACGGGTATGACGGCCGCGAGGAATTCGACAAGCAGCGCGACACGATCAAGGCCGTGCGTTTCGAGGTCAGCCATCCGGTCGGCTGGATCTTCAGCGACTTCAACCTGGGCGTGAACTACTCCGACCGCAAGAAGAACAAGCAGGCCGACGTGTTCTTCGCCTGGCTCAACGGCAACGGCTCCACGGACGATACCTACCTGCCCGGCTTCGGTGCGCCCATCGGTTCACCACGCGGCATCACCGACCTCAGCTACGGCGGCATCGGCCCGATCGTGAACTACGACGTGCTGCAATCGCTGTACAGCCAGTACTACCTCACCCAGCGCAACGGCCAGTCGGACTGGAGCCGCAACTACACCGTGCGCGAGAAGGTGCCGGTGGCCTACGTGAAGTTCAACATCGATACGACCCTGGGCGACGTCCCGCTGCGCGGCAACATGGGCGTGCAGGTGGTGCGCACCGACCAGTCGTCCGAGGCATTGCAGACCAACGGCGATGCGCTGGTGGGCCGCATCTCCGACGGCGTGAAATACACCAAGGTGCTGCCCAGCCTCAACCTCGCCGCCACCATCGGCGACAAGCAGTACCTGCGCTTCGGCTTCGCCAAGACGATGGCGCGTGGCCGCATCGACGACGAAAAGGTGGCGACCTCGGCCGGCGTGTCGCTCCAACAGGACGGTCCCGCCGCCGGGCAGGTGCTCTGGTCGGGTAGCGGCGGCAATCCGCGGCTCAAGCCGTATATCGCGGTCGGTACCGACCTGTCGTGGGAGAAATACTTCGGCACGTCGAGCTACGTGGCGGTGGCAGTGTTCAACAAGAACCTGCTGAACTACATCTATAACGAAACCACGCTCGACTACGACTTCTCCAAATACGTCAACGACAACCCGACGCTGGTGCCCACCAGCCCCTACGGCTCCTTCACCATGCCCAAGAACGGCACCGGCGGCCGCATGCAGGGCCTGGAGCTGTCCGGCACCTTCGAAGGCGGCCTGCTGACCCGCGCCCTCGATGGCTTCGGCGTGCAGGCCAACTTCTCGCTGACCAACAGCACCCTGCCGGTGAGCGCCGTCTCGACCATTCCCGGCAGTCCGTCCACCCTGCCCGGCCTGTCGCGCAAGGTGGCCAACCTCGCCTTCTACTACGAGAAGTACGGCTGGTCGGTACGCGTGGCCGAGCGTTATCGCTCGTCGTTCACCGGCGAAGCGGTGGCCCTGTTCGACCAGCTCGGCTACACCAAGGTGCTGGCCGACAAGCAGACCGACTTCCAGCTCGGCTACGCCTTCGAGCATGGCCCGATGACGGGGCTGTCGATCCTTCTACAGGTGAACAACGTCACGAATTCGCCGGTGAAGACGGAGCAGATCTCGTCGTTGCCGAACAACGAGAAGATCGGCCGGCCGCTGGAATACGACACGTTCGGGCGAACGGTGATGTTCGGGGTGAATTACAAGCTCTAGAGCCGAACAGCCGTGCGGCAAACCTTACCTCACGCGGTAGGCACCGGCCTGCGCCGGTGCGAAGCGAGGGATGGATACGCCGAGATGCAACGAGATGTCACCGCCTGCGATAACGCGCGGGCGTCTGCCCCATGGCGCGGACGAATGCCTTGCCGAACGCCGATTCGGAACGGTAGCCGACGCGATCGGCGATGGCACCGGCGCTGAGGTTGGTACGGCGCAGGAGTTCGCCCGCCAGGTGCATGCGCAGCAACGTGAGCGTCTCGTGCGGTGCCATGTTCGCCCTGGCTTCGAAATGGCGGGCGAACGTGGCACGCGACATCGCCGCGTGTTCGGCCAGCGACGACACCGTCCACTCGCGCTCGGGTTCCTTCATCATGGCGGTCACGGCGCGGGACAGGCGCGGATCGGCGAGGAGCGCGAGAAACGACGGCAGGGCCCGTGCGTCCTCCAGGTGTTCGCGCAGGGCGAACACGAACAGCGCCTGGGTCAGCGCCGTTACCACGGCCATCGCGCCGGGTGGCTGCCTCGCCACTTCGTCGCGAAACACCGCCACGATCCCCGACAGCGCATCCAGGCCATGCGTCGTGGACAGGTTGACCTGAAGCGCGGGTGGCAACGGCTCGAAGAGCCAACGGGATACCTCCGGCGCGAAGAGAAAGCGACCGCACAGGATATCGAGCGACACGTGCTCGCCGTTGCGTCTCACCGGCATCAGGCCCGAGGTATCCAGCGCCATCGTTTTGCCGGACGTGGCGCCTCCCGCATCGACCACCCGGTGGCTCGCGCCGTGCGGCATGACGACGAGATCGCCCGCGTGCAGCTCCACCGGCGGCGATCCGGGCAACTCGATGCGACCGGCACCGGATAGCACCAGATGGAACGGCGCCTCGCCCGACGGCAGCGGATCGTGATCGATATCGAAGGCGCCGCCGACCTGGCAACGCAGATCGAGTACGCCCTGCATGCGCATCAGCTCGAGGACGCGAGTCAAGGCATCCATGAATATCCCGGAGGATGGGAGAGGCGGCGAAGTATCCATCCCCCGGGTGGCCGAACACAACGACGGCTAGAAACGGTATCCGAAGCTGAAGCCATAGACCCAGGGATCGACATGGGCGGTGCCCACCCTCGTGCCATCGACCTTGACCTTGGCGTCGATGTCGAGCCGCCGCGCGTCCACGGTGAACAGGAGGCGCTCGCTCAGGGCGACATCGATACCCGCGTGCCAGGCGAGGCCCCACGTATCGCCCACGTCCACGCGGGCGCCCGCCAGGGCATTCTCGCCATGGGCGCTGAAGAAATGGGTGCGGTTGATGCCGACACCGACGAACGGCGACACGACCCGATCCGGCATGAAGCGGTAGTTCACTCCCGCGACCGGCGGAAGCTGCTTCACGGACACGGCCCTGCTCCCGTCGAGACGGACATCGTGGCGGAAAGGCAGCGCCGCCAGCAGCTCCACGCTCCAGGCAGGCGTGAAACGATATTCCAGGCTGATCGTGGGCCGGCTGTCGCTGCTCGTGCTGGAACGCATGCCGGCCAACCGGCCCGTATTCGACTGCGGGCTCACCTCGTGCGCGCCCGCATGGACGATCCAGGGCATGAACGCGTCCTGCGCGATGGACACGGCGGGAAGCAGGCCCAGTACGCCGATGGCGAGGGCGGATCGAAAACTGTGCATGGAAAACTCCTTTGGCGGGGACTTCGTCAGCCCCTCGTGGACCGGTATGCGTGGAAGGCGTTTCCAGGCTATCAAGCACGTTTCGGAACGGGCGAAATCGTCAGAGGGCTGCGGCAACGCGCCTTCGCGAACAGGCGACATGGGCGTCCGTAGGCTCGATGGCTCCTCACGAGGACATCCTTCCATGAGCACAAATCCTGTCGTAGTCATCGTGGGCGGCGGCGCGGCCGGCATCGAACTGGCGACGAGGTTGGGCAAGCGGGACGACCTGGACGTCGTGCTCGTCGATCGCGACGCCAGCCATTTCTGGAAGCCGCGCCTGCACGAGCTTGCCGCAGGCTTGCTGGGCGACGGCGAAGAAGCCGTACCCTTTCTCGCGCATGGGCACTCGCACGGCTACCGCTTCGTGCCTGGCGCCCTGCTGCGCGTGGATGCCGAACGCAAGACCGTTCATCTCGACGCGGTGCGCCTGGCCCAGGACGACGAGACCATCCTCCCGCCACGCGAGTTGCGTTACGACGCGCTCGTGCTGGCCTTCGGCAGCCGGGTGAACGACTTCGGCACGCCGGGCGTGCTCGAGTACTGCGACATGCTGGACAGTCCGGCGCAGGCCATCGCGCTGCGCCGGCGCATCCTGGCCCTTGCCCTTCGTACCGCGGGCGATCCGTCCAAACGCATACGCGTCGGCATCGTCGGCGCCGGGGCCACCGGGGTCGAACTCGCCGCGGAGCTGCATCACGCGTTCAACGACATGCACCGTTACGGGGGCCTGGACTCGGCCTCGAAGCTCGATATCACCCTGATGGACATGGCGCCTCGCGTGCTGCCCGCCGTGGATCCGCGCACCTCGGAGACCGCCCGGCGCGTGCTCGAACGCATGGGCGTCACGGTGCGGGTCGGCGTGGGCGTGAACGCGGTGGAGCACGGCGCGTTCGACCTAAAGGACGGTAGCCGTGTCGCGTGCGACATCCAGGTCTGGGCGGCCGGCGTGGTGGGCCATGATTTCGTGAGCGACCTCGGTCCCTTCGAACTGTCGAGGGATCGGCGCATCGTCGTCGATGGCACGCTCGCCGCCCGGGGCGTCGCCGCGATTTATGCCATGGGCGACTGCGCCTATGCGCCCGCGTCGACCGGAGGCGACATCGTGCCACCCACCGCCCAGGCGGCGCACCAGCAGGCCGAATACCTCGCGCATGCCCTGCCCCGTGCCTTGCACGGCGAACGCGTCGCGCCTTTCGCCTACCGGTCCAAGGGAACGCTGGTGTCCCTGGGCGTTCGCCAGGCCACCGGCGAGGTGCCCTCGGGCGGCAAGGGCCATGGGGTGATATCGATGCGGGGCTGGATTGCCAAGCTGCTTTACGTGTCGTTGCAGTTCATGCACCGCGTCACCCTGCACGGCTGGGCCCGCGCCGTGGCCCTATGGATGGCCGACGGTCTGCGCAACACCACGTTGCCGCCGGTGAAGCTGCACTGAGGGCACGTTTCCGGCGGATTTCACGCACCCACCACATGGGGTCCCGTGAAGTGGCCGTGACGACCCGAGGAGTCGCGATGCCCGCCGCGCCCCTGCCCCCCGACGAAGCGCAGCGCCTGGAGCGCCTGCACGCCCTGGCGGTGCTCGACACGGCCCCGGAGCCCCTGTTCGACGCGATCGCCCGCATCGCGTCCATGGTGACCGGCACGCCGATGGCCCTGATCAGCCTCGTGGATCGGGACCGCCAGTGGTTCAAGGCCAACCTGGGCCTGGAGGGCATGGAGGAAACACCCCGCGATATCGCCTTCTGTTCGCATGCGATACGCGGCAACGATCTGCTCGAGGTCGGCGATGCCGTGTTAGACGAACGCTTCGCCGACAATCCCCTCGTGGAGGACGCCCCGAACGTGCGCTTCTATGCCGGGATGCCGATCGCCCTCGACGAGGGCTCGGGCATCGGCACGCTATGCGTGCTCGATCACGTTCCGCGCGAACTGGATCCGCGCCAGCGAGAGATCCTCACCCTGCTCGGTCGCATCACGGGGCTGGCGCTCACCCAGCGAGCCGACGCGCTGGACCGCAGCGCCAGCCTCGCGCGCGAGGTGGCCATGGAGCGTGGCTTGCGCCATACCCAGACGCGCGCCCAGGCCAACGAAGAGCTGCGACGGGTGATCGGCTCGCTGGAGAACAGCGAGCGCCGCTTCCGGCAACTCTTCCATTACAGCCTGGGACTGATCTGCACCCACGACCTCGACGGCACCCTCCTGTCGGTGAACCCCGCCGCCGCGCGCTCGCTGGGCTATCCCCTGGCCGAGCTGCTGGGCCGCCCCATGACCGACTTCATGCGCGAGGAGAACCACGCCTCCTTCGCCGCCTACCTGGAGCGCATCGCGACGCGGGGCACCGATTCGGGGCGGCTGGAGTTGCGTGCGGCGAACGGTGACCTGCGTATCTGGGCTTACCACAACGTGATCGACGACGACGACGACGATCGCTACGTGCTGGGCCACGCGCAGGACATCACCGAGCAGTCGCGACAGGAGCGCCAGCTGCGCGAGTGGTCGGTGCGCGATCCGCTGACGCACTGCTTCAACCGGCGCTACCTCGCCCAGCTCGAAGAGACGGCAGGTGGCGAGACGCTGGGTCTCATCGCCGTGGATCTCGATCATTTCAAGGCGGTCAACGATACGTACGGCCACCAGCGAGGCGACGAGGTACTGGTGGGAGTCGCGACGTTCCTGCACGATCGCGTGCGTTCGCACGATGCCGTGGTGCGGCTGGGAGGTGACGAGTTTCTCGTGGTGTTGCGGGAGGCCGACGGCGCGATGCTGAAGCAGGTGGGGGATCGACTGCGCGACGATGCCGCGGCTGCGCCCATCGCCTTTACGCTGGGGACGGCGTTCAAACGGATCGGCATGTCACTGGACGAGGCCTTGGCGACAGCGGACGGCGAGCTTTACAAAGCGCGCTCGCATCGCGCCGGACAGCCCCGCTTCCAACCCTGATGCCCGTTGCGACCGGTCTCCCACCGCTCCTGCCCCGAAAGGGTGGGAGCCGATCGCATCGGCGAATCCCGCGAAGCGTTACTTCGCCGCGTGTTCGAGCGCCTCGAAGTCCTCGTCGGACAGTTGCAACGAAGCCCCCTTCACGTTCTCTTCCAGGTGAGCCGGGTCGCCCGTACCCGGGATCGGCAGTATCACCGGCGAACGCTTCAGCAACCACGCCAGGGCCACCTCACCGTTGGACGCGTTGAGCTTCTGCGCGATGTTCGACAGCACCGAGCCTTCCTTCGCCAGTTCCCCCGCGGCCAGCGGGAACCAGGGGATGAAGCCGATGCCTTTCTGGGTGGCGTAATCCAGTACCGCCTCGCTCTGGCGATTGCCGAGGTTGTAGAGGTTCTGCACCGTGGTGACCTTGAAGAACTTCGACGCCGCTTCGATCTCCTCGACGTTTACCTCGGACAGGCCGACGTGACGGATCAGTCCCTCGTTCTGCATGTCGCGGATCACGCCGAACTGTTCGTCCCGGGGCACCTTCGCGTCGATGCGATGCAGCTGCCACAGGTCGATGCGCTCCACGCCCAGGCGGCGCAGGCTCATGAGCACGCACTGGCGCAGGTACTCCGGCCGTCCCAACGGCATCCAGATGTTCGGCCCGTGCCGGGTAAGGCCGCCCTTGGTGGCGATGACCACGCCGGACTTGTCGTACGGGTGCAAGGCTTCGCGGATCAGGTCTTCGCTGACGAAAGGCCCGTAACTATCGGCCGTATCGATGAAATTGATGCCCAGCTCGGGAACCCGGCGCAAGGTCTGCAACGCCCGGCCTTTGTCTTTCGGCTCGCCCCAGATGCCCTCGCCGGTGATGCGCATGGCGCCGAAGCCCAGGCGGTTGACCTCGAGGTCGCCGCCGATCTTGAACGTGCCGCTTGCGGATGCATGGATGCCTGACATGGTGTCGTCTCCAGTGTGATGGGGTAACCCGATCGACATGGGTACACCCCGACCCGTTTAAAGGGTGTCACGCCGTCAAAGGCGAGCGGCCACGCGTTGCACGATCTCGTCGACCGCGGGGGCGCCCGGGGTGCGATCCGACAACGCCGCCTCCAGCCGCGCGAGTTCGCCGGCCAGACCGTACGCACCGAAGACGAGGGCACTGCCACGCATGCGATGGGCCAGCGAAAGCGCGAGGTCGCCATCGCCCGAAGCGAGCGCTTCGCGAAGTTTCCCCAGGTCGGAGAGCGATTCCTTGCGGAAGACCGCGCGTGCCGCCGCGTGGTCTTCCGATCGTGCCAGGGCATCGCGCAACGCCGTCAACGACAGGGGCTTGCCCAGCACCACGTCGATGCCGGACGCCTCGCACTGGCGCACGTGGTCGTCGCCGCTGCTGGCCGACACGGCGACGAAGCGGGTGCGAATGCCGGGCATCGCGGACTCCTGCGCCCGCAGCTCCACGGCGACGTCGTAGCCGTGCATGTCGGGCAATTCGCAGTCGAGCAGCACCGCGTCGAAGCGACCCGGTTCGAACACGTCGATGGCCGCCTGACCGCGATCGACCGCCACGGTGTCGTAACCGACGTAGCGCAACTGCGCGGCGAGGATCTGCCGGTTCGCGGGATGGTCCTCCACCAGCAGTACCACGCCCAGCGGCGCATCGGCTTCCGCGGCGCCGTCGGCGGCGATGTCGGCCGGCGCGGGCACCAGGCTGGTCGGCAAGACCACGCGCACGGTCGTACCCACGCCCGCGTCGGACGACAACGCCAGCGTGCCGCCCAGCTGTCGAACGATTTCGCGGCAGATGGGAAGCCCCAGCCCCGTACCGCCCAGCCGGCGGGAAAGCCCCCCGTGGGCCTGGCCGAAGGGCCGGAAGATCTCCCGCTGGCGGTCGAGGGGAATGCCCTCGCCCGTATCGAACACCTCCACGTATACGTGGCGGATCTCCTCCACGGACGATTCGTCGACGCTCTGCCAGATCGCCAGCCCCACGTGGCCTTCGGTGGTGAACTTGACCGCGTTGCCCACGAGGTTGTCCATGACCTGGCGCAGCCGCGTCTCGTCGAGCAGCAACCACGGCAGCGGCCCCATGGGCAGGTCGAGCTTGACCGCCACGCCGCGCGCCTCGATGGCGCCGCGGTGCGCCTCGATCACGTCGCGTGCCACGGCATACGCGTCGCACGGTCCCAGGTCGGGGGTGAAACCCGAGGCCTCGTCGCGCGAGAAGTCGAGGGCGTTCTTCAGGAGATTCTGGAGGTTGCGGCTACCGGACACGGCGATGGCCAGCAGGTCGCGACGCGAACCCTCGCCCGGCATGCGGGCCAGCAGATCGACCGACGACGCCACGGCGTTGACCGCATTGCGAACCTCGTGGCTCATCACGGCCAGCAGCATGGTTTTCTGCCGTTCGCTGCGCCGCGAGGCGAGTTGCGCTCGGCGCATCTGCAACATCGCGAACAACAGCATGGCCACCAGGGCCAGCGCCAGCCCGATCTCGACGCCATAGGTGGCGAACACCTGCGAGAACGTCGGCGGGCGCAGGTAGGCCAACTGCAGCCAGCGCTCGATGACCTGCTGGTTTTCCTTCGGACCGATGCTGCGAAGCGATTTCTCGATGAGCGCCACCAGCTCGGGCTGGTCGGGGTGCGCCGCCACGCGCACCGTCACCGGAAATTCGGGTATGTCGCCGGCGACCCGCAGGCTCACCGCGTAATCGCGACGCAGGATGGGCCCGAAGGACACGTCGGCGCCGATCGCCACGTCGGCGATGCCGCTTTCGACCGCGACCAGCACCTGGTGCAGGTCGGCCAGCGGCAGCCGCCGCACCGAGGGATGCTCGCGGACCAGCCAGGCATCGTAGGCGCCGCCGCCCTTGTAGGCCACCCGGAGGCCGTCGAGGTCGCGCATGGTCAGGCGCGGCGGGCCCACCGTGCGGGCGATGATCAGCGTCCGTCCCTCGTAGATCGGCGCGGAAAGAAGCGCCTTGCCCTCGACGTCCTTCAGCATCCGGTCGTTCGTGGACGGCAGGAGGTCGACGCGACCGTCGAGGAACGCCTTCACCGAATCGTTCCACGAGGCCGTGCGCACGGCATCCAGCCTGACACCGGCCTTTTTCGCGGTCAGTTCGAGGTAACCCGAGATCAGCGGGTTGACGTTGCCGCTGGAGATCTCCGAGCCCTGCTGGGGGTCGATCGCCACACGCACCACCGGATGCGCCACCACCCAGCGGCGCAGGGTTTCGGAATCGGGCGGCGGCGCCTTGGCGCTCTCCGCGGACGGTGCGATGCAGAGGGATGCCACGAGAGCCATCCTGGCCAGGATTCTCCTCACGTCTGGCTACCACCTTGGCCGAGGATGTGCGCGCTGAGCTTGTACAGCTCGGCATCGTTGGCGATCATGAGCTTCCGATAGGCCGCGCTTTTCTGCGCGCTGATGGTCTTCACGCTGCGATCGAACTTCCTGGCGATCTCCGACACCGCCTTGCCTTCGAGAAGGCAACGCACCACCTCGGTTTCCTTGGGCGAAAGCAGGGCGAGGGACGCCGGCGCCACGGTGTGCTGTGACGACGACGACACGTAGCGCTGCCCGGTCATCACCGCATCGATCGCCTTGATCACGTCGTCGGGGTCCTGGCTCTTCGCCACGAAACCGTCGGCACCGGCCTGCAGCAATCGCTGCACGACCAGGCCTTCCTCGTGGGCGGAAACCACCAGGATCTTCACGCGCGGGTGCGCGGCGCGGATCTGCTTGACCAGGGCGACACCGTCGATGTCGTCGCGCGAGAGCGAGTAGTCGATCAGCGCCACGTCGACCGGCATGCCGGCGAGCAACGCACGGAAGGGTTTGCTGCTGCCGTGGCTGCCCACGACGATGATCGAGGACGATTTTTCGAGCTGCGCGACGAGCCCTTTCCGGACGAGCGCATGATCGTCCAGCAAGGCCACGCGCACAGAGCCGATGTAGGTTCGCGCGGACATGAGTGGACCAATTCGCTATGCGGTGTTTCGAACGTCGTCCGAATGGACGAGGCCGAAGAAACATATCGCGGGGGCACGGCATTGTAAACGCCAAGTTCACGTTTCGCGGACGCTCGTTCAGCCTGCGTCGTATCGGCCATTCGGCCAATCCCCATAAGCGGTACAGGCAAATCCCGGTGTCGTTGATACGCTTTTCCTGCCCCTCGCCGGGGCAATTCGACAGCCGACCAGGGGTAGGAAGCGGGCATGGACACTCCCAGCCGCCGTACCGACGGCAGCGCGAACACGCGCGAGCCGATTGCGACATCGCAACCGTACGTTGCCATTGGGCCGTGCGACTCGCGCTCCCTGGAGACGTTGCGCGTCGGCGTGGTGGGCCTGGGTTACGTCGGCCTGCCACTCGCCGTGGAATTCGGCAAGCATTACGCAACCCTCGGATTCGACATCAATTCCCGTCGCATCGACGAGCTTCGCGATGGTCGCGACGCCACCCTGGAAGTGGACGGCGACGAACTGCGGGCAGCGAAACTCCTCAAATTTTCCTCCGGCATCGGCGAACTGGCCGAGTGCGACATCTACATCGTCACGGTGCCCACGCCCATCGACGAGGCCAAGCGCCCCGACCTGGGGCCGCTGGAAAAAGCCAGCGCCACGATCGGCAAGGTGCTCAAGCGCGGCGACATCGTGGTGTACGAATCCACCGTATATCCCGGCTGCACCGAAGAAATCTGCGTGCCGATCCTCGAGCGCGAATCGGGCCTGAGGTTCAACCAGGATTTCTTCGCCGGCTACAGCCCGGAGCGGATCAATCCGGGCGACAAGGCGCATCGGGTTACGGGAATTCTCAAAGTCACCTCGGGGTCCACGCCGGCCACGGCCGATATCGTGGACCGGCTCTATCGTTCGGTAATCGTCGCCGGCACGCACCAGGCCAGTTCGATCCGGGTGGCCGAGGCGGCCAAGGTCATCGAGAACACCCAGCGCGATCTCAACATCGCATTGGTCAACGATCTCGCCATCCTGTTCAACAAGCTGGGCATCGACACGCTGGAAGTGCTGGAAGCCGCCGGCACCAAGTGGAACTTCCTGCCCTTCCGCCCCGGTCTGGTGGGCGGTCATTGCATCAGCGTCGATCCCTATTACCTCACCCACAAGGCCCAGCAGGTGGGACATCATCCCGACGTGATCCTCGCCGGGCGGCGCACCAACGACGGCATGGGCCCTTACGTGGCCGGCGAAGTCGTGCGCCTGATGGTGCGCAAGGGGATCAACCCGGTGAAGGCGCGCGTGCTGATCCTGGGCCTGGCCTTCAAGGAAAACTGCCCCGACCTGCGCAATACGCGCGTGGTCGACATCGTGCATGCGCTGGAAGGCTACGGCGTCGGCATCGATGTCCACGATCCCTGGGTGCAGGCCGACGAAGCCGTCCACGAATACGGTATCCGCCCGATCGACGCCCCCGAACGCGGGGTCTACGACGCGATCGTGGTAGCCGTGGGCCACGTCCAGTTCATCGAGCTGGGCCCGGACGGCATCCGCGCGTTCGGCAAGCCCGTGTCGCTGGTCTACGACGTGAAGTACGTGCTGCCGCGCGACGCGGTGGACGGTCGGCTCTGACGCGGTGATGCCATGAAGGTGCTCGTGACGGGTACGGCGGGCTTCATCGGATCGCACCTGGCCATGCGCCTGCTCGAGCGCGGCGACGACGTGGTGGGCCTGGACAGCCTGTCCGACTACTACGACGTGGGATTGAAGAAGGCCCGGCTCGAACGGTTCCGGCATCATCCGCGCTACACCCACGTGCATGCCGACCTCGCCGACCGCGCCGCGGTGGAGCAGGTCTTCGCCACCCATCGGCCCCGGCGGGTGGTCAACCTCGCCGCGCAGGCGGGCGTGCGTTACGCGGCGACGAATCCGCACGTGTACGTCTCCAGCAACGTCACCGGCTTCCTGCACGTCCTGGAGGGGTGCCGTCATCACGGGGTGGAGCACCTCGTGTTCGCCTCGACCAGCTCGGTCTACGGCGCCGACACCCTCATGCCCTTCAGCGAGCGGCAGCCGACCGAGCACCCCCTGACGCTCTACGCGGCGTCGAAAAAGGCGAACGAACAGATGGCGCACAGCTACGCGCATCTCTACGGCCTGCCCTGCACCGGCCTGCGCTTCTTCACGGTGTACGGGCCCTGGGGACGCCCCGACATGGCGCTGTTCCTGTTCACCCGCGCCATCCTCGCCGGGGAGCCCCTGCCCGTGTTCAACCACGGCCGCCACAAGCGCAGCTTCACCTACGTGGACGACATCGTCGAAGGCGTGCTGCGCGCGCTCGATCGCCTGCCGTCGGCCGACGGGCGCTGGAACGGCGACGCGCCCGACCCTGGCTCCAGCGGCGTGGCGCCGTACCGCATCTACAACATCGGAAACGAACGGCCGGTGGCACTGCTGCGCTACATCGAAGTGCTCGAGGCATGCCTCGGGCGCAAGGCGACGCTCGATCTGCTACCCCTTCAGGCCGGCGACGTGCCCGATACCGAAGCCAGCATCGCGTCGCTGCGCGAAGACACCGGTTACGAACCGCGTGTCGACGTGGAAGAAGGCGTGCGCCGCTTCGTCGACTGGTATCTCGCGTATTACGGCAGGCCGACCATGGCCGCCGCCGAAGCTCATTCGTTCATGGGAGATCACCGTGCTGTTGGATTACCTTGACCCCTCGGTACCCGACGAGCACGAGGCCGACCTCTGCATCATCGGCGCCGGTCCGGCGGGCATCGCCATCGCGCGCGCCTTCGAGGGCAGCCGCCTGCGCGTATGCCTCGTCGAAGGGGGCGGCCTCGCGGGCGAGGACAGCAGCCAGGCGCTCTACGACGGCCGCTCGGTAGGCCCCTACGCGTTGGACGCCGGCACCGCGCGCATGCGCGTGCTCGGTGGCAGTTGCACCCTGTGGGGCGGCGGCTGCATTCCCTTCGCCGACAGCGACTTCGAGCCGCGCGACTGGGTGCCCGACAGCGGCTGGCCGCTACGGTACGCCGATCTCGCGCCGTGGTACGAGATGGCCCGCGACTTCTGCCGCATCGACCCTTCGCACGATTTCGGGCCGGGCAGTTTCGACGGCCCCACCCCGCGCAAGCTGCTCGACCTCGATCCCGAAGCGATGGTCAATTTCATCTTCGCGCGCAGCCCGATCAACTTCGGCGACGGCTATCGCGAGGAGCTGCGCGCACAGCCGAACGTCACCGTGCTCCTCCATGCCAACGCGATGGAGCTGGAGGCCAACCCGTCGGCGACCGCCGTCACCGCCTTGCGCATCGGCTCGATCGACGGCCGCCGCGGCCGGGTGCGTGCGCGCCATTACGTGCTCGCCGCCGGCGGCATCGAGAACGCGCGCATCCTGCTGCTCTCCGATAAGGTGGCGCCCAACGGCCTGGGCAACGACCGCGATCTGGTCGGACGCTATTTCATGGATCATCCCAGCGGCACGATCGGCAGCGTGCATTCACCCGAACCCGATCGCCTCACGCGGCCCTACGAGCGCACCGTCGGGAAGGTGCGGGCACCCATCGCCGCCGAGATAGGCCTCGCGACCGAGGCGCAACGGCGGCACCGCATGCTCAACGGGCGCGTGCACCCCTTCGCGGTCGAAGGCGACATACCGCGCGGCATCCGCGCCCTGCGCGACATGCGGGCCGCGCTGCGCCCGCCGTCGCGCGAGGAGAGCGCGCTGCTCGAGGCCCGCCTTTGCGCCGCCCTGCAGAACGGGCCCAGTGGCGCCGTCGCGGTGCCGCAAGGCCTCGCGATAAGCGCGATGCGATTGGGCCTGCACATCGGCGACGTGATCCGCGCCGTCGGACAGAAGCTCAACGACCGCCCCACCGTGCCCAGCGATCGCGTCGACCTGGTCGGATTCTTCGAGCAGGCGCCGAACCGCGACAGCCGCATCACCCTCGGTACCGAACGCGACGCGCTCGGATTGCGCAAGGTGCAGGTGGACTGGCGCCTCGGCGACCTGGATCGCCACACCTGGCGCGCGCTCACCGCCGTCGCCGGACCAAGCCTGGCCAAGGCCTGCGGCGGGCATTTCGAGCCCTCGCCGTGGCTTCAGGAGGACGGCGCGACATCGGGCGTGCACGGTACCGCGCATCACATGGGCACCACGCGCATGGCCGAATCGCCTGCGCAAGGCGTCGTCGATCCGCACGGCAAGGTCCACGGCATGGGCAACCTGCACGTGGCCGGCAGCTCGACGTTTCCCACCGGCGGCTGGGCGTTTCCCACCTTCACCCTCATCGCGCTGAGCCTGCGCCTGGCCGACCGGCTGCGCGAGCTGCTCGGCGAGACGGGACTGATCTGAACCCCGGCGAGGCGATCGCGCACGTCGTGCGCGATGCCCGCCCCCATGCAACACGGGCTTTACACCCGAACGGCCTAGCCTTACGGCACCCGCTTCGGCACATCGACACCCGCCCACCACGCACCTAACGTGGCGACGACACCGTGGGGGACGCACCGATGATTCGCCTGTTCCGGCAACCGATCCTTCGATGGATCACCCTGCTCGCGGCCTGCGAGCTCATGTTGCTGGCGGTATCGCTGCAACTGGCCACCCTGATCCGCTTCGCGCCCGCACCGGAGGACCAGACCGCGTCCCACGGCCTGCTCATCGCACGCGCGGTCATGTTCGCGGTGGTCATCTTCCTCGGCATGGCCGCGCTGGGCGAATACCGCGCCAACCTGCGCATGAGCTGGCGCGGGCAACTCGCCCGCCACGCGATCGCCTTCGGGCTGGGCGGCCTGGCCCTCGTGGTGGGCTACTACGTGATCCCCCAGGCTTACGTCGGACGCGGCGTGCTCGGCATGGCCCTGCTCATCGGCTTCATCGCCACCGCCGCGTTCCGCGGATTGTTCATGCGCCTGGTGGAACTGGACGCGCTCAAGCGCAGGGTCGTGGTGCTGGGTGCCGGCCAGCGTGCGCAGCAGATCCACACGCGCATGCGTCGCCGCTCGGATCGCCGCGGTTTCTGCCTCGTCGGCTACGTGCCCGGCGTTAACGAAACGCCGTTGGTACCGAGGGAGTTCCTGATACCGCGCGAGGCGTCGCTCGCCGAACTCGCGCGCCGCGAGCGACTGGACGAGATCGTCGTCGGCGTGGACGATCGCCGCGGCAGCCTGCCGATGGAAGACCTGCTCGCCTGCCGCCAGCTCGGCGTACAGATCACCGACCTCACCACCTTCGTCGAGCGCGAGGCCGGTCGCGTGCAGCTGACCATGCTCGACCCGTCGTGGCTCGTGTTTTCCGGCGGCTTCAACGCCTCGCCGCTGGCGCTGTTCGTCAAACGCGCCTTCGACATCGGCGCCTCGCTGGCGATCGCCCTGCTCTGCTGGCCGATCATGCTCGGCGTGGCGCTCGCCATCCGCATCGAATCCGGGCGCGGCCAGCCGATCCTCTACCGCCAGGAACGCGTCGGCGAGAACGGCGCCACGTTCTGGCTGTACAAGTTCCGCAGCATGCGCACCGACGCCGAGATGGACGGCGTGGCCCGTTGGGCCTCGGCGAAGGACGACCGCGTGACCCGCGTCGGCCGCATCTGCCGCAAGCTGCGCTTCGACGAGCTGCCGCAGCTGTGGAACGTGGTCCGCGGCGACATGAGCATCGTCGGCCCGCGTCCGGAACGCCCCCAGTTCGTGTCCGACCTGGAAACCAAGATCCGTTTCTACGGCCTGCGCCACAGCATCAAGCCGGGCCTCGCCGGCTGGGCGCAGCTGAGCTATCCCTACGGTGCGTCCGAAGAAGACGCCGCCGAGAAGCTCAAGTACGACCTCTTCTACGTGAAGAACCACAACCTGTTCCTCGACCTGGTGATCCTGATCGAGACGGTGGAAGTGGTGCTGTTCGGTCGTGGCGCCCGCTGAGTCAGCGCGGCGCGTGCGCGCTGGCCACGTGCAGCGGCTGCCAGGGCGAGCTGTACCAGTCGGTGACGGTACCCTTTTCGAAACCGACCCACGACGCCCCGTATTCCCAGCGTTCTTCGCCCCGGCGCGTGGGTTCGCCTTCGACACCGCGCACCTCGTCCATCGACATGCCCAGGCTCAGCCGACCCTCGACCGGCGCGTCATTCACGGGCGCATTGACGTCTCCGGTATCGGCGACCGTGTCGACGGACGGTTTCGTTCCGGGCGACAGCAACGGATACGCCAGTGCGATCAGCGCGACCACCGCGAGCGGAACGAACAACCTCGGCATGCGTTGCCGACGTTCGGCCACCGGCGCCTTCACCGGTTCAACGGAAGCGGAAACCGCCATCGGCGTACGCACGGGAGCCGCGCCGAATCCCGCGCCGGGCAGGCGGCCGTGACGACGATGAAATGCCATGGCCGCGTCGTACTGCGCGATGATGCGCTGCAGGCGCGAGGCGGCCAGCTTCTGGGCACGGGGACCGCGGCGGCGATCGGGATGCCATTGGCCGACGTAACGGCGATACGCCAGGCGAAATTCGTCCAACGAGCAGTCCGGCCGCAGGCGCAGCTTGCCGTACAACTCGAGGAAGTCGGTTTCGTCCGTCACGTGCGAGGCCCCTGCACGTTCGCGTGCACCCATGCAGCGTGAACCACGCATTCACGAATGACAAGTAGGCCTTTTGGAGGAAATCATGCGCTTGAACGTGTTTCTTGCCGCGATGGCGATGGCGTCGCCCACGCTGGCGGCCACGCCACCGCCCGCGCTGGGCGGCCATGTTTTCCTGGGCCAGGCCGAAGGTCTCGGCGAAAACCCGGCCGTGACACCGGGCGTCGGCACGCATGAGAACGGCAGCGTCTTCATCGTGTTCAACGCCGGCTACGCCAGCAACGATGCCCGGCCGACCGACACCTACGGCAACACCTGGAAACCGCTGGGCAAGCCGGTAACCTACGAGGGATACGACGCCTTTAACGTCAAGGCGTATTACGCCATCGGCGGCAAGGGTGGTCCCGAACACCGCGTCAGCCTCGACAAGCCCGGCAACGCCCGCGGCGAGCTGTCGCTACCCTTCGTGGAAGTGATGCACGCCACGCGGGCGCCGCAGGTGGTGCAGGTGTATGCCCCCCCGTCCAGCGAGGTGACCAGCGGCAAGATCACCGTGGACGGCCCGGCCACCCTGCTGGCGTTCTGGTGGGGCGATGGCGGCGTCAAGCGCATGAGCGTCACGCCCGGCGACGGATTCACCACCATCGACGAATTCACCCGCCTGCCCGACGAGAGCGGCGTGCAGGGCGTGGTGGCATGGAAGCAGGTGGACACCGCCGGCACCTACGACGTGTCGTGGAAAGTGGAGCCCGCGCAGGGCGCGTCGCTGTGGATCGTCGCCATTCGCTAAAGGACATAGCGGGTGCGAGCGACGGTTGTCCGCTTCCGGACAGCGAAAGCCCGGACGGATGCGGCATGCGTCGCGCCGTGGGCGCCAGGGTGTCCGGTTCCGTCCGATTATGGACACTCGCGCCTACAACCACCGGCCTATTTTCCGAAGCAAACCAACACGATACCTTGATACCTCGATACCACTTCCGGCTTTGCCGGTGAGCGATGGAGGCTCACGGATGGTCAGGGAGGGGAGCCCTACGGAGCCGAAGGAAGCTCAGGGATCACAGGAAGTGACCGGCATGCGGGAGTGGTATCGAATGGCAAGGAGAGCCTTCAGGGCCCCGGCCTCCGCAAGGAGGAGGCCGGGGCCTAAGGCAGGATGCTTTAGAACGTGACGCGCATACCGAGGTTGGCCGTCCAGCCGCGTACGCCGTAGCTGCCGACGAAGCGCTGGTAGCTGCCCTCGCCGTAGAGCTGGATGTTTGGCGTGACCTGGCTGGTGGCACCGGCCGCCACGCGAACGGCGTTACCCACGCGGCCGGACGTGAAGCGATCGCTCAGGTTCCACGCTTCGCTGCTGACATCCACCGACGGATCGCCGTTGCTCGTGTGGGTGAGATCTAGCCTCGCGTAGGGCATCAGGCGTGGATTGGCAATGCGACTGATCAAGGCGCCGATGCGTACGCTGGTCTGGCGGGCGTTGCCCAGGTCGACCGCGAGGCCGTCGGCATCGGTGAATCGCTTGAAGTTCACCGTCTGATACTTCACCTGCGCGTGCGGCTCCACGATCCAGTCGCCGCCGAGCGCGAACGGCTTGCCGACCTCCGCCGACAACGTGCGTCCCGCCGCGCGAAGGCGGGCCATGTTCGAACCGCGCAGGTCGGTGGCGACGTCGCCACGGAAACGCTGGCCGGCCACGATCGCGTCGAGCCACCAGCCGCTGCCGGCTTGCCATGTAATCCAGGCGGTGACGCCGGTGGCGCGGTATTTCGCGGAGCTGTCGCCGTCCACGGCGTGCGGCGAGACGCGCGTGGTGCCATGGTCGGCCGCCCAGCCAGCGCGCAGCGTGCCGCTGTCGTTATCCAACGAGATCAGGCCGGCGCCGACCTGCAGCGCGTTGACCTGCTGGTCGAAGTCATAGCCGTAGTTTTCGAAGGAGCGATTGGATGAATAGCGCGACTGGCCGCCGAGATAACGGGCGAACGCTTCGCCACCGATCGGTTGGCCCGAGTCGCCACTGCGGATCTCGCCCAGGCGCTGGCGCAAGCCGTCGTTGAGCATGTCGCCGTAGGTGAGCAATGCGGCCGGTGCCGAGAGGTAAGAAGGCAACTGCGGCACCACGGCTTCGCGCTCCACCGGCGGGGGCGGCGGCGGGGGCGGGGGCGGCGGGGGCGGCTCGCAATCGTCGCCCTCGCACGGCGGCGGCGGCGGCGGCGGGGGCGGCGGCGGCGGGGGGTTACAGCCCTCGGTGGTGCACAGCGTGCTTCCGAGGCGGTAATCCCAGTTGAGCGAACCGCTGGCCAGCGCGTTCTGCGACGCGTCCGTCTGCCCCGGGCCGAACGCATGCAGCGTGTACTGGTACGGTCCGGCGGCGACGTAGCCACCACGAAGCGCGAACGCGTCCGCGCGCGAATTGCCGGCCACCTGGATCAGCGAAATGCCTTCGTTGGCATCGGTAGCACCGTTGCCGTTCGTGTCCGTGGCGTCACCGTCGCCATGGGCGACCACCTCGACGAAGGTGGGGGCCGTCGTCGTCACGTTGCCTTCGATCAGCAGGCGATCGGTCGACTGGGCGGAGAGCGGTCCACCCGCGTTCATGTCGGTCTGGAAGCGCAGGAGTCCATTGCCGCCCGAGAAATCGCCGTGCACTGTCGCCGAAACGTGCGTCCCACCCTGCGCGGACTGGAATGCGAGGGTCGAGGACGAAAGCTCCAGCGAACCCACGTCCGAATCACCGGTGACGTCCCAGGTCGAGTCGTCCTGCAGGGTGAGCGCCCCTACTTGGCTCATTCTGCCCGTGGCGGACGACGCCCCATTCATGGCGATGTCGAAACGCCCGCCGTCGGATACCATGTCGCCCACGATGTCGCTGGCATCGATCAACAGGTTCGTATTGCCGTTCGCCGCCGTCCGCACGGCGACGCCGTCGCCACCGGTGACACTGGCGTTGTTCGTTAACGCGATCGTGGCGACGGTGGGATTCGGATTGCTTACCGAGCCCACGACGATGCCGGACCCGGTCTGCGCGGTCACGGACGAGCCGTCGATGACGAGCGTGCGTCCTTTCTGCTCCTCCGGCAACCGCGTGCCATCGGTAATGGTGATGCCATTGGCGCCTCCGTTCACGACGGAGCCGCCCATGACCTCGAGCCGCCCCGTGGAGAACACAATGCCGCTGCCCGAGATGCCGTCGACTCGGGACCCCTGGTCGATATGCAGCAACCCACCGCTGGCGAGGAAGGCGCCGTCCTGGGCTCCGCTCAACTGGGATGCGTTGACGGTTGCCGAAGCCTGCACCGCATCGGCCTCGGCATGCAGCAGCGACAGCGCCCTCCCACGGGTATCCGTGACGCGCGACCGTTCGATGATTAGGTTGGCGCCGCTGCCCATGCCACCGGTCAACCGGATGGCCGCGTCGCTCAGGATGACGGGGTTGGTATCGGCCGTGACTTCGCCGCCAACGATGCTTATCGATGCGCCCGATGAGCCGATGATGTGCCCCGTCGCGCCGCCGTCGACGACTTGAAGTGTTGCGAAATTACTCACACTCCAGTTCACCACCGGGGAGCCGGGACCCACCTGCGCCGATTGCCCGGGACCTGCAATCGAATCGGCCCTGGCCATTTGGCAGGGCAGCGCGAGCGAAATCATCGTCAGCAGATAGACAGGCGTGCGCGACTGCGGTGAGCAGTTCGTCTGGCTCATCGTGAGTGTCCTTTTTTAATGATTACGACAGGGAGTCGAGCGCGTGGCGCCACTTGGCTGACCGCACGCGGACAGCCGAGGGCTCGAAACGAGCCGCACTTGAAACATCCAATGACACCACGATCAAAGGCGCCCCGGAATGAGGCGTAGTCCTAAAAACGGGAAACTTCATGGGACGATCCTCCATTCCGCGTCCTTGACTGCGGTCGGATGTCGGGGAGACGGCGTACTTCGCGGCATGAAACGGTTCCGGCGTTTCCTGTCACGACGATGTGTAGCTAGCCGACGAATCGTGAAAACACGGTGAATTGCCGATCATGATGGCGATTTACGGCACGTTTCGCGCCGTGCGCGAATGCGCTTGCCGATTTCAACCCGACGACGCCTACGACCTCAGCCCTATTCCGAAGCCTCGTCGACGGACCTAACCTAAGCGTTCCTCAGCGTCTTCCGACGCGTCGCAGGAACACCCACGGAGCAACACGACAAAAGGAGTCCGTCATGGCAAAGCAGTTTTCCTCACCCACCGTAAGCGTCCGGCGACAAGGCTCGGCACGTGCCGACGGCCTGTGGCAGCAGCCGACAGTCACGCTGAAATCCAAGGGAGCGCTGGCCCTCGCCATCAACCAGAGGGCGCTTCGCAATGGCACGTTCGCGCGAGTCGACCTCGACCCGGCCATTCCCGTCGCCCGGACCATCACCGGTGACTTCAACAACCCGAACGAGCCGAAAAAAGTCATTCCGGTGGACATGGCGGACGGCGTGGTGACGGTCACCTGTCCGAAGGTCGAAAACACGCAACCGGACGACGACGCCTACGCGATCGTGGTGACTCCCGGTCAGGATCCCGAAAACCCGACGGAAGATTTTCTCGCCGTGAGCGACTTCGTCAAGTCGGGCGATTTCACCGGCGACATCCAGATCAACCTGGATCTGTCCCAGTTGGGCGTGGCCGATGGCGACGATCGCCCCTTCGATCTCTACGTAGGCCAAGGTGGCGAGATCAGCAATCCGTTCATTTCCAACGTGTATCGCTTCCGCATCGACAAGCGCAAACCGGGAGCCAACGCCGAAGACCTGGGCCACGTCGTGCTCCCCGACGAATACCTGAGGAACGGCGTGACACGAGCGCAGATCGAGGCGGACGATGGCTTCGACGTCAAAATCGTCGCGTACAAGGATCACGCCATCGACGACGACGTCTCCGTCGTCTTCACCAAGAGCGACGGAACCACCGTGGAGTTCAAGGGCGGCCGCTTGCCACCGAACGGCACGGTGGCTCTCAAGATTCCGATCGACTTCTTTCTCGCGAACGACATCGACGGCCGGATCGACATCGCGCCGAAGGCCGTGGACGTCGCCGGAAACATGCGCACCGGCCTCATCCACTCCGTCGACACTTTGATCTCGGGTGCGCCCTCCGGCTTTCAGCAGATCCTGGTTCCGCTGCACGACGACGGCCTGATCGACCTCGAGGACGCGCGCACGCCGCCCGAATTCATCATTCCGTATTACACGACCCCCCTCGTGGGCGACCGCGTCCGCGTCATCATCACCCGCGGCACCATCGTGGAGCAAATCACGCTGCCCGTCGTTGTGGGCGCGGATGGCGACCCGGTGGCCTCGGGCGAGATTCCGACCGAACTCATCGTCCAGCTCGGCGCGGACACCGACGGACGCTTCAACTTCGTCATCGACTACCAGCTGCTGCGCGGCAATTTCACCATTCCTGTGAACCTGCCGAAGACCATCGAATGCGATCTGCGCGCTTCGGGATGGCAATCCGAACTGCTCAAGGGCGTGGTCCGTGGCCCGAACAGTACCGTAGACGACGTGATCGTACCCGAGGATTCGGCCGGCCCACTCTTCGCCACCATCCCGCATTTGGTGAAGGACGGCACCGAGGCATTCCAGACGAACGACAGCATCTCGCTGTTCCGGGCCAACCAGGACGGCAGCAATCCCGTGCTCATCGGCACCGCCACGTCGGCCACGGCGGAAGAAGATCTCACCTACCCCGTTCCCGCCGGCTCGTTCAACGACGGTTCGAACTATGTTTACTACGAGAATCGGCGTAACACGGGGGATGCCGTCAACACCGAGCGCTCGCCGACCTGGGTGGTAACGGTCACGTCGAGCGACCGCGTACCCGGGGCGGGCAAGCCGATTCCCGTGTCGATCTGGCTCTATCGCGACGCACGCCAGCGCATTGTGGAGGGAAAGCCTGGTGGTGCCCAGCCGTCGATGAACTACCGTCGTTCCCATGGCAATACCAACGATGGAATCCAGTATGCGGGCGTGATCCTCCGCGTATATCACTACGCCAACATGGCGGCGAACGACAGGATCCTCATGACGGTGAACGGGTACAACAACCGCTTCGCCAGCGGTACGCCGGCGTTTACCGAAACCCTGGATGAATACGTGGTATCCGCGGCCGATGCGGGTGGCAGCAAGACAACCGCAATTCCCGAGGACTTGCTGAAAAATGAATTGCCCCCGTTCCCCCAGCTGTCCCCACCGACGAACGAGGAATCCCGTTTCGCAGACCTCAAGATTCCTTACGAGACCATCCAGCGCCTCACGAGCCCTGAAGACCACGCCGGCGTAGGCTCCATCAAGGTGAGCTTCACGGTCACCAATGATGCCGGCACCGGGGAGTCCGACCCGGCCAGCGAGATCTATCTCGACGTCGACGCCCGCGCGCCGGGTGGCTGATCGATCCCGCCACGAATCACCTCAGGACGACGTGGGCCACCCGTGCGATACGGGTGGCCCCGACCCGCATAAGGAGCAGAACCATGCAGACGGATCTGGCATCCCTGAGAGAAAAGGGAGCCGTCAAAGCAACGCTTTCCCCTCCCCGTTACGCCAAGGACTCGTTCGATCGCGGCATCAATCGCTTCGTGGTGTCGCAGGACCCAAAACACGCCGTATTTTTCACGGGACCCTTCGGTAATCTCGAAACGGGGGACGTGTTGCACCTGTTTATCGGCGACGACCTCGTGCCGCTCGCCAGCCTTCCCGTCGGGCCTGCCCAATCCAACAGGGAGGTGGAAGTACAGGCACCAGCGGGACAGCTTCTACGCTACGTCCAGGACAACAGCACCGCCCGGGTCGACATCTGGTACGCGATCGTGCGGCAACTGGAAGCCCTGGAATCCGAACGCCTGGCAGGCTACCTGGTCGACTTCGCCCCGCCGGGAGGTATTCCGGTCTTCGGCGACCCGTCGTACGTCAACACGAAGCTCGCCCCGATTCCCGAACTCCTCGCGCCCATCGCGGCCAACCAGGATCTCGTGATGAACGTGCCGGCGTGGGAGAACATGACGGCGGGCGACCGACTGTTCGTCCGCTGGGGCAGTGCGCTGCAAGGGCCCTTCGATATTCCCCAGACGCAGGTAGGTCGCCCCGTCCCGGTAATCATACCGTGGTCGGTCATCCAGACCACCGACGGCGGCATCGCCCGGGTGGACTATTACATCCTCGACGTCGTCAACAACCATTCCTTCTTCTCCAAGGCCGAAGTGATCGACGCCGGTGTGGAACGGCTTCCCGCGCCCATACTCGTCGACTATTCGGACGGCATCATCGACCTGGACAAGGTGGGCGCGAACCCGGTTCGCGTACTGATCACGTATAGCGGAATGGTACCCACCGACCAGGTTACGCTTATCGTCGACCGCATCAACGCCGATGGCGCGGCGCTACCGTCTTTCACGGTGACCGGATCGGGCAGTGCCGTTCTCTTCCTCGACATTCCCAATGCGATCGTCGCCGCCATTCCCAATGGCCAGCTGACTTGCCGCTACGACGTAGCCGGCGCTCCCGTACGACACTCCGAAGCGACCGTCGCCAAGGTCAAGGGCGCCGCGACGGGGCTGGCTCCGCCGAACACACCGGAATTTCCCGATTTCGTCATCGACCCGGCAAAGCTCTCCGCTTCGGGTTTGCTGGTCGACATTCCTCGCTATCCGTTTCTCAAGGACACCGATCGCATCACCTTCACGTCGACCTTCACCAAGGAAGGCGTGACTTACACCGATGTGCAGAACCGCAACGGAAGCGACTTCGCCGGGGCATCCTCGCTCAGCATCCGCGTTCCGTCGGACAAGGTCAGGCCCGCAGCCGGCGGCGTGGGCACGTTGATCTACACCGTGGTGACCGCGGAACAGGTCAGCATCCCTTCGCCAACGCGGCCACTCACCATCATAGCGGCGGGCAATGGCGCCGACAGGGACCTCGATTTCGAGTTCGAGGCGATCAGGTACATCACGCCAAATCCCATCGATCAATCCTTGACGTTCTCATCCGCCGGGGAAGATGTCATGACGGCGACGTTCCTCCGGGGATTCCTTCACGACCCCGCCGTCAAGATCGGCATCGACCAGATCTCGTTCTCGGCACAACCGGGCAAATACGAGGGCAAGGTGTTGTACCTCAGTGCTCCCCAGTTCGGGGGTAAGGAAGTCCGCATGGTGCTCCACATGCCGGTCGGATGGACGACGGTCAGCTTCTATGCCACCTCGGTCGACAACGAAGCGACGGTCGAATACCAGAACGTGGACGGAACGCCTCTTCACGACCACCTGATCCGTCTCAAGCCGGAAGGCGTGAGCAAGGCGCACTTCGTGACATTCACCGATCCGGGGATGCGCATCCGTCGTATCCAGATCCATTGCAAGGATGTCATCCGCCTGGATTTCTTCAAATTCAGGGGCAGGTCGTGACGCGAACCGAGGGATACCTTCAACCAACGGGGCGCGCGCGCTGACACGGCGCCGCCTGGAGGAGACTTTCACCATGCCGCAACCACTGGCGCCACCGCGCATCCCCGGCGCGCCCGACGGAAACATCGGCATCGCCGACGTGCTCTACGGCCCCGGCATCGTGGTGCCGGTGGAAACCGGCGCGATCGCCGGGGCGGCCGCGGGCGATATCTTGTCGCTCTACATCGACGACGAGGCCTTGCCCGTCGTCGAAACCCCGATCGCCGTGGCCTCGTCCGACTGGCCGTGTCACGTCATGCCCCTGCCCGCGGGCATCTTCGCCGATCGGGAGGACGGTCCATTCACGATGACCTACCGCTGGCGATCCGCGGGCGGCGAGGAAGCGACCTCCGAACCGGGGCAGTTTCACCTGGAGCGCACCGCCCCCGGCAGCCCGGGCCAACCCATCGGCACCTGGACGAATCCCGACCTGCGTCCCGCCCGCATCGAGCCCAACCCGGTACCCGATCCCGGCCCGGACGGCCAGGCGTCGGTTACCGTCACCATCGATCCGTGGACCAATGCCGCGGCGGGCGACGTGGTGTCACTGCAATGGCATCGCACCGTCATGCGCGGACAGCCGCTCACCAAGGAAACGGCCGGTCGACCCATAGTCTTCATCCTCGGGCACGATGCCCTGCTCGACATGGGCCTGGGCTCGCTGCAGGCCACCTGGTGGGTGGAGGACACCAACCGCAACTGGTCGCTGAAGGCCCCTTCCGTGCCCGTCGACGTGCAGATCGACGCACCCGGCTCGCTGCCCAAGCCCGAACTGGTGGGTATCGCCGAGGGCGTGCTCGACATCACCGGCATGGGCGACACCTCGCTCGTGGTGCGCGCACCGTTCTACCCGGGCCTGGCGAAAGACCAGCAGGTCACCATGCACTGGGTGGGCACCGACGCCGAGGGCGTCGTGCACCGCTTCGACAGCGAACCCTTGACCGTTACCTGGCCGGTCTACGACCTGCCCTTTACCGTCGATTTCGATGACCTGGAAGTCCTCGAAGACGGCGGCACGCTAGCCATCTCCTACTCCGTGGACCCGATCGACGGCGTGTCCACGTCGGCCCATGCGCGTTATACCGTCACCGGCGTGGTGGAACTCCCCGCCCCGCTCGCTACCGACGATGCGAACGCGGACGACACGCTGGACTTCGAAACGGAGATTCCCGAATTCGGCGCCACCTTCGTCGTGCCGAAGGAGGCCAAGCACGCCTTCGGCGATGTCGTGACGTTCCATTGGGACTTCAGCGCCGACGGCATGGAGCCGGTCACGAAGACCGCCACGCGCGAGGTGTCCAAGGCCATGGCCGGCAAGGACCTGCCCTTCGAGCTGCCCTGGGATGATCTCTCCCCTTTCGCCACCGGCATCCTGCGCATCCACTACACCAACCTGCGCTTCAAGGACGGCGAAGGTGCAGCCCCCGTCGCCTCGGCCGTGCGCGAACTGTCGCTATCGGGAAAGCTGCTCGTCCTGCCGAATGTGCCGCAGGCGACCGGAGAGGGAGGCACGCTGCTCACCCATGACGACTACTACCGTATGTCGTCGCTCAGCGTCGAGGTGCCGGCCTACGAGGGCATGGCAGCCACCGATACCGTTTACGTATCGTGGAAGGGTGGCTACCCGAAGCCTTACGAGACGGATGCCCGCGCGGTCGGCACGGTCGGCCCGCAGACCTTCACCATCCCCCGGTCGGAGGTGCTCGACGTCATCGGCGGCGAAGCCACGATCCGCTACTACGTGCGCAAATCGGCAGACGGCCCGTGGTCGCTGTCGGAAGCCTTCCGGCTGAAGGTCCAGGCGCAGCCGATCGCGCTGTCGGCGCCCACGTTCGAGCGCACGCCCACGGGTTGGACGGTGACCGTCACCGCACCGCCGCTGGCGTCGGGCGACGCCGTGAGCGCGCGTGTCGCGGGCGTGGCCGACCGCGATACCTCGCCGCAGGCCTCCATGACCGGGGATACGCTCGACCTGCTCATCCCCGACGCATGGCTCACCGAAAACGCCGGACAAGCGATCTACGTGAACTATTCGGTCGTCAGGCCGTCCCTGGGCACGCAGTACATCTTCTCCAAGGTCACGCGCTTCGACGTGCCCGCCGCGTGACGTCTCCACCCACGACAAGGAGGTCGTGCCGTGATCCGCATCCTGCGTTGCTTCACCTGGATACTCATGCCGCTGCTGGCGGCATGTGCCACGCCGGTCGCTCACCTACCCGCCGGGACGCCCGCGGCGCCCGCTCACGCGCCGGCTCCATCCGCCCCCACGTCGTTCGCGTCGAGGGGCATCGGCACCGCGTCGGCTCCGCCGTCCGCACCTTGGGGCGAGGCCACCGCACGTGACATCGCCCGCTGGTACGACGATACCCGGAGCGATTGCGGCCCGGGCAGGCCAGCGTATCTGTGCACGGGCGTGATGTACCGGGGACAAGCCACCCTCACCACCGCCTTCCACAGTTGGAACACAAGTCCGGCCTCCCAGACGAGCGGTGGCGTGTCGTTCGCCTATATCCGCCGCGACGGCAAGTTCGACCGTTCGTGGCTGGGAGTCGGTTTCGTTCTCCTGCCGACGATGATGACGGCGGACGGCACGGAAATCATGCACACGCTGTGCGCGTTTCCCATCGACGGCACCACGAACGGCCGGGACGGACGCGGTTGCGGCACATACCCGGGCTTCGCCACGTCCGCACCCTGCGAGAACATCGCGAACGCGCAGGCCTGGGCCGACTATGTCGGGGTTCCCGCCGGTGTCGTCACGTATCAAGGGCAATGCGGCTTCGACGTCACCGACCGGGAGGGCGACGAAGACGCCCGGGACTTCGTGATCGCGTTGCAGGCGAAGGCGCTCCTGGGCGCCACGGGGCGGGGAGTGCACATGGAAACCCGCATCGCCACGTGGAATGACGATATCGGCCATCGCTTGCCGATCGCCGCGTTCTACTACGACCCGCGGAACTACCTCGCCGTACCCGAGGCGACCGTGCGCGATTGGGCGAAGGTGTATCAGAAGGATTACTACGACCGGACCGGCATCGCCGTGCCCGTCATCCGCCTGAACTTTCCTCCGACCGAATCCGACGACCTGGAGCCGGTGTACGAAGAAGCGAGCCAGGCCGTGCATCCGCCGTCGGTCGAAACGCTGCGAACCAACGTGCTGGAGGCATCGCTCGAGGGCGCCGATCCGCTGTCGTTGGCGCAACTGGCCTCGTCGACCCGGTTCCATGTCGGCGTGCCGCCCTACGCGGGCATGAGCGCCGGTGATCGCGTCGCCCTTCGCATCGGCGCCGCGCCGGGGATGGACACCGAACCGGTCGACGTGCACCTGACGGGCGTCACCAGCGTCCCGTTACCCTACGAAGCGCTCATCCAGGCGACCGGCCAAGGGTTGCCGATCCAGGCCATCGTGCATCGCGTCGATGGTCGAACGGAAGCATCCGCCATACACACCGTCGCCATCCAGGCCCAGCCCTTCACGCCGACCGCGCCGGCGTACCTGGACGCCAGCGATCGCCTGTCTATCCAGTGGCCGCAATGGCAGGCGGGCGATCGCGTGCGCGTGTTCTGGGGCGGAACGCCCGAGCACCAGACCGATCCCATCGCGGTGACGCCCGGCAAGCCGCTGTTGTTGCCCGTACGGCAGGACTGGCTTCGCGAGAACCTCGGACGCACGGTGCCCGTGCACTACGCGGTCGTCGATGCCAGCGGGCAGATCAAGGCGTTTTCCGCGCTGGTGAACGTCGCCGTGCCATCGAACGACCGCCTGGACGCGCCGCTGCTCGCCGAAGGCGCCGACAACCTGATACCGCCGGACGCCGGCGGCGCCGACATCGAGATACGCGTGCCCGACGGCAAGCGGGGCGACGAAGTCGCCGTCACCATCGATGCTCCCCATCCGCTCGAGGACACCCTGCTCGTACGCGCCGCGGGCGAGCCGGTCACCCTCCATCTCGACCGTGGCTGGCTGGAGAGCAATCGCGGCGCCGACATCCTCGTCACCTATGCCGTCGATCGGGACGGGAAACGCATCGGCACCTCGTATCCCACCGTCATCACGGTCGGAACCGGGCCATGACGACGAACCTTCCCACTGCGCCCATCCGGAAGATCGGTACCTGGCCGGTCCCCGTGGACGCCGTGAATCCTCGCGGCTAGCCCGCCTGTCGTATAGGACCGTCCTCCCCCGGGGGCTATAAATGACTTGCGAAGGCAAGGGGTCGTCCGGCCCCTTCTCGCATCCGGGGGAATCGCATGAAAGCCGGTGGGACGACGGGACGTGAGCGCAAAGGGCAGAAGAACAGCGAGCAAGCGGCGGCCGTCGCGATGCCTCCCTGCGCCCTTCTGGCCGTTCGGTCTATGCCACTCCACCGGCCGAGCTGACGGGAGGTAGAGCCTGGCCATGAACGACGTAGTTTCCCTCGATGATTCGATCGTCGACCGCACGGTCCACGGGCGCTTCGTGCGCGTGGCGCGGGCGTTTCCAGAACGCATCGCCGTGGCATCCGACGAAGGCGCGCTGACGTACGCGCAACTGGACGCACGCAGCGATGCGCTGGCTTCCCGGCTGATCGCCGAGGGCGTCACCGCCGGCTCGTACGTGGGATTGCCGATGGATCGCTCGGTCGACGCCATCGTCGCGATCTTCGGCATTCTCAAGGCGGACGCGGCGTATCTGCCGATCGATACGCGCTGGCCCGCGGAGCGGATGAATTTCGCGCTGGACGACGCGCAGGTCCGTGTCGTGGTCACCGACGAGCCGTCATTCCCGCGCACACGGGCATCCAGTGCGGGGCGTACGGTCATCGCGACAACGTCCGAGGCGGGTCCGGACGCCGGAGCGCCGGGTTCCCGCGTGCGCGGAAACGACGGCGAGGGACTGGCCTACGCCATGTTCACCTCGGGCTCGACGGGTCAACCCAAGGGTGTCGAGATCCGCCACAAGTCCATCCTTCGTCTCGTCTTGAAATCCGACTTCATCGATTTCGACGCGCCGAATTTCCTGCACGCCGCGCCGATCGGCTTCGATGCCTCCACGCTGGAAATCTTCGCGCCGCTGCTCAACGGCGGCACCTGCGTGGTGTACACCGCCTGCGTGCCCACCGGCGCCGGCATCGCCGACACCGTGCGCAAGCATGGCGCCGACCACGCCTGGCTCACCGCCGCGCTGTTCAACGCCATCGTCGATGAGGATCCACAACACCTCGCCGGCCTGCGTTGCGTGCTGACCGGCGGCGAAGCGCTGTCGGTGCCGCACGTGCGCAAGGCGCTGGCCGCCTTGCCGGGCACCACGCTGATCAACGGCTACGGCCCGACCGAGTGCACCACCTTCACCACCACCTACGTCATCCCGCGCGACCTCGCCGCGGACGCGGGCGCGATTCCCATCGGAAAGGCGATCGGCGAAACGTCGCTGCACATCATCGACGGCGAGCTTTACGTGGGCGGCACGGGCGTGGCGAAGGGTTACCTGCATCGCCCCGAACTCACCGCCGAGCGCTTCGTCGATTCCGAGCACGGCACGCTCTACCGCACCGGCGACATCGTGCGCCTGCGCGATGACGGCAACCTCGATTTCATCGGCCGCGTCGACGGACAGGTGAAAATACGCGGTTACCGCATCGAGACCGGCGAAGTGGAACTCGCCCTGCGCGCCCTGCCCGGCCTCGTCGACGCCGCCGTGGCCGCCCGCGACGACAAGGCCGGCGGCAAGCGTCTCGTCGCCTGGTACGTCACCCGCGACACCTCGCTCGACGCCCGCCGCCTGCGCGACATGCTGGCGACGAGCCTGCCCGACTACATGCTGCCGGTCGCGTGGATGCGGCTGGACGCGATGCCGATCAACACCAACGGCAAGCTCGACCGCCACGCCCTGCCCGACCCGGGTTCGGAGCGTCCGGAGCTGGCGGCGCCCTATGCCGCGCCTCGCGGTGCCACGGAAACCCGCCTCTGCGCGATCTTCGCCGAGACGCTGGGCCTGGATAGGGCGGGTCGCGACGACAACTTCTTCGACCTGGGCGGCAATTCCCTGCTCGCCACGCGTGCGATGGCCCGCGTGCATGCGGAGCTATCCACGCGTCCCACGCTCGTCGGCTTCTTCGCACTGCCCACGCCCGCCGCCGTGGCCGCCACCATCGATGGCCAGGCGGGCGCGACATCGGCCGGGCGCATCGCCGAGGGCACGGCGGCCGTCGGCGAGCCGATCGCCATCGTCGCGATGGCCGGTCGCTTCCCCGGCGCACCCGACGTGGAATCGTTCTGGGATAACCTCTGCGCCGGTCGCGAATCGATCCGTTTCTTCCGTGCCGACGAACTCGACCCGTCCGTGGGCGCCGAACGCGACGATCCCGGCTACGTGTCCGCCCGTGGCGTGCTCGACGGCGTGGAGGACTTCGACGCGCCGTTCTTCGGCATGTCGCCACGTGAGGCCGAACTCACCGATCCGCAACAGCGCGTGTTCCTGGAGCTGTGCTGGGAATGCCTGGAGCGCGGCGGTTACGTGCCCGATACCCACGACGTACCGGTGGGCGTGTTCGGCGGCATGCACAACGCCACCTATTTCCAGCGCCATATCGCCGGCCGCCAGGACCTGATCGACAAACTCGGCGCATTCCAGGTGATGCTCGGCAACGAGAAGGATTACCTCGCCACGCGCGTGGCGCACAAGCTCAACCTCACCGGCCCGGCGGTCAGCCTCAACACCGCCTGCTCCACCTCGCTGGTGGCGATCGCCCAGGCCTTCGATGCGCTGCGCGCCGGACGCTGCGGCATGGCGCTCGCCGGCGGCGTCTCCATCACCTGCCCACCGCACAGCGGCTATATCGCCCAGGAAGGCTCCATGCTGTCGCCGGACGGGCATACGCGCACGTTCGACGCGGAGGCGCGCGGCACCGTGTTCAGCGACGGCGCCGCGGTGGTGCTGCTCAAGCGTCTCTCCGACGCGCTGCGCGACGGCGACACCATCCATGCCGTGATCCGCGGCGTGGCGGTGAACAACGACGGCGCGGCCAAGGCCAGCTTCACCGCGCCGAACGCCGCCGGACAATCCGCGGTCATCACGATGGCGCTGCGCGACGCGGGCGTGAACGCGCGCGACATCTCCTATGTGGAAGCCCACGGCACGGCCACGCCGCTGGGCGATCCCATCGAGATCGAAGGCCTCGTCCATGCCTTTCGCCAGGACACGGCCGACGTGGGCTATTGCGCCATCGGTTCGCTCAAGAGCAACGTCGGTCATCTCGTGATGGCGGCAGGGGCGGCCAGCGTCATCAAGACGGCCATGGCGATGGGCGAGCGCCGCCTGCCGCCGTCGCTGCATTACACCGCACCGAATCCGCGATTGAACCTGGCCACCTCGCCGTTCACGGTGGGCGCGACGCTGCGTCCCTGGCAGACGTCCGGCGCGCCGCTGCTGGCCGGCGTCAGCTCGTTCGGCGTCGGCGGCACCAACGCGCACGTGATCCTCGGCGAAGCGCCCGCGCGTGCGCCGTCCGACGCGTGCAGCGGCAGCCAGCTGCTGGTGTTGTCCGCTCGCTCACCCTCGGCCCTTGCCGCCACGGCCGGCCGCCTCGCCGACCATCTCGCGACGCATCCGGACGCCAACCTCGCCGACATCGCCTGGACGCTGTGCGTGGGCCGCAAGGCCTTCGCCCAGCGCAGCCACGTGGTGGCGGCATCCGCCACGGATGCCGAGGCCAGGCTGCGCGACATCGCGGCCGCGGCCATCTGCCATGCCTGCCGCGATCCGCGTCCGGGCCTGGTCTTCCTTTTTCCGGGCCAGGGTTCGCAGTACGCGGGGATGGGCCGCGAGCTTCACGCCACCGAACCGGTGTTCCGTGCCGCCCTGGAAGACGTGGCCGACGCCTTGCGCGACGAACTGGGCTTCGACCTGCGCGAGCGCCTGTTCGACGGCGACGACGACGCCCTGAAGGCCACCTCGCTTACCCAGCCCGCCACCTTCGCCATCGAATACGCCCTTGCCCGCCTGTGGATGAGCCTGGGCGTGAGACCGGTCGCGATGATCGGCCATAGCGTGGGTGAGTTCGCCGCCGCGGCGTTGGCCGGCGTCATGTCGCTGGCCGACGCCGCGCGCCTGGTCGCGCGCCGCGGACGCCTCATGCAGGCACTGCCGCCGGGCGCGATGCTGTCCGTCCGGCTCGGTGCCGCCGAGGTGGCCGCGCGGCTTCCCGACACCTTGTCCCTCGCCGCGGAGAACGCGCCGAACGCGAGCGTGGTCTCCGGTCCGCACGACGCGGTAGAGGCGTTCCGCCTCGCGCTCGATGCCGATGGCGTGGCCTGTCGCGCGTTGCACACCTCGCATGCCTTCCATTCGTCGATGATGGATCCGGCGCTCGACGCGTTTCGTGCGGAGGTCGAGGCCGTCACGCTGCACGCGCCCTCGTTGCCGATCCTATCGACCGCCACGGGGCAGCCGCTCACCGCCGCCGAGGCCACGTCGGCCGACTACTGGACGAGCCACCTGCGCCACACCGTGCGCTTCTCGCCCGCGCTGCTCCATGCGCTGGACGACGGCATGCACGCCTTCCTCGAGGTGGGTCCGCGCGCCAGCCTCACCCAGCTCGCCCGCCAGCATGCGCAGAGCCGCGGCCGCACGATCGTGGCCTCGCTGGGCGGCGATGCCGGCGGCGAGCGCGCCGCATGGCTCGACGCCGCCGGTGCGCTGTGGAGCGCGGGCGTCGAGGTGAACGTGGCCGCACTGGACCATCGTGGCCATCGCCGCCGCGTGCGACTGCCTACCTATCCGTTCGAGCGCAAGCGCCATTGGATCGATGCCCGGCCGCCGGCTTCCGTCACGGCCATCGCCGCCGCGCTGCCCCTCTCCCTTTCCGCCGCACCCGAAGCACCGGAGCACACCATGCCCATCGCCACCTCGTCCCCCCGCACGCAACGCCTCGTGGGCGAACTCGTCGCCCTGTTCGAAGACGTCTCCGGCACCGAACTCGAGGGCGCCGGCGCCGAGGCCGACTTCGTGGAGCTGGGCCTGGATTCGCTGTCGCTCACGCAGGTGGCTTTGCAGTTGCAGAAGACCTACGCGCTGAAAATCACCTTCCGCGAGCTGATGGACGGGTGTTCGTCGTTCGGGGCGCTGGCCGCGCATATCGATCGGCTGTTGCCTGCGGAGGCGGTGGCTGCGCCGACTCCCGTCACTCCACCGGCGACCGTGGCACCCGTGGCTCCCGTCGCCGGCGGCGGATTGATCCAGGACGTCATCGCCCAGCAGATGCAGATCATGCAGGCGCAGCTTGCGTTGCTGTCCGGCAACACCGCTCCGTCGGCCGCCGCCTCCGGCGCCGGTTCGCCGATAGGATCGGCTCCCACCCCTCCGGTAGCCATCCCGTCGGTGCTCACTTCGGAGGAGCTACCGAAGGGGTGGGAGCCGACCGTGTCGGCGAAGGGTGCTCGCGACGACGCCACCCCGGACGCCGAGGAAAAAGCCCTCGAACACACCCACTACGACGTCAAGAAAGCCTTCGGCGCCATCGCCCGCATCCATAGCGGCAACACCGAACTCACCTCGCGCCAGCGTGCGCGCCTGGATGCCTTCATGCGCCGCTATATCGAGCGCACCAAGGCCTCCAAGGCCTACACCACCGAACACCGCGACCACCTCGCCGACCCGCGCGTGGTCAACGGCTTCCGCCCGCTGCTGAAGGAAATCGTCTACCAGATCGTGGTCGAGCGTTCCAAGGGCTCGCGCGTATGGGACCTGGACGGCAACGAATACGTCGATGCACTCAACGGCTTCGGCATGAACCTGTTCGGCTGGCAGCCCGATTTCGTGCTCGACGCCGTGCGCGCCCAGCTCGACGCGGGCTACGAGATCGGCCCGCAGCACCCGCTGGCCGGTGCCGTCGCCAAGCAGGTCTGCGAACTCACCGGCTTCGACCGCGCCGCGCTGTGCAACACCGGCTCGGAGGCCGTGATGGGCTGCGTACGCGTCGCCCGCACCGTCACCGGCCGCGACACGCTGGTGATTTTCACCGGCTCCTACCACGGCATCTTCGACGAGGTGATCGTGCGCGGCACGAAGAAGCTGAAGTCGGTGCCCGCCGCTCCCGGCATCCTGCGCAACACCGCCGAGCACGTGCTCGTGCTCGACTACGGCACGCCCGAATCGCTGGCGATCATCCGCGAGCGCGCGCACGAGATCGCCGCCGTGCTGATCGAACCGGTGCAGAGCCGCCGCCCCGACTTCCAGCCGGTGGAATTCCTGCGTGAGCTGCGCGCGATCACCGAGGAAAGCGGCTCGCTGATGATCTTCGACGAGGTGGTCACGGGATTCCGCTCGCACCCGCGCGGCGCCCAGGCGATGCTCGGCATCGACGTGGACATGGCCTCGTACGGCAAGGTGGTGGGCGGCGGCTTCCCGATCGGCGTCATCGCCGGCAAGCGCCGCTTCATGGACGCGCTCGACGGCGGCGACTGGCGCTTCGGCGACGATTCCACGCCCACGGTCGGCGTGACCTATTTCGCCGGCACGTTCGTGCGCCATCCGCTCGCGCTGGCCGCCGCGCATGCCGTGCTCACCCACCTGGCCGAGGAAGGCCCGCGACTGCAGGCCACGCTGAATGCGCGCGTCTCCGCCATGGCCGACGAACTCAACGCGTTCTGCGCCGATGTCGGCGCGCCGATGAAGATCGTGCACTTCGCATCGGTGTGGAAAACGCAGTTCACCGAGGACCACCCGCTGCAGGACCTGCTCTTCGCCATGATGCGCAGCCGCGGCATCCACATCCTCGACAACTTCCCCTGCTTCTTCACCACGTCGCACGCCGAGGCGGATTTCGCCGCCATCGCCGACGCGTTCCGCGACTCGGTGCTGGAGATGCAGGAGGCGGGTTTCATTCCGCGACGGCAGGAAACCGGCCAGTTCGACGCCGCGCGCCCGCCGATGCCCGGCGCGCGCCTGGGCAAGGATCCGGACGGTCGTCCGGCGTGGTTCGTGCCCAACCCGGATGCGCCGGGCAAGTACCTGAAGGTCAGCGCCTAAGGCCCTGGAAGCGGGTGGCGAAAACGAAGATCGCGTCTCGCGAGGGACGCGATCTTCGTTCTTTCGCCTTACGGAAGTCGGTCATCTTTCGCATCGACATGGCCATACGTCCACCGGCCGATGGCGCCACCCGGCTAGCCCGCCTGTCGTATAGGCCCGCTTTTCCCCCAGGGCTATAAATAACCTGCACACGCAAGGAGTCGACCGGCGCCTTGTCGCATCAGGGGGATCGCATGAAAACGGACGGGACGACAGGGTTGCAACGGCATCGGAGAGGGGCGAGCGAGGGAACGACCGTCGTCGCGACGCGCCGCGGGACCCGCCTGGCCGTTCGGCCTATGCCGCTCCACCGGGCCCGTCCGCCGCTCGATATCGACTTCGCCGCGCCGGACAGCCGTCCGGCACGGTTCGTTTCCAACCCGGATGCGCCGGGCAAGTACCTGAAGGTGACCGCATGACGCCGCAAGAGCTGGCCGCCGCCACGGCGGTCGACTACGATCCGTTCGCCGGCGCGCCGCTGACGCGCCTCGTGCCGACGACGGCCGCGCAGCGAGAGGTGTGGCTGGCATCCCGGCTGGAGCCGGAAGCCTCCCTGGCTTACAACGAAGCCGTGACGATCACGTTCAGGGGCTTGCCCGACGTGCCGGCCCTCGAAGGCGCGTTGCAGGACGTGGTGGATCGCCACGAAGCCCTGCGCGCCACCTTCAGCGGCGATGGCGAGGGCATGTTCGTCGCCGAGCGGCTCACCCTGCCGCTGGCCTTCCACGACCTTTCGCTGCTGCCGCCGTTCGACAGCGACGCGCGGATCATGCATGCCTATTCGCGCATCGTGACCACGCCGTTCGACCTGGAACACGGTCCGCTGGTTCGCGCCGAACTGTTCCGTCTCGGCGACGACCGGCACATCCTGACCATCGCCGCGCACCATATCGTGTGCGACGGCTGGTCGTTCGGCGTGATCGTGCGCGATCTCGCCGCCCTTTACGCGCAGCGGCTGGGCCAGGGCACAGGCCCGGCCCCCGCCGGCGCGTTCTCGAACTTCGCGTTGGCCGAGGCGGCGCACGGGGGAACGGAAGCGGCACGGGGGGACGAAAGGTACTGGCTCGACCGCTTCGCCGGCGCGGCGCCCGTACTGGACCTTCCCACCGACCGCTCGCGCCCGCGACGCCGTACGTTCGCCTCACGGCGCGAAGACCGCACGCTCGATGCCGCCGAACTGATGGCGATCAGGCAACTGGGCGCCGGCCACAAGGCCAGCCTCTACGCCACCCTGCTGACCGGCTTCGCGGTGCTGCTGCACCGCCTCGCCGGCCAGGACGATGTGGTGATCGGCATCCCCACCGCCGGCCAGGCGGCCGAAGGGCTCGATACCCTGGTGGGGCACGCCGTGAACGTGCTGCCGCTGCGCGCGCGGGTGGCCGACGACGAGTCGTTCGGCACGCTGCTGCGCACCGTGCGTGGCGACCTGCTCGACGCCTTCGAGCACCAGCGCTACACCCTCGGCAGCCTGCTGGGCCACCTCTCGCTCGCGCGCGATCCCTCGCGCCTGCCACTGGTGTCGGTGCTGTTCAACCTCGACGCCCGCCTGGACGAAAGCACCGCGCGTTTTCCGGGCCTGCGTTTCGACGTGGACGCGGTGCCGCGCGAGTACGAAAACTTCGAGCTGTTCATCAACGCGGTACAGACCGGCGATGGCCTGCGCCTGGAATGCCAGTACAACGCCGACCTCTTCGAAGGGGCCACCGTGCAGGGCTGGCTCGATGCCTATGCCACGCTGCTTCGCGAAGCGGCGCGCGCCCCGGACACCCTCGCCACGGCGCTGCCCGTGGTGTCCGACGCGGTCTATCGTGAACTGGCCGCCCTGCAACCGGCACCCACGCCCTTCCCCGAATTGCGCCTGGCGCACGAGTTCTTCGAGCAGCAGGTGGACCGCGCGCCGGAACGTTCCGCGGTGCGCCACGCCGACCGCTCGCTGACCTACGCGGCACTGGAATCGCGCGCCAACCGCATCGCCAACGCGTTGCGCGAGCGCGACATCGGCCACGGCGACCTCGTGGGCCTGTGCCTTGGCCGCGGCGTGGACATGCTCGCTGCCGTGCTCGGCACGCTCAAGTCGGGCGCGGGCTACGTGCCGCTCGACCCGGCCTTCCCCGCCGACCGCCTCGCCTTCATGGCCAGCGACGCCTCGCTGGCCGCCCTCGTGGTCGACGACGCCACGCCACTCGCGTTCGAGTTCGATGCCTCGCGCGTCATGTCGCTGGACAGCGATGAGGTGGCCTACGCCTCGTTCCATCGTCCCGAGCGCGATCGCCGCGCCGGCACGCCGGACTCCGTCGCCTATGTGATCTTCACCTCAGGTTCCACGGGCCGCCCCAAGGGCGTGCGCGTGCCGCACCGCTCGGCGGCGAACTTCCTCACCTCGATGCAACGCGTGCCAGGCATCGCGCCGGACGACCGCCTCGTGGCGGTCACCACGCTGTCCTTCGACATCGCCTTCATGGAACTGCTGCTGCCACTCACCAGCGGTGCCGAGGTAGTGATCGCCGGACGCGACGACGTGCGCGACGGCGCCCAGTTGCGTCGGCTCATCGAGGAAAGCGACGCCACCATGATGCAGGCCACCCCCGCCGGTTGGCGCCTGCTGGTCGACGCGGGCTGGACGGGACGCCCCGCGTTCCGCGCCATCTCCGGCGGCGAGCCGCTGCCGGTGGACCTGGCCGAAGCCCTGCTCGACCGTTGCGGCGAAGTGTGGAACGGCTACGGCCCCACCGAAACCACGGTGTATTCCACGTTCTGGCGGGTATCCGATCCGCGCGAGGGCATCTACATCGGCCGCCCGATCGCCAACACCACGGTGCACGTGCTCGATGCGCACGGCAACCACTGCCCGCTCGGCGTGCCGGGCGAGATCCACATCGGCGGCGCGGGGGTCACGCTGGGCTACCTGGAACGTCCCGAACTCACGGCCGAGCGTTTCGTGGCCGATCCCTGGTCGGAAACGCCGGACAGCCGCATGTACCGCACCGGTGACAAGGGGCGCTGGCTGGCCAACGGCCTGCTCGAGCACCTCGGCCGCCTCGATTTCCAGATCAAGGTGCGCGGTTACCGCATCGAACCGGGCGAGATCGAAGCCGTGCTCGCCGACGCGCCCGAGCTGTCACGCGTGCTGGTGATGGCCCGCGAAGACCGCCCCGGCGACGTGCGCCTGGTGGCCTACGTGGTGGCGCGCGATGGCGCCAGCGTCGAGGAAGACGCGCTGCGCGCCCGGCTGCGCGCACGCCTGCCCGAATACATGCTGCCGCAACACCTCGTGGTGCTCGACGCGATGCCGCTGCTGCCCAACGGCAAGACCGATCGCAAGGCCCTGCCGCCGCCGATGGGCCACGCGGCATCGTCCCCCGGCGAGCGCATCCCCCCTCGCACCGAGACCGAACGCCGCGTGGCTTCGGCGATGGAAGCGGTACTGTGCCTTCCCGACATGGACGTGCGCGACGACTTCTTCGCCCTGGGCGGCCACTCGCTGCTGGCCGCGCAGCTCACCGCGCGCCTCAACCGCGAGTTCGGCATCGCATTGTCGTTCCGCACGCTGTTCGATGCGCCCACCATCGAACACCTCGCCACCGCCATCGATTCGCTCTCGGGCAGCGAAGCCGAAGCCATCGCGCCGATCGCCCACCGCGATGCGCAAGACCGCGCCCCGCTGTCGCTCATGCAGCGCCGCCTGTGGGCACTGGAGAAAATGCATCCCGGGCGGGTGACCTATAACGCGCCGTCGGCCCATCGGCTGCGTGGCGTCCTCGACGAACACGCCTTCGACATGGCCTTCCAGGCGCTCATCCAGCGCCAGCCGTCCATGCGCACGTCGTTCCGCGACGAAGGCGGCGACCTCGTGCAGGTGGTGCAACCGCAGCTCGACCATCGCCTGTTCCCGGCCGAAGACCTCACCCACCTGCCTTCCGAGGAGCGCGAAGCGCACCTGATGGAGCGCCTGCAGCAACTCACCGACACGCCGTTCGACCTCGGCACCGCGCCGCTCTTCAGCGCACGCATGTTCCGCCTGGCCGATGACGAACACGCGCTGTTCTTCATGCCGCACCACATCATCTGGGACGGCTGGTCGTTCGACATCCTCTACAACGAACTGTCGGCGCTGTACCGCGCGTTCGCCGCCGGCCAGGCCTCGCCGCTCGCGCCGCTGCCGGTCACCTACGGCGACTTCGCCCAATGGCATTCGCAGTGGCTGGAGACGCCGGCGTTCCAGTCGCAGCTCGGATATTGGCGCGACCGCCTGGCCCGCATGGGTGCGATCCGCCCGCTGCCGACCGACCATCCGCGGCGCCCCGGCATGTCCGGCCTGGGCCGCACGGAATGGATCCACGTCGACCACGACACCACCGATGCCATGCACGAGGTGGCGCGACAGGCCGACGCCACGCTCAACATGACCCTGCTCGCGCTCTACTATGCGATGCTCTCCAGCTCCGCGGGGCAGCGCGACCTCGTGGTGGGCACGCCCGTGCGCGGACGCAACCAGACCGAACTCGAATCGGTCATGGGCTACTTCAACAACCTGCTGCCGCTGCACGTGCACGTGGACCCGGCGCTGTCGTTCGTGGAGTTCGTGCGCCAGGTCAAGCGCACCGCCATCGACGCGTTCGGTCATCCCGACGTACCGCTGGAATACCTGCAGCGCGAACTCAAGATCGGCCACGGCAACGGCGCCACGCTCTACCAGGCCCTGTTCTCGTTCCAGGATGCCCGTCAGCGCAACGTCGACTGGGGCGGCCTCGCCCATGAACAGATCCTGCTGTTCCAGAGCGCCGCCACCGAAGACATGGGCCTGTGGTTCCTCGAGAACCATGCCGGCATGGTCGGCGGCGTGACCTACAACGCCGACCTGCTGCAGGCCAGCACGGCCAGGCTCATGCGCGAACGCTACCTGGGCATGATGCAGGCCGTCATCCGCGACCCGGCGATCGCGGTGGGCCGCCTCGTGGCAGCCACCGGCGACGAGCGCGGTCGCATGAACGAATGGAACACGGCCTCGGCGGAAGCGCCGGCCGAACTGATCGAAACTTTCGACGCCCACGTCGCCGCGTCGCCCCACGCGATCGCGCTGCGCCACGCGGGCAAGGCCGTCAGCTACGCCACGCTGTACGCGCACAGCCTGCGCCTCACCCGCGCGCTCGCCGAACGCGGCGCGGCTCCGGGCGTGGCCGTGGGCATCTGCGTCGATCCGGGCGAAGCCCGCCTCGCCGCGCTGCTGGCCACGATGCGCACGGGTGCCACCGCGCTGTTGCTCGATCGCGCCGATCCCGTCGCGCGGTTGCGCGATATCCTCGCCGATGCGCATGCCACCCTCATGGTGGGCGACTCGGCACTGGAAGCCATGCTCGACTGGCCCGCCGACTGCGCCCTCTGGCTCGATGCGCACCTGCCCGAAGACGACGACGCGCTCCTGCCTTTCGCGGCGCTCACGGCCGAGACCACCCTGCTCGCCTGGCACGGCGTCGACGCCGACGGTCGCGCGCACGGCGCCGCGCTGTCGCGCGATGCCACGGCTCGCATCGTCGACGCCCTCGGCCGGCTGATCGCACCCGCGCCGGGTGAAACGCTCTCCGGCGACGCGTTGCCGGGCGATCCGCTATCGGCCCTCGCGCCACTGGTCGCGCTCGCGCACGGGGCCACCTGGGTCGACGAGGCCGAACGCGTCGCCGACATGCATTTCGCGTCGGCCGACGGCTGGACGGTCCGCATCCAGCGCGGTAACGACGCATGGAACGTCTTCGGCGATCCGGCCATCGCGCCGGTCGCCACCGTCGGGCGGCTCGAGCGTGGTGGCGATACGCTCCACGAAGGCCGACCGATTCCCGGCTGCGGCGTTTGGATCGTGGACGAGGACGGCGAGCCTTGCCCGATCGGCGCGGCAGGCGGCATCGTGGTGAGCGGCCCCGCCACCGCGACGCCGTTTGGCCAACGCGCACGCCATGACGCACCCACGAGCGCCACGCGGCCCACCGGATACACGGGACGCTGGCTGGCCGAGGGCCACGTCCAGGTGCTCGGACGCGACGATCGCCGCATCCGCCGCCATGGCATGGACCTGGAACCCGCGGCGATCGAAAGCCTGCTGCTCGCACAACCCGGCATCGTGAAGGCCCTGGCCGTGACCCGCCGCGATGTCGACGGCCGCGTGCGCGTGGACGCCTACGCGGTCGGTGCACCCGGCGCGCCGGTCGACGACGAACAGCTTCGCGCCGCGCTCGCCACCGCGCTGCCGGCCTGGGCGATGCCCGCGCACCTGGTCACGCTCGACGCCTTCCCGCTGCTTGCGCATGGAGACGTCGACGTGGACGCCCTGCCGATACCCACCGGCGCCGCGACCGCCTTCGCCGAAGCCGACGTCACGCCCGCTACCGACAGCGAGCGCCTGCTCGCCTCGGTGTGGCAGGAACTGCTGGGCATGAGCCGCGTGCGCACCAGCGACAACTTCTTCGACGTGGGAGGGCATTCGCTGCTGGCCGTGGACATGGCCACGCGCGTGCAGAAGCTGACCGGCGTGCAGATGAACCTGCTCGACATCGCCAACGGCACGCTCGGCACCTTGGCCGCGGACCTCGCCCTGGCGAAGCCCGCGTCGTCGCCGACGAAGCAGCGCGGCTTCTTCAGTCGCCTGCTGCACCGCGGCTGACGGGCACGACAGGGGGAGCGACATGACTCAGATTGCCTGGCTGCTGTGCTGGATATCCGCGGGACTGCTGGTCCACGTGTTCGTGGGCTACCCGCTCATCATGGCGTGCTGGGCCCGGATGCGTCCGTTGCCTGTCGCGCGCGGCGCCGCGCAGCCGAGCGTCACCGTGGTGATCGCCGTGCACGACGGCTCCCGCCTGGTGCGCGCCAAGCTCGCCAACCTGCGCGCGCTCGATTACCCGCAAGACCGCGTGGACATCATCCTGGCCTGCGACGGTTGTACCGACGACACCGTCGCCGTGGCCCGTCGCGACACCGACCCGCGCCTGCGCGTGCTCGCCTTCGCCCATCGCCGCGGCAAGGCAGCGTGCCTCAACGATGCGGTGGCCCAGGCGCGCGGCGAGGTGATCCTCTTCACCGACATCCGCCAGCGCCTCGCGCCCGGCGCGCTGCGCGAACTCGTCGCCAACCTCGCCGATCCCACCGTGGGCGCCGTGGGCGGCGAGCTGCACATGGAGAACGTGCGCGGCGGATTCGCCCAGGGCGTGGACTTCTACTGGCGCTACGAGAAGATGATTCGCCGCGCGGAAGCGCTTTCCGGTTCCACCATCGGCGTGAGCGGCGCGCTGTACGCCATGCGCCGCGATCTGTTCGAGCGCCTGCCCGAGGGCACCGTGCTCGACGACGTGCTGGTGCCGATGCGCGTGGCCGCGCATGGCTTTCGCGTGGTGTTCGAACCGCGCGCCATCGCCTGGGACCAGCCCTCGCAGCATCCCGACGACGAGCGCCGCCGCAAGATCCGCACCCTGGCGGGCAATTACCAGCTCGTGCAGCTCGCCCCATGGCTGCTGCTGCCCTGGAGCAATCCGCTGTGGTTCCGTTTCGTGAGCCACAAGCTGCTGCGCCTGCTCGCCCCCTGGCTGATCGTCGGATTCACGCTGGGCTGCGGCCTGCTGTTCACCCGCCACCCGATGTACGCGGCGGGCTTCACCGGCGTGGCCGTCGCCGCGGCGATGGTCGGTGTGGCCCGCCTGCGCCCGGCCCTGGGCCGCTGGTTCCCGTTGCGGGTCGCGGTGGCGTTCTTCTACCTCAACCTCTTCGCGGCACAGGCCCTGCTCGCCTTCGCCCGTAACCGAAGGCTGCACCTATGGTGACTTCCATGAACCAACGCGGCGCTCCCGGCATCCGTGGCCGTCTGGGCCAGCTGTGCTACAGCAGTGGCCTGCTGTATTCGTTGCAGCGCGTCCGCGCCTGGTGGCAGCGTGACCTGCGCATCCTCGCCTACCACCGCGTGATGCCGCTGCCCGATCCGGATACCTATGAGTTCGACCTGGAACTCATCAGCACGCCGCCGGAGGAATTCCGCGAACAGATGCGCCGGATCAAGCGCTACTTCCATCCGATGCGCCTCACCGACGTCGTGGCCGCGCTGGACGCGGGCGAAGCGCTGCCGCCGGACACGGTGGCCGTGACCTTCGACGACGGCTACGACGACAACTACCGTATCGCCGCCCCCATCCTTGACGAACTGAAGGTGCCCGCGACCTTCTTCGTATCGACCGGGCACATCGACACGGGCAAGCCGTATGCGTACGACTGGCTGGTGCACATGATCCTGATGACCGACCGGCCGCGCCTGGTGCTGCCGGAACTGGGCATCGACGTCGCGATACCGCGCGAGCGCGCGCTGCGCCGTCGCATCGCGGGCAACGTGCTGCTGCGCATGAAGTGGCTCGACGCCTTCGGCCAGGCCGCCATGATCGAGCGGCTGGAAACGGAATGGAACATGCCCTCGGCCAGCGCCCGGCCGCGGGACTGCCGCCCGATGACCTGGGACCAGGCGCGCGAGATGGAAGCGGCCGGCCTGGAATTCGGCTCGCACGGCGTGCATCACCGCATGCTCGCGCGCCTGCCGATCGACGAGATGGAGCGCGAGGTGCGCGAATCGAAGGCCACGCTCGACCGCGAGCTGGCCAACCCGGCCCTGCTCATGTCGTATCCGGTGGGCGGCGACCGCGCCTACAACGACGCCGTGGTCTCCGCCACGCGCAAAGCGGGCTTCCAGCTCGCCTGCAGCTACGTCTGCGGCACCAACCCGGAGCCTTCGGAGAATCGCTATGCGCTGTACCGGCTGCCGGTGGAAAGCAACATGGGCCCGGGCTGGTTCGCGGCCATGCTCGCGCTGCCGCAGCTGATGAGCTATCCCACCGTCGCCCACGAGGTGCAGGGTCCCCGGGAACAGCCATGTTCCCCCTGATCCTCGTTTATGTGGTGCTGACGATCATCCGGCCGCAGGATTACGTGCCGGGGCTCGACCTCGTGCCGATCCTGCCGGTGGTGCTGCTGCTCGCCTTCGGCGCCTGGATGTTCTCGAACACCAAGACGTTCGAAGCGCCACAGTTCGTGATCCTGCCCGCCTTCCTGCTGATCCTGATGATCTCGCAGGTCACCAACGGCTGGAGCGGCGGCGCGATCGACGAACTGGCCCGTTTCGGTCCGGTCGTGATCGCCTTCTTCGTCTTCGGCGCGGCCTGTACCACGCAGCGCCGGGTAAGCACGGCCATGGCGGTATTCGTCGTCTGCGCCGCGATCCTCGCCCTGCACGGCGTGCAGCAGGCGAAGACGGGCATGGGCTGGACGGCCATTCCCATCGGCGAGGGAAACCGCATCCAGTACGTGGGCATCTTCAACGATCCCAACGACCTGGGCCTGCTCTTCGCCGCCACCCTGCCCATGGCGGTGTTCCTCGGTCGTCCCGGACGCGGGTTTTCCCGCGTGTTCTGGCTGGGCTGCGCCGCGTTGCTGCTCTACGGCACCTACCTCACCAACTCGCGCGGCGCCATGCTCGCCGTGCTGGTGGTGGCCGGCTGCTATATCTGGTATCGCCGCGGGATGGTGGTGGCCGGCACGCTCGGCGTGCTGGGCCTGGTGGCGCTCAAGCTGGTGTCCTCCCGCATGGACGAACTCGACGCGGGGGAGGAATCCGCCGCCGGTCGCGTCGACGCCTGGTACGCCGGCCTGGAAATGTTCCGCGACAATCCCCTGTTCGGCGTGGGCGCGGGCAACTTTACCGAGTACAACGAACTCACCGCGCACAACTCCTTCGTGCTCGTGCTGGCGGAAACCGGTTTCGCCGGCTTCGTGCTCTGGCTGGCCTTCGTCGGCTACGGCTTCTGGATGATGCTCACCGTGGTGCGCCATCGTCCGCCGGAGACCCAGGATGCCGCGAAAGCCGCCGAATGGGCGGCCGAACGACAGATGGCGCTCACCCTGCTGCTCTCGCTGTGCGGTCTGTTCGCCGCCGCGTTCTTCCTCAGCCGCAGCTACATGGTGGTGCTCTACCTCATCGCCGCGATGGTCGCGGGTTATTACGTGGGCGCGCGCCGCCGCTGGCCCGAGCTGCCACGCTTCCGCCTGGCCAACCAGGGCTGGCGATGGGTCCCCCTCGGGGCCGGCGGCGTGGCCTTCATCTTCGTCCTCGTCGCCGTGCTGCTACGGACCACCTGACATGAGCTTCTACGCCTCCGCCCTGCGCCACGTGATCTGGCCCGCCTACGAAGGCGGACTTCGCCGTCGCGACACGCCGCGCCACATGCGCCGCTACGAACGCGACCAATGGCTGGCCGCGGACGACCTCGCCGCCCTTCAGTTCGAGCGGCTGCGCCGCCTCATCCATTGGTGCCATCGCGAGGTGCCCTACTACCGGCGCCGCTGGGATGCCTTGGGCATCACTCCCTTCGACATCCGCAAGCCTGCGGACATCGCGCTCCTGCCGGTGCTGACCAAGGCCGACATCCGCGAGAACTTCGACGACATGAAAGCCGTGTCGTTGAAGGACGCGCTCGGCTACAAGGCCACCGGGGGATCCACCGGCGAACCGCTGCGCTTCGGCTTCACCCGCGAAAGCAACGACCGCCGCGTGGCGGTGATGTGGCGCGGCTACGGCTGGGCCGGTTCGCGCATGGGCCGGCGCACGCTGTTCCTGTGGGGCGGCCCGGTCGGCGAGCAGAGCCTTTCGCACAAGTGGAAAGACCGCGCCTACAACGCCGTGTTCGGCCGCAAGCTGCTCGACAGCTTTCCCATGAGCGAATCGAACATGGCCGACTACGCCGATGCCATCGACGCCTACCGCCCCGAGGTGATCGTGGGCTACGTCGGCCCGTTGGTACGGCTGTCCGAATGGCTCATCGCCACCGGACGTCGCGTGGCGAAGCCCGCGTCGATCATCGGTGCCGCCGAAGCCCTGCATCCGTTCCAGCGCGAGCTCATCGAGCGCGCTTTCGGCGCGCCCGCGTTCAATACCTATGGCTGCCGCGAGTTCATGCTCATCGCCTCCGAGTGCGAGCACCGGGACGGCCTGCACGTGAACGCCGATCACCTGATCGTCGAAACCCTCGGTGCCGACGGCAGGCCCTCGCGCGACGGCAGCGGCGAGGTGGCGATCACCGACCTGTTCAACCACGGCATGCCCTTCATCCGCTACGTCAACGGCGACATGGCCACGCAGCGAGCCCGGCCGTGTCCATGTGGCCGCGGGCTGCCCATGCTGGCCTCGGTGGACGGACGCAAGCTCGACGCCATCCGCACGCCGGACGGCCACATCCTGCCGGGCGAATTCTTTCCGCACATGCTCAAGGACGTACCGGGGCTGACCCGTTTCCAGCTCGTGCAACGGCAGCTCGACCGGCTCGACCTCTCCATCGTCCGCGGCCGCGAATTCGACGACGCCTCGCTCGATTACATCCGCCGCGAGGTGTCCCGCGTGCTCGGCGACAGCGCCCAACTGCATTGCCACTTCGTCGACGACATTCCCCTGACCCGCAGCGGCAAGCTGCGCGTGACCGTGTCGGAGCTGGCCTCGTGAACATCACCCACTTCGTGGAGAACCTCAACCGCGGCGGCCTCGAGCGCATGGTGCTCGACCTGGTGAAAACCCAGCATGCGCAGGGCGACGCGGTCCAGGTGGTCTGCCTCTACGAGCGCGGCACGCTGGCGGGCGAACTCGACGCGCTCGGCATCCCCGTGCACGCCTGCGGCAAGCGCGACGGCCTCGACCTTCGCGCATTGGGCCGCGCCCGCGCGCACCTGCTCGACCATCGCACGGAGGTGCTCCACACGCACAACGCCGTAGCCCATTACCAGGCCGTGCTGGCGAGCGCCGGCATGGGCATCCGCCAGGTGGTGAACACGCGCCACGGCATGGGCGCGGCGCGCCGGCCGGGCCGCCGCGAGTGGCTGTTCCGCCGGGCCATGCGCGCCACCGATGCCGTGGTCGCCGTATGCGAGGCGGCACGCGAGGACGCCATCCGTCGCGGCATCGCGCCCGCCAACAAGACCTGCGTGGTCCCCAACGGCATCGCGCTCGACCATTTCGAACTGGCCTCCGACACCATGCACGAGCGCCTGGCCCGCATGATCAACGTGCCGGTGGGCACGCGCATCCTGGGTACGGTGGGACGGTTGAACTGGGCCAAGGATCACGCCAGCCTGATCCGGGCGTTCCGGATCGTGCGGCGCAACCATCACGACACGGCCCTGGTGATCGTCGGCGACGGCGAGCTGCGCGACACGCTGCGCGCCTGCGCCTTCGACGAGGGGGTGGCGGGCAGCGTGCATTTCCTCGGCGACCGCAACGACGTGCGCGAGTTGTTGCAGGGCATGGACCTGTTCGTGCTCTCGTCGGTGACCGAGGGCTATTCGATGGCCCTGCTCGAAGCCTGCGCCACCGGCCTGCCCATCGTCGCCACCGACGTGGGCGGCAACGCCGAGATCGTGCGCGACCGCCGCACCGGACGCATCGTGCCGCCCTCCGACCCGACCCTGCTCGCCGAGGCGATGCTCGACATGCTGCACGGCTCGCTGCAGGCGTCCGGCCTGGGCCGTGCCGCGCGGGCGTGGGTCGAGACCCACGGTTCGCTCGACACGATGGCGGCGCGTTACGGCCAGCTCTATTTCGGCGGCGTGGAGACCTGCCCATGAAGGTACTCGCCGTCACCAACCTGTTTCCGACGCCGTGGGACCCGCGTCGCGGTGCGTTCAACCGCCAGCAGTTCCAGCGGCTGGCGCAGCGCCACGACGTGCACGTGCTGGTGGCGGTGGATTTCCGTGAACGCATGGGCGAGCGCAAGGGCGACGCGACGGTGCCCGGCGTGGCCACCGAATGCTTCACCTTCTACCACCCACCGGGTATCGGCCGCTTCCTCAACGCCCTGTGCTTCTTCCTGTGCGCGATGTGGCAGCACGGCCGTGCCCTGCGCGCGGCGCATTACGACGTGCTGCTCGCCAGCTGGGCCTTTCCCGACGCCGTGGCGGCAGGCTGGATCGCGCGCCTGCTCGGCATCCCCTACGTGGTGAAGGTGCACGGCAGCGACCTCAACGTGCAGGCCGAGGCGCGGCTGCGCCGCCCACAGATCCGCCAGGCGCTTCGCGGCGCGGGCGCCGTGCTCGCCGTGAGCAAGGCCCTGGCCGCCAAGGTCGTGGCGCTGGGCATACCCGAGGCCAAGGTGGAAACCCTCTACAACGGCGTGGACACGCGGCTGTTCCATCCCGGCGATCGCACCGAAGCGCGCAGGAAACTCGGCCTGCCGCCCGAGGTGCCGGTGGTGCTCTACGCCGGCAACCTCAAGCTGAGCAAGGGCTGCCACGACCTGGTGAAGGCGTTCCCGGTCTTTGCCGAGCGGCACCACGACGCTCGCCTCGTGTTCGTCGGCGACGGTCCCGACCGCGCGAGCCTGGAGAGCCTGGCCAGCGGTTTCTGCTGCGCCACCGCCGTGCGCTTCGCCGGGGCGACCGACCACGCCGGGCTGGCCGACTGGTTCCGCGCCGCCGACGTGCTGTGCCTGCCCAGCCACAACGAAGGCGTGCCCAACGTGGTGCTCGAGGCCATGGCCTGCGGCACGCCGGTGGTGGCCACCACGGTGGGCGGCATTCCCGAAGTGGTGCCCTCGTATGCGGGCATCCTCGTACCGCCGCACCAGCCGCACGAACTGGGCACGGCGCTGGTCGAAGCCCTCGAACGCCATGTCGATGCGCAGGCCATCGCGGCGCATGCCGCCGGCTTCCGCTGGGACGACAATATCGACCGCCTGGAGCGTGTGCTCGCGCGCGTCGCCGCGGGCGAACCGCTCCACCTGGGTGCCAAGGCATGATCCGCAAACCGAAAAAACAAGACCTCCTGGCCCTGCTGCCCGACACGCTGGTGATCACCCGCACGCGCGACAGCGCCCTGCGTTACCTCACTTTCGACGACGGCCCCGAACCGGAACACACGCCCGAGCTGCTCGACGTGCTGGCCCGGCACGGCGTGAAGGCCAGCTTCTTCCTCGTGGGCGAGAAAATCGAAGCGCACCCTGAGATCGTCGAGCGCATCGTGGCCGAAGGGCACATGGTGGGCAACCACTCGTACAGCCACTGGTCGTTCTCCAACATGGACATCGCCAAGCAGCTCGACGAGGTCTACCGCACCGATGCCCTGCTGCGCCGCTTCGACGATCGTCCGCACCACCGCATGCGGCCGCCCAGCGGCTACGTCGGCGCACAACTGCTGATCCACTTCGCCAGGCACAAGCGCAACCTGGTGTACTGGTCGTACGACAGCCTCGACTACCAGGACCGTCCCGTCGAGTCCCTGGTCTCGCGCCTGCTCGCCGATCCGCCCGCGCCGGGCGATATCGTGCTGATGCACGACGACAGCCACAAGGCCGCCCAGGCCCTCGATACCGTGCTTCCCGAGTGGCACGCACGTGGCCTGCGCTTCGCCGCGCTTTCGGGCACCTCGCCATGAATATCCTCTATCACCACCGCACGCGCGGCCGGCACGTGGAAGGCGTGCACATCCGCGGCATCGTCAACGCGTTGCGCGAACTGGGCCATACGGTGTCGGTGATGTCCTTTCCCGGCGCCGATCCGGAGAAGGAGCACGACGAGACCGCGGGCAGCGGCAAGCCGGGGCGCCTCGCCAGGTTCGTCACCCGCCTGCCCGGCGTGGTGTTCGAGATGTTCGAACTGCTCTACAACCTCGTCACCCTGCTGCGCATGACGACCGCCTGGCGCAAGGGCACGCCGTCGCTCGTGTACGAGCGTTATTCGTTGTTCCTTTTCGCCACCGTGTGGCTGGCGAAGCGTCGCGGCCTGCCGATCGTGCTGGAAATCAACGACTCGGCCCTGGTCGATCGCGTGCGCCCGCTGACCATGAAAGGCCTCGCCCGCCGCATCGAGCGCTGGTGCCTGCGCAACGCGACGGGCCTGGTGTTCATCTCCACCTATTTCCGCGATCAGGCGCTGGCCGCCTATGGCGACATCGCCCCGTCCGTGGTGTCGCCCAACGCGGTGGACCTGCCGCGCTTCGATCCCTCACGCTTCGATCGCGCGGCACTTCGTCGCCAGCGCGGGCTGGAAGGCCGAACGGTCTGCGGCCACATCGGCGCCTTCGCCCACTGGCACGGCATGGATGCGTTCGTGGAAGCCATCGCGAACCGCCTCGCCGAAGCCCCCGACCTCGCCCTGGTCTTCGTGGGCGACGGCAAGACGCTGCCCGCCGTGCGCGAGCTGGTGGCCGCCCGGGGCCTTGCCGACCGCGTTCTCCTGCCCGGCCGCGTGCCGCACGAGGACGTGGCCAGCTGGATCGCCTGCATGGACTATGCCGTCCTGCCGAATTCCAACCACTATGGCTCTCCGATGAAACTGTTCGAGTTCATGGGGATGGGCGTGGCGGTGGTGGCACCGGATTACGCACCGGTGGCCGAGGTGATCGCCGACGGCCACACCGGCTGGCTATTCCCGCATGGCGATGCCGCCGCCTGCGTGGAACGCGTGCTGGCGCTGGCCGCCCGGACCGATGAACGACGTCGCGTGGGGGATGCCGCGCGGGCCTACATCGCCAGCGAGCGGCAGTGGCGCAACAACGCCGAGCAGCTGCTTACGCTGGTACCGACCGGAGCCGCCGCGTGACCGCCCTCGCCGTCCTCGTGATCCTCCTGCTGGTCGCCGCCGCCGTGACGGTAGCGATCCGCGCGCGCAACATGCAGTACTGGCTATGGGACTACCTCGTCCGCAAGCCCCCGCCGCGCGTGGATGGGCCGGTGCACGTGATGTTCTGCTTCGTGGACCATTTCGAGCCCAACTGGGGCCGCGTGGACATGGATACGCAGCGTCGTCGTGTGGACCGCTGGTGCGGCGACTACCGCGCCATGGCCTCACGCCACCGCGACGCCGACGGCCACGTGCCGCAGCACAGCTTTTTCTACCCCGAAGAGGAATACGTGCCCGAACACCTCGACAAGCTGCAGGCGCTATGCGCCGACGGCTACGGCGAGATCGAGATCCACCTGCACCACGACAACGACACGCCCGAGAACTTCCTCGCCACCATCGATCGCTTCAACCGACTGCTGCACGAGCGCCACGACGCCCTCCCGCGCGACCCGAAGACGGGCCAGCTCCGCTTCGCCTTCATCCACGGCAACTGGTGCCTGGACAACTCGCGCGCCGACGGCCGCTGGTGCGGCATCGACAACGAACTGGTGCTGCTGCGCCAGTTGGGCTGCTACGCCGATTTCACCCTGCCCTCCGCGCCCAGCGACACGCAGACGCGGATGTCCAACGCCATCTACTACGCCACCGACGATCCGCATCGGTCGAAGTCGCACGACACCGGCGTGCGCATGCGCGTGGGCGGCCAGCCCAGCGGCGACCTGCTCATCATCCAGGGCGTGCTCGGCCTGAACTGGAAGAACCGCCGCTTCGGCCTCATCCCGCGCATCGAGAACTCAGACGTGCGTCGCGGCTGCCCGCCGACGCGCGACCGCGTCGACCAATGGGTGCGCACCGGCGTGCACGTGGAAGGCCGGCCCGAATGGGTGTTCGTGAAGGTGCATACGCACGGCACGCAGGAGCGCGACATGGACACCCTGCTGGGCCAGCCGGTGGACGACATGCACGCGTACCTGGAATCGCACTACAACGACGGCAAACGCTACGTGCTGCATTACGTGACGGCACGCGAGATGTACAACATCGCCAAGGCGGCCGAGGCGGGGCATGTGGGAAATCCGAACCGGTATCGCGATTTCGAGCTGGGGAAGCCGGGTACGACCGTAAGGACCGCTTCGGAACCGGTGGCGGTATCGCAAGCCTGATTCGCCGATACGATCGGCTCCCGCCCTTCGGTAGCAGCGCTTGGGCAAGCCTGCTACCGAAGGGTGGGAGCCGATCGCATCGGCGAAAGGACGATCAGAACGCCGCGCGCATCCCCAGGTTCACGCCCCACCCATCGAAGCCGCCGGCCCCGATCGCCCGGTGCCGCACGCCCTCGCCGTAGAGCTGCACGCCCTTCGCGAGATTCACCGCGCTACCGGCCGCCAGCCGCAAGCCGTGCCCCGCGCGCCCGGAGGCGAAGTGCCGCCGCCCGACCTTCACGGTCGACTCGCCACCACGCGACCACGTGGCATCCAACGCCGCGAACGGCACGAAGGTGCCGCCGTTCCACTCGACACGCTGACCCAGCGTGAAGGTGGTGCGTTTCGTATTTTCCCAGCGCACCTGAAGACGGTCGGCATCCACCAGGTCGTCCACGCCCAGCCGCTGGCTGACGAGGCGAGCCTTCGACTGCCCCGACCATCCATGGCCGGCCTTCCAGGCCAGACCGCCACCGAGGCTCAGCGTGCGGCCATGCCCGTGCAGGCGCGCCGCGTTGCTGCCCCGATAGAGCGTGGCCACGTCACCCGCATAGCTGACCTCGCGCCAGCCACCTTCCAGCCATGCGCCGTCGGCGTGCATCCACGATACGCGGGCATGGAATCCGTCCGCGGTATACGACGACAGGCTTCGTCCGTCCGCGGCCTTCGGGCGCACCCGCACGGTGCCGCGATCCAGGGCCAATCCCACGCGCAACTGGCCCACGTCGTCGTAAGCGAGCGCATCGAAACCGATCGCGGTGCTGCTCAGGGTTTCCCTGAAGCCGAATCCATACCGGCCCAGGGCCCGGTACGGCGAGTACTGCGAGCGAGCCTCGGTACGATGAAACACGGGCACGAGGCGCGAGTCGTCGGCAGACGCCGCGGACGCGGAACCCGCCTGGATCGAACGCGCCGCTACCTCGTCGTAATGAAACAGCGCCGGTGCCAGCGCGAGATACGACGGCATCTGGGGGACCAGCGCGGGACGACTGCGGAACACCTGCGCCCTCGGCACGCTGCCGCGCTCCGGCGGCGAAGGCAGCGAGGCATGCGCATGGGCCGAAAGGACACACATCGAAAGCAAGGTGGCGCCGGCCGTGCACAGGCCGACGCGCCGGCGGAAGCCGGAAGCGGTACGCATGAATGAATCTCCTGGTGGTGAGGCCGGGAGTGACGCGATGCGGCTTCGTGCCGATCGCTATTCCCGGCTGCCGCCCATACGATCATCCGCGCCGACATCTTCCAGCCGGCGACCGACCAGCCACCTCGTAGGCCTTCGCCTCCGACGTTCTCGGTCCGCGACCTAGTCACATCGCATCGCGAACCCGAAATACCTGTCCAGCGACAGCTCCGGATGGAAGGGAATTGTGCAGTGACGCTGCGGGTTCTCCCAACGATCCAGCAGACGATAACCCAGGCCGGTGAGGCCGCCGAGAAACTCCCTTTCCGCCGTCACCCGGTAGGGGCAGCAGGCCACCCCGATGTTCTGCACCGTGAAATAGGACTCGTGCAAATGCACGGGCACGGAGTTGAGCAACAGGTAGCGTGGCTTCGTGGGCATGCGCCGCAATGCGCTCGCCAGGCTGTATCGCAGGTACTGCAACGAACCCGCCGCGAAGAGCACGCCGCAACCCGACGCGTCGGCCACGTCGTCGGCGAAATGCAACTGGTGGGCCAGGTCATGCTCCGCAGCCCAGTGCTCCCCCGCGGCGTTCACCGCCGGCACGTCCATGACCGTCCAGCGCAAGTCCTTCGGGTATGTGAGGTACTTGCGGTAGGCGTAGTACGCGATGCCGATATGGCCGCCGATATCGAACACCTCGTCCATGCCCTCGTCGAAGCACCGGCCCAGCCAATGGATCATCGGATAGTCGTTGATGAATACGCGTCGCGTCCGCTCCCTGTAAAGCTCGGCGGAGTCCGTGTTGTCGTAACCGCTGGCGTGATCGGCCGGAATACTCGCCTGGGCCTCGTCGAACGTGGCGAAAACGCCCCGATACAGGTGGTGCGTGAGCGCGGTGTGCGCGAAGAACCGCCGGGCGTATCGGGCTTCCTGCCATGCCCTCAGGAAGGGCAGACGGCTGGGCATTTCCTGCCGCACCGCTGGAAAGAGCTGCGCATTCATGGCATGGCCGCTTCGGGTGGTGTGAATCGAGCATGCGCCGGTGCGGACGGCCTGCCCATATGGCAAATGTCCAGACCGTTCGGTGATGGCCGTCGTTGTCATGCCCAGGACAAAATGGCCGAAAACACCTACTGATCGGGTGGTGCGATGCGTCAGCCTCGCGCCGTCTTGGAACTGGCCCTGCTTCGCCATTTCCTGCCGCTGTGCGGCAAAGATATTCACGCAGACAGTCACACTTTGCGGATCGAAGGGATAGACAACGTTGTCATCGAGGACTAAACCGGTTTGCGATTCGTGCGGTCGGCAGTACCTCGGGGGAGGTGCTTTCCTCCCCTTCGCGTTGGTCCATACCACTCGATCCAGGGAGGCAACATGTTTTCCAAAACACTCAAGGCGCGCTCCGGCGCGCTCGCCGGCGGCTGCGCCGGTACGCTCGGCGTCGCCATCGCGCTCGCTTTCTCGTCCGTGATTCCCATGCGCGAGGCGCACGCGGCCACCGCCTGCGCCGCGGCATGGACGTCCACCACCGTGTACACGGGTGGCAACGTGGCCAGCCGCAGCGGCAGCAACTACATCGCCAACTGGTGGACCCAGGGCGACGATCCGGCCACCCACAGCGGTGGCGCGGGGTCCGGCCAGCCCTGGACCTCGCAGGGCGCATGCAGCGGCGGCGGCACCGATCCGGGGGATCCTGGCGACCCGGGCGACCCCGGCAATCCGGGCAATCCGCCTCCCGGCGCGGGCGACCTGCTGTTCAGCCCGTACAAGGACGTGACCATCAGCATGGACTGGAACACGAACATCATGTCCTCGTCGGTCACCGGCACACGTCTGCCCGTCGTCGGTTCGGGAAGCCTGGTATCCACGCAGGTGCCCAACCTCGGCGCGATCACGCTCGCCTTCGCCACCGGCGAATGCGGCAGTGAAAACTGGGGCGGCATCCCGGGCCAGGCATTCGCTTCCGCCAACATCCAGCGCCTCAACAGCGCGGGCGTGAACTACGTCGTGTCCACCGGCGGCCAGGCGGGCGTGTTCACCTGCGGCAGCGCCACGGGCCTGAGCAACTTCATCGCTCGATACAACAGCGCCCACCTCGTCGGTATCGACTACGACATCGAAGGCGGCCAGAGCGACGCGCAGTTGCAGGCCCTGGTGAACAACTCCGCGGCCGTGCAGGCCACCTACCCCAACCTGCGCTTCTCCTTCACCCTGGCCACGCTCGCGGCCTCCGATGGCAGCTTCGGCGGCCTCAACGTCACCGGCGACAAGGTGGTGAAGCTGTTGAAGGCTTCGAGCCTGAAGAACTACACCGTCAACCTGATGACGATGGACTACGGCTCCACGGGCAGCGGCCTGTGCGTCGTGGTGAACGGCAGCTGCGACATGGGTCAATCGACCATCCAGGCGGTGAAGAACCTCCAGCACACGTATGGCCTGCCCTTCTCGAAGATCGAGGTGACGCCGATGATCGGCGTGAACGACACCTCGAGTGAGATCTTCACGATCGCCGACATCGACGACGTGACGACCTATGCCGAGGCCAACAAGCTCGCCGGCGTGCACTTCTGGTCACTCGACCGCGACACGCCGTGCTCGCAAAGCACCGCCTCGCCGACCTGCAACTCGCTGCCGAGCACGAGCGTGCTGCAGTACACGAAGCGGTTCCTGAGCAACCTGGGGTACTGAGCGGGAACGACGGGAGCCGGCCCTCACCGGCTCCCGTTACCGGGCAACGAGCGCGGCGATGAAAGCGTTCACGCGTGCCGTGTAATCCGACGGCTGCCCCAGTGTTCGATTGATCTCGGCGTGCGACAAGTCTTCGGGCAACACGTCGACCCGCGCACCGAACGTTGCCGCCTTCTGCGCGAGGCGTCGCGCCTGCGGACAGGCGTCGAAACGACGGCTGGAACACACGGCCAACATCGGCAGCGCCCCGGACCGGAGCTGGTGATATGGCGACACCGCGACCCAGTCGCGCGGGTTCTCGCCGAAGGCCCGGTCGTAGAGCCTGGGATGGCGCGGAAATTCCATGATCTGCACCACGTCCATCGCGGCGCTGTCCAGGGAAACGACGCCCCGCGGCCGAATGGCACCGGCGGCGGCTAGCCGTTCCGGGTCGGCTCCGAGCAAGGCGACCAGGTGCGCACCCGCCGAATGGCCCATCAAGACGAACCGGCGGGAGTCCGCGCCCCACGACGCCGCCATGCGTTGCGCGGCGGCCAGTGCCCGTGCCACGTCCTTGGCCTGGTCCAACGGCTTGGCGTCGGGCAACAGCCGATAGTTCACCGATACCAGCACATAGTTCTTCGGCAGCCAGTAAGCGGCCTTGCTGTCGACGACGCCCGGACCGGTCTTGTCGCCGATCACCCAGGCGCCTCCGTGTACCATGAAAATCACCGGGGCGTGACGTGGCGATGGCGGCAGGTAAACGTCGAAACGCTGCCGAGGATCGCTGCCATACGCGATGTCGTGCATCATCCGGATGTCAGCCGGCCGCGCCTCGTCGCGCGCGCCATGCGCGATGCCGGCCAGGCCCCACGCGATCCATGCCATGCCGGCTACCATGCACGCTCGCCTCATACCCATAACGTCCGCCTCGTCGACGACATGATCAACTTCCGCGCAACACGAGCGTTGCCGCCAAACCATGGGGATGCAGCGGAAGCAGCCTCAATTCACCGCCGTGCTGGCGCGCGACGCGCTCGACGATCGCCAGTCCGAGCCCGGTGCCGCCGCCTTCGCCACGCACGAACGGCTGGCGGGCGCGCTGCGCCGCTTCCTCGGATAAGCCGGGCCCGTGGTCGGTGACCTCGATCCGCCAAGCCTCGCCCTGCCGCGAAAGCCGCAGCGCATAGGGCGGCGCACCGTGCCGCTGCGCGTTCACGAGCAGGTTCCCCACCGCACGCTGCAATGCCATCGGCTTGCCGGTCATCGGCGCGCAGGTCGGCGTTTCCACCTGCCACTCGCGTTCGCACGCGCTGATCGCATGGCGGCACAGCGCGGCCAGGTCGAGGGGTTCGCTGGCTTCGTCGCGGCCGTCGCGCGCGTAAGCGATGAATTGCGACAGGATCGCGTCGACGTCGGCGATATCGCGGTGCATCCCGGCGCGGAGTTCCGGGTCGGCATCGGGCACGAGTTCGACGGCGTACTGCAGCCGCGTCAGCGGGGTGCGCAGGTCGTGCGAAATGCCGGCAAGCATCAGCGCCCGTTCCTCGGCGGCCTCGCGTACGTCCCGGCTCGAATCGGCCAGGGCGCGCGCGAGATCCCGCACTTCCCGCGGCCCCGCCAGGGCGCCCGGCGGTGGCGGTTCGCCGCGCACGATCGCCGGCGCGGATCGCGCCAGGCCGCGCAGCGGCACCACCAGGCGGCGCGCATAGTAAGCCGCCGCCAGCCAGACCAGCACCGCACCCACGAGCAGCATCAGTACCGAAAAGCGCAACACGCGACTGCCGCGCTGATCGAAAGCGAACGATATCCACAACGCAGGCTGCGTATTGAGCCTCAGCCACACCACGTTCGCCGTGCCGATGCGCCCCAGGCGCATCTCGCGGCCGTGCTCGAGCTGTTGCGGCGCTTGTTCGAGCAACTCCCGCATGAAAGGCTCGGCACGCAGATCACGCGGCGCCGGCGGCTGTTCGGTCACCGCCAGTCCGGCATCGTGCAAATAGGCCACGAAGCGTTCGTGGGGCTGCATGCGTGCCAGCTCCTCGGCGACATCCGCAAAGCCGTCCATGGCATTCAGCAACTGCCCGGCAGCGGGGCGGGTCGTCAATTGTCGGCCTATCGCCACCGCCAGCACCGCCGCGCCGAGCAACACCAGCCCGATCACCAGCACGAGTTGCCCGAACACGCTGCGCGGTAAAGGGAGGCGACTCATGCGCGATCGTCCGGCGGCACGTAGACGTAACCCACGCCCCAGACCGTCTGGAGGATGCGCGGGTTGCGCACGTCGTCCTCAAGCAACCGGCGCAAGCGGGCAATGGTGACATCCATGCTCCGCTCGAAGGCCTCATGCTCGCGGCCACGCGCCAGGCTCATCAGGCGGTCGCGGCTGAGGGGCTGCCGCGGGTGCTTAAGCAGTACCGCCAGTACCGCGAATTCGCCCGAGGTCAGGCGCAGCAACTCACCGTTCCGGCTGAGTTCGCGGCGCCCCAGGTCCAGCCGGAACGAACCGAACCGGACCTCGCCGCCGTCCGGCGCCGGCGCCCCGGGCGCGGGCCGGGCGCGCCGCAGCACCGACCGGATCCGCGCCAGCAACTCCCGGGGATTGACCGGCTTGGGAAGATAGTCGTCGGCGCCGATCTCCAGGCCCACGATGCGGTCGATCTCGTCGCCCTTGGCGGTAAGCATCACGATCGGCGTGTCGTCATCCTGGCCACGGAGGCGGCGGCAGATATCGAGGCCGTCTTCGCCGGGCAGCATGAGGTCCAGCACGATCAGGTCGTAGTGGCTCCGATCCAGCGCCTGCCGCATCTGCGCGCCATCGCCCACGCCCGTGACCTTGAAGCCCTGCGATTCCAGGTAGCGCAGCAGCAGTTCGCGCAAACGCGCGTCGTCGTCGACCAGGAGAATGCGAGCCAGGGTGTCGTCCATGGCGCCACTATCGCGGCTAGCCGCGGGCCCGCGCAACGCCCTTTCCGCGGCATGTGTAAGCAAATGTTTCCCGGGCGCGCCGCGGAAACATGTCGTGGCGATCGCGACACACCTGTGCCGACGGCGGGCACTAGCCTGGCTCTACCGCGAGAACGCCTCGCGCCGACCCGATGGAGACATCCCGTGAAAAGAACGACCCTGTTACTGGCGGCTCTGGTGCTGACCGGCACGTCGGCCGCCGCGATTCCCGATGCGTCGGCGCAAGGCCGAATCCGCGGCCATGCGGTAGCCCATACCGGCGACGGAGGCCGCACCGCCGTCACCGGGGCCGCGGCCCGTGGCGAGCGAGGCGCTTTTGCGCGGGGCCGCCAGGTGCACGGCGACGGCCAGGGCAACGTGGACGGCCACAGCCGGGCGTATGCCGCCGGTGCCAACGGCGGTACCGCGCAGCGCGAGGGCAGCTTCTACCGCAACGCCGACGGAAGCGCCGGCCGGCAGGGAAGCGCGTCGATCAACGGCCCCAACGGCGGCTCCGCGACCACCAGCGGGAGCATCGCCCGCGATGCCGACGGCAACGTCAACGGCAGCCGCAGCACCAGCGCCACCGGAAAGAACGGCAACAGCTACAGCGGCTCGACCAGCGTGCAGAACGGCGTGATCACCCACACCGGCACCTGCAGCAACGCCGCGGGCGAGACGATAGCCTGCCGCGGCAACTGATCCCCCCACGACCAGGGATGGTCTTCTTTTCCAACTCATGAGGTATCCCATGCCGAAACTCACCTACCTGCTCGCCGCGACCCTGATCGTCACCTCCACGTCATCGTTTGCGCAGAGCGACCGCGCGGCCCAGGCCAAACAGGACGTACAGGCACGCCTGAAGGCCGCGGACACCAACGGCGACGGCTTCATCGATCGCCAGGAAGCCGAAGCCGGCCTGCCGCGTATCGCCAAGAACTTCGACAAGATCGATACCAACCAGGATGGAAAGCTGTCGACCGACGAACTCAAGCAGGCCGCCGGGGCCGCGCGACAGCGCTTCGGCCGCTGAGCCGGCTAGGCGATCACCATGGATACGTCCTCGCTCGGCTTGTTGGTGATACCGCTGCCGCTGTTCGTGTTGATCGCCGCCGCCGAAGGGTGGCTGCGGCAACGCCGCGGCCTCGGCCAAGATTGGAAGGCCTACTGGGCATCGCTCGGCGATGCGCTGGGCCGCGTGCTGGTCAATGGATTGCTCAAGGCCGGCATCACCGGTGCGGTGCTCTATGCGGTCTGGCAATGGCGCATCGCCACCTTCGCCATGGACCGCTGGTGGCATTGGGCCCTGCTCTTCCTGGGCCAGGAGTTCTGCTACTACGTGATGCATCGTGCCGACCACCGCATCCACTGGTTCTGGCTGAACCATTCGGTGCACCACTCATCGAACCAGTACACGCTGTCGTCCGCGTATCGCCTCGGCTGGACAGGAAAGATCACCGGTGCGACGGTGTTCTTCGCCCCGCTGGTATGGATCGGGTTTCCCGTTCCCGTAGTGCTCGCCGCGCTGGCGGTGAACCTGCTGTATCAGTTCTGGCTGCATACGGAACTGATCGGACGACTGCCAAGGCCGATCGAGTTCGTGTTCAACACGCCTTCGCACCACCGCGTGCACCATGCCAGCAACCCGGATTACATCGATTGCAACTACGGCGGGGTACTGATCGTGTTCGACCGGCTATTCGGTTCGTTCCGCCGGGAACGCGAGGACGAACCGCCTCGGTACGGTCTGGTGAAGCCGATTTACAGCCATAATCCCTTCCGCATCGCCTTCCATGGATGGGTACATATGTTTGGTAGCTTGAAAGCCGCGCGAGGCTGGAAACAGTATGGACGCGTGCTTTTCGGGCCACCGGAGTAGCGTGCGCTCACTTCGGGCCGGGGCATTGCGGCGGACCTCGTTGCGACTGGACGACCCTTGGTCGGTCATGCACCCACCGGCTCCTTTTTTTTATTTGAAAGTCGGGCGTTTTCGATGCAGCTCGGTGCAGCCCACGGTATTATTACTCGGCATACGTAATACGACATTCCGAGCAGACGGTCTGAAGGATCGCCATGGGCTACGACATCCACATCACTCGCAAAACGCACTGGTTCGATGACGAAGGCCCGACCATTTCCATGGAGGAATGGAAAGCTTACATCGCCTCCGATCCCGAGCTCCGCCTTGACGGCTATGCCGAGACGACGGTGGGCAATGGAGCCGTGCTACGCGTGAAGAACGAAGGGATGGCTGTCTGGACGGCCTACTCCAAAGATAACACGGCATGGATCTGGCTCGATTCCAGCGGGATCGTCGCCAAGAACCCGGACAACGAAATCCTCCGAAAAATGTTCCAAATCGCCCAAATGCTCGGCGCAAGGGTGGTGGGCGACGATGACGAGGAATACGATGCAGACGGCGAGATGGTCGCGACGGACGACTTCAGCCAACACGACATTCCGCCCGATTCGCAAGCTCCAAAGCGACCTTGGTGGAAATGGTTCTGAGGTTCGGTCGATGAGCAGGCGGAGTTTATATGGACCGTGCATGGATAGCTCACTCGTCTTCAGACAGTCCGATATGGTCCGGCAACTCCTCGACGAACGGCGAGCTTTTGGCATCATACGTACCGGAGTACCCCAGAAGCTGCCGTTTGGCGGCGATTACGTCTGCACCGCCGTTGCCGGGTTGCCCGATGGCGACGGGTCGAAGCCCGGCATCGTGGTCAGGCCGAGGATGCCTCCTTACGCTGTAACGACCTGGCCATAGAGCGCGGGTGCCGAATCGCCCAGCCAACCGCTAACCGCCCGGAGTCCGCTTCCCAGGACAGCAGGGTAACCTACACCACCCGTCGCTCACCTCGCACCTCCCCTAGATATCGTCCTTGTAGGGAGCATTCAGAAGAATTTCCTCAGTTTCTGCCCTCATCTGCGCACCCCAGCTCGGGTCCAAGCGATCCATCAACTCAATCATTTTCTGGAACGCAATCCTACGCGGATCACGTCCATCAACTCGATGATCCAGCTCATAGTCCCATGCCATTTGTGATACCGCGTCCGAAAGAAGTAAGTGAAGAAGCTCCTCCTCAGAACTTACAACCTTTCTAGAAAATTCAGTGCCTCGCTCCGAAACAATGTAAAGGAAGGATTTGCCATCGCAATCGATGTAGGGGTCGCCAACCCCTGACGCCTCCTTCCGCACCACCAGCAGGTCCTTCGGAGCCCCGATACGTTGTCCAAGGTCCCACATTCTCTGCTGCAAGGATTGCAATGTTTGAGGGTCAATCACTTTTTCGCCTCTCTCACGTAGCCATTCTTGATTAGCCACCTGACATGAACTTTGGCAAGGAAATCAGGAAGTATTTGAGTCCCGCCGCCGACTTCTCCGAATGTGTCGCCCCCCGTTAGTTAGTGCCACCCATAGCCCAAGGTTGCCGGATCGTGTTGTTGTCTAAATTCGACGGGCGTCAGCCCGCCGAGGCTGCCGCGTGGGACTTCCCGGTTGTAGTCGGCTAGCCAGCGTTCGGCCCGCTCGCGTACTTCGCTCAGGTTGCGAAAGATGTGCATGTCCATACTAGCCATGGTGAAAACCAGTTCCTGAGACTCGCCAGATTCTGGTTCACGAACCATGAATAGACACCCATAGCGTGCGCATAGTTTTCCAGAATACTTAGGGAACCCGCACGACTACCTGCCCCCGTCAAGAGGTTGCGAATACAGATATCGCTTATCTCGCCATTAAAATCATTACACGCATGGGATATTACATAGTTAATGCGGTCTTCTGCGAAAGTCATGGGCTTTTTTTCGCATCGAGACAAACGATACTCACCCCTTCTCTCTCGGCAAAAACGTCGAGGGTGTACAACGTAGACCTTAGCAAGACCTCGTCGTCATCAACGCGGACCAACTGCATTGCGTAATGCCGACATCATCTCGCCCACAGACTTATTCACAACCGAAGCCAGATTGAGACCGCTCACATCACCGTAACTCATTCCCTGTAGGCGTAACCCGCTCGCCGTATCATCAAGCATTTACGCCAAACACCGCTCGGTTCCATCTGCCCAGTAGCGGGATCGGGACGAGCCAGCATGTTGAACCCAGTCTTCACGTCCACGACATCGAACGCCGGACGTGTAGCCATAAAGAATTGTCACCTCGCCCTATCGCATTTGGAAGCCAAGGTTGGTTGCAATCGGGCCTGAAAGGTTGCGGAGAGGAGGATGACCTGGTTCGAGCTCATGCCAGCAGGCGTCGTAACTACTCGGACGCATAGCGGCCACACAACGTGTATCCACCTACCAAGTGAGCGCAAGATCCCCTGCCCGCAACGGTGGAGGTTCCACGGTCGTCACTAATACGCTACCTGTCGTTTCTCGGGAACCAGAATACCGAGGTGGCCATAAGCCCGCCAAACAGTGGAACCAGCACCGTCGGTGCACTTACAAACTTATCAGCCATCAACGACAACGCTTTAGCCGTCCCAACCTCCCATGCGATCGAAATGAAAAGAATGATGACTGCCGAAATCGCACCCGAGAGGAATGACACTATGTAAACGGCAGGTGTCGGGGGCCGGCCTCTCCTCGTCGAAAGAAGAGCTCCGATCACGCCAGACCAGAATCCATCGAACATGTTATGCATCCTAGTTATCCTCGCATGCGCAACGTCAAGACCATCCTCGGCTTACAAGAGAGTACCTTCACGTCCAAGTTCGCGTTCCATCCTCCCACTGCATGCCAGCCCTTCTGGCGCCACAACCAAGAACCAAAGTCTTGTACCGCCCAAGTCGTCCTCCCCTTCGGCAGTGGGCCACGCCGCTTCCATCCGAAGCAATTGCTCACGGACGCTCCCTTGAAGGTACACGCCGTTACTTGACAGCTTACGTCTGGCTCTCGGTGAATTGACTCTTACGCATCGGGGCGCTCCTTGAGGCTTAGTTTGCCCGGAGACCTCGGACTATGTCTGGACCAAATTTACGTGGAGGCGACACATTGGCTGCACGACCTAGACCGAGCACAACAAGCTCAAGCGTATGTATGGGGATCTGGCGACGGGGCTGCTATCGGACTTAAAAAGCCACCGCGACATCCTACTTAAAACCACCACTAAGCGGAGCAAAGACTTTTCGTCCATCAACAACCTTCACTTGAATACCATAAGAAGACAATCTCTTAAACGATTCGTCCTGGCTACAAAAGTCTCGCATACGTATCGCGCTACTAGGAGAAAATAATAATTTAAGACCATCGACCAACTCAGCAAAGACGACACCTAAAGCGCCAGCCGAATAAGAGGACAAAACCAGATATCGGTAGTTCTCTCGGTAATCGCTCATAAAGTCTTCGATGGCATGCATGCAAACGGAAGCTTCAATCCAGCGAACATCAACGGAGTTCATCGCCTCTTCAGCCAACACGCTGCTCATCGAGAGGAGCTTTTTGGAAGACTCATAATCTATGCTCGAGCGCACACGCTCACGAGCGTCTTCACTCAAGGCCGCATACTCCCGAAAAATTTCCATGCCGAGCGCCCTTACGTCGGGACCTTTAGGCTTGAATCGAAAACTAGTTTTACTCAACTGAGAAAGCTTTTCATAAATCATTAAATGTCTCCATCAAAGCGACTTTTTAGGCGGAGGCAACAGATAGTCGCCTTGCTTGAAGTAGCCCGCATCTCTGAGTTGCAGCAACTCCCTAAAGTATACAGTCGTTGGGTACTCGATATTTCCGGAGCGGAGGTTTCCAATGGAAATACCAGTTCCCAAGTAGAACGTCTTTCCTGAGTCGATGCCGCCTTGGATCCAAGCATCGTTCACATTGACGCTCCAATTTGGAGAGTTTAGTCGTAGCATCCCGAGTTCTTCGCCTACAGCCGTATCTTGAAGACGGCCGATAACTGGTACTTTGTCGCTATTGAGCGCTTCGTAGTAGGCATCCTTCGCTGCGATACCCTCTGGACTGTTGAGCTCGATGTATGACCCGGTCGCTTCTGACGAGCGGGTCGCTACCGTTTGCTTCCCGCCCACCAGGCCGTCTACGAGTCCGTCCAATCGGATTTCTTGCGAAAACGGCTCTTGAATATGTGTCCCCGCGCCATTTGCAGGATCCAAGACATTTCCTTCGGCAAAGGGCTTGGACCATGAACCTGCTGTGTAAACTAGAAGGCCCTGCATACCGAAATCGTTGGCAGCAGAGACCTGTTGAGGCGTCCCACCAAAAGCCGCCGTGAGTGCTGCCGGCATTCCAAACACAGGTCCCAACGCTCCCATCTCAAGCGCGGCCTTACCTCCCGGCGTCAAACCACCAGGTATCGCACTCATCCTCGGCTCACCATCCATGCCGGTAACCATGCTGTAGACATAGGACGAACTGCCACCCAACCCGGGCACAGTCTGCAATCCTTTCGCGAGGAGAGCGTCATACGCACCGGAGTATGGATTGGTATCCAAAAGAGCTTGATAGATATCCTTGTTCATCGACCCCGCGTACTGCGCTGTCAATGCAAGGCTTTGCTTTGCGCTGGTATCGTCCCACTCCTTATTGACCCGCTGACGGCACGCGTCGTCCTTGCAGTCAGCGAGGTCTTTGTTCTTTTGCGTACGCTGGTCATGGTTGAGGTAATTGAAGCTGGTGGCGTCAAGGGCCGCGACCGCTCCGGTGTCGCCGGATACCGCCGCGCCGATTGCAAGGCTCCCGGCCTTCATCAGCGTCGCAAACTCCGGTGTTCCATGCTCGAAGCCTGCACTCTCGAGGGCATCGGCCATTGCGTTTATCGCAAGCTGGTTGGCTACCGCTCCTGCCACAGCGTCGCCGACGTTGCCTCCACCCAGCGAAGCCATGCCAGCGGCTACGATCGCATGAAGTGCCGTCTTCTCAGGGCTTCCTTCCGCCCAACCCATCTTCTCGCTGATGTCGCCGGCCGCTTGGAATCCCAGCTGCCCTGCGATCTTTCCCAGTTCCTGACGTTCGGCGATCTTCTTCGGATCGAAGCTGTTCTTCAGTGCTTCGTCATCCAGCGTCGGATTCCGATCAAGCCCGCTCAGATCCTTGTCCGGATCGTTGCGCACAATGATCGTGCCCTCGGCGATACCTGACTTCGTCTCACTGCTGCTGCTTCCATGCTGCGGCACCGCCATCGACAAGCCCGCACCGATGGCACCGGCGATGTTGCTGGACATCGTGCTGCCGCCGCTGACGCTGATCTGGCTGGCGTTGTACTTCGACTCGTTATGCAGATCTTCCCAGACCAAGTCGCCGGTACTCAGCACGTTCTTGGACGCATCAGCTGTACTGGCGATCTGTCCGCCAACAAGGTGCGTGGTGCCGCCCACATCGATCTGGAAGCCGCCGTCGCCCGCCTTGATGCCGCTTACCTCGTTGACGCCGGTGTAGTTGCTGTCGACCTTGCTGGCGGCGTAGTACGCGCTGCCGCTCACGAAGCCGCTCTGGGTGATGCCCACCATGACCTGGCCGCCGGCCTGCATGGTCTTGCTTGCGTAGTCGTCGGTGTCCTGTTCGCTCCGGATCGTCAGGTTGTTCCCGATGTCGGCCACCACCTGCTGGCCCTTCAACTGCGCGCCTTCGATGGTCGTGTCGTGCCCGCTGACGATGGTGAGCTTGTCGTCGGCGTTGACCGTGGTTTCGGCGTGGGTTTCTCCGTTGCCGTGCGCCTTGCCGCTGCCCACGCTGGCCGAAGCGTAGATGCCCAGACCGTTCGTGCCGAAACTCACGCCGATGCTGCCGGCCGAGTTCTTCGATTCGTTCTTTAAGCTATGTCCTTCCGACTGGCTCAGCAGGTTGATGTCGTTGGTGGCCGCCAGGGCGACGTTCTTTCCCGAGATGTCGGCACCGATGAGGGTCAGGTCGCCCCCGGTCGCACCGATGGTGACGTTGCCGCCACTGGTGATGTGACCGCCGAACGACGTGTCGTCGTGCGTCGATGTCTTGCTGCTGACACTGCTTCCGCCGATGCCGACCTGAACGTTCACACCGGCCGCGGCGGCGGCTCCTTGGGCGCTCCCGGCATTGATGACGTCCTGTGCCTTACCGACCGCCTGGGTCGCGGTCATGGCCGCCTGCGCGGCGTACACCGCTTTCAGGCGATCGTCGTCGGTGTGGCTCGCATGCACCGTCGACCCGCGTGTCTCCATCGCCAGGTCATACAGCCCGCCGGCAAGACCACCCGTCACGCCCCCCTGGGTATGCTTCTGCGACTGCGTGGTGTCCAGCGTGTCGGTGTCCGCGTCGATGGTGACGTTCTTGCCGACGATGGTCGTACCGGTCTGGCTGATCACGTCCGTGCCGGTCAGGTGCAGGTTGCCGCCGGAGGTCAGGGTGACCTGACCGTCGGTGGAACCGACCACGCTGCCGGTATGGGTCACCTGATGCGACGTTTCCGCACGGCTGTCCTTCTGCTGGCCGTAGACCTCGGTCATGCCGCTACGCGAGTAGCCCGTCTGGGTGACCGTCTTGCTGTGGCTGTCGTCGTAAACGTCGACGGCCGTGGTCAGGTTCAGGTCGTTGCCCGCCGCGACGGTCACGTCATGTGTGCCCGCGATCTTCGCGCCCTCACCGAGCACGTCGTGGCCGGCAGCCACCGAGATGGAGTCGCCGCTCAGCAGCGTGCCCGTGGCCACGTGCTGTGTGTTGTCGTCGTTGGTGACGGTCTTCTTGCCTGCCTGGACGATGCCGCCGCCACGGTTGAGCGTGAAACCGGACTTCTTGACGGTCTCGTCGTGGGTGGAGCTGTAGCTGTCGGTCGTCGCCAGCAGGTTCACGTCGTGGCCGGCGGCCAGGGCGACGTCGCCCGTCGCCTTGACCGCCGCGCCTTCGGCGGTCAGGTCATTGCCCGCCACCAGATGCACGTTGTCGCCGCTGAGCGTGGTGCCCACCGCCAGCGTCTCGTTGCTGGTGTCGTGGGTCGTGGTGGTCTTGCTGCTGAACAGGCCGCTCTTCTTTTTCTTGGTATCGGTGACGACCGTATGCGTTTCGTCCTCCGCGCCGAGCGTCAGATCATGCCCCGCCGCGACCGTAATATCCCCGCCGCTCGACACCGTCGTGGCATCCAGCGTCGCATCGTGCCCGGCCCCGATCTGCACTCCCTTGCCCGCGTCTAACGTCACCCCGCGTACCGTCTCGTCGGTGGTGGTCTGGGTGATGTGCTTCTTGCCTTCCTTCCAGCTCGCCGTGGTTGTCGAGCTGTCGGTGACGGTGGTCAGGGTCAGGTCGTTGCCGGCCTGCAAGGCGGCCGTACCGCCCGCCTTGATCGTCGTGCCTTCGAGCAGGGCGTCGTTGCCCGCTGCCACGGCCAGATTGCCACCCGCCTCGAGGCCAGTGACCTGGTGGGTGACCTTGGTGGACGTGCCGTCCGTGCTCGCGGTCAGCGACAGGTCGTGACCGGCCAGCAACGCCATGTCGCCGCCGGCCTTCACCGTCGCCGCCTGCGCGCTCAGGTCGTGGCCGGCCTGCATCGACAACGAGCCGCCCGCGGTCACGGAACTGCCCTGAGTCTGTGTCGTCCAGCGCGTGCCGGTCTGTTGCGCACCCAGGGTGAGGTCGTGGCCCGCCTGCAAGGCGGCATCGCCGCCCGCCTTCAGCGTCGACACCGAGAGGTTCACGTCGTTGCCCGCGACGACGGACAGATCCTTGCCCGCATCGAGGGTGATGCCTTCGGCACGCGTGCCGGTAGTCCAGCGGCTGGGCTGCGTGGTGACGGTGCTAGAGGCCAGGGTCACGTCGTGACCCGCCGCCAGGGCGAGGCTTCCGCCCGTCGTGATGCCCTTGCCCGCGAGGGTCAGGTCGTGGCCCGCCGTAAGCAGCGCATCGCCGCCGGAGCTCACCGTCGTGTGGTCGAGCGAGAGGTCATGGCCCGCGTTGATCTGCAAGCCCTGCGTGGCTGTGATGCTCGCCGGGGCGAGGCCGCTGCCGATGAGGCCCCCAACGTTCTCCGAGCGAATATCGCCACCGGCGACCAGGCTGACGCCCGCACCGTCGATACGTCCGTTGACGTTGGTGATGTTGCCGGTGGCACTGATCGCCGTCAGGCCGTCGCTGGAGATGCGGCCGCTGTTGAGCAGGTCCTTCGCGGTGAGCAGGGTGCTGTTCTGGCCGCGGATCGTGCCGTCGTTGCTCAGCGTGCCCGACGCGTCGATGCTCACGTCCTTGCCCGCGATCACCGCGCCCTGCGCCGTGAGGCCGAGGTTGCCGCTGGCGAGGTACACCACCGGCACCAGCACGTCGTGTCCGTCGACGTTCTGCTGCACCATCCACACGATGTCCTGGGTGAGCGCGCTCACCTGGTCGGCGGTGAGCGCCACGCCCACGCTCAGGTTCATCGCCTGGGCCGCGTGCGCACCGTTGTTCATCAGCGCCTGGTATTCGTCCAGGCCGCTGCCGTAATCGGACAGGTAGGCACGGCCGGTGAGCTGGGTGACCTGGTTGACCACCAGCTGCTGCTCGTAGAAACCATCGCCCAGGCGCATCATCGTGCGCGCCGGATCGACGCCCAGCTTGTCGAGCAGGTAGTCGCTGCTGATGAACTGGCTGTAATCGGCGAAGCGCGCGTTGGTCTCGATGAGGTAGTTACCGCTCGGCGCATGGCCGAGCAACGCCGTGAGGTAGGCGTTGCCCAGCAGGCCGACGTTGCGGGCCGACGCCCCCGTGGCACCGGCGGACAACGTGCCCGCGTCCACGCCACCGACGGTGCTGCGTTCCCCGGCCGAGGCGGCGACGATTTGCCCGCCCGCGGCGGGTCCATCGACGGCCGTGCCGTCGCTCCCCTGGCCGCCATGCACGCTATAGATGCCGCCCGTCGGCAGCGTGACCCCGGCCAGCGGCTGGCCCGCGCCGCCGAGCACCTGCGGCGCGTGCCCGGTGGCCGGATCGACCTGAGCGCCCGGGGGCAGTCCGGTCGCCCCCTGCGCGTTGCCCTTGTTCACCGACGACAGGCCGATCGCCTGCGCGTTCGGGTCGAGCCGCGTATTGCCGACCGAACGGCCGTCCGGCGTGACGCCGCCGTTGGACACGTTGAGTCCGCCGATGGCGACGCCGGCGGCGCCGGACATCACCGCGCCCAGCGCGGTGTAGTTGTCGTGCATCAGGTCGGATGGGTCGGTATCGGGGCGATAGTAGTAACTCTCTTCCTCGCCTCCGGCGTTATCGCACAGACTCTGGTCCGTGCCGCAGCCGATGTGGTGCTCCACTGCCACCTTCTGGATGGTGCGCCCGGCGGCCAGCGACTCATTGGACACGTTTTCGTTACCGGCCACCATGCCGGTGCCGCCGCCCGCGCCCTGTTGGTTCACGGCGAGGAAGCCGTTGGCCGCGATGGTCGAGGTGTTGTTCTTCACCGAGCCGTACAACGAGATGTTGCCGCCCGCGACGATCTGCGACTGCGCGCTGGCGGCGTTCACCACCGTCTCGTCGAGCGTGTGGTATTCGGTCCAGGTCTCGTACTCCTGCACCTTGTTCATCGCGTGCTTGTAGTCGGTGATCGGCAACGGTTGCGATGCCGCCGATTCCTCGGCACTCAACGTGCGGCTGGTCGTGCTCAGTACACGGCGCACGTTATTGATCTGGTTCGCCGCCAGAAGGATGCTGCCCTGTGCCTGGATCGAGCCGGAGATGTTGTCGATCAGCCCCGCGCGCGTGTCGAACAGGCCCTGTCCATTGCGGCCCGCGCCGGCGACGTCGATGTTGCCGAGGCTGAAGATCTGTGCGTCACGATTGACCAGGTGACTGGTGTAGATATCGACGCTGTTCGTCGCGGCGATGGTGCCGCTCTGGTAATCCGGGTTGCCGATGGACTGACCGAAATCGGCGCCGTTGATCACCGTGCCGGCCTGCAGCGTGACGTTTCCGCCCATGATGCTGCCGGTGTTGTTCACCACGCCCGCGGTGACGCCGACCGTATTGCCCTGGATGCTGCCCGCGTTGGTGACGGTGCCCCCGGTCACCAGTTGCGTATTGGCTGAATTCAGCAGCGCGCCCGCGTTGTTGGTGATGCCCGCGGCGCTGATGGTCAGGCCGTTCACCGCCTGGATGCTGCCGTTGTTGGTGAACTGGCCGTCCACCGCCAGGCTGAAGCCGCCGGCGGCCTTGATGCTGGAGCCGGCAGCCTGCACGTAGTCGCCCACCAGGTGCATGCCCAGCGTGTTGTTGGCGACGATGGTGCCCTGGCCGACGAGGTTGCGGATGTCCAGCATCACATTGCCGACGCCGCCCACGCCGTCGATGCCGGCCTGCACGGTGCCGCCGCTGTTGTCGAAGCCGTACAAGGTGAGGTTGAGCTGGCGGCCGGCAGTGATCTTGCCGTTGACGTTGGATGCCGACGCGCCGGCGTTGACGAAGTTGAACGTATTGCCCGCGTAGACCGTGCCGCCGCCGTTGTCGAGCTGGCCGGTGCCCAGGGTGAGGTTGTTCGCGGCCACCAGCGTGCCGCCCTGCGCGTTGGAGATCGCCGTGCCCGACAGGCTCACGTCACCCTGCCCGCCCAGCGTGCCGCCGCGGTTGTCGATGCCGCCGCCGGAGGTCACCTGGGTGAGCGCCGCGCTGGCGTTGGCGATGCGACCGCCGATGTTGGAGATCGATGCCGAGGCCAGCGTCGTGGTGCCGTTGGCTTCGATGCGGCCGCCATTGTTGTTGAGGCCGTTGGTGGCGCGCAGGTCGAGCGCGCCGAGGCTTTGCAGGCGGCCGGTATTGACCACCGTGTCAGTGGCCTGCACGTTGAGCTGCGCGCCCGAGATGGTGCCGGCATTGATCAGCCGTGCGGTGGTCAGCGTCGTGCCGCTACCGGCGGCGATGGTGCCGTTGCCGTTGTCGAGCGTGCCGCCGACGCCGAGCGTGGTCGCGCCCGCCGCCGACTGGATGGTGCCGCCGCCGTTGGAGAGGTTGGCCGCGGTGACGCCGAGGTTGCCGCCGGTCGCCTGGAGCAGGCCGCCCGTGTTGTTCAGGCCGTTGGCGACGGTCACGCCCAGCGTGGCACCCGAGATCGCGCCATTCGCCGTGTTGCTCAACGACGACGCCGAGACGGTCGTATTGCCGTGCGCGTTGATCAGGCCACCGTCGTTGGCGAGCGCCGTCGTGGCGACCACTCGCGTCGTACCGTTGCTGGCGAGCGTGCCCTGGCGATTATCCACGTCCTGGTCGGCGCCGACGTCGAGCAGGCCGTTGCCGGCCAGTTGCACGCTGCCGCCGGTGTTGACCACCCGGCTGCCGTGCAGGGTGAGGTCGCTGCCGTTGTTGACGATCGTGCCGCCGGTATTGTCGATCGTTCCGGCCGTGCGCAGGACGAGCACGGACGAACCCGATTGCAGCAACTTGCCCCGCGTATTGTCGATGGATGCCGCCGTGAGCAGCAGCGCGTTCGCCTGCATGCGCGCGTCGCGACCGTCCACGCCACGATTCACCAGCGCCCCGGCGGCCTGCACGGTGAGGCTGCCGCCCGCGCCCAGGTCGGCGGCGGTGTGGTCGATGTTGCCGGTGCGCGCCAGCAGGCTCGCGTTGCCACCCGCGCGTTGCGTGCCGTAGGAAAGATCGAGCGTGTTCGCCTGCGCGTCGAGCAGGTTGCCCGCGAGCAGGCTGCCATGCGCCGTCAGTGCGCTATCGGCCAGCACGCGCAGGTCACCGGTGGTGTCCAGCGTACCGTCGTCCTTCACGCCCGCGGCGAGCGTGCCCGCCACGTCGACGGTGGCGCCATGCACGCGAAGATCGCCAGCGGACAGCGTGCGGCCGGCATGGGTCACCGTAACGCCATCGAGCGAAATGTCGTCGGCACCGACCGTACCGGCCTGGCTCAACGTCGCGCCGCTGGACAGCGTCGCCGTCTTCGCGGCGATGTCGCCCTGCACGGCGAGGTCGCCATCGGCGTGAAGCGTCAGGCCGTGGGCGGCGAGCTGGCCGCTCTGCCGGATCGCCCCGGTGGCCCGGGCGTCGAGGTCGGCGGCGGAGGCCACCGTGCCCCCGAGCGTGAGATCGCCCTGCCGCGCGAGCAGGTGCATGTCGCCCTGCTGGGTGCCGAGCGTGCCGGTGCTGCTCAGGCTGCCCGCCTTCACGTCCAGCGTCCGTGCGGCGACGAGTTTGCCCGCGTTGGCCATCGCGCCGGAAACGTCGATGGTGACGGTGTCCGCGCCGGAAAGCTGCGCCGAGGCGCCCTGCGTGAAGCCGGCCGCACCGATGCCGATCGTCTTGCCCGCGTAGACGGTGCCCTGGTTGTCGATCGCACCGGTGGCGTGCACTGCGAGCGTGCCGTCGGTGGAGAGGTCGCCCGTGTTGCCGACGCTCGCCGCCTCGATGGACAGCGCCGAGGACGCCAGCAGCTTGCCCGCGTTGGTCAGCGCGCCGCCGCTCTGGACATCGAGTGCACCGCCTGCCTGCGTCGTGCCGGACAGCAGCGTGTCGCCCTGGGACGTCAGGCCGACGTCGTGGGCGGCGGCCAGCGTGCCGGCGCTGTCGATGCGCGCCGCCGCGACGGTAAGCGTGCCGTTGGTCTGCAGCTTGCCGTTCGCGTCCTGAGTGAGCGAACCGCCGGCCCGTGCCTTCAGGTCTTGCTCGGCGGCGATGTCGCCGCGGTTGTCGAGGTCGCCGGACGCGTGCGCGTCGAGCGTGCCCGTGGCATAGACGCTGCCGGTGTTGCGCAGGTCGCGTTCCGCGTCGAGCGCGAGCGTACCGTCGATCGAGGTATCGCCGGCGAGATCGATATCTTCCGCGGCGACCCACGTCGACGCATGGGCGTTCAGGGCGCCCGTCTGCGCCAGGGCGCCGGCCGAGGTGGCGTCGAGCCGTCCGGCCGACACGGTGGTACCGGCCAGGCTCAGGTCGCCGCTCGTCGTGACCAACGAGACGTCGCCCGCCGTGCTGCCGAGCTGGCCGCCGCTGCGCAGGCTGCCTGCGGTCACGCTCACGCCGTTGCCACCGACGATGGCGCCGTCGCTTTCGAGGGCACCGTCGACCGATACGACCAGGCCTTGCGTGCCGTCGAGGCGACCGTCCGCGGTCTGGGTGAAGGTATTCGCGCCGAGCGTCAGTACGTTGCCCGCGAAGAGCAGGCCGGCATCGGTGGCGTCCTGTGCGACGGTCAACGTCAGATCGTGCGCGGCACTCACCGTGCCGCCTTTGCGTCCATCGAACCGCTCCGCACCGAGTATCGCGTCGCGAGCCGCGACCACCGTGGCCGCCTGGGTCAACGTGCCCGCCGCGACGCGCACGTCGCGACCCGCCTGCAAGCGGCCGCCGAGCGTGGCGGTGTCGGCATGCAGCGCGAGGTCGTTGCCCGCGTCCAGGGTGCCTTCGCCATCGAGGGTCGCCGCGTCGAGCGACAGGTCCCCGCCCGCGTGGGTGGTGCCGGACTGATGGATACCGGCTGTCGCGCGCGCGACGAGCACGCCATCGGCGAAGGTATCGCCGGCCAGCAGGAGATCCTGCCCGGCATCGATCGCGGCGTCGCCGGTCGCGTGGAGCGCCCCGGCCAACGTCATCGTACGCGCGGCGGCCAAGTCGACCGCGTTCGCGGTGAGCGTGCCGTCGAGCAGCAGGTCCTGCGCGGACTGACCATGGAACGCCGTCGCCGCCGACACCGTGCCGCCCAGGTGGATGTCACCGGCCGAACTGGTCAAACGCACCGCGCCCTGCGTGCTACCCAACGAGCCGGACGAATCGATGGTCCCGGCATCGACCGTCAGCCCGTTCGCGCCGACGACGCTGCCCGTGCTGCGCAGTGCGTCGCGCAGGCGCAGTGCGGCCGTGTCGGCCGCGCTCACCGAGGCTTTGTCGCCTACCGTCAACGCATTCGCGTCCAACGTCAGTGCACGGCCCGCGTACAGCTTGCCGGTGTCGTTCACGTCGCCGCTCGCCGTGAGCGCCAGGTCGCGACTGGTCGACAGCGAGCCCGCGTTGATCAAACCGCCCGCATGGACCGTCGCGTCCCGACCCGCCACCACGTCGGCTTCGTTGGTCAACGTGCCACCGGTCGTGAGGGACAGGTCGCGACCGGCCTGCACGTTACCCGCCAGATGCAGGCTGGCTGCATCGATGGCGAGATCGCGACCGGCATCGATCTGCTTGCCGCTGTCGAGCGATGACGCGTGCACGGCGAGATCCGAGCCCGCGTGGACCGTGCCCGTATTCTCCAGGTTGCCCTCGGCCGCGAGGGACAGGCTGCCGTCCGCGTACAGCGAACCGGCATTGGCCGCATCGTGCGCCACGCGCACGGCGACATCGCCACGCGCGTAGATGTCGCCGGCGTTGTCTAGCGAGGAAACGTCCGCGTCGAGTCGGCCGGCCGTCAATCGGCCTTTCTGCGACATGCCGGCCGCGCGAAGCGTGAGCGCCCCGCCCGCGACGGTGTTGCCTGCCAGCGTCATGTCGCCGCGAGCGACAAGTGTCGCGTCGCCTTGCTGGGTACCGAGCTCACCCCGGCTGTCGATGCCTTGCGCCGTTACCGACAATCCGTTGGCACCGACGAGGCTACCCGCGTTGTCGAGCGCACCCGCGAGCTCGACCCGCGCGCCGCCGATGCCATAGATCTGTCCGCTCGCGGCCTGGGTCAGCGTACCGGCGTTGACGGCGATGCCGCCCACCGCATACAGCGTGCCCTGGTTGGCGAGAACGCCCGCCACGGTCGTGGCGAGGTCGGCGCCCGACGACACGACGCCGCCCGCGCGATTGACGACGCGCCCCGCCTGCACGGTGAAGCCAGCGCCCGAGACGGCGACGGCCGCGTTGTCGAGCAGTCCCGCAGCGCGCAGGCTGACGTCGCCGCCGCCCTGCACGGCGCCCGCGAGCGTGGCATCGCCGCGACTCAAGACCGACAACCGCGTTCCCGCGTCGACCACGCCGGCGCTGGCGAGCGTGCCCGCATCGACCGACAGATTGCCGCCCGCATGCAGCGTGCTCGCAGCCGATGTCGTCAACGTGCCTGCGGCGGTGGCAGACCCTCCCCCCATGCCGTAGATGGTGCCGCCGTTGACGAGGCTTCCCGTGCGCAGGTCGAACGAGCGGTCCGTATAGAGCAGGCCCATGTTGCGCAGCCTGCCCGCGGCGTAGACCGTGAGGTCATGTCCGGCACTCAGGCGTCCGTACACGTCGACATCCGTCGCGGCATTCACGGCCAGCGAGCCGCCGGCGATCAGGCCGCCGTTCACGGTCAGTGGGCCACGCGCGGACAGCGAGACGTTGCCGTTCTGCGTGCCGACGCTGCCGTCGATGGTGACCGCTCCGGCCGCGTCCAGCGTGGCGTCGTTCAACGCCACGGCGGTGCCGCCCAGGCGCACCTCGCCCGCGCTGCTGAGCTGGAGATCGCCAGCCTGAGCGGCGATGGCGCCGCTGCTGACCACGCCCACGCCCGCCTCGGTGCCCACCAGCCGGATCTTGTCGGCATACATGCCGCCCAGGGCGGCCACGTCGATGGAGACCGCCGGACGCGAGGCGTCCGCGGCATTGGCACGCACGCTCGCATCCGCGTAACCGACGTCGTTGCTGCCGGTGACGACGTCGAGCTGCTTCGCCCAGAGCTTGCCGTTGAGCTGTACCGCTCGGGCGATGAGATCGGTACGATCGACCACGGAGCCGTCGAGGCCGCCCGAGCCGATGGCGATGCCGCCGCCCGTGACGTGAAACGCATCCAGGCTGCCGCTGCCGCCGAACACGGGCGTGCCGGTGGTGAGCGTGAAGCGCTGGCTGTTGATGATGCCGCAGCCGTCGCAGGTGATGCCATAGGGGTTGGCGATCACCACCGCGGCCGGCTTGCCGCCCACCTCGATGTATCCGTTGAGCGTGCTGGGCAACGCCGACGTCACCTCGTTGAGGATCAGCGAGGCTTCGCCGCCCTTGAGGTTGTCGTTGCCGGCGACGTAGCCGCCGAGCTGGGTGCGCACGATCCCCGCGCTGTTGTTGAGGATGACGCCGCGCTTGTCCACGTCGAAGCGCTGGTACTTGTTGTGCGACACGCCTTGCGCGTTGGGCGCGACGATGTCGACCACCGGCACGCCATTGGCCGCCGAGTCCATCGTCGGCCGATGCGCCCCCGCCGCCGCATCGGGCACCTGCTGCGCCCACGACACCACCGGCGTGCCCACCATGGCCAGTGCCAGTGCGTACGCGAGGGTACGCAGCACCGTCCAGACCTTCGCGCCGGAGGCGCGCACCATCGTTTCCCTGATCGTCGTCATGACCTTTCCCCTTGTCGGGCACCGTCCCCGGCGCCCCTGCCCGTGTTTTTTCAGTACTGGTAGATCAGCTGGAAACCCGTCGTGGGTTGTTCGGTGTCGAACGCCCGCGGCGCGTGCAGGCGCCGTCCGATGAAGAGATCCCAGCTCAGTCCCACGTAACTGCCCCGAAGACCCAGCACGCCGCCCGTCAGTTGCCGATGGCCGGCCTGCGTCGACGGACCCGATACGTGCCCCACGTCGATGCCGAGATACGGCGCGAAGATGCCCAGCGGAAGCGTGAGCGTGTTGCGCAGGTAAGCGCCGCGCTCACCGGCCAGCGTCTGCTCGCCGTCGAAACCGCGAACCGTGTAGCGGCCGCCGAGCGTGATGAGTTCGGCCGCCGGCAGGTGGTCGGTGGAACGCTGCATGCGCAGGCTGCTGTCCCAGATCGCCTGCCTCCCGGCCAGCGTGAGCGGCTTGCTGATGGAGAGGTCGAGCGTGGTCAATCCATACCGGTTGGTCGGGTAACCGACCTCGGGGTCGTATCCCGCCCACTGGCTGCCGAACCATGGCGTGCCGCGCTGGTAGCCCAGGCGGGCGTCGACCTGCGCCTGGCCGATGTAATGACGATGCACGAGCGCCAGTTCGGCACTGGCGACACGCTGCCGCTGGATGCCAACTTCCACGCCCTGGATATAGCTGTGGGCGCTGCGCGCGGCCAACCGAGCCTCGATCGACGTCTTGCTCGACGTACCGCGGGTGAGGAGACGCTGCACGGTGATGTCGCTGGACGTGGAGTTGCCGGTCGAACGGAAACGGCTGTCGAAGCCCTCCACCCACTGCCGGTACCGGTACGTCGACACGCTACCGCTGAACGTCCACCAGCCCCACGGCACGCTATAGGAGGCGTTTTCGCTGAACGTGCTGCCGCCGTCCGGGTGGGTGAACAGCGCATGGCCCGCGCCGATCGAGAAGATGTCGTTCCAGCCCAACGGGTTGTCGAACGACAGGTTGAGGTTGCCCTGGTAGGTGCCCGTGCCCTCGAGGCCCGAGTCGCTCACGTCGGTCTCCACGTGCCAGCGCCTCGTGGTGTGCACCGTGAGCACCACATCGGACTCGCCCACCTTCTCCCCCGGCGCGATGTCCATCGAGACGTCCTGCGACGGCACGCGCTTGAGCTGCTCCAGGCCCTGCTCGACGGCATGCAGGTTGAGCAGGTCGCCCTCGTGGATGGGAAAGGCCGCGCGCCAATCCAGTTCGGGCGAGCCGGGCGCGAAGCGGACATGCCGCAGCGTGCCCGGTACGAGCAGCATGCGAAGCGCGCCGCTGGAGATGTCCTGCGCCGGCACGCCGATGCGCGTGGTGACGAAACCACGGGCGATCACGAGGTTGGACAATCGGCGCTGCAGGGTTTCCAGGCCTTCGCGGCCCACGCACTGCCCGACGAAGCGATCGAGATACCGCTGCGCCCAGGCGAAATCGTCCACGCGCTCACCCTCGAGCTTCAGGCTGCGCAGCGTGAAGCACGGTGTTTCCCTGGGCAACGGCGCATCCAGCCGCTCGACCTGCGTCGGCGGCGTCCCCTGGAACGGCGCCTGCTGGCGCTGCTCTTCCCTTTGCTCGAGCTGCTGCGCGCGACGCAGCTGCTCCTGTTTGTCCAACGTCGACTGCTGCGCGGGCGCCGTACCGCTGGCACCGATCGCAAGCAGGGAAATCAGCCCGTGTGCCGTTGTGCGCCAACGGCCTCCCCCTGTACACCTCATACGTTGCACTACTCCACGACCGTCCTGGTTATGGCACGCGGGAACCCGTCTCGGGTGGCCGCGCCCGGTTCTCAGGTACATTTTCGGCAGGAATCGCAGGAACTTTAGGCGTGATTTCGTAAGGACTTACCCAACCCCGAAAGGGATGCGAAATCGGCAGCCGCCGTGACTTTTCCCGCCGGGAAGGTATAGGCTCCGGCACCATGCCGGGCCAGTGCGGCCATGACGCGGCATCATGTTTTCAGGGGTGGGTGGTTTGAATTTGCGCAGCAACCGGTTCGCGATTCCCTTCGGCGATCACATCGCCGTCGTCATGGCGTTCGCCCTGGTCTACTACCTGCTCAACTTGGTCATGTTCGACCATTGGAACCTCATGTCGGGGCTGCGCCTCGGTTGCCTACTGCTGGTGCCGCGTCGGTACTGGCTGGCCCTGGCGGTGGGCGAAACGCTTCCCGTGCTCGAAAAAACCATCTCCCATGCGCACGTGTTCGGCATACCGTGGGCGATCGGAGCATCGATTCCCTTCATCGTCGTTTGCATGCCCTTCTTCACCGCGGTCGTCAGGCGCTTGCCCCTGCGCGACGCCGACGGCAATCTGCGCATCACCACGTTGCTGAGCCTCAACGTCGTGCTCGCCGTGGTCATAACGCTATGGACCATGACGATCGGTTTCCTGGGGTATTCGTCGTATCCCGATCCTGTGCAAGCCTGGTGGGCTTCCGTCGGCACCTTCACCCCTTCATTCCTGATCAGCCACTACCTCGGCACGCTGACGGTCGTACCCATCGTCGTGGTCGTGCACGAGTACCTGCGCCGCCGTCGACGCACCTCCCATTGGTGGCCGTTGATGCATGAAGCGTTCCTGCTCGTCATCCCTTACCTCGCCATCGTGGTCGCCACGGCGCGCACCGACACCTTCGCCGAATGCGCTTTTGTCCAGCTGGCCATCGTCCTGCCCCTCATCGCGTTGACCATGCACCATGGAAAGCGGGGCGCCGCCCTTGGGGCATTGCTGTCGAGCGTTGCGATGACCTGCGCGTTCACCACCGAGCTCGCCCCCGCCACGGTGGTTGCCGAGGCGTTCGTGGCTCTGGTCATCACCGCAGCCTTGTTCTCGACCCGGCCGTTCCGGACGGTTCGCACGTTCCGGGGATTCCAACTGATACAGACCCGGCTCGATCGCGTTTCGTTCTTCGTCGAGCGGGGCTTGGCACGTTCGCCATGGCGAGCCGGGCGTCCATCGCTGCAAGCTGCAACCAGAACTCAAGAGAAGCCCTGATTGCGCGTCGAACGTCACCCGGTTCCCTACGGCGACCATATCGCGGTCGTGCTCGCCTACGCCGCGGCGTACCAGGTGCTGTACCCGTTCATGCAATCGAACTGGGTCATCACCTCCGGGCTACGCGTAAGCTGCCTGTTGCTCGTGCCGCGCAGGTACTGGCCCGCGCTGGTGCTGGGGGAATGGATTCCCATCGTCGAAAAAACGGTGACCAACGCACACAAGTTTGGCGTCATGTGGGCTGTCACGTCATCGATTCCTTTCATTCTGGTGTGCATTCCCGTCATCGGCGCTTTGCTGAGGCGCATGCCGCTGCACGGCCGCGACGGTTATCTGAGCATCGATACCTTGCTCAAGATTTGCCTGGCCCTTTCCGTGGTCACCGCCATCGAAGTCAACCTGGCAAGCTTTCCGGGATATCTCACATACCCCGATCCGGTGAAAGCATGGTCGGAGAATATGGTTTCGTTTTCGCTAGGCATGCTGCTCGGCAACTACCTCGGCACGTTGACGATCGTTCCCATGGTCATCGTGCTGCATGAATGGATATCGGGCCGACGCCGCAACCTTCACTGGCGATCACTGTTGCACGAGGCGATCCTGATCGTCGTCCCATACCTGTCGATCGTGATCGCCACGGCGAAGACCGATAGCTTCGAAGCCGTGACCTTCGCGCAGTTAGCCATCGCGCTTCCCGTCGTTTCGATGACCGCCAACCATGGCAGACCAGGAGCCGCGCTGGGGGCGATGCTTTCGAGCGTTGCCATGCATTACGTCTTCAGCAAGGAGCTCGATCCCGCGATGCTACGCGGCGAAGGCATGCTCGCCGCGGTGATTACCGTCGCCCTTATCGCCACGAGGCCGTTCCGTCCCGTTCGAACGTTCCGCGCTTATCCAGCGACCAAAGCCTACGTTGATCGTGCATCGATATTCTTCAAGCAGGGCCTCGCAAGGCTTCCGCTCCGCTTCCGCCATCCATCGCAGGGACGGTGACCGGCGCTCCTCGCACCTATTACCCCTCGTCGACGGTGCATTCGACCCATTGGCACGTATTCGGCATGGCCGAGGGCTGACCGACAAGGTATTGCGGTTATAAGACCATTCGCGAATGAGTACCAGTAAGCACTTTGCGCCGCCGTCGACCGCGGCCAATTCCACCCGCAACGAATATTGAGGCAGACTCGGGTACCGTCAACCGACGATTCTCCCGTGGCGCGAGGACGGGAATGCGATCGGAACGATGGACATTCATCGAACGGACGCGGAGACGGCCATGCGGGGAACCAGCGCCACACAAGTTTCTTTGGGGCATCACTTTGCCGTCGCGGCCGCCTACGCCGCGTGCTACGAGGTGGTGCGGTACTTCTCGTTTTCTCATTGGATGCTTACCGCAGGCTTGCGTCTCGCGTGCCTGTTGTTCGCGCCGCGTCGGTTCTGGCCAGCTCTCGTCGTCGGTGAAGCGCTTCCACTCATGGAGAAAGCGATCCTGTGCAATCCGTTCGGCTTGGCGTGGGGTTTTGCAACGGCCGTCCCGTTTATACTGCTTTGCATGCCGGTCGTATCGCTCGTCCTTCGCCGCATGCCTCTCTACGAGGCCGATGGCCGCCTGAAAATGTCCACCGTGCTTACCGCGACGCTCGGATGCGCGGTAATTACCGCGTTGCGAACCGACGCAGCGCTGGTCACCGCCTATATAGGCCGCCCCGACGGCATTCAGATATGGTCGGCCGAAGCGGTGCCCGACTTCATGGCCTGCCTGCTGGGCAACTACCTCGGGGCGCTTACGCTGGTACCCGTGGCACTGATCTGTCACCAACACGTGACGTCGTACGGGCTAGATCCGCGCCGTGCACTCCGTCACCCGCTAATGCGCGACATGCTTCTCTTCATCCCCGTACTCGTCGCGTGTGCTCTCGCCGGCCGCGATACCGGGCCTGAGGACATCCGCGAGTTCGCACGACTCACCTTGGTGTTACCCGTCGTAGCGGCCGCCCTGAGGCACGGGTGGCAGGGAGGTGCCGTCATCGGCATGCTCGCCAGCGTCGCCATGGCCAGTACGGCGACGGTTCTCCTGGACCCGGGCATGATCCGCGCCCAGGTCGTCTTGTCACTCGTCATATCCGGCGCCCTGGTAGCAGGTGCCCGGATCGCGCATCGCGCGCTCCGGGCACCCGAGACTTACTGAAACCCGGAAGCACACTCGAGCGGATGAGCCTTGCAATAGGCCGGATCATTCTCGGACTGGGTAGCTGCGCTGCCATGACCGGTCATGAAGGACCAGAGTTCGTCCCAGAACGAGAACGATCCGTCGGCGGCAACGGCCGGCAGCGACGCCAAGGCGAGCAGTGTGGCAAAAGTCAGACGAGCGACTTGTTTCATGACGATCCTTCTTCCGTATAGATAGGCACCCACATCCCCTTGGGGGGATAGCGGAGGGATGGTGCAGGCTGTCTCGGCGCCGCACTCGCGCGTCTCGCTACGCGAGACGCCGATCATCGCACTCGGCACGGCATAAGGGCCGAGTAATGGCGGCATTCGCGCCGAAGAGAACGTTTTCATCCAAAAAAACATCGGAAAACCATCCCAACGGCCGTTTATGAAACGAGCCTGCCCTGGTTACGATTTTCACCGGTTTTCACCAGTAAACATTAAATTCATTGACAACGTTGTCACCGACGGGAAAAACTCGGGTCGTTCTCGCGCAATGCGAGCGGCCGGAAGTACGGGACGTCGAATGGGGAAGTTCGTCAATCAGTCGGTTGTTGCGGCATCCACGCGAACCGCACGACCGATCCTCGCAGCCGATGTCGGCGGCACCCACGCCCGCATCGCACTGGTGGCGAACGACGGCGACGGCAACGTGCAGGTGCTCTGCCACCACCGTTATGTCGGTGCCGACTGGAGCAGCCTCGCCGCGATCCTCGACCACTTCCTCGCCGCCCAGTCGCACGTCGCCCCGTTGGGCATCGAGCGTTGCGCCATCGCCATCGCCGGCTTCGTGCTCGGCGACAGCGTCACCAATGGCAACCTGCCCTGGCGCGTATCGCTGTCGAACATCCGTTCGGTGCTCCACACCGACGCGCTCGACGTCGTGAACGACTTCGAAGCCGTCGCCTACGCCAGCCAGTTCGTCGACCGTGCCGATGCCACCACCATCCTCCCCGGCGCCGTCGGCGACCACCGCGGACCGGTCGTCGTCATGGGTCCGGGCACCGGGCTGGGCTCGGCCGTGCTGCTGCCGGGCTTGCCCCACTCACAGGTGCTCTCCACGGAAGCGGGACAGATCGCGCTCGCGCCGGGCGACGAACTCGAACTCGATATCCTGCGCATCCTCTCGCGCACGCGTCCCTACGTTTCCTGCGAGGCGATCCTTTCCGGTCCCGGGCTGCTCAATACCTACCGGGCCGTCGCCGAATTGAAAGGCAGCGAAGCCACCTGGACGACGCCTGACGCGGTGAGCGCGGCCGGCATCGCCGGCACCGACCCCGTGGCGCGTATCGCGCTGGACGTGTTCTGCGCCGTCCTCGGCGGATTCGCCGGCGACCTGGCCATGCTTTACGGCGCACGTGGCGGCCTGTTCCTCGCCGGCGGCATCCTGCCGCAGATGCGTGAATTCATCCTTTCCAGCCGTTTCGCCGAACGCTTCTTCAACAAGGGCGTGATGCGCCCCTTCCTGCAGCAAGTGCCCGTCTGGCTCGTCGATCACGGACATCTCGGTGTCGTCGGCGCGGCCACGCTGCATGCCAGGGCGCGCGTGGGCGTCGGTCCCTGACCCATCCACCGAAGGCGGCGGCCGCGATGGCACGCCGCTTTTTTCGTTGTTGCCGGGCCCAGCGCAGCGAACCTCGAGCGGGCCTGAACGGGGAGTCGTCAACATGAGCGGTTCGAACGGAGGCGGTCGTGCGGGGGCACGCACCCTGGGTGTCCATCTCGGCGCACGAGTCGTGCGTCGCGTGCTGGCGGCGTCGGTCCTGCTGGCCTGCGCACAGGGCGTCATGGCGCAATCGCTGACCGGTGGCCTGTACGGTCATGAGTCGGCGGGCGACGGCGTCATCGTGCGCGTGTCCAGCCGCGCCACCGGTTTCACCAAGGACGTGACGCCGGATGCCAATGGCCGCTATGCATTGGCGGGACTGAATCCCGGCGATTACCAGGTAAGCCTGGTCCGGGGCGGCGAGACGCTGGGCCAGCAGGATGTGACGGTCAATCCCAACCGCAGCGCGGCCGTGCCCGACCTCGGCGGCACCGCGGCAACGGCGACCACCGCCCCGGCCGACACCGAAGACCTGGGCGGCGTGCAGGTTTCCGCCGCGACCATGGCGACCGACATCACGCCGATCGACGTCAGCACTCCCGAACTGAGCACCAGCTACAACTACAGGCTGATCGATGCCCTGCCCGTCGACCGCAGCCCGGAAAGCATCGCCCGCCTGGATTCCAGCGTTCGTTTCGACCAGCACAATACCGGCTTCGTCTCCATCGGCGGCGCAAGCCCGGCCGAAAACCGTTACTACTACAACGAATTCGACGTCACCAACGACAAGACCTCGCTGGGTTCGACCGAACTGCCCGCCGAAGCGATCAGCGATACCCAGCTCATCACCAGCGGCGCGGGCGCCTCGTGGACCAACGCTACCGGCGGCATCCTGTCGTCGACCATCAAACAGGGCACCAACGACTTCAAGGCCGGCTACTCGCTGTACTTCACGCCACCGACCTCGCGCCTGCTGAACCCGCGCAGCCACAACTCGCTCAACGCCATCGGCGACTACTACAGCTATGCATCGGCCAACACGCACGACGGCCTCGCGCAGCAATACCTATGGGCCTCCGGCGCACTGGTGAAAGACAAGCTGTTCTTCTTCGCTCTGCTCGGCAACGAACCCGCGAGCAAGGCCGATGCGTACAGCCAGACGCAGAAACAGGTCTCCAGCGTCCGTGACAAGAACTACCTGCTCAACCTCACCTGGAACATCAGTAACGACCAGTCGCTGAACGTGTTGGCCCACCGCGATTACAGCCAGTCCTTCAACAACTACTATCACCTCACGCAAAACTACGATCCGCGCTCGGTGGGCGGCTTCTTCGGCTGGAGCCAGACGCGCACCGACAGCCGCTTCCTCATCGGCAACTACCACTGGCAGATCGACGACGACCTCTCGCTGCGCCTGATGGGCGGCTATCTCGGCTCGATCGTGTACTCGCCCAGTTCCGGCGAGCAGAACACCGAGTTTCCGTACGTCACCTCGTACGATGCGGCGACGCAGGTGCAGACCAACATCGGCCGCAACACCGCCGCTTACGTCTATTCGCCCTCGGATTACTGGCGTCGCGGCTGGAAGGGCGATCTCACCTGGCAGCTCGGCGACCACAAGCTCGTGTTCGGCGGCGAGTACTACAAGCATTCGCTCGCCAGCACGACCGATTCGGTGCCGGCCGGTTGGTACACCTATTACGACCAGCCCAACGTAACGCTGCAGAACGGTTCGATCTCGCCCGCGGACGGCCGCTACGTCAGTCAGTACGTCGACATCGAAGGCGGCTCGTTCGAAACGATCAACAAGGGTGCCTACGTCGAGGATTACTGGCAGGCGGCCGACCGGGTGCTGATCTATGGCGCCCTGCGCTGGGACAACTACATCTACAAGGACGGCGTGGGCCATCAGTTCATGCGCCTGCCCATCACCTCGCCACGCCTTGGCGTGTCCTGGGACGTCGACGGCGACAGCTCGCTGAAGGTGGGCGGCAGCCTGGGCAAGTACACGATTCCGCTACCGTCGTCCTTCAGCTTCGGCGTGGCCGAGCCACGCAGCACCTATACCAATTACTACACCTATACCGGCGTCGATCCGAATACCCAGGCGCCGCTCGGACTCACGCAGATCGGCAGCTCCTACATCCAGAACCAGGGCGTGCCCACGCCCGCGCAGATCGCGGCGACCAACGTCAAGGCGCCCTACCAGTACGAAGCCCAGCTCTACGCGCAGAAGCAGCTCACCCCGACGTGGTCCGGCCTCGTGCAGCTGGGTTGGGTGGACCTGCGTCGCATCGTCGAGGACACCTGCTACGGCGGCGGCGTCCAGGCTTATGCGCAAGCCCAGGGCTACGCCGGCTATCAGCAGGACAACCACACCTGCTGGCTGATCAATCCGGGCGAGGCATTTACCCTGAAACGCGATTACGACGGCGACGGCCAGCTCGAAGCGCTGCGCATTCCCGGTGCAGCACTCGACCTGCCCAAGCCCAGGCACACGTACTACAACCTCAAGCTCGCCCTCACCCATGCCTCCACGCCGGCCGAACCGTACTTCCTCAACCTCAGCTACACCTATGCGCGGGAGTACGGCAACACCAACGGCCTCATCGACGAAGAGCGCCGCAGCGCGGGCTGGATCGGCCAGACCCAGGCCTTCAACTATCCCGCCCTGGAATACGGCGGCAATGGCGACCTGGCCGGCGATATCCGCCATAGCCTCACGGCCACGGGTACCTACGACTTCGCCAGCGGCCTGTCGCTGGGCGGCGTGTTCAGCGCGCACACCGGGGCGCCGACCAGTTGCCTCGGCACGGTGCCGGACAAGGACGATCCCGCGTTCAACGCGCCGCAGTCGTCGCATTACTGCGACGGCGTAGTGCGCAAGCAGGGCGATGACCGCCGCCTGCCGTTCTTCTGGCAACTCGACCTTTCCGCTACCTATCGCTGGAAGATCCACCAGGACAACGACCTGAGCCTCCAGCTGAGGATGGCCAACGTCACCAACCGCCAGGGCACGATCGACGTCAACCAGGTCTATGACACCGGTACGCTCAACGAGGACAATTCGGCGATCCGGAGCGTGAATTACCATGCCGCCACGTGGCAGCTGCCGCGCACGACGAGCATGGTGCTCCGTTACACGTTCCAGTAAGGACCGAACCGATGATCCACGGCTTGAAGACCCTGCGCCTCGCCGCCGCCCTGCTGCTGGGCGGCGGCATCGTCCACGCCGAGACGCCGTTGCCGCTGATTCCGATGCCCGCCGAGGCACGGTCCATGCCGGGGACGCTGGCGATCGGCACGCACACCGTCATCGCGTTCGCGCCCGGTGACACGGCAGCCGAAGCCGCCGCGACGTACTTCGCGGCCGAACTGCGCCGCAGCCGCGGTCTCGCCCTGACGGTAAGCGCGTCGGCACACGCACCGCGAGGCGCCATCGTATTCGCCACCGAACCGACGAACCCGGTGGACGCGCGCGAGGGTTACACGCTCGATGTCGACGGCAACGGCGTCCGCGTCGCCGCGCGTGATGGCGCGGGCCTTTTCTACGGCGCCGTCACGCTCTGGCAGCTCGCCAGCGCCGACGGCAGGCAAGGCGACACCGCGATAACCGACGTGGCGATACGCGACTGGCCGCGCTTCGCCTGGCGCGGACTGATGCTCGACGTGGTCCGTCATTTCCAGAGCGTGGCCGAGGTCAAGCAGGCCATCGATGCCATGGCCGAGCACAAGCTCAACGTGCTTCATTGGCACCTGTCCGACGACCAGGGATGGCGCATCGAAATCAAGCGCTACCCCAACCTCACCGCCATCGGCGGCTGGCGCACGCCGCCAGGCGCGGGAACGCACGGCGAACCCGATCGATACGGCGGCTTCTATACCCAGCGGCAGATCCGCGACGTGGTCGCCTACGCGGCGGCGCGACACATCACCGTGGTGCCCGAACTGGACATGCCGGGGCATGCGCAGGCGGCCGTGGCGGCGTATCCCGACATCGTCGGCGTCAACGGCGACCGTCCCGCCGTTTCGGTGGATTGGGGCGTCAATCCCTACCTGTACAACGTGGACGAGAAGAGCTTCACCTTCATCGAGCACGTACTCGACGAGGTGATGGCGCTGTTTCCCTCCACGTACATCCACCTCGGCGGCGACGAGGCGGTGAAGGATCAATGGAAGGATTCGCGCGCCGTACAGGCGAAGATGACATCGCTGAACATCGCCAGCGAGAACGCCTTGCAGAGCTGGTTCACCGATCGCCTCGGCGACTATCTCGGCAAGCACGGACGCCGCCTCATCGGTTGGGACGAGATCCTCGAAGGAGGCCTCCCGCGCACGGCGTCGGTGATGTCCTGGCGCGGCGTGCAGGGCGCCATCGACGCGGCCAGGCAAGACCATGACGTGGTGCTCGCCCCGGCCGGCTGGATGTACTTCGACAATCACCAGAGCGACCGCGCCGATGAGCCCAGCGGCCGCCTCTCCGTGCTGCCGCTGGAACGCGTCTACGGCTTCGAACCGGTCGACGCCTCGCTTACCCCTGAGCAAGCCAGGCACGTGCTCGGCACCGAGGCCACGCTGTGGAGCGAGCTGCTACCGTCCGAACGGCACGTGCAGCATGCCTTGTTCCCCCGCCTCGACGCGATGGCGGAAGTCGCCTGGTCACCCGTCGAAGTGCGCGACTGGAAGGGTTTCCTGCAACGTCTTCCCGCACAGATGCGCCGCTACGCGGCGCTCGACATCGCGGCCTCGGACACCGCTTTCGCACCCGCCATCCACCTCGACGACACCGTGCCCGCCATGCTGGACTCGGGCAAGGCCACGGTGCGCCTCGACAACCAGACCGGCTTCGGCACGCTGCGTTACACCACCGACGGCAGCATGCCCACCGTCGCATCCAGCGCTTACTCGGCCCCGTTCACCGTGAGCCTGCCGGCGACGGTGCGTGCCATCGCCATCGCGCCGGACGGCACGCCGCTGGCGGCCGTACGTTCGCGCATCGTCGACCGTGACCACCTGCTCACGCGCCGCAACGGCGAGTTCATGAAGTGCCCCGACGGCGGTCTCGGCCTGCGCCTGCCGTTGCTGCCCGACCTCGGCGACATGGCGGCCACCACCTACGACGTCGACCTTTTCCACTCCTGCTGGCTGTATCCCAAGGCGCCGCTCGACGGCGTGTCCCGTGTTCGGGTGGAAGCCGCGCGACTGGCGCGAAACTATGGCCTCGCGCACGAGCAATCGAAGGTGGTGTCGTATCCATCGAAGACTCCCAACGGCGAACTGGAGATCCACCAGGACACCTGCGCGGGCCCGTTGCTGGCCAGCCTGCCCTTGCCGCCGGGCAAGGCGCTCGGTGAACGGTTCGTACTCGACGGCGACCTTGCCCGCGCGAGCGGCCAGCACGACCTGTGCATGCGCGTGACCGCACCCATCGACGGGCCCCTCTACGGCCTCGGATCGGTCAAACTCCTGGCACCGAACGATCCGCAATCACGCACCACGCCCCCTGACGTCGTTCCCGCGCACGCGGAAACCCAGCGCCCCCATTCCCGATCCCCGCAATGACGCACCTACGCAAACTGATAGCCCCCACGATGGCCGCCCTCATCGGCGCGGCGCACGCCGCCACGCCGGAACAGCGCGCGACCGACCTCGTCGGCCACATGAGCCTCGACGAGAAGGTGGCGCAGCTCCAGAGCGGCACCCCCGCCCTGAAACGACTGGACATTCCCGCCTACGACTGGTGGAACGAAGGCCTGCACGGTGCCGCGCGCGCGGGCTACGCCACGGTGTTCCCGCAGGCCATCGGCCTGGCCGCGAGCTGGGACCCCGAGCTGATGCACGCGGTGGGCGATGCCGTCTCGCGCGAAGCCCGCGCGCGGTTCGACGCCATCGGCGCGGGCCACGACCACGCCCGCTACGAGGGCCTGACCATCTGGTCGCCCAACGTGAACATCTTCCGCGATCCCCGCTGGGGCCGCGGGCAGGAAACCTATGGGGAAGATCCCTACCTCACCGGACGCCTCGCCGTCGGCTTCATCCAGGGCATCCAGGGCTCCGATCCGGGCCATCCGCGCGCCATCGCCACGCCCAAGCACTTCGCCGTGCACAGCGGCCCCGAAGCGGGCCGCCACGGTTTCGACATCGACGTATCACCACACGACCTGGAGGCCACCTTCCTGCCAGCGTTCCGCGCGGCGGTGACCGAAGGCCACGCGGGCTCGGTGATGTGCGCGTATAACGCGCTGCATGGCACGCCGGTCTGCGCGGACGCGGGCTTGCTCGACGATACCTTGCGCAAGGGCTGGGGCTTCACCGGGTACGTGGTGTCCGATTGCGACGCCATCGACGACATGACGAAGTTCCACTATTACCGCCCGGACAACGCCGGCTCCTCGGCCGCCGCGATCCGCGCGGGTACCGACCTGGACTGCGGCTACGCGTACGCCGACCTGGGCGAAGCGGTGCGTCGTGGCGACGTGCCCGAGTCGGTGCTCGACACCTCGCTGGTACGCCTGTTCGCGGCGCGCTACCGCCTGGGCGAACTCGGCGCGCCGGCGGTGAAGCCCGCCGCCGTGGACGAAAAAGCCCATGCCGCGCTCGCGCTGCGTGCCGCGCTCGAATCGCTGGTGCTGCTCAAGAACGACAACGGTACGCTGCCCCAGCGAGGCAAACCGCGCATCGCGGTGGTCGGCCCCAACGCCGATACCGTGGAAACGCTCGAAGCGAACTACCACGCCACGCCGCGCGTGCCGGTCACTCCCCTGCAAGGCTTGCGCACGCGGTTCGGGGGCGGCAACGTGACCTACGCGCAAGGATCGCCGATCGCCGCGGGCGTTCCCGTGCCGCTGCCGGAAACGGCACTGCGCACTCCGGACGGCGCGATCGGCCTCACGGGCCGCTATTTCGACAACGCCGCCTTCGAGGGCAAGCCGCGTACCGTTCGCACCGATCGCACCATCGACTTCGACTGGGATCACGTCTCGCCCGCCCACCTGCCCAAGGGGCCCTACGCCGTCCGCTGGACCGGCGCGATCCTGCCGCCCGGCCCTGGCGACTACACGCTCGCCGTGCACGTGGAACGCTGCTTCGACTGCGCGGGCCACGATCCGGTGCGGTTGTTCGTCGACGGCAAGCCCGTGATCGACGATGCCGGCGACGACAAGCACACGAAGGCCACGCTTCATTTCGACGATACGCGTCCGCACGACGTACGACTGGAACTCGTCCACAGCGGCGAAGACCAGGGCGTGCGCCTGCAATGGCTCCCACCCGCGAACGCGCAACTGGCCGAAGCCGGGCGCGCCATCGCCGGCGCCGACGTCACGGTGGCGTTCGTCGGCCTCTCGCCCGACGTGGAAGGTGAAGAACTGCACGTCGACGTGCCCGGCTTCGATGGCGGCGATCGCACCGATATCGGTCTGCCCGCGGCGCAGCAGGCCCTGCTCGAACGCAGCGCCGCCGGCGGCAAGCCGCTCGTGGTGGTGTTGATGTCCGGCAGCGCGGTGGCGCTCAACTGGGCCAAGGAGCATGCCTCGGCCATCGTCGCCGCGTGGTATCCCGGCGAGAGCGGCGGCACGGCCATCGCGCAGGCGCTGGCCGGCGATTACAACCCGGCCGGCCGCCTGCCCGTCACTTTCTATCGCTCGGTACGCGACCTGCCGCCGTTCACCAGCTACCAGATGAAGGGGCGCACCTATCGTTACTTCGACGGTACGCCGCTCTACGGTTTCGGCTACGGCCTGAGCTATACACGCTTCGCCTACGGTGCCGCGAAGGTATCGTCGACCACGCTCGACGCGGGCCAGACGCTCACCGCGAGCGTCGAAGTTCGCAACACCGGCGACCGTGAGGGCGACGAAGTGGTGCAAGCGTACCTGACCTATCCGTCGGACGACGCGCTCGCGCCGAAGCATACGCTGGTCGGCTTGGCGCGCACCCACCTCAAGCCCGGTGAAGCTCGCCGCGTGAGCTTCACGCTCGATCCTCGCCGATTGAGTTCGGTGGATGCCGCGGGACGGCGCGAGGTCGTGCCGGGCGACTATGGCCTCTTCCTCGGCGGCGGCCAGCCCGGCGACGCCAGCGGTGAGCGTGCGTCGTTCCACATCGACGGCCGACAGGCGCTGCCGAAATGAGCGCCGTGACACCGACGACCGTCGCACCGGCGCAGGCCGGTGCCTACGGCGGGGCGATCGGGCGATGCGGCGAGGCTCATCCGACCAACGGGGCGGTAGGCACCGGCCTGCACCGTTGCGACGTGTTGAAACGCGTCATGCTCTTGGCTTCGATCGCGTTCGCTTCCCCGGTCTTCGCCAACCCGCCGGTCACCGTGGAAGGCACGCATTTCGTCCGTAACGGAAAGCCTTACCAGATCATCTCGGGCGACCTGCACTTCCAGCGCATTCCACGCGCGTACTGGAGCGACCGCCTGCGCAAGGCGCACGCCATGGGCCTGAACACGATCACCACCTACGTCTTCTGGAACCTGATCGAACCGACCCCCGGGCATGTCGATTTCAGCGGCAACAACGACGTGGCCGCTTTCGCGAAGGCGGTGCAGGCCGAGGGCATGAACCTCATCCTGCGTCCCGGCCCGTACGTCTGCGGCGAATGGGACGCGGGCGGATATCCGGCCTGGCTGTTCGCCATACCGGGCATGCGCGTGCGCACGCGCGATCCGCGTTTTCTCGCCGCTTCCGAGCGTTACCTCGTGCGACTCGGCAAGGAACTGGCACCGCTGATGGCCAGCCGCGGCGGCCCGATCATCGCCACCGAACTGGAAAACGAATATGGGTCGTACGGCGACGACAAGGCCTACCTGGTCGACGTGCGTGCCATGCTCCAGCGCGCCGGGCTCGCCGACGACCTGCTGATGACCTACGACGGCCCCGACCTGCTCGCCAACGGCAGCTTGCCCGGTGTCACGGCGGTGATCGACTTCGCGCCGGGCGAGGCGAAGAAGAGTTTCCAGATGCTCGAACGCTACCGTCCCGGCGCACCGCGCATGGCGGGCGAATACTGGGCCGGCTGGTTCGACCACTGGGGCGAGAAGCACGCGCACACCGACGGCAAGCGCGAAGCGGACGAACTGGCGTGGATGCTCGAACAGGGCTACTCGGTCAACATCTACCTCGTGCACGGCGGCACCAACTTCGGCTTCATGAACGGCGCGAACTTCCAGGGCAATCCCTCCGACCATTACGCGCCGACCACCACCAGCTACGATTACGACGCCGCGCTCGACGAAGCCGGACGACCGACGGCGAAATACACGATGTTCCGCGACGCGATCGCCAAGGCGACCGGCCGGACACCGCCGCCCGTGCCCAACTCGCGACCCGTGGGAACCCTTCCCCCGTTCACGCTCGACGAGTCCGCCTCGCTGTGGGACAACCTGCCCGCCCCGCAGGCTTCCGATCAGCCCAAGCCGATGGAAGCCTATGGCCAGTCCTATGGCTACATCCTGTATCGCACCACCGTGAAAGGCCCCTTCCACGGCGCGCTCTACCTCGGCGACGTACGCGACTACGCCGTGGTGTACGTCGACAAGAAGTCGAACGGGACCGTGGATCGCCGCTTCAAGCAGGTGTCCGTCGACATCGACATGAGCGCGGGCGAACACACCCTCGACGTACTCGTGGAGAACACCGGGCGCATCAACTACGGCCCGCGCATGGAAGACAGCCGCGCCGGCATCGTCGACCCGGTACTGCTGGGCGACACCGTCCTGCACGGCTGGCAGGCCTTCCCCTTGCCGATGACCTCGACCGATGCGATCCGAGGCTGGACCACCGCGAAGGTCGAGGGGCCGGCGTTCCATCGCGGCAAGGTCACCGTCGATGCGCCCGCCGACACCTTTCTCGACACGCGCGCGCTCGGCAAGGGCGCCGTCTGGCTCAACGGCGCCAACCTCGGCCGCACCTGGTCGATCGGCCCGCAACACGACCTGTACGCCCCCGCGCCCTGGTTCCGCCACGGCGAAAACAGCGTGGTGGCGTTCGACCTGGAAACGCGAGACAAGCCCGTGATGCGCGGGGTCGACCAGCGCCTGTGGAGCACGCCCTGATATGTCCAAGGAAACCTCTCCGATGTCGAAGCAAGCTCCCTTTCGCCTGAAAACCGTGCTCGCGGTGGCGCTGCTGGCCGCGTTGCCCGCGATCACGCGAGCCGAATCCTTCGTGGACGTGAAGCCCTCCCCGCAGCAGATGGCTTGGCAGGACCTCGAGTTCGGCGTCATCGTGCACTTCGGCACCAATACCTTCCTCGATCGCGAATGGGGCGACGGCACCGCCGCGCCATCCGTGTTCAACCCCGACAAGGTCGATCCCGACCAGTGGGCGCACGCGGTGAAGGCGGCCGGCGTGCGGTACATGGTGCTGGTGGCGAAGCATCACGACGGCTTCGCCCTGTGGCCCACGGGCCAGACCGACTACTCGGTGAAGGCCAGCCCGTGGAAGGGCGGCAAGGGCGACCTGGTGCGCATGGCATCGGAGGCGGCGAAGAAGAACGGCCTGGGCTTCGGCGTATACCTGTCGCCGTGGGATCGCCACGATCCGCGATACAAGGATTCCGCGGCGTACGACAAATACTATCTGGCCGAGATGGGGGAACTGGTGCAGAACTACGGCCCGCTCACCGAGTGGTGGCTCGACGGCGCGGGAAGCGCGGGCCATGTCTACGACTTCGCGAAGTACGTGGAAACGCTGCGCACCTACCAGGCCAACACCATGGTCTTCGCCGACGTGGCGCTGTTCGATTACGGCGACATCCGCTGGGTGGGCAACGAGCAGGGCATCGTGCAGGGCGAGAACTGGAACGTGATCGACCGCCATGGACAACTGCGCTGGCGCCCGTTGGAAGTGGACACGCCGTTGCACAAGAACCATTGGTTCTTCAGCTCGAAGCCCGACTTCGCCGCATCGCTCAAGACCGTGGGCGAGCTGATGGACAACTGGGAAAGCAGCGTCGGCCATGGCGGCCAGCTCATGCTCGGCGTGGCGCCCGACACGCACGGACTGCTTCCCGAGGCCGACGTGCGTCGCCTGGCCGAGTTCGGCCAGGCACTAAAGGCGCGTTATGGCCATCAGGCGAACCTGGTCGCGAAACACGCCGCCACCGACGACAACACGGCCGCGGCGATCGACGACGATCCGTCGACGTTCTGGTCGGCACCCGCCGGTTCGGCGAACGCCATACTCGAGGTCGATCTCGGCCGCGATGTGACGTTCAATACGGCGATGAGCATGGAACGTCTTGATGCCGGGCAGAACGTGCACGCCTACGCGGTGCAGGTGTGGGACGGTTCGACGTGGAAGACCGTGGCCCAGGCGCAGGCCATCGGACACATGAAGATCGACCGCTTCGCGCCGGTGACGGCGCGGAAGGTGCGGTTGAACATCCTTTCGTCCGTAGGCACCGCACGTATCCGGGAGTTCAAGCTGTTCGACGTGAAGCCGTGAAGGTCTCGCTTCGCAGGATTCGCCGATACGATCGGCTCCCACCCCTTCGGTAGCAACCTTCCTACCGAAGGGCTGCCAGCTCGGTAGCTTTCTTCCTACCGAAGGGGTGGGAGCCGATCGCATCGGCGAACCCTAACGGGTCAGAACGCCGCGTTCCACCCGACGTTCACCCAGTGCGACCGCAGTCTCGCCATCTCGCGCCCAACGACGAGATCCAGGCTCGAATCCCCGAACGCGAGCCGCACGCCCCCCTGGTCGCTCACCGAACCACGACTCCAGAAGCGTTCCGCCAGCAACGACCAACGCTCGTCCAACGCGTAGGACACGCCGGCACCCTCGATCGGATGGGCCGAACGATCGCGCTCACGATCTACACCGAGATCGAGATCGACCATCCAGCGCCGGACATCGTCCAGGCCGAACGAGGTGGACGCATAAGCCTGCGAAGCCATGTAACGACCGTGCTGGTAGGTGGTGTTGACCTCGACCGCGAGCCCGATGCCGTGATCGTCGCCGTTGCGCAATTGCCATTTCACCGCGGGCGAGAGACCGAGCCCAACCTCATCCTGCTGCCGATGCAGTGACAGACCGAACTCCACCGGCCCGACGCCGCACGCGGGCACGGCCCAGACACCGTCGGAGCCGTTGGACCACGCACGAAGCCAGGATTCCAGTTGACACTTACCGGCGCCGACGACCGAAGCATCGTCGACGAGATAGCTGCCGCCGGAGGCGTGCACGGGAAGAAGAACGAGGAAAAGCGCCACCGTCAGCGCGGCGGCAAGATAAAAGCGCATGGAGGGTCTCCCTACGGGCCGCCGGAAGGCGTGCGCATTGTCGGGAGGCTCCATGCCAGTGTCAATCGCGTCAGCGAACGGCGTCGGGCAACACGTCCCAGATCTTCGGATCCTCCGCCCCCAGCACCCAGGCGCAGAAGCCCTGCAACCCATATTGCTTCGTTACATCATAACGATCGCGAAACGCATGCGCGTCGGGCAGGAACACCCATTCCCGCATCTGGTCACGGTAGAAATAGAACCACGACTCGTGTTCCACCGGATCCCACTGCATCGTCACGTTGAACTGCCTGGCCAGGGGAAACGATTCGTCGGCGTCGATGTAGCTCGCCGAGATGTTCGAATCTTCCTTTCCGCCGGCTTTCACCGGATTGCCGGCATACCAGTGGTAACCGTATAGGCCGATACCCAACGACAGCTTCTCTTTCGGCACCACCTTCAGCGCGTATTCGAGGTTCTCCATCACCCACGGCATCCCGGCGACAGGGCCAGGCGTGGTCCAGCGCGTGTGCTGGTCGTAGGTCATGATGCAGACGATATCGAGCACCTGCGCCAGCGCCTTCAGATCGTAGGCTCCGCGCCAGTACTCCCAGATCCACTTGCTGAAAGCCCCCTCCCCCGCATGGCCCGGCGCGTTCGGCACCACGGCAGCCGACAGCTGCAGTCCCTGCCGGTGCAACGCCTCGTACGTCTGCTTCGTCAGCAACGTGAACGCATCGCGGTCGGTCCAGGCGATGTTCTCGAAATCGAACTGATAGCCGACGTAGCCATGTCGCTTCGCCTGCTCGATCAGGCTCTCGATCATGGCGCGCTTGGCTTTTTCGTCACCCAGCAGCGCATGGAACTTCGCCCGGTCGCCGCCGGCGGAAACGATCGGCATCACCGGAAGGCGGTGCTTCTTCGCGATGTCGAGCACGTACTCGTTGGGGCCGCCCGACACCAGTCCGTTCTGGTCCACGCCATACCAGGTCGGCACCAGCAGGTCGATCTTGTCGACGTGCGCTTCGAGCGACGCGATCGATTTCTGCGTGTTCATCATGTAGAACAGCGCCACCGGCGCCTTGGCAAAGGCGCCGAGGGGCATCCAGAGGACGCAAGCGGCGAGCGACAACAACCATCGTTTCATGGGGAGGCCTTGATGGGATTCGCCAGCGTGATGCGATAGACGTACGCATCGCTGCCGACGGGGTGGGAAGGAAGACGCAGGTGCAGGCCCTTGGCGTCCTGCGTGAACGCCACGGTGCCGCCATCGGCGAGGCGTTCCACTTTGGTGACCTTGTCCGTGGGCTGGATCGAATGCACCGTCACGTCGTTGCCCTTCGGCCAGCCCAGCTCGATCGCGTAGAGCTTGCCGTGACCCGTGGTGAAGCGGAAATCCTCGGGCGTGTACGGCTTGGTCTTGGTGTCCTGGAACATGCCGCCCTTCACCTCGGTCGGTCCTTCGCCGAAGGTACGCCAGGGCTTGCTGCCGTAGATCGCCTCGCCGTTGGTCTTTAGCCAAGCCCCCACGCTGCGCAAGGTGTCCTGTGCCGCTTGCGGGATGGTGCCGTCCGCGCGCGGTCCGACGTTGAGCATGAGGTTGCCGTTCTTGCTGACCACGTCGACCAGCAAATGGATGATGAAGGTGGGCGACTTGTAGGTGTCGTGCTCGATATAGCCCCACGACTCGTTGCTGATCGAGGTATCGGTCTGCCAGTGCGTGGGATGGATACCGGTGAGCTGGCCGCGTTCGATGTCGAGCGTGCCGGCACCCTCGGGCAGGTCGCCCAGCTTGTAGTTCACCACCACGCCGTCGCGCTTCGCGCCGTCGTTGTAGTAATACGACAGGAAGTCCGGCAGCGTGTTGCGAAAGGTGGGGTGGCCGATCCACCAGTCGAAGTAAATGAGGTCGGGGTGGTAGTCGCCGACGAGCTCGGCGGTGCGCGCCAGCCAGTCGTCCAGCCAGGCCTGTGAGACGTAGGTCCAGTCGTCGGAAAGGATCTCGTCGTGCTTGCTCAGGTGCGCCACCGCCGGGCCGTACAGTTCCGCGTTGGCCGGATCGTTCACGTCCGAATCGAAACGGCGACCGCCGTCGAAGAACCAGTCGTGCTCGGCGCGATGCGACGACACGCCGAAGTGCATGCCCTGCCCGCGGATCGCCTTGGCGAGCAGGCCGATCACGTCGCGCTTGGGACCCTTCTTCACCGCGGTCCAATCCGACAGCTTCGAGTCGTACATCGCGAAGCCGTCGTGGTGCTCCGCCACCGGCACCACGTACTTCGCGCCGGCCTCGCGAAACAGCGTTGCCCAGGCATCCGGATCGAAATGCTCCGCCTTGAACATCGGCACGAAATCCTTGTAGCCGAAGCGCGATTGCGGTCCGTAGGTGGCCACATGATGGGCAAACTCCTTGGTGCCCTGCTGGTACATGTTGCGCGAGTACCATTCGCTGCCGAACGCCGGTACCGAGTAGACGCCCCAATGGACGAAAATGCCGAACTTGGCGTCGTCGTACCAGCCGGGAGATCGGTAGCCCTGCAACGAGGCCCAGTCCGGCCGAAACGGACCGGCCGCCACGCCCTTGGCCACCTTATCGAGGATCGCCTTGCGCTCCGGGGCGAATTTCGCCGCCGCCTTTTGCCAGGCCATGTCCTGGGCTTGCGGCGAGGTCTCGGCGTGGACGGCGAAGCCGAACAGGGCCGCCGCCATGAAACAGGCCAATCGCATCATGAGCATCTCCTTCCATACCGTCACGTCCGGCGAGGTGGTAGCTACTTTCATATAAAAAGCGACCGGCGGGGAGCCCAGGGATGAGGCCCCCGCCGGTCTCATGCTAAAGCTTGAAGTTGAGGGTCATCGAGTACGTCCGCCCGCTCTTGTACTCCCCGATGGGCGCGTACTTGATGTCGGCATACTGGTAATACGTCGAATCGAGCAGGTTCGTCGCGCTGAAGGTAACGCCCATCCACTGGTTGATCTGGTACGAGGCGCTGACATCCAGCTCTTTGTACGCATCGGCGAATACGTTCGAATTCAGTCGCCCGACCTGGGTGAAGTACGGCGATCGGCGGCTGTAATTGATGCGCGCCGACCAGGGTCCGTGCTCATAGTAGGGAATGATGTTGACCGTGTTCTTCGACAGGTAAGGCAGGTTGAGCTTGCCGCCATCGTCCTGTGTTTGCGTGGTGGCCTTGCTGTAGGTGTAATTGGTCTGGATGCCGAATCCGTAGCCGAGATCCTGCTGATAGATCAGCGACAGGCCCGACACCTTGGCGTTGGAGGCGTTGATCGGCGAGGTCACCGAATAGACGTTGGTCTGCCCGGTGGTCGGGTCGGTGATCGAACGATCCGCCGTGGTGGTGACGATGTAGCTGTCGATCTTGCGCACGAAGACCTCGGCCGACAGCAGGCTGGCCGGCGCGAAATACCACTCCGCCGAGAGATCGACGTTGGTGGACTGGTACGGCTTCAGGTTCGGATTGCCCGCGCTGGCGGTGAAATTACCCGTGCTCGCGCCGTTGAGCGTGGTGGCACCGGCCAGGTCGCCGTAGCGCGGGCGGGCGAGCACCTTGGACACGGACAGGCGCGCGACCTTGTCCTCGTCGATGTCGTAAGCCAGGTTGAACGACGGCAACGGCTTGTAATAGTGCGTGGTGGTGGTGACCTTGTTGTACGTCGGGTCGACGTCGCTGTTCAGGTAATACGACGACGTGTCCTTGGTATCGACGTAACGCACGCCCACGTTGCCGCGCCACTGGCCCGACTGGTAATCCACCTGGAGGTAGGCGTCCTTGGTCACCTCGGCCACGCCGAACATCGCCGGGTAGTTCAGCGTGTACGGTCCCTGCGGCTGCGACTTCAGGTAATCCACCACGGCGCCTTGGTTGGCCGTGGGCCAGTCGGTGAGGTCGCCGCTGGCATGCAGGCCGTCGAACAGGCCGCCCGGGGTCATGCCCGGCTCGAAGTCGTCCAGCGACACCGGATCGGTGGTGTTGATGCGGTTGCCGCGCGAGTCGGTGCCGTTGAAGTGGTTGGTGTACTTCAGGCCCATCTGGATCTTGTTGATCGGCCCCCACTCCAGGTCGCGTGAGGCATCGAACTGCGCGTAGCGCTCGCGATCCTTCGTGGTCTCGTAGTAGATGCCGCCAGCCTGGTTCTGCCCCGGCAGGCTGGTGTCGCCCGGGGGCGATCCCGGCGGCGACCCGGGCAGGCCCCAGTTCGCGGCCGAGCCGTTCTGGTAGTCCACGCTGGTATTCCGGCCGTCGTAACCGAAGTTGTAGCCGCCGTTCTGCAGCAGGTACTTCATCAGGTACTCGGGACTCTTGCCGCCGCGCGCGGCCGTGTAGCCCACCTGGCTGGTGAATACCCAGGCGTCGCCGTTGAAATCGTGGCGCAGGTTGATGCTCTTGGTGGACACCGTCGTCTTGCGATAGTTGGCGTCCAGTTCGGCGTAGGGCTGGCCGTTACCCGTGGTGGACGACACCGTGCCCGAGGTGATGTAGCCGTTGTCGACGTTGATGTCGGTCAGCTTGTTGAGATCGCCGCAACCCGGGCAGACATAGCGCGACTCGCTGAAGTTGTTGTACTTGCCCTTGACGTACAGACCGGTCAGGTTGAACTCGTTGCGGTCGTCGGGACGCCACTGCAAGGCCGACTGGATGCCGTTGCGCTCGCGTTCCTGCTGGAAATAGGCGCTGTTGATGCCTACCGGGATCTTGGCGTTGGCGTAGTTCGGGTCGCCGGTGACGTTCGGGTTGCTCGTGATGCCCGAGCCGGTGGTGTAGCCGAAGAACTCGATGCCCGCGCGCGAGAGGTTTTCCTTGTCGTGGGTGACGCTGGTGAGGAAGCCGAACGTGCTGTCGGCGTTCTTCCAGCTCCACAACGCCGAGCCGCGCGGATTGCCCTCTTCCGAGCGGTCGTTGTAGTTGTAGCCCAGCGAGCCTCGCAGCGTATTCGCTGGCAGGTCGAGCGGCTTGCGCGTGTGGATGATCACGGTGCCGCCGATGCTGCCCTCGTCGATGCGCGCTTCGGGCGACTTGTACACCTCCATCAGGCCGATGATCTCGGGCGACAGCAGCGAATAGTTGAAGGTGCGGCCGCTGGTATCGGTGGGATTGCCGCCCCAGTCGCCCGACGCGATGGTCTGACCGTTCAGCAGCACGCGATTGAGCGCGGCATCGGTGCCGTTGACGCTGATCTTCTCGCCTTCGCCGAACTGCCGATCCACCGTGATGCCCGGCAGGTGCGACAGCGATTCGGCGGCATTCGTATCGGGAAACTTGCCGATGTCGGTGGCACTGATCGCATCCACCACGGCATTGGCGTTGCGTTTGACGTCGATGGCTTTTTCCAGACTGCCGCGATAACCGGTGACGGTCACCTCCTGCAGTTGCTGCGCCTGCTTTTCCTCGGCTCGCTGTTGCGCGGTGCGGGGCTTGGCATCCTGCGTGGGCTGCGTGGCGTCCGCGTCCTGCGCGTGGGCTGCGGTGGCGAGCGCGCAAAGGATGCTCGCGCACAGCAAGGTCTTGCCGTTGGTCATGGTGTCTCCCCCGAAACGATGGCGTGGTGGGGCCCCGCCCTTGCGGGCGTGCGTTTCTTTCTTGGTCTTGGATGGACATCGCGCCGTTGGCCTTGGCGCCTTCAGTGCCTGCGGGAAACACCACGACAACCCGCCGACCCCTCGCCGACAACGTTGTCATTTTCAGGATGCACGTTTCCCGCGAATCCGTTCACTGGCGAACTGAGTATTCACATACGTTTTGTAGGGGGCAAGCTGCGATGCAACGGACTTTTTATGAAAGCGCACGGGCGTTTTCGCAAACCGTCAAGGCGCATGCTCGAAGCGACGGGTTTGGATACAGTACTAGACAAGTTCACATATAAACGTAGTATTCATTAACGCTCATACGCTTCGGGACCCTACGATGACCCAGGGAAAGCCGCTCTCGCCCCTCGCCTTCGGTGGCGCGCCCGTGGGCAATCTCTATGCGGAAGTACCCGAGGTCCAGGCGCTCGACACCATCCGCCACGCGTGGGACCAAGGCATCCGCCACTTCGACACCGCCCCCTACTACGGCTTCGGCCTCAGCGAATCCCGGCTCGGCACGGCGCTGGCCGAGGTACCGCGCGGCAGCTACACGGTGTCCACCAAGCTGGGCCGCGTCATCGAGGACGCCGAAGGCCGTGACGGCCGAGCCGACGGATTCGCCGTACAGGGGCGTCGCGCGCGCTTCGATTACAGCCGCGACGGCCTGCGGCGCAGCCTCGAGGCCAGCCTGCACCGCCTGCGCACGGATTACGTCGACATCCTTTTCCTGCACGATATCGGCGCCCTCACCCATGGTGCCGATCATCCGCGCATCCTCGCCCAGGCGCTCGACGAATCGCTGCCCGCCATGGCGCGGATGCGCGAGGAAGGCCTGGTCGGGGCCATCGGCATCGGCGTGAACGAACAGGCGGTCTGCCTGGAGGTGATGGCTCGCTTCCCCCTCGACACGATCATGCTCGCCGGGCGTTACACGCTGTTCGAGCAGCACGCCAGTCGCGAGGTCATGGCGCGCGCCGACGCCGCGGGCATCTCGATCCTGGTCGCCGGGCCCTATAACTCGGGCCTGCTCGGCGGCAACGACCGCCCCGGCGACACCTACGACTACGCACCGGCCACGCCGGACATCCGTGCACGTGCCCAACGCTTCTACGAGGTGTGTCGCGAGACGGGAGCCAACGTCGGTGCCGCCGCGCTGCAATTCCCGCTGGCTCATCCGGCGGTAGCCAGCGTGGTGTGCGGGCTGCGTTCCGTGCGGGAGGTCGACGCCGCGTTGGCCCGGCGGCGCGATGCCGTTCCTGCGGCTACGTGGCAAGCGCTCCGTGCGGCGGGCCTGATCGAGGCCGGGGTACCGACGCCATGATCGTCGATGCCCACCGGCATTACTGGAATCCATCGCGCTTGCATTACGGCTGGCTGGCCGATGCACCGGCGGCGCTGCAACGCAAATTCCTCCCCGAGGATGCCACCGACCTCACCGATGCGTGCATCCTCGTGCAGGCGGCGCCCGACGAGCGCGAAACGCGTTATCTGTTCGAACTGGCGGCCACCGTGCCCAACGTACTCGGCGTGGTCGGCTGGGTGGACATGGAAGCCGCCGACGTGGCCTCGCGCCTGGATGCACTGATCGCCGATGGACACGGGCTGCTTCGCGGCATCCGCCCCATGGTGCAGGACATTGCCGACACCGGATGGCTGGCTTCGGCCTCGCTCGACGCCGCCTTCGACGCCCTGCGCGACCGAGGTCTCGTTTTCGACGCCCTCGTCGATGCCCGGCACCTGCCCGCACTGCACGAACGCCTTGCCAGGCATCCGGACATACGCACGGTAATCGATCACGCGGCCAAGCCGGACATCGCCGGGGACGGATTCGCCGGATGGAGCCGCGCCATCGCGCGCCTCGCGCGGATGCCCGAGGTGTACTGCAAGCTATCCGGGCTGATCACGCTGACCGGCCCCATCGCCGACGAACGCGCGCTGGAGCCTTACGTTTCTCACCTCTTCGACACCTTCGGTCCGTCGCGCCTGATCTGGGGCAGCGACTGGCCGGTGCTCACCACGCACGCCAGCTACGACGCGTGGAAGACCTGCGCTCGCGGGCTCGTGCAACGCCATGCGCCCGGCGCGATCGACGCCATCTTCGGCGGCAATGCGCTCGCCACCTATGCCATCGCAACGAGGACTTCGCCATGACCCGGAGAACGAGCCACGCGGGAATCGCCGATACGATCGGCTCCCACCCATTAGGTAGCCACCTTCCTGCCAATGGGGTGGGAGCCGATCGCATCGGCGAAGGGAGCCTTGCATGAGCGGCCGCCTCGCAGGCAAACATGCCCTGGTCACGGCCGCGGGCGCCGGCATCGGCCGCGCCACCGCCCTGGCCTTCGCCGCCGAAGGCGCGACGGTGGTCGCCACCGACATCGACGAAACGGCGCTCGCCGGTTTGAAGGCCGAGCGCCCGTCGATCGCCACGCATCGCCTGGACGTGACCGATCCGGCGCAGATCCAGGCCGTGGTGAACGGCGCGGGTGCCATCGACGTGTTGTTCAACTGCGCGGGCTTCGTGCACGCCGGCACCATCCTCGACACCGACGAAACGAGCTGGCGCCGTTCCTTCGCGATCAACGTCGACAGCATGTTCCACACGTGCCGCGCCGTGCTGCCCGGCATGCTCGAACGCGGCAAGGGCAGCATCGTGAACATGTCCTCGGTGGCCTCCAGCATCAAGGGCGTGCCCAACCGCTTCGCCTACGGCACCACCAAGGCCGCCGTGATCGGCCTCACCCGTTCGGTCGCCGCCGATTACGTAGCGCGCGGCGTGCGTTGCAACGCCATCTGCCCCGGCACGGTGAAAACACCGTCGCTGGGCGACCGCGTGCGCGCCCTCGGCGGCGACGAGGACGCCGCATGGCGAGGCTTCATCGAACGCCAGCCGATGGGCCGCCTGGGCGACGCGAACGAGATCGCCGCCCTCGCCGTCTACCTCGCTTCCGACGAATCGTCCTTCACCACCGGCACCGTGCACGTCATCGACGGCGGCTGGTCGAACTAAGGGAAACACCATGAAACTCGCCCGCTACGGCGCACCCGGCCAGGAAAAACCAGGCCTCATCGACGGCGACGGCCATCTGCGCGATCTCTCCGGCGTGGTCACCGACCTCGCCGGCGACGCCATCGGTAACGCCGGCCTGCGGCGCCTCGCCGCCATCGATCCCGCCACGCTGCCGCGGGTCGAAGGCGAGCCGCGCTACGGCGCGCCCGTGTCGGGCATCGGCAAGATGATCTGCGTCGGCATGAACTACGCCGACCACGCCGCGGAAACGGGCGCGCCCGTACCCGAACAGCCCGTGCTGTTCATGAAGGCCACCACCGCCATCGGTGGTCCGAACGACACCGTGGTGATTCCCCGCGGCTCGGTGAAGACCGACTGGGAAGTGGAACTGGGCGTGATCATCGGCGAGGTCACCCGCGACGTGAGCGTCGACGACGCACTCGACCACGTGGCCGGCTACGCCGTCATCAACGACCTTTCCGAGCGCGCATTCCAGCTGGAGCACGGCGGCCAGTGGGTAAAGGGCAAGAGCTGCGACACCTTCGGCCCGATCGGACCGTGGCTGGTCACCCGCGACGAGGTGCCCGAACCGCAGAACCTGTCGCTATGGCTGGAAGTGAACGGCCATCGCTACCAGACCGGCAACACGCGCACCATGGTGTTCGGCGTCGCCGCGCTGGTGAGTTACATCAGCCGCTACATGACGCTGATGCCCGGCGACGTCATCAGCACCGGCACGCCGGCCGGGGTGGGACTGGGACTGAAGCCGCCCACCTACCTCAAGCCCGGCGACGTCATCGAACTGGGCATCGAGGGACTGGGCCGGCAACGCCAGGACGTGGTGGCCCACCCGTCGGACCGATCCTGACCTTATTCGAGCTGCCGGCGCTGGAGGCCGGATCGCATGGTGAAAATCACGGCGCTGGACACGTTCGACGTCCGCTTTCCGACCTCGCTGGCCCATGACGGGTCCGACGCGATGAATCCCGACCCCGACTATTCGGCGGCTTACGTGGTGCTGCGCACGGACAGCCCCGACGGCCTGGCCGGCTACGGCCTGGTATTCACCATCGGTCGCGGCAACGACGTGCAGACCGCCGCCCTCGCCGCGCTGGAACACGTCGTGGTGGGGCGCGCGGTCGACGACATCGCGGGCAACCTCGGCGCTTTCGCCCGCGAACTCAACGGCGATTCGCAATTGCGCTGGCTGGGCCCGGAAAAGGGCGTGATGCACATGGCCATCGGCGCCGTCATCAACGCCGCCTGGGACCTCGCCGCGCGCCGCGCGGGCAAACCGCTGTGGCGTTTCATCGCCGACATGACGCCGGAGGAGATCGTCGACCAGATCGACTTCCGCTACCTCACCGACGCGCTCACGCCCGGGCAGGCACTGGCGATCCTGCGCGAGGCCGAACCGCACAAGCGCGAGCGCATCGCGCAGCTGGAAACCGAAGGCTATCCGGCCTACACCACCTCGCCCGGTTGGCTCGGCTACACCGACGAGAAGATGCAGCGCCTCGCGCGGCAGGCCGTGGACGACGGCTTCCGCACCATCAAGCTCAAGGTGGGTCTGCGCCTGGAAGACGACATCCGCCGCTGCCGCCTCGCCCGCGAAACGGTCGGGCCCGATGTCGCCATCGCGGTGGACGCCAACCAGCGCTGGGACGTCGGCACCGCCATCGAATGGCTGCGTCCACTGGAAGACATCGGCCTGGCCTGGGTGGAAGAGCCCACCAGTCCCGACGACGTGCTGGGCCACGCGGCCATCCGCCGCGGTATCGCACCCACGCCCGTCTCCACTGGCGAACACGGGCAGAACCGCGTCATCTTCAAGCAGCTGCTGCAGGCCGAAGCGGTCGACCTCATCCAGATCGACGCCGCGCGCGTTGGCGGCGTGAACGAAAACCTCGCCATCCTGCTGCTCGCGGCGCATTTCGGCGTGCGCGTCTTTCCCCATGCCGGCGGCGTGGGTCTGTGCGAACTGGTGCAGCACCTGGCCATGGCCGACTTCGTCGCCATCACCGGCAAGAAGGAAGACCGCGCGATCGAGTTCGTGGACCACCTGCACGAGCATTTCGTCGACCCCGTACGCATCGAACGCGGGCGCTACCTGGCGCCGAGCGCACCGGGTTTCTCCGCGCAGATGCACGAGTCGTCCGTGCGCGACCACCTGTTCCCCGACGGCATCGTGTGGCGTGCCCTGCCCGTGGCCGCCGACGGCTGACGCGGGATGCCCACGCCCATCACGAACATCGCCGACTTGCGCGACCTCGCGCGCCGTCGCGTGCCCCGCGCGTTCTTCGAGTACGCCGATCGCGGCTCCTACGACGAGGTCACGTTGCGCGAGAACCGCCGTGCGTTCGAACGCATCCGCTTCCGCCAGCGCGTGATGGGCGACGTCGACCACCGCTCGCTCGCCACCACCATCGCGGGCCAACCCGTCAGCATGCCGCTGGCGATCGCCCCCACCGGCATGGCCGGACTGCAATGCGGCAGCGGCGAAATCCACGGCGCGCGCGCGGCGGCGAAGGCAGGCATTCCGTTCTGCCTCAGCACGGTGTCCATCTGTTCCATCGAGCAGGTTCGCGCGGCGGTGGAAACGCCATTCTGGTTCCAGGTGTACGTGATGCGCGATCGCGGCTTCACCCGCGATCTCATCCGCCGCGCCCATGCGGCGGGCTGCTCCGCGCTGATGCTCACCGCCGACCTCACCGTGCAAGGGCAGCGCCATCGCGAAATCAAGAACGGCCTGACCGTGCCGCCCAAGGTGACCCTGCGCAACCTCTTCGACATCGCGAGCAAGCCACGCTGGATCTGGAGCGTGCTCAACGCGCCCAGCCGCTCGTTCGGCAACCTCGACGGCCACATCAAGGGCGCCGACAGCCTCACCACGCTCGCGCAGTGGATCGCCGCGCAGTTCGACCCCACGCTTACCTGGAACGACCTGGAATGGATCCGCGAGATCTGGCCGGGGAAACTCATCGTCAAGGGCATCATGGACGCCGAGGACGCGCGCGAGGCGGTGGCGCACGGCGTGGATGCGATCGTGGTGTCCAACCATGGCGGTCGCCAGCTCGACGGCGCGCCCGCGACCATCGACGTGCTGCCGTCGATCATGGACGCCGTGGGCGGCGATATCGAGGTGTTGTTCGACAGCGGGATCACGAGCGGACAGGATCTGCTCAAGGCGCTCGCGCGCGGAGCGCGTGCCGGGTTGATCGGCAAGGCGTTTCTCTACGGGCTCGGTGCGGGTGGCGAGGCCGGGGTGACGAGGGCCATCGAGATCATCCGGCGGGAGTTGAGCGTGAGCATGGCGCTGACCGGCGCGCTGGATGCCACGCGGGTATCTTCGGACATTCTTTGGCGCGGGTGAAAAGCCGCATCACCTCATCGCGACGACCGTGCGCATCGCGCCGGGTTCCTGCGTACGCAGGAACGACGAGCTACGAAATTTAGCGCCGAGGGATCTCCCTCACGTCGCTTCCGCCCACGCAGGAACGACGAGCTACGAGATTACCGCCCGGGGATATCCCTCACGTCGTTCCTGCGCACGCAGGAACCTGGCGCCGTGCTTCCGGTTTTGGCGAAACATCCCCTGCGGCTCTTTCAACACCCCGCCAGGTCGAAAATCCGCTCCATCGGCACCCACTTCTCCCCAGCCTTCGCCCAGGGCAACGGCTGCTGGAACGTCGACATCAACGCCTCCCACGCCTGCACGCGCTCGCTGGCCGCATCGGCCGCCGCTTTCGCGGAGGCGTCGAAGTCCCCTCCCACCCGCATCAGCATCACCAGCCGGTTCCCCGTGCGGAAGATCTGCATGTCGAGGATCCCCGCTTCACGGATCGATGCCACGATCTCCGGCCAGATGAATTCCTTCCGGTGCCAGCGTTCGTACTCCGCAATCAGTGCCGGATCGTCGCGCAGGTCGAGGGCGAGGCATTGCCAGGTCATGCCCGCGCCCCCCGGCGAATCAGCGCGAAGGCGAAGATGGCCACGAAGCAGAGCATGGGCACGACCATCGCATGCGCGATGCCCAGGCAGTCGGACGTGGCCCCCATCACCGCAGTGAGTACCGCGCCACCGACGATGGACATCACCAACAGTGAGGCGCCGAACTTGCGCTCGGTATCCCCGCGTCCCTCGATCCCCAACGCGAAAATGGTGGGGTACATGATCGACATGAAGAAGCTGGAGGCTACCAGCGCATAAATGCCCATCTGGCCCGGCACGAAGGCGGCGAACGCCGCCAGCGCGACGTTGATCGCGGCGAACGTACCCAGCAAGCGCGCGGGCCGCAGGTGTTTCATCAGCGCGGCGCCGGCGAACCGCCCGGCCATGAAGCACAGCAGGCCCGCGGTGATGTAGTTGGCCGCGGTGCGTTCGGCGGTGCCCGGCATGGTCGCCTGCGCATAGCGGATCATGTAGCTGAACACCGCCACCTGAGCACCCACGTAGAAGAACTGCGCCGCTACCGCCGCCATGAAGCGCCAGTCGCGCAGCAGGCGGCCCAGCACGCCCTTCTCCGCCGCATGCGCTTCGTCCGCGACCGTGGCGGGCGGAAAGCGCGTGATCGCGATGATGACGGCCCAGGCGATCACCCCCAGACCGATCACCAGGTAAGGCATCTGCACCGCCGCCGCTTCGCTTTTCATGAACGCCGTGCGGGCGGCGGCGTCCATCGCGGCCAGCTGCGCGGACGAACGCTCGACACCGGTGAAGATGAAATGCTGGCCGATCAGCACGCCGGTGATGGAACCCAGCGGATTGAAGGCCTGGGCGAGGTTCAGTCGCGAAGCCGCCGATTCGCGCGGACCGAGCAAGGTGACGTACGGATTCGCGGACGTCTCCAGGAAGGCCAATCCCGCCGCGATTACGAACAGCGCGACGAGAAACGTGGCATAGGTGGCCGTGGCCGCGGCCGGCCAGAACAGCAAGGCGCCGACGCCATAGAGCAACAGGCCGAACACCACCGCGGCCTTGTAGCCGAAGCGGCGCATGAAGATGCCGGCCGGAAGCGCGACGAGGAAGTAACCCAGGTAGAACGCGCTCTGCACGAGCCCGGCCTGGAAATCCGATAGCGTGAAGGCCTTCTTGAACTGGGCCACCAGCACGTCGTTGAGGTTGTTCGCCACGCCCCAGAGGAAGAAGAGGCTGACGATCAGGGCCAACGGGAACAGGGCCGTCCGGACCACACCGTGCCGGGCCGCGGTCTCTAGTGCCACGTGCTGCTGCATGCTTCCCTCCTCATGACCCGCCCCGTATATTGTGCAAATATAAACTCGATATTTACCTGCATAACAAGCTGCGACGCAACATAGACGCGCGCGTATGGCGATCCGGCTCGCCCCGAAGCTAGACTCGCCACGCGCCATCCTTTCACGCCGCCACGGAATGCCATGCCCGCAGAGTCGCCGAAATACCGTGCTCCCGCCCTCGACAAGGGGCTGGACATCCTCGAGTTGCTCGCCCGGGCAACGCAGCCGCTGTCCATCGCCGAGATCTCCGAGGGCGTCGGCCGCTCGCGCGGCGAAATCTTTCGCATGCTCCAGGTGCTCGAGGAGCGCGACTACATCGCGCGTCCCGATGGCGAGGGAGCCTATTCGCTCACACCGCGCCTGTTCCGCCTGGGCATGGAGCAGCCGCCGGTGAAGAACCTCGTCGAGACGGCGATGCCCGTGATGCATCGACTCGCCGACGACATCGACCAGTCATGCCACCTCGTGGTGCCTTCGCAGGAGCAGATCGTGGTGATCGCCCGCGTGGATCCGCCCGGCGAAACGGGTCTGGTGGTGCGCGTGGGTCACCGCCGTCCGATGTCCCACTCGGCCTCGGGCTACGTACTGCTCGCCTGGCAGACCGACGACATCCGCGAACGCTGGCTCCGCACCCTGCTCGAACACGAGCCCGGCCTCAAGCGCGCCAAGATCGAAACGACCATCAAGGACATTCGCGCCGCCGGGCTCGCGCGTATCCCGAGCGAAGTGGTGGATGGGGTGACCGACCTTTCCGCGCCGATCGTCGAAGGCAACCACGCGGTGTGCGCCCTGACGGTGCCGTTCCTGGCGCGTCGCGGCGCAAAGGTGGACATGAAAGCGACGTCGCGCCTGGTGATGGACGCGGCGGCGGAGATTTCGCGGGAACTCTCGCATGGGGCGCCCGGCGCGGGCATGGCATAGGCGCCGCTTCGCCCGGTTCGCCGATGCGATCGGCTCCCACCCCTTCGGTAGGAAGGCCGCTACCGAAGGGGTGGGAGCCGATCGTATCGGCGAAGGTCACCGTAGATATGGCGCCTTCACGCCTCGCTTTCCTTCCCCGAATACTCCGTGATCGGTCGCTCCGGCGGCGGGCGCGACATGGCCCGACCGAATACGCCGAGCGCCTCCACGAGCGGTCCTAGCGTACGCCACGCGTCGTCGTCGTTGAGCAGGCGATAGGCACCCCGAACCCCAGGGGCCGGGTGATCGGGGGAACTCTCGGTAAGCCGCTCGAGCGCCAGCCGCGCCGCGTCCGCGACGCGGTAGAACGTTCCGGGCGGCACACGTCCCAACACCATGGCGGCGGCGCCCAGGTTTTGCAGCGCATTCTGCGCGCCAGGCGTGGTGAGGCCCCGAACGAGGATCTCCACAATGCCCTTGTTCGCGGAGGCGAGATCGTTCGCCAGTCGCAACAAACCTTGCTCATGCAGCGTCTGCACCAGGCGGTCGAGTTCCTCGTATGCCGAGGGCTCGGTCGGCGTGGGCCTCGGGCGGTATTCGACAGGCTCGGCCATTACAGTTTCTCCGGATGGGCCATGCGCGTCGGCGGCGGCACGTAATCGTCGCGCGACCACTTGGTGGTGGCGTCGGGCCCATGGTTGGGCGTGCGCGTGCCGTAACGAAAATTACGGCGGGGTAGCGGCGTTTCGCCCTGCGGACGATCGAGCTTCTCCATGCGCACGGCGAGTTCCTTGTAACCCGGCGTGTTCACGTCGGGGTCGTGATGCTCGCCGGTAAGCGCGTTCACACCGGGCTTGGAATGATGGATGGGCAGGTACAGCGTATTGCCACGCACCCGGTCGGTCACGAGCGCACGCAGCTCCACGCTGCCGCGGCGCGATGCGAGTCGCACCCACGTGCCGTCCTCGATACCGCGCTCCCGCGCGAGGTCGGGCCCCACTTCGACGAACCATTCCGGCGACAGCGACGTGATGCGCCCGCCCTTCCCCGACTGGTTGGTGGACTGGAAATGCTCGAGCAGGCGACCGTTGTCGACCATCAGGTCGTATTCGGCGTCGGCCTGCTCGCCGGGCTCCTTCCATTCCAGCGGATACAGCTTCGCCTTGCGATCGGGGAACTTGAAGCCGTCGGTATAGAGCAACGGCGTGTCGGTGCCGTCTTCGCGAACCGGCCATTGCAACGACCGCCAACCCTCGAGCCGTTCGTAGGTCACGCCGGCAAACATCTCCGCGATGCCCGCGCATTCGTGCATCACGTCCGCAGGTCCCGTATATCCCCAGTCATGGCCCAGCCGCTTCGCGACCTCGTTGAGTATCCACCAGTCGGGCTTGCTGTCGCCCAGCGGCGGAAACACCTGGTGGAACCGTTGAATGCGGCGCTCGGTATTGGTGAAGGTGCCGTCCTTTTCCAGACTGGGGCACGCCGGCAGCACCACGTCGGCGAATTGCGCCGTGCGACCGAGGAACATGTCCTGCACCACGAAGAACTCGATCCCTGAAAAGGCTTTCTCGACGTTGGCGGTGTCGGCGTCGGAAATGGCGGTCTCCTCGCCGATGACCCACATGGCCTTGACGTTGCCCTTGGCGGCCTCGACCACCATCTGGAAGTTGTCCAGGCCCGCCTCGTCGGAGAGCCGTTCGACCGGCACCTTCCAGGCCTCGGCCCACTTCGCCCGCACGGCGGCATCGGTGACCTTCTCATACCCGGGATACACGTCTTTCAGGCAGCCGAAATCGCTGGCGCCCTGCACGTTGTTGTGCCCGCGCATGGGATAGCCGCCCGTGCCGGGCCTGCCGTAATTACCGGTCACCAGGAGCAGGTTCGACAGCGCCGTGCTGGTATCCGATCCGTGCGTGTGCTGGGTAATGCCCATGGCCCATAGCAGGCACACGCTCTTCGCTTTCGCGATCATCGTGGCGGCGGCGACGAGGTCGTCGCGCGACAGGCCGGTGACCCGCTCGGCGAACTCCAGCGTGAAGGGCTCCAGCGAACGTCGATAGGCTTCCACGTCGTTGACCTTCTCGGCGAGGAAGCTTCGGTCTTCCCACCCCTGGTCGAAAATGTACCGTGCCGTGGCGCTGGCCCATACCAGGTCGGTGCTGGGCCTGCCGCACAGATGGATGTCGGCGCGCTCGGCCATCTCGTGGCGGCGAGGGTCCACCACGATCAGCTTCTGCCCACCGAGCTTGCGCGAGCGTTTGATCTTCGACGCGATCACCGGATGACATTCGGCCGTGTTGGAGCCTACCAGCACCACCAGATCGGCCGAAGCGATGTCGGCGATGGAACCCGCGTCGCCGCCGTAGCCCACGGTACGGAACAGACCCATCGTGGCGGGGTTCTGGCAGTAGCGAGACGAATTGTCGACGCTGTTGGTCCCGAAGATGAGGCGGGCGATCTTCTGCGTGAGATAAGCCTCTTCGTTGCTCGCCTTGCTCGAACCGATGAAGCCCAACGCCTTGGGGCCATAGCGGTGGTGCACGGAGCGCAGCCGCGAGGCGACCAGGTCGAGGGCCTCGTCCCACCCCGCCTCGCGAAACGCGCCGTTCTCGCGGATCAGCGGCGTGGTGAGCCGTTCGGGATCGTTGACGAAATCCCAGCCGAACTTGCCTTTGACGCACGTGGATATCCCGTTGGCCGGTCCCTCGCTCGGCTGCACCTTGAGAATGTGCCGGTCGCGGGTATACATCTCGAACGAGCAGCCCACGCCGCAATACGTGCATACGGTCTTGGTGCGACGGATCTCCGCCTGCCGCATCTTCGCGTCGATCTCCGAGACCGCGGTGATCGGCGGGGCACCGATGTTGCGTTCCAGGTTCTTCACGATATCGATCAGCGGGCGCTTGGTTTCCTCGGGCATCGCCGTGAAGGGACCGGCGTCCGGTTGCATGGTCTTTTCCATCAAGGCATTGCATGGGCAAACCGTCACGCAGTGCCCACACGACACGCAACTGGAGCCGTCGATGCGTTCGCCGCCGTCCCAGAGCACGCGCGGATGCCCGGAGGCGTAGTCGATGCTCAACGTCTCGTTCACCTCGACGTTCTGGCAGGCTTCCACGCACCGGCCGCAGAGGATGCACTGGTCGGGATCGTACGTGTAGAACGGGTTGCTGGCGTCCTTCAGGTAGGGCTTGCGCACGAAGGGGTAACGCTGGATCGGCATGTCCATCGCCACGACGGTGTTGTGCAGGGTGCAGTCGCCCGTGTTGTGTTCGCACACCGTGCAGTACAGCTCGTGCTTCGACAGCACGCGATCCATGCCCTCCTCGCGTGAAGCGAGCGAATGCGCATCCCGTGTTGAAACCGCCATGCCGTCCCGCACGATGACGTTGCAGCTCCGCGCCGGTTCGCCGTCCACGTCCACCCAGCACGTATCGCACGTGAGCAAGGGCCCGAGCGCCTGGTTGTAGCAGACGTGCGGTATCTCGATGCCGTGGCGCACGAACAGGTCGACAAGTCGTTCGCCCTCATGGGTATCGCGCGGAAGGCCGTCGACGACGATGCTGAATTCCAGGCCGGACATGCCTACTCCTCTCGCGCGGGGCCTCGGTGGCATGCATCGTCCGCCCGAAAACGGCCACGCCGGGTATACGTCGCGCATGGAGCGCTTCACATCTCGCGCACGGCCGCACCACTAGCGTCGACCGGGATATGCCGGAGTCACGAGGGGTATGGCCCAGATCTTTCACCCACGTTCCGGCCTCTATGCCACGTTGATGGCGCTCGCCATGCTCGTCGTCGCCGTTGCCGGCGTGGCGGCATGGCGGGTGGTCACCGCAGGACCGGGGAGCGAAGGCGAGGCCGTGGAACAACCGGTGCCATTCAGCCACCAGCACCACGTCGGCGAGGTCGGGCTCGATTGCCGTTATTGCCATTCGACCGTGGAAACCGACGCCTTCGCGGGCATGCCCCCCGTGTCCACCTGCATGACCTGTCATTCGCAACTTTTTACGGACCAGCCCGTACTGGCGCCACTCGTCGATAGCTGGCGCACCGGCGTGCCGCTACGCTGGGTGCGCGTGCACGACTTGCCGGACTTCGTCTATTTCGATCATTCCGTGCATGTCGCCAAGGGCGTGGGCTGCGTGTCGTGTCACGGCCATGTCGAACGCATGCCGCTGATGCGGCGCGTGGCTCCGCTGACGATGAAGTGGTGCCTCGACTGCCATCGTCATCCCGAACGCGCCGTGCGATCGCGCGACGAGGTCTTCGCATTGCGCGATCCGTCCCCCAACGACGACGCCCTGGGCATGCACCTGGTCGACGCCTACCGCGTCGACCGCCGCCGCCTCACCGATTGCTCGGTCTGCCATCGATGAACGCCACCGACGCCCTCCGCGATGCCCTGCCCGCTCCCGGCACGCCACGCTTCTGGCGCGCACTCGAGGAACTGCTCGACGATGCATCGAAGCGTCCCTTGCTGGAGAACGCCTGGCCCGGACTGGCCACCATCGAACCGACGCTGGATCGGCGCGGTTTCCTTCGCCTGCTCGGCGCCTCGATCGCGTTCGCCGGCCTCGGTGCATGTTCGGGTCCTCCGCCGGAACGCATCGTGCCCGAACTGGGTCGTGGCGGCGACACGGCGCGGCACCGCGCGCGCTATGCCACGGCGATCGATACCGGAAACGACGTCGTCGGCTTGCTCGTGGCACTGCGCGACGGCAGGCCGATGCACGTCGACGGCAATCCGAAGCACCCCGCCACGCTCGGCGGCAGCGACCCGCGCATGCAGGCAGCCGTCCTCGATCTCTGGGACCCCGCCCGTTCGAGTGCGCCGTTGCGCCAAGGCCAACCCGCAAGTTGGGCCGACTTCGAAGCGGAAGCCGCCGATCTCCGGCGCCGCTTCGCCGCCTCGGGCGACGGCCTGCACGTACTGAGCGGAGCCATCCGTTCGCCGACGCTGGCAAGACAGCGCGATGCCTTGCTCAGGCGGTACCCGGGCGCGCGCTGGCACGTCCATGAACCGGCTGGCGGGGCGAATGCGACTTGGGACCTGGCGGATTTGCGCATCATCGTGGCATTCGACGCCGACCCCCTCGGCACGGCTCCCGGGCACGTCCGCCATGCGCGCGATTTCGCTGCGGCACGCGCCGATACCGAGCAGACCACCCGGCTATATGCCATCGAGCCCACGCCCTCGCTCACGGGGCGCAACGCCGATCACGTATGGCCCGTGGCGGTCAGCGACATGCCCTTTCTCATCGGGATGCTCGCCGAAGCCTGCGGACTTCCTTCACCCGCCGTGGCCGGCGTGGGCGGCGTGATCGGCGACCGTCACGTCGCCGATCGCATCGGGCTCATCGCGAAGGACCTGCTCGATCACCGTGGTCAAGCGCAGGTGCTGGCAGGTCCTTACCTGCCGCTTTCGGCTCACGCGACCGTGCACGCGATCAATCGGCACCTCGGCCGCGATACCGCACCGACGCACGCTCCGCCGAGCGACACCGCCGACCTGCTCGCGCAGCTCACGGCCCGGCGGGTGGACACCTTGCTGATACTGGAAAGCAACCCGGCCTACACCCTCCCCGAATTCGGCTTCCTCGCGCGAAACACGATCCACCTCGGCCGCTACGTCGACGAAACGGCACGGCAGGCGCAGTGGCATCTCCCGGCACTGCACCCGTTCGAATACTGGTCCGACCTGCGACGGGACGAGGATGTGGCGAGCATCGTGCAACCCGTGATCGCACCGCTCGTCGACGGCCGCTCCGCGCACGAGGTGCTGGCCCTGCTGCTCGGCGGCGTCACCGACGATCCTTTGCGTCGCATCAGGGACACATGGCCCACGCTTGCGGACGACGATGCCTGGACCGAGGCGCTACGCGACGGGGCTTTCCACGCCGACACCCCCGCCGATCCCGCGGCCCCGCCGACGGAGGACGACCCGCCGGGCCCCGCCGACGAAACCCTCGAACTCGTCTTCCGCCCCGACCCGCACCTTTGGGACGGCCGCCATGCCGACAACGCGTGGTTGCAGGAGTTGCCGCATCCCGTCACCACCCAGGCCTGGGGCAACGCCGCATGGATATCGCCCGCGCTGGCGAATGCCCGCGGCCTGCGCGACGGCGACAGGGTGAGGCTCGACCTCGGCGACCGCCACGTCGAGGCCCCCGTGCTGGTCGTACCCGGCCAGGCCGAACGCAGCGTCACCGTCACCCTCGGCCACGGTCGCCGCACGGGACTGGGTGCGGGTCACGGTTACGATGCTTACGCGCTACGCGCCCGCGACGGGCAGTGGCACGCACGCGGCCTCACCCTCACGCCCCTGGGCGAACGCACCGAGCTCGCCCTGATCCAGGCCCACCAGGACATGCAACGGCGGGACATCATCCGCGTGGGAACGCCCGGCCATCCCCCACAACCTGCGCGCGGCACTCCCCCCAGCTTCTACCCCGACGCGCCCTCCGGCGAGTACCGCTGGAGCATGTCCATCGATCTCGATGCCTGCATCGGCTGCAATGCCTGCACGATCGCCTGCCAGTCGGAGAACAACATCCCCGTGGTCGGCGAGGGCCAGGTCAAGCTGGGCCGTCGCATGCACTGGATACGCGTCGACCGCTACCACGAGGGATCACCGACCGCCCCCGCCACCTATCACCAGCCGGTGCCCTGCATGCACTGCGAACACGCGCCCTGCGAGGTGGTGTGCCCGGTCGAAGCCACCGTGCACGACGGCGAAGGCCTGAACCTGCAGGTGTACAACCGCTGCATCGGCACGCGCTTCTGCTCGAACAACTGCCCATACAAGGTGCGACGATTCAATTTCCTCGCCTACGCCGATTTCGCACGGGAGAGCCTGGACGCCATGCGGAATCCCGAGGTCAGCGTACGCGCCAAGGGCGTGATGGAGAAATGCACCTACTGCGTGCAGCGTATCCAGCAGGCGCACGCCTCCGCCGATCGCGAAGGTCGCCGTATCGCCGATGGCGAGGTCACCACCGCCTGCCAGGACGCCTGCCCCACCCGCGCCATCGTGTTCGGCGACCTTTGCACGCCGTCGTCGTCGGTGTCAAAAGCGCATGCCTCACCGCGCAAGTACGCCTTGCTGGAAGAACTGAATACACGCCCGCGCACCATCTACCTCGCCGCATGGCGACACCCGCATCCAGACTGGAGCGAGGCATGAGCGCCGCTGCCATCACCGACGAGATCGCCGGCATCGCGCTGCGACGGCATGGCGGCCGCGGCTGGTGGATCCTGTTCGCCATGTCGCTCGCCCTCACCGTCATGCTCGCCGGTGGCATCGTGGTGTTGCTCGTTCGCGGCGTGGGCATCTGGGGCATCGACATGCCGGTGGCCTGGTCGTTCGCCATCACCAACTACGTCTGGTGGATCGGCATCGGCATGGCCGGCACGTTCATCTCGGCGGCGCTGCACCTCACGCGGCAGGGGTGGCGCTCGGCCCTCAGCCGCCACGCGGAGGCGATGACCTTGTGCGCCCTGGCCGTGTCGGGCCTGTTTCCCGTGCTTCACCTGGGCAGGCCGTGGTTCGCGTACTGGATCATGCCCTACCCCGACAAGATGGGCCTGTGGCCGCAATGGCGCAGCGCGCTGACCTGGGACTTCTTCGCCATCGGCACCTACGTCGTGGTATCGGCGCTGTACTTTTACGTGGGCCAGTTGCCGGACCTGGCCGCCGTGCGCGATCGGGCCACCACGCGCGGTCGCCAGGTGTTCTACGCCCTGCTGGCACTGGGCTGGCGCGGCGAAGCCGCCGACTGGCGACGGCATGCCACGCTCACGCGCCTCCTGGCCGCGCTCGCGGTGCCTCTGGTGTTTTCGGTGCACAGCATGGTGGCGCTGGACTTCTCCGAAGGCCTGTTGCCGGGATGGCATTCGACGATCTTTCCACCGTTCTTCGTGGCAGGCGCATTGTTCTCCGGCATCGCGATGGTGATCCTGCTCAGCTTGGCGATGCGACGGGCCTATGGGCTGGGCCGCTACATCACCGACGTTCACCTCGACAAGCTGGCCAAGCTGATGCTCGCGGCGGGCTGCGTGGTCACCTACGGCTATGCCGCGGAGGTATTCACCGCGTATTACGGGGGCGATCCCTTCGAAACCGCCGTGATCGCACATCGCCTCCACGGCGCTTACGCATGGACGTTCTGGTCCACCGTCGCGCTCAACAGCGTGGCGATCCAGGCCTTGTGGTGGCCCGCCGCGCGCAGGAACCGCCTCGTACTCGTACTCGTATCTGCCGGCGTGCTGGCCGGCATGTGGCTCGAGCGTTTCATGCTCATCGTTACCAGCCTCTACCGCGACTACCTGCCGTCGAGCTGGGGCATGTTCTATCCCACCCTTTGGGACATCGTGTTCCTGCTTGGCTCGATCGGCCTGTTCGGCCTGCTGTTCCTGCTCTTCGTGCGCTGGTTGCCGGTGCTTGCCATCGCCGAACTGCGGCGGACGGAGGCTTTGCGATGACCGTGTACGGACGCCTGTTGCAGATGCGCGACGAAGCCTCACTGGTCGAGGCCGTCGGTTACCTGCGTGAAATGGGGTATTCGCGGATGGAGACTTTCGCCCCATGGGCCCTCGAAGGGCTCGAGCCGCCGCGTACGGGACGCCGCATCGCGCCGTCGATGTTAATCGCGGGGCTGTTCGGCGGTGTGGGCACCCTGGTGCTTCAGCAGGTGTCGGCCCATGCCTATCCCATCGACGCCGGCGGACGCCCCTTGGCGAGCTGGCCCGCTTTCGTGCCCGCGGCGCTGGAAGTCGCGATCCTGTTCGCCGTGATCGCCGGTGTCTTCGCGTTCTTCGCTGGATCCCGGCCGGCTCTGTACCGCCCGGAATTCAACGTCGAATGGTTCGATGAGGCGAGTCGCGACGGCTTCCTGCTGCTGATTCGCGCGGACGATCCGTATTGGGACGAACATCGTTCGACGCACGATGCCGAACGGCTGCATCCGCTCCGCCATGCGGAGGTGCCGGCATGAAAGTACTCGCTCCGTCACGTTCGTGGACAGCGCCCGCCCCCACCCCTTCGGCAGTAGGTTCGCTACCGAAGGATTCCCGGCCCACCCGCTCGGTAGCAAGGCGGCTACCGAAGGGGTGGGAGCCGATCGTATCGGCGGTGGGGCTGGCCTCGATCCTCATGCTGTCGGGCTGCGAACGCAGCGTCCACGACATGTACGACCAGCCGCGCTATAAGCGCGGCGCGGAGGCCCCGCTGTTCGCCGACCACGTCGCCGCGCGACTGCCGCCCCAGGGCTCGGTACCGATCGACGCAACGACATCCCGCGCTCCCGTGCCGCCGATCACGATGGCCCTGCTGGAACGCGGCCGGCAGCGTTACACGATCTTCTGCGCACCTTGCCACGGTGCGACCGGTGACGGTGACGGCATGGTGGTGAGACGCGGGTTTCCCGCGCCACCGAGCTACCACGAACCGCGCCTTCGCCAGGCCGGCGACGATCACCTCTACGACGTGATCACCGACGGCTGGGGCGTGATGTATCCGTACCGGGATCGCGTATCGCCCACCGACCGACGCGCCATCGTCGCGTACATCCGTGCGCTGCAGCTCAGCCGCGACGTACCGGCGGATCGTCTCCAGCCGGAAGACCTGGCCCGGCTGCGCGCATTGCCGGGAGCGGCCCGATGATGGCTCGCTTGTCGCTGTTCGCCTGGTTGCTCGTGATCGCCATGACGGGAGGTGCCGTCGCATGGCGGGCGATCCACCGTTTGACCGGCGGTGCATGGGGGCAGGCATCGCAGGCCACGCTGGGGAAACTGCCGTGGTTGCTTCCGCTCGCCGCACTCGGCGCCGTCGCGTTCCTTGTCGCCGCCGGCACCGTGCTGCCATGGATCGACACGCCCGTGGAACCCCAGCGCCACTGGTACTTCGATCGAACGTTCCTCGCCGTGCGCACGCTGGCCTGCATCGCGATCTGGGCGGTCGGCGCATGGCTCGCCCGGCGCCTTCCCGCGCTCGTCCTCGTCCTCTGGCTCCTCGCGTGCGGCGTGTTTTCCACCGACTGGATCGCCTCGCTGGCTCCCGCCTGGCGCTCGTCGGCACTCGGCCTCACGTTCGCCTGCATGCAGCTCTCTTTGGCCCTTTCGATCGCCACATGGTTCGCCGCGACGAAAGCGTCACCGGACGTGCGTGCGGACCTCGGTGCCCTGCTCCTCGCCGCCTGCCTCGGTTGGGCATACCTCGCAGGCGTGGACTACCTCACGGCGTGGATCGCCGACCAGCCCTACGAGACCGGTTGGTACCTGCCGCGCGTGCGCGGCCCTTTCGCCACGCTGGCCCTGGCGGCAGCCCTGCTACACCTGGCCGCGCCCTTCGCCCTGCTCGTCGCCCGCCAGGCCCGCCGTCGCGTAGGCGTGCTGCGTGCTGCCGCCGTATCCGTCGCCTTGGGCGAGGCCTGCCATCTCGCCTGGATGGTGCTCCCATGAGCCACGAACCGCAGGCCATCGCCCTGCGCCGACTCGCGGGGATCGGGCTCGCGGTCGCTGCCGGAGCCATCGTTACCGCGGCGCTGTGCTGGGCCATCTGGGGAGGCGACTCGCTCAAGCCCCATCCGCTCGCCCACCTGCCGGGGCCCCCACGCCTGCAGGATCACCCCTCGCGCAACCTCGCCGGGTATCGGGCGGCGGCACGCGAGGCCGACGCCTATGGTTGGAATGGCGCGGACCACCGGAGCGCGCACATTCCCGTGCGCCGTGCCATGGACATCATGGCAAAGGAAGCGGCGCGATGAAGGTGTTTCGCCTCGTCTTACTGATCATCGTTCTGCCGCTGCTCATGGCCGCGGTACCGCCGCCGCCCGACCTGGACCGGCGCGCCGGGTTCGACCAGCACGTGGGCGCCATGCTACCCACGCGGACCCGACTGACCGACGATCACGGAGTCACGCGTACCCTCGCGGAGATCGCCGACGGCAAGCCGCTCGTGCTCGCCTTCGGCTATTACCGCTGTCCCAACCTCTGCGACCTGACGCTGCACGGGATCGCCCGTGCCGCCGCCACGATGCCGCTCGTGCCGGGGAAGGATTACGGCATCGTCTTCGCTGGCGTCGACCCGCGCGAAACTGGCACCGAAGCCGCCGACGCCCGTGCGATGATCGCGCGCATGGAGCCGGGGGCCCACGCCGAAGGCTGGACCTTCGCCGAGGCCTCGAACGCCACGCCCGCGCTCGCGGCCGCCGCGGGCTTCCGCTACTTCCTCGATCCGCGCAACGGCCAATACGCCCACCCGGCGGGTCTGCTCGTAGTCACGCCCGACGGGCACGTTTCGCGATATTTCTTCGGCGTCTCGTTCGATCCCGGCGCGCTGCGGCTGGCCCTCGTCGAGGCATCGCAGGGGCGGCTGGGCGGCGTCATCGACCGTCTGGTGCTGCTGTGCTGCGGCTACGATCCGGCCACCGGACGCTATAGCCTGCTGGTCTCGCGGATCATGATGGTACTGGGTTGCGCGTTCGTACTGCTGATGATCGCCGGCTGGCTTCGCCTCCGCAGGAAGGCCCGATGAGCGGATTACCCGAAGCCTCCAGCTTTGCCGGTCGCGTCGACGGCCTGTTCTTCGCGATGCTCGTGCTGAGCGCCGTGGTGATGCTGGCGGTCTTCGTGACCATGACCGTGTTCGCCGTGCGCTTCCGCCGCGGCCGCAACGTCGACCGCAGCGGCGAATCGCATCGCGACCTCGGCATCGAGCTGACCTGGACGCTCATCCCCTTCGCTCTGTTCGTCGGCATTTTCGCGTGGAGCATTCACCTGTGGATCGACATGCGCACGCCGCCCGCCGACGCCGAGACGATCTACGTGGTTGGCAAGCAATGGATGTGGGAGTTCCAGCATCCCGGTGGCCAGCGGGAGATCAATACGCTGCACGTCGCCACCGGGCATCCCGTGCGGCTGGTGATGACCTCGCAGGACGTGATCCATGATCTCTCCGTACCGGCCTTCCGCGTCAAGCAGGACATCCTGCCCGGCCGTTACACCGACCTGTGGTTCACCGCCACGCGCCCGGGCACCTACGACCTGTTCTGCGCCGAATACTGCGGCACCGACCATTCCCGCATGGGTGGCAGCGTGGTGGTGGAAACCCCCGCCGCCCATGCCCGCTGGCTCGCGGCGCACGCCAGCGGCTCCCTCGCCGAGCGCGGCCGGACGCTCTTCACCCGCTATGGCTGCGCCGGCTGCCACGATGCCGGCTCGTCCGTGCATGCGCCGCGCCTGGAGGGCCTCTACGGCAGCACCGTGCCGCTTGCCGACGGCCGCCAGGTCACCGCCGACGAACGTTACCTGCACGATTCGATCGTGCTCCCCGCCGAGGAAGTGGCCGCCGGCTATGCACCCATCATGCCCAGCTACAAAGATCGCATCGACGAAGCCGACATCCTCGCGCTGATCGCCTACCTGAAGATCCGTGGCACCGAACGGGAGTCGCCCCATGCACCGCGCTGAGTCCAGCTACCTCACCGAAGGGTCGACCCTGGCCTCCTGGCTGACCACGCACGACCACAAGCGCATCGCCATCCTCTACGCGGTGGCGATCACCTTTTTCTTCTTCCTCGGCGGCATTGCCGCGGCGTTGATCCGCCTGGAACTGGCGACACCCCATGGCGACCTCATGAGCGCCGACACGTACAACAAGACCTTTACTTTTCATGGCGTGGTGATGGTGTGGTTCTTCCTGATCCCGTCCATACCCAACACGCTGGGCAACTTCCTTCTGCCGCTCATGATCGGCGCACGCGACGTCGCCTTCCCCCGTCTGAACCTGTTCAGCTGGTACCTCTACCTGCTCGGCGGATTGTTCACCGTGACCTGCCTCCTCCTAGGCGGCGTGGATACCGGGTGGACGTTCTACACGCCGTTCTCCACCCTGTTTTCCAACACGCACGTGGTGCTGGCCGTGGTGGGCGTGTTCATCGTCGGCTTCTCGTCGATCCTCACCGGGCTCAACTTCATCGTCACCATCCACACCCTGCGCACGGAAGGCATGACCTGGCTCCGCCTGCCCCTGTTCGTGTGGTCGATGTACGGCGTATCGCTGGTGATGATGCTCGCCACGCCGGTTCTGGCGATGACGCTTTCGCTGCTGGCCATCGAGCGGCTGACCGGCGTGGGCATCTTCGACCCCTCCCTCGGCGGCGATCCGCTGCTCTTCCAGCATTTCTTCTGGTTCTACTCCCACCCGGCCGTCTACATCATGGTATTGCCCTCCATGGGCGTGGTGAGCGAACTCATCACGGCCAGCGTGCGCCGGAAGATCTTCGGCTATCGCTTCATGGTGTACTCGATCATCGGCATCGCCGTGGTCGGTTTCCTGGTCTGGGGCCACCACATGTTCGTGGCCGGGCAGTCGATGTACGCCAGTATCGTTTTCTCGATCCTGAGCTTCATCATCGCCGTGCCCTCGGCGATCAAGGTATTCAACTGGACGGCGACGCTCTACAAAGGCGACATCACCTTCGGCGCGCCGATGATCTACGCGCTCGGCTTCGTCGGCCTGTTCATGCTGGGCGGCCTCACGGGGCTGTTCCTCGCCGCCACGGCGCTGGACGTGAACCTCACCGATACGTACTTCGTGGTGGCGCATTTCCATTACATCATGGTCGGCGGAGCGGTCATGGCGTACCTGGGCGGCATCCATTTCTGGTGGCCGAAGATTACCGGGCGCCTGTACTCGGAAGGCTGGGCGCGCTTCGCCGCCATCCTCATGTTCCTCGGCTTCAACCTGACCTTTTTCCCCCAGTTCCTGGCCGGAGCCGAAGGCATGCCGCGGCGTTACTACCGCTACCCCGACGAGTACGCGCTGCTCAACGTACTGTCGTCCGCCGGCGCCGTGTTGCTGGCCGCGTCCTACCTCTTGCCCGTGGGTTACCTGTTGTGGTCGATGCGTTTCGGCGAGCGCGCCGGACCCGATCCGTGGGGTGCCAAGGGCCTGGAGTGGGAAACGGCGTCGCCGCCCCCTTCCCACAACTTCGAACGTCCGCCGGTGGTGACCGACGGCCCTTACGCCTACGTGCACCCATGAGCGCCACGATGCCCGAACCGGCGTCGCCCTTCGACGATCTCGCCCAGCAGCACGAGGCCGCGCAACTGGGCATGTGGGCCTTTCTCGCCACGGAGATCCTGTTCTTCGGCGTGCTGTTCACCGGCTACACGGTGATGCGCTTGCTCTGGCCCGACGCCTTCGTGGCCGGCAGCCGACACACCGACCTGCCGCTGGGCGCCATCGAAACGGGCGTGCTGTTGACCAGCAGCTTCACCGCGGCGTGGGCGTTGCAGGCCGTGAAGCGGTCACGCCCCCGCGAGGCGGGATGGCTTTTGCTGTTCACCGCGACGATGGGCGTCGCGTTCCTCGGTATCCACGGCGCCGAGTATCGCCACGACTACCTGTCAGGCGTGATTCCCGGCATCCGGTACGACGAAGTGGGCGATAACGCACCGCGCGAGGCGCTCTTCTTCGTGCTGTATTACGTCACCACCGGCTTTCATGCCCTGCATGTGCTGATCGGGGTGGTGCTGCTCTGCATCCTGGCCCGGCTCGCCTTTCGCGGCGACTTCCTTCCGGAAAACCACGCGCCGCTGGAAGTGGGAACGCTTTACTGGCACCTGGTCGATATCGTCTGGATTTTCGTGTTCCCGCTCTACTACCAGGTGGGACGCGCATGAAGACGCAAGCCTGGGCGTTCGTCGCGTTGCTGGCGTTGCTTCTTCTGAGCGTGTGGCTGGCCGAGCTTCGTCTGGGCGCACTCAACGTAGTCGCGTCGCTGGCGATCGCGGCGGCAAAGGCGGGCATCGTGGTCATGGTGTTCATGAATTTGCGCCAAGGCCATCCGTCGACCCGCCTGGCGCTCGTCTGCGGCTTGGCGTGGGTGGGGATCATGATGGCACTGACGCTGGGGGACTTTTTGTCGAGGGTGTCGGTAGCGGCGCACTAGAAGCCGAATGATCGCTTCGCGCGTACCTTATTCTCGGCGCTGGGCTCCTGCGTACGCAGAAATCCAGCGCCGTGAGCACGGTGTTAGCGAATGCCCTCATCGCGCTTCGAGGCGTCGTCCATCTTTTCCTCGCCCTCCTTGATGGCTTTATCGCGTTTCTCGTGAATGGCCTTGTCACCCTTGTCCACGTCGTTCTGATTGCGGTCGCCCGATTGGGGCTTGTGAACCTGATCCTGCATAAACCCTCCTACCCGTTGTCTTCGTCGTCATGCGTCTGCTGCGGCGAATCGCCGCCGCGATCGCGCTCCGGCTTCTTCTCCACCCGATTGCCCACGTCGCGGTCGTAGTCGCGCGGCGACGGGGGGTTACCCCGTTTTTCCTCACTCATGCTCATGCCCTCACTTGTGCGTCTTCGGCAGACCGCCCGAGTTATCGGTGCCCTGCCCCTTGGGCGGCGTCACCTTCGGCGCGCCATATTCGTCGCGCTCGCGCGTGTCGTTGGAGCGCTTCGTGTTCATGCCGTCCGTCCAGTGCTCCTTGGCCTCATGGGCCCGCGAACGCGGCGTTTCCTCCACGCGCTGCGGATGACTGCCCGCGGTCTGCTTGGTGACGTGGGTCGGCGTATCGGCGCTCTGGCCATGCGCTTGCCAAGCCAGGAGCGCCAGCACGCCAGCGACGATGAACGGTTTCATGGGAAGGCCTCGATCCGGATGACACGACCATCCTGGCCTCCCGTCAGTCACACGGCCGTGACCACATGGGCGCAACGTCTTGACGCGGCGCTTACCCCTGTCGCGACAGGTCGGCCAGGCGGTCTTCCCAGTCGTAGGGCAGCCACAGTTCGTTCTGCACGCGCGTCATCGCGAGGTAGATCGCCTTCACGGCGGCATCCATCCCTTCGAGGAATCGGCTGCCCGGCGGGCGCGAGAAGCAGCAGGGGGAAAGGTAGACGGTGCCGAATTCGAGGTTTCTGGCGTCTTCGAGCAGGCCCAGCGTAAGTACCTCGCCCTCGCCACGCGATTGGCCGATCATGAGCGCCTGCAGGTTGCCGTGGCCGAAGTTGCGCTCGAACAGCCGCACGACCTTGGTATGTCCCGACGACACCATCTGTGCCGCGAACCCTTCCCAGGTGGAAAATCCCTGCAGACTGTAGTGCCTCGGACGATCGCCGTGCATGCGCAGCTGGATGGCATCCTGGGTGGCCTTCACCAGTTGCCCCGCGCTCGCTTCCACGAATCGATAGGGTACGCCGGCGTCCTTCAGGCGAAGCGCCTGCTCCAGCATCGACCACAGGCTGCCGTAGGCGCGCAGCCCCGTCGGCGGAAGATCGGCGGCTTTCTCGCCGAACAGGTGATGACGCGTCAGGCGATCGCGTGAACCGCTGATCTCGTCGGGCATCAGCGGCTCGCTGTGCCGACGGAGCACCGAACGTACCAGCGGCATCACCTGCTCGCCCGCACGCACCGATTGCATCATCCCCAGCGGCTTGGCGTCATGCGGACGCTGCACGCGGCCACCGCCGATATGCTGGTACGGATCGCCCATGAGCACGTAGCCGCCCGCGTAGCGGCGTAATAGCGACATCCAGGGAGCGGCGAGATCGTGCACTTCGTCGATGAGCAACGTGCCGAGCTCGGGGATCTCGGCGCCGACCAGGTCGAGCCATTTCACGATGTGATAGATGCGCACCGGAAAACCGAAGCGATCCTGGCGCTCGTCGAGCGAGAACATGATTTCCCAGGCGTCGACGGCGCGGGCCACGTAGGCGGCGCGCTCGGCCACCGGCAAGCTGTCGGGCCACTGGAAGTGCTTGTAACCGATGCGGCGATCGTCGCTGTAGCACCAGCGGCGGATGGCATCGAGTGCGCGCGACAGCACGGCCTGGGGCGTGTCGCGTCCGATCGACTCGATGCCCATCATCGCCGCCTGCTCGGCGACGGACCGTGTGGCTTCCACTCGCTTGGGCACCCGCGTCCAGCGCGTGCCGGCGGCGCGCACGAACGAGCGGGCCATGCGCGTGGCGAGTTCCGCCAGCGTGATGGCAGCGTCGCCGCCCTTCCCCCCGCGTTGGTGGAATGCCTTGCGCTGCGCCGTGCCCGGCGTGAGGTAGGTGAACCGACGCCCGGTCTCGAACAGGGCGAAGGTCAGGTGCGTTTTGCCCGTGCCGGCGTAGGCCTCGATGGCGTAGCGATCGCCGAGGTCGGCCACGATGGCCGACAACGCGCGCACCTGGTCGGTCGTGGCATGCACGCTCTTGCGCGGGATGGGATCGTCCAGTTCACGCCGGCCGGCGAACACGGGCAGCGCGTAATCGAGCAAGGTCTCCTGGCAGGCCTTTTGGAAATCCGATGAAAGCAGGCCGTCCGGACCGCGCCACGCCATGCCCTGGAAGGTGTCGTCGGCGACGAAGGCGACGCCGCGCGCTTCCATCAAGGCCGCCAGTTCGGCCGGTACGAGCGAATCCGGCGGACAGAAGGCGACGAGACTACGGCGCACGATGCGCGGCTCCTGCGACGCCAGCGTTCGCTCGGCGTCGTATACCGCGCGCGACAACGCCTTCGTCGATACGTCGGGCTGCCGGGCCAGCAGCAACAGACCGAACAGTCCCGCCCGCTCCGCGCCGAGATCCGGCACGTGTTCTTCTTCGAGGAAGCGAAGCGCGGAGCGCTCGCGCAGGGGCAGGTAAAAGGTCGATTCGGAACCGCTCGACACCGTGTGACTCCAACAGCTACGTCTTCGGCGACAAGGATACCCGTGAAACGTCGTTCACGCCGTCTCGCGGGCTTCGTTACGCGCCAGGTCGCATGGTGGTCTCACGAGAGGAGGAGAAAATCCATGAACGCACCCGATCCGAAGCAACCCACGAAGGCCGACGAAAAACGCGAGAAGAAGCATCACGAGGACAATCACGACGAGGCCCTGGAAGAGACCTTCCCGGCCAGCGACCCGGTGTCGCCATTCGTCCCCGCCAAGGCGCCGGAGTAGGCCCGTGACCCATCTTATCGCTCATTTTCCCGATCAGGGCCGCGCCATGGCGGCCATGCAGCAGCTGGTGGCACGCGGCTTTCCGCAGTCCCGCGTGTTCCCCGTGACCGACGGTGGCGTACGCGGCTCGGCGGGCACCGACAATGCGCCGTCGAACGTCGTGTCGGGCCTAAGTCATCGCGCGGGCCGGCCGACCGAAGGCTGGCCTGCGGGTCGTCGCGTGGACGAGGTCGGGCCCGAAACGCTCGGTGCCGCCTGGCTCGAACTGGACACCGGTGAGGGCGACATGAGCGATTCGGATGTTCGGAGCTTTCTCGAGCAGGCGGGCGCCCATCGTGTGGATGCTTCCTCGTCGCCGATGGCGACCGAGGCACCCGGGGTTTGGCCGGAGGCGCCGAGGGGCGATGCGGTAGACGTGGAACGCGCCGTGGATGCGGCGCGGCGTGGAAGCGAGAACAGAGGAGAAAACCTGCCGCCACCCGGCGAAGGGCCCAGCCTGAAGACGCGACACGACCCCCATCGCTGAAGGCGCGTCGGATAACTTGCACTGCTGTTTCAGCGCGAGCCCAGTCGTTCCTGCGCACGCAGGAACCTAGCGCGACGAGAACCGGTCGTTGCGAGGCGATCACACGGCTCGTCCTTCCTCAGGGCGTAAGCTGTCCGAGAAAGCCAAGCACCTGATTCCAGTTCTCGTCAGCCCCCTGCGGATCCTTTCCCGCGATAAGCGTCGACGCCCCATGCACGCCGTGGGGCGGCACGTACTGCACCTTTCGCGTGGACGGCGAAGCGGCAAGGATGTCCCGTGCCGCGTCCACCTCCGTTTTCTCGCTCGACGACGTCACGTAGATGGGCACGGTCACCTTCGCGGCAGCGCGACGAATCAGCGTCTTGTCGTCGAAATACTCGCCCGGCGAAAACGCCATCACCGCAGCCACCTTGCCGGGGTTCTCTGCCGCCACCACGAAGACGAGCGACGACGAATAGCTGCTTCCCCAAAGCACGATGGGAAGGTGCTTGCCTTCCGCCCAGCGCAGCGCGGCGACGAGATCCGGCTTGGCATCGAGGTAACCCACGTCGTGACCGAGCTTTGCCGCGGTCTGGTTGGTTCCGAACAGTCCGCCGCCGGATCGCTGGTCGACGGCAAGCGAGCTGTAACCCGCTTTCGCCAACCGCGGAGCGATGGTGGCGTATTCGCCCTTGCCCGAACCGGCCTGGTGGAACAGGAGGATCAAGGCGCGGGGATGCGCGGCCTCGTATGACAGCGCGGACACCTCGACGCCGTCGACGGCACGTAAGGTCACCGGAACGGCCGATTGAGCGGCCGACAGTCCCGTCCAGCCGAGTAATGCCAGGTACGCCAGCCAACGCTTGCTCATGAGCCATGCCTCCCGTGGTTGCCGCACGTTTGCCGGGGTGTTGCCGAACTCATCGCGAGCAGGTATCCCGGCTGTTGTCGGCCACACCGGCGATCACCCATTTCCCTTCCATCTTCACGAGATGGATCAGGTCCGTACCGCAATGCTTCACTTCACCGTTGATGCGAAAGTCGTACCGGGTCCACACCACGGCCAGATCGTCGTCCACACGCACCAACGGATCGTAGATGCGTTCCTCGATGCGATCCTTGCCTGGCTTGATGCCGTCGATGAACTCACCCAGCGTATGGCGCACCACCTTGCCCTTGCGCAACAGCGCCACGCTCCCCTCGGGCAGCACGGTGGCGCGCATTGCCGCCTGGTCGAATGCCGCCATGCCGTCGAAGAAGGCATGGACCGGCGCCAGCACGTCGGCGTCCTTCGCGGCGGCGTGGACGGGACCGGCGGTCAGGATGGCGGCGGCGACGAAAAGACGAGTGATCATGGACCTCCTCCCCCTCAGGATGTGGTGACCGATACTAGCGATCCGTTCACGTCGGTGCATATGCCCTCACGCCCAGCCATCGAAATCTCCACGACGCACCCGGCAAGACTGGCATGGCGCGTTCCGCCCCGGAGGATCCATGCCCCACCCCGTCCACGTCTCCCTCGTCTCGAGGGAAGTCGGCCATGCGTCGCAGGCCCGCGTTACCCGTTGCACGGTGGCCATACCGGTGCGCAACGAGGCCGAGCGCATTCATTCGTGCCTCGGCGCGCTGCACGACCAGCGGCTCCCGACCGACGGGTTCGAACTGCTCCTGGTACTCAACGGTTGCACCGACGCGAGCTGGCACCGCGCACTCGACGTGCTCTCCCACTGGCGACGCCCCTGGCGCATGGTGGAGTGCGTCTTGCCCATGGGCCTCGACCACGCGGGGGGCGCACGTGCCGCGGCCCTCGGCATGGCCCTGGAACGGGGAACGCCCGCGGTGCTGACCACCGATGCCGACTCCCTGGTCGGGCCCGACTGGGTCGCCCTGAATCTGGCCGCGCTCGACCACGGCGACGTCGTGGCCGGGGACGTGGACATTCGTGATGATGAGCGGCTGGCCCTTCCGGCACATCTGATCGAGCGGCAACGGCTCGAAGCAACCTACGGCGCCTTGCTCGACGAGATCGAGGCCTGTTGCGATCCGCTGGATCATGACCCCTGGCCCAACCATCGCACGCGCTCCGGGGCCTCGCTCGGATTCCGCGCGGACGCGCTGCGCCGCCTGCCGTCCCTGCCCGCCCCGCCGTGCGGCGAAGACCGCGCCCTGGTCGCGGCCCTCGCCGCCCACGGCGCCCGCATACGCCATGACACGCGCATCCGCGTAGGCACCTCGCCGCGCCTGGCCGGGCGTGCCCGTGGGGGCATGGCCGATACGCTGCGATACCGTATTCGTCGGCAGAACGCACGTTGCGATCCGATGCTCGAGGCCGCGCATCGTCTCGTCGTGCGGGCCTCCCTTCGCGCGAGGGCGCGCACCGTCTTCGAGTCCGGCATGCCGCCCCATCACCTGGCCGTGCATCTGGGCCTCGTCCCCGGCCGCCTCACAGACGAGCCCTGTATCCATTTCGAACGGGCCTGGCAGTGGATCGAGGCGAACGTATCCGCCCTGGCGCGTCGGCCGCTGTCCCCGGCCGCTTTGCCGTCTCAGATCGACCTGGCGCGCGATTGGCTGCGGCGCACGGCCGAAGCGTCCAGCCGACGCGAGGTCGCTGCATGACCCTCCATCGATTGCGCCGATCTCAGGTCCTCGGCCACGCCCAGCGCGCCCTCGCCGAGGTCGTGTTGCCACGCCTCCGCGAGTTCGCCGCCGAGGACGATGCCAAGGGGACTTATCCGTCCGGGGGCATGGACCTGCTGCGCAGGGCCGGACTCCTGGCGGCCGTGCTGCCGCCGACGAAGGGCGGCGAAGGACTCGGTTGGATTCCCTCGGGCACGCCCATGCTCTTCGACATCCTCACGGGCATCGGCGGCGCCCACCTATCGCTGGCCCGCCTGTACGAAGGGCACGTGAATGCCTTCGCGCTGCTATGGGCCCATGGCGACGAAGTGCAGCGCAACCGGCTGGTGGACTACGTGGACGGGGGTGGCGTGATGGGCGTCTGGAACGCCCCGTCGCCCGACGGTCCCCTGCGGCTGGTGGATGACGGCTCACGCATGGTGTTGCGTGGGCGGAAGATCTACTGCTCGGGCGCGGGCGACCTGCGCCGCCCCCTGGTCACGGCCGAGCGCGACGGCGAATTGTTGATGGCCTGGCCCGACGTGTCGGACGCCCGGGTCGATCTCTCCGGGTGGAAGGTCCATGGCATGCGCGCCACCATGACGGGCACCGTGGATTTCGACGGCGTCGAGGTACGCCGCGAGGACCTGTTCGGCGAACACGACGACTACCATCGCCAGCCCGCGTTTTCCGCGGGCGCGTGGCGCTTCGTCGCCGCGCAACTCGGTGCGGCCGCGGCCCTGGTCGACCTCATGCGCGAGTCGCTGTCCGCTACCCGGCGCGATGGCGATCCGCATCAACGCGCACGGCTGGCGGATGCCGCGATGCTCGTCGAAACCGCTCGCCTATGGACCTGGGGCGCGGCGAAGCGGGCCGAAACCGTCGATGTCGATATCGACGACGCCATCGCCTACGTCGGCATGGCGCGCCTTACGGTCGAACGCGCGAGCATGGAGATCATCGACCTCGCACAGCGTTCGCTCGGCCTGCGGTCGATGATGACGGGCGATCCCGTCGAGCGCATCGTGCGCGACCTGGCCACCTACCTGCGCCAACCCGTGCCCGACGCCATCCGCGACGGCGTCGCCGGCCGCGTGCTTGCGAAAGGTCTCCCGCTGCTGGAATGCTGGGCGACATGACACCTCCCCGCTCCCACGCCGACGTATTCGCCGGCTTCCCCCTCGTCGACGTCGCGTCGTGGCTCGGCCGCAAGTCGCTGCTGGTGATCGCACCCCATCCCGACGATGAGAGCCTGGGCATGGGTGGCCTCATCGCGTCGGCCGCCGCGCTGGGCCGCGCGGTCGACGTGGTATTCGTGACCAGCGGCGAAGGTTCGCATCGCGGCTCTCCCACCCACCCGCCCGCCGTGTTGGCCCGGGTACGTCGCGAAGAAGCCACGCGGGCGGTGGATATCCTCGCACCCGGCCGGAACGCCGCCCATTTTCTCGACCTCCCCGATGGGGGACTCTCGACCCTGCCTCGCCCCTGGGAGGCCGTCGAGGCACTGGCGGCATGCATGACGCCGGACACCATCGTTTGCGTCACTTCCGATACCGATCCGCACCCCGATCACCGCCAATCCTTCGCGTGGGCCCGCGAAGCCAGCCGCAAGACGGGCGCGACGTTGTGGACCTACCCGGTATGGACATGGATGTCGGACACGCCGGCGGACGAGAGCCTTTCGGGCGTGCGCCTGGACGTGTCGGCCCGCCTGGACGCCAAGCGCAGCGCCATCGCGGCGCATCGCTCGCAACATGGCCTCGTCATCGATGATGCCGAAGAAGCCTTCACCTTGCCCCGGCAGATGGTCGAACGCCTCTGCCAGCCCCACGAGGTGCTCATCCGCATCCATGAATGATTTCGGCCGCGCCTACTTCGATGCCTTGTACGAGGCGAACCCGGATCCCTGGCACTTCCGGACGAGCCGCTACGAACAACGAAAATACGCGCGAACCCTCGACGCATTGCCTCGCGCGCGCTATTCGCACCTGCTGGAGTTGGGCTGCTCGATCGGCGAGCTGACCCGCCACCTCGCGTTGCGCGCGGAGCGGGTGACAGCGGTGGACGTGTCGCCCATTGCGCTCGAGGCAGCCCGAAAGACCTGCGAAGCGCTGCCGAACATCCGTTTCGTCCAAGCGCTCCTTCCCGGCGGCGAATGGAACGGCGACTACGACGCGGTGGTGCTTTCGGAAATCCTTTACTACCTGCAACCCGATGCGATCGCGACGCTCGCCGGACGAATCGCATGCTTCGCCCCGAAGGCCGATATCGTGCTCGTGCATTGGACGGGCGAGACGGATTACCCGCTCCGCGGCGACGAGGCCGTGGAATGCTTCATCGCCCACTGCGCGTCGCACGCGGTCGACATGCACGAACGCCTGCCCGAATACCGCATCGAACGCCTGACCGCCTCGCCGTAACCGCCCCTTCGCCGCTTTCAACCCATTCCGCTTCCGGTGCATCCCACCCGCACGCCAACCCAGGGAGCACCACGTGAAACCGACGCTAGTCGCCCTTTTCGCCTTTCTTCTGGCCGCCACGGCCCATGCCACCGACCGTCCCCAACTGCTGATCCTCGGATCGGCCCATCTGGACAACCCGGGACACGACCTCGTCAACACCACGGTGGAAAACGTGCTGGCGCCGAAACGCCAGGCGGAAATCGTCGACATGGTCGATCGACTCGCCGCCTTCAGGCCGACCCATGTCGCCGTCGAGTGGGCCGCCAGCAAACAGGCCAAGCTGGACGAACGCTATGCGGCCTATCTCGCCGGTACCTACGAGCTGACGGCCGACGAACGCGACCAGATCGGCCTGCGCCTGGCGAAGAAGTTGGGACTGAAGCGCGTGGACGCCGTCGATTGGAACGAGGACGCTCCCGGCAAAGACGAAGACTACGACTTCATCGCCTGGGCCAAGACCCATGGCCGACAGGCGCAATACGACACCTATCTGGCCCAGGTGAAGGCTTGGGTCGGCGACGAGGCTGGCTTCCGCCGCTCGCACAGCGTCACCGAGTGGTTCCTGCAGTTGAACTCGCCGTCGTACATGGCCACCGATGCGAAACTCTACTTCGACCTGGCGCAGATCGGCGACGACACCATGAATCCGGGCGCCGCCTGGGTGGGACAGTGGTATGCGCGCAACCTGCGCATCTTCAACCATATCAGCGATCTCGCAACGTCACCGAGCGATCGGATCTTCGTCGTATACGGCGCGGGCCACTTGACCTACCTGCGCAAGGACGCGACCGAATCGGGGCGGTTCACGTTGGTGGAACCGTCGACCTACCTGACATCGAAGTAGCCCTCGTCGGGTAGTGTGCGAGACCGGGTGCGGCGTCGATTCCGCACCCGGCACCTCGGTAGCAACGGTGCTACTCGAACGCCAGATCGTTCATCAGTACGTGATGTTCGACGACCTTGGATCTCCCTACGCCGTCCGTCGCATCGACATGGGACGGCGTGCCGAAGTTATGGTTGGCACCCATCTCGTAGTCCATCAGGGCCCCGGCTTTCAGCACGAACGGCAGTTTCAGCTCTCCCGTTTTGATGAATTCGATCTTGTAGGGATGCGTCTTGCCGAAGTTACCGCCCGTCGTCGGCCATCCACGTTTGTGAGGCTTCGGCCCCGACGGCTCCGCCGGATCGACGCCCGGCCAACGCTGGAGGCGCAAGCTCAGGCCAGGCACGGTTTCCACGGCATAGAGCACCGACGTGGACGAAGGCTGCGGTCCCCTGCGGTTCCTCACACCTTCGTAGACCGAGTCGAGGATTCGAATCACCGTCGGGAACCTGTTACCGTCGTGATCCGTGGCGATCTCCCCGATCTTGTCCCCGATGCCCGCATCGGAAGGCACCTTGATAGGATCCTTCGAAGCATATTCGACCTCCATGGGCGTGCCGGGATCCTCGATCTTCACTTCCCCGAGCGGCACGGCTCGCCGATCTTCCCAGGTATAGCTCGTCATCGACGAGGTCATCCTCGCTCCTCCGCGACGTACGGTGTATTGCAACGCGATGACTTCGCGGTCCGTCGGCACGTAGATGTCCTCGGCCACCTCGAACGGGCGTGCACCCGACGCGTCCACCACCTGTCTCAGGGCCTTGTCGCTGTCGCCGTTGACCACCAACTCGATGATGTCGCCTTCCAGCCATCCGCTTCCGGTCGACACCGTGACCGTCGGCATTTCCTCGATGAGCTTCAGGGTACGAGAGTACGCGTCGGCCTGGGCGATGATGGGCGCCATGGACGCCTCGATCGTCGACTCGACGACACCTGAAATCTCCCATGCCGCGATGTTCGACTTGACGAACACCTTCTCATCGCCCTGCTTCACCTCGAGTACGCAGGAAAGCACTAACCTGCCTCCGTTTCCGAGTTGGACGAAGCGATCGAAAGGAATGGTGAAGCGCGGAATGATCATGGAGCGAACATCTTTTCTGATCTCGAATTCCCATGCCGTCCCGTCAGCATCGATGCCGTGCCAGAACAAGGTGATGCCCAGGAGATCACGAAGTTTCTGCACCCAGGACGCGGGCGCCGCGACGCTGACGACCACTTCTTTCGCATCAGAAAACTTGTCGATTTCGATGGTCGAGCCCTGTTCGAAGATATCCGGTTCATCCGCCGACGACCCGGGCTTGAGCAGGTTCGGCGCGGGAGGTAGCGACTCGTCTTCGATGGCCAGCGGAATCGTCACCGTGGGTGCATAAAGCGACCAGTTGCCGTGGTCGTCCCGGACCGACCACGTGGCCTCCACCATGCCAGTGCCGATGGCGACGAGCCTTTCCCTGTCGAGCGATACTCGAAAGGACTTCTCGAACTGCCCAGCCAGGATAGGCTCGATCTTGATGGTCTTACCGTTCAACATCAGCTCCGCCTGATCACCGGCGGAGGCGTTTTCCCAAGGGCCATAGACGAAACTCACCTGTGAACTATCCGGGCTGATCAAACGGGGCGAGTACGCCAGCGGCTGCAAGCCGGCGTTGGTACGCGCACCAATGGGTTCGCCGGGATTGCCCGGCACGGTGCGCTTGAGACTATAGTCGGCCGTTGGCGAGGTTGCCTCGGTACCGTCCGGATACTTCCAGGTGTAGCGGGCGGTGAACGGTCCATCGGGAATCCGCTCGAAAACCTGCACCCTTATCCCGCTGATGATCACCTGCTGCGGCGTATCGGGTGTGGCCGGCACGTTCTCGATGTCCACGGGCACTTCGATATCGTTGATGAATACCGAAAGCAGCGTTCCTTCCGGCACCCTGTGCAAGGGACCGATCCACATGACGAGTCGGTCTTCCGGGTCCACCGAAACATCCCTGACCCCCAATCGGCCAGGCTCCGTGGTAATGATGCGAAGAACGGGTAGAGACGATTCATCCGCCATGGTATGACCTCCTATGTCATATCGCGCCGGCACCACGCCGGGCCTCCTCCAACGTAGCTTCCACGGGTGCGTCCATCCACCCTACGGAAGACGTAGTCCATCCATGCACGTTATCTGCAGATTCATTGAAAAGCGCGTGTGCGGGTTAGCGGAAGAACGACCGAGCCAGCGCCGATCGCTACGTCAGTAGCGCTTGGCGGGCGACCGGTACGCCGACCGACGACGTATGACGATCAGTCCAGCGACGATACCCGACGCCATCAGCACCATGTTCCCGAGGGAACGCTGCCGATACGGCACACCCTTCGCCACGCCGGAAGTACGCTTCTTCCCGTCCCTGATCTCCGCCGGCGCGGCTTCGATCCGCACGGCATGCGTGCTCGGACGGATGCCTTTCCCCCGCGCCTCCGCCACGCCGCGCGTCAGCTCCGCGCCCATCAATACGATGAGCGATGAGTAATACGTCCAGACCAGCAGCACCACGAAGGCGCCGGCGGGGCCGTAGGAGCCGCCGACGTCGCTATGGGCCACGTAAAGCCCGATGACGAACTCGCCCAGGAGGAACAGCACCGTGGTGAGCACCGCACCGAAGATGGCGTCGCTCCAGTCGATGCGCGCATCGGGAAGCAGGCGGAACATCATGCCGAACGCGCCGGCGAAAACCAGTACCGACACGCCGTACTTCAGCGCGCTCCACGCCGTCCCGTCCCGCCCCAGGATGCCCTCGATAAGCGCGCTGACCACCAACGAGACGATCAGGAGGAAGGTCACGCCCACCAGCAACGCGAAAGCGCGCGCCCGCGCCCGCAACCACGCGCCGACCGCCTGTCCCGGCTTGGGTTTCACCCGCCAGACCCGATCCAGTGTGCCCTGGAGCTGCGCGAATACCGCCGATGCGCTGAACAAGGTCACGCCCAGGCCGACGATCCCCGCGATGTTGCCCAGCCGGGGATGATCCTGCGCGCTCTGGATGACGGTCACCAACACCTCGGCCGCCTTCTTTCCCACGACGGTGTTCAGCGCCTCCACTAGTTGGTCCTGCCAACCGGGGTTCAACATGGCGATGATCCAGACCAGCAGCAGCAGCAGCGGCGCGACCGACAAGGCGGCATAGAACGCGAGCGCCGCCGCGCGCGTCATGAGTTCGTCATCGCTGAAGCCGTCGATCGCGGACCGAAGCACCCGCAGCGTACGGGACCGGGCTGACTGAAACATGGCGGTTCTCCTCCGCGACCACCTTGACGTCGCGCACATCAAGCCTAGGCGCAGGCGGCGTGAGGACCGCGTGGTCCGAGGCACGTGCCGGATGGACAGACATCGCGACGCTCGACCTTCGCGTGACCAATGGCTCATGGAGGGCGGGGTTGCCCTCGGTACCGTAACGATACTTTCCGAGAAGGGAGGGATGGCCATGATCATGCGTACCGTCTGCGTCGCCCTGGCGTGCCTTTGGGGCGCGGGTGCCGTCCATGCCCATGACGCGCTGCTCGACGCCGCCCTGGCGCGGACCGCCGTCGCGCCGGCCGATGTCCCGGGCACGATTCGCGTCACCTCGACGGTGTTCGGGGGTGACACGCCGGAGACCACGAGCGAGTCCATCGACCCCAAAAAAGAGCCCAAGAAGGCCCTGCCCTCCTATGCGGAACTCAAGGACGTGATCGGCGCGGATGCCCACGTCGCCGGGCAATCGGGCGGCCGCACCACCTATGCATTCACTACCCGCCACGTGCCGCGCGGCTTTTCCCAGGCCGGGAGCGTCAGCGTCAGCATGGACGGGAAGGATGACGAGGAAACCTTCGACGGCAGGGCGGAAGTCAGCAACGACGCTGGCGGAAAGCCCTACGTCAGCCACGTCGACCTGCGCCTCCAGGCACCGTCCGGCAACTGGCTCGCCAAGGTGAAGAAGCTCGACCTGTCCTATGCGTTCGAACCGGACACGACGCGTCCGGATGCCATGCTGGCGACCGCCATGGACGTGGAGGTGGACGTGCGGGCCATGCTTTTCGTGCACGCCCACGCACGGGCGAACGCGAGGCTGGTACGGACCCCGGCCGCACCGTCACCCTGAACCGGGGCGGCCACGGACACATGAAGCCCTTGGCGATCGAATCAGGCCGGATCGACGGGCTCCCATAGCTCGATCGGATTACCTTCGGGATCGTGGATGCGGGCGAAGCGTCCGACGCCATCCATGTCCGGCCAAGGGGTCACGTCGATACCGGCACTCCGAAGTGCAGCGCACAATTCATCGAGCCCCGTCACGCGCAGGTTGAGCATCCACTGGCGCTCGGCGGCGAAATAGTCGGTATTCGCCGGCAACGGCGAAAAAACGCTGGCGCCGGCCTGTGTGTCCCACATGCCGTATGCGCCCTCCCCCACGCCGAGGTGTTCGGCGTACCAGGCACCCAGTGCCTTCGGATCCTTCGCACGAAAGAAAAACCCGCCGATTCCCGTCACCGCCATGGCTGTCCCCTCACGGTTCGCAGGCGTCCATGCTAACCCAAGGCGGCCGCCTGGCGCTCACGGCCGATGCAGCATGGTTCCGACCGCCTCGCTCAAGGTCGCCAGGCTGAAGGGCTTGGAGATCATCTTCATGCCGCGGTCGAGAAAAGCGGCCTGGTTGGTCGCATTGTGCGCGTAGCCGGTGATGAACAGCACGGGCAGTTCCGGCCGGTCGCGGCGCACGATATCGGCCAGTTGCCGGCCGTTGAGGCCGGGCAGGCCCACATCCGTGACGAGGAGATCGGGCGCGGCCCCGGTGGAGAGCATCGGCAACGCGGCTTCGGCGGAATCGGCGGCGAGCACATCGTAGCCGAGCTCTTTCAGCAGCTCGGTCACCAGGAGGCGCACTTGCGGATCGTCATCGACGACGACGATCTGCTGGCCCTGGCCGCCCGTCACCCTGGCGGTGCGCGTTGCGTCCTCGGCGTTACCCGCTTGGCCCGCAAGCGGAAGGTAAAGGCATACCGTCGTCCCCTTCCCTACCGCCGAACGGATCCGGACGTGTCCGCGCGACTGGTTGATGAAACCGTAGATCATCGACATGCCCAGGCCCGTTCCCTGGCCGATCGGCTTGGTCGTGAAGAAAGGCTCGAACACCTTCGCCAGCGTGGCGTCATCCATGCCGACGCCGGTATCGGCCACGGTCATCACGATGTACGCATCCGCATCGTCGTGTTCGGCGTACCGCCCGAGGGTAATGCTCACATCGAGCTTCCCGCCGTCGGGCATGGCGTCGCGTGCGTTGATGGCGAGATTGAGCAACGCGCTTTCGAGCTGGTTGGCGTCGACCATCGCCGGCGGCAGGCCACGCGCCACGGACAGGCTCAGGCGCACACGCTCGCCGAGCGTCCGGGTGAGCAGGTCGTCCATCGAATGGATCAGCGCACCGACGTCGACGGGTTTCGGGTCGAGCGATTGCCGCCGGGAAAACGCCAACAATCGCTGGGTCAGTCCGGCCGCTCGCTGGGCCGACGTCGCCGCGATATCGATGAGGCGCTGCATGCCATCGACCCGCCCCTCGTCCACGCGCGAGCGCATCAATTCCAGCGAGGCCAGGATGCCGGTGAGCATGTTGTTGAAATCGTGGGCGATGCCGCCGGTCAACTGCCCTACGGCCTCCATTTTCTGCGCCTGGCGGAGCGCCTCGTCACTCGCCTGGCGCGCGGCCATCTCGGCCTCGAGTTCCGCCGTGCGCTCCGCCACCCGCCGTTCCAGCAGGGCGGCTTGTTGCCGCGTCGTTTCCAGCGCCATCTTGCGATCGGTGATGTCGACCGCGAAGACGTGGAATCCATCGATGGTTCCGAGCGCATCGAAGCGCGGAATGTAGCGGACCTCGGCATCCCGCCGACGCCCGTCCGGCATGGGCCAGGCGATCTCCGCAAGGATGCCTTCGCCGCGCAACACCCGCTCGATGTCGCCCTTGCGCTGGTTCCACAGCCTGGCGCCCACCACGTCCTCGACCCGTCGGCCGATGATGTCGGCGATCGGCATGCCCAACCATTCTTCGTAGGCGAGGTTGGCGAACCGGTAGACGAGGCCCGCATCGATGAAGGCGATCAACACCGGCAGCGCGTCGGCGACGAGCCGCAGCTCCGCCTCGCTCGCGGCGAGCGCCGCCTGGCTGCGTTCCAGGCGGATCATCTGGTCGCGGATGACGAATTGTTTGAAGCGCGCACGCAGGGCGCTTTCCACCGCGCTGACCAGCGACGCCGAACCCAGCGGCCGCTCGATCTCCACCACGTTGATCACTTCGGGGGGCAGCGACGATGCGCGCCAGCCGCCGCGCGAGCGTGGAGCGCGCAGGAGCACGAAGGGAATGTCCGACCAGGACGGTTGCGCGGCGAGCACCTTCCGAAGCGCGGTATCGTCGAACGCCAGCGCCTCGTCGGTGACCACCACCGTGCCGATCTCATCGCCGATGGCCTGCGCCAAGAGATCGAGATCGCCGTAGATGGCCGGACGCATGCCATGCGACGCGAGTACCGAAGCGATGCTTTGAGCATCCTGCCCGAAAGGAGCGACGATGCAGACGGACCTACGCGTCGGCACTGCGCTCTTCCAGCAGGTGCTCTCCTTCCCCGTCGAATCGCGGGATCCCCGTCAACACGCCATGGAACCGGTCCAGGGGCTCTCCCACGCGCAACCCCCTTGCATCGATGCGAAGCTCACGGATGGTGTCTTCGTGGCCGCCGCCACGATTCTTCAGGATGCTGATGGCTTTCCTGATGCGCCCGCGGGCTTCGAAGAAGCGGAACAGCACGATGGTATCGGCGATGTAGGAGGCGTCCAGCGCGCCGGTGGACATGTTGCCCATCAGGCCATGCTGCGGATTGACCAGGAAGGTGGTCACGCCTTTCTGGTTGAGGTAGGACAGCAGCTCGTGCAGTTGCAGGAAGAGCTGCGCCTCCTGCGGCATCGACGCGATGTAACCGTTGAGGCTGTCGATGACGATGATCCGGCAGTCCCGCTCTTCCACCGCGCGCCGGACGGTCCAGGCGAACTCCCCCGGGGAGATGTCGGCGGGGTCCACCTGGGTCAGCTCGAGCAGGCCGGCGTCGATGTACGGCTGCAGGTCGTTGCCCAGGGCCTTCGCGCGCGTCAGCAGCGTGCCGATCCGTTCGTCGAATTCGAAGAAACAGCACCGCTCTCCGCGTCTCAACGCGGCGATCACGTACTGGATCGTCACGTTGGTCTTGCCGGCGCCGGCGGGGCCGGTCAGCAAGGTACTGGTGCCGCGGAGCGGGCCGCCATAGAGCAGGCGGTCGAGTTCCTCGACGCCGCTGGGCACGGGATCCCCGGCGAACGGGGCATGATGATCCGCCGCGATGAGGCGCGGATAGACTTCGAGGCCGCCGGTGAGCAAGGCGATGTCGTGATAACCGGCCACGAAATCGACGCCGCGCAGCTTCTGCACCTGCATGCGTCGACGGGCCGCGCCGAATTCGAGGGTGAGCCGTTCCAACGACATCACGCCGTGACAAAGGCTGTGCAGGTGGGCGTCGCGCTCCCCGCCCTCGCCGGTCAGGTCGTCGACCAGGACCACCGTGACGTTGCGTGGCGCGAAGAACTGCTTGAGTGCGAGTACCTGCCGACGATAGCGAAGCGGATCCTGGGCAAGCAGGCGAAGCTCGGAGAGCGAATCGAACACGACGCGCGAGGGCTTGCAGCGTTCGACTTCGGCCTGGATGAGGCGGATGGTGCCGCCCAGCTCCATCTCCCATGGATGCAGCACGGACTGCTGGCGGCCATCGCCCAGCACCGATTCGGCGGCGGCGAGTTCGAACAGGTCGATGCCGTCGAGCGTCCAGCCATGCGACCCCGCCACCTCGGCGAGTTCATCGGCGGTTTCCGACAGGGTGACGTAGAGGCACCGTTCGCCCGCCCGGACGCCTTCACGAAGGTATTGCAGCGCGAGCGTGGTCTTGCCGGAGCCTGGCTGCCCTTCGAGCAGGTAGAGCCGGTTGGTGGGTAGCCCGCCGCCGAGGATCACGTCGAGACCGGGGATGCCGGTGCTACAGCGGGGGAGTGGCGTCATCAACGGGTTCTCCGCGACGGATGAAGGTGATTGCCCAAAGGGCGAAGGTCGGGTCACGTCCACTCGCGTCGGGAACAGCCATTCGTCACGATAGTCAACGGGCCGGGCGACAACGATACCGTAGCGGGATGAAGCGGACGTGTAGGCTCGTGGCTCAGGCCGGGTCGACAGGTCTCCACCCGAAAAAAGCGGCATAATCGAGCGCGCCATCCGGCGCCGGAAAGACGGGAGCATCATTGAACTGGCGAACACCCACGGAGAAGGCCGCGTCCGCTCCCCCGATCGTCGAGGCCTCGGTCGAGTCCTCCGTGAAGGCGATACAGAGCCTGTCCATCGTTCCTTCCATCCTTGAAACGGTGTGCCGCCTGACCGGCATGCGTTTCTCGGCCATCGCGCGCGTCACAGACGATCGCTGGACGGCCTGCGCCGTGCTCGATCATCTCGACTTCGGGCTGAAGCCCGGGGGCGACCTGGTGCTGAACTCCACGATCTGCGATGAAATCCGCAATCACCTGCAACCGGTGATCTTCAGGCACGCGAGCCGGCATCCGGTCTTTTCCACGCACCATACGCCGCGGATATACGGACTGGAGAGCTACGTATCCGTGCCCATCCTGACCGAGGGCGGACGATTTTTCGGCACGCTGTGCGCCATCGACTCGGAACCGCGCGATTTCGACGAAGGCACCATCGTCGACACCCTCACGTTGTTCGCCTCCCTGATCGCGGCGAACCTCTCCCTCGAACTACGGGTTCTGGACGCCGAGAGCGCGCTGCGCTCGGAGGTCGATACCGGCGTGTTGCGCGAGCAGTTCCTGGCGGTGGTAGGCCACGACCTTCGCAGCCCGCTGCAGGGCGCGCGTCTCATCGCCGATGAACTGCAGCCCCTCCAGGACACGGAACGAGGACGCCGCCTGGTCGGCCATCTCTCGCGCTGCGTCACGCGCATGTCCGGTCTCATCGACGACATCCTGGATTTCGCGCGCGGGCGCCTCGGTAGCGGCGTGCCGCTGGCGCTGGCCGAACGCGGCGACCTGGACGACGTCGTCGCGGCGGCCGCCGACGAAGTGCGGCAAGGCCAGCCTCACTGCGCCATCCACGTCGCCGCCGCGGTCGATGGACCGGTGCGATTCGACGGCAAGCGCATGCGCCAATTGCTGGCCAACCTGCTCAACAATGCGGTCGCGCACGGCGATCCCTCGACACCCGTCCACGTCGCGGCTACCCGAACCGCGGCCGGCGTGGATATCGCGGTCACGAACCGGGGGAAGCCGATTCCCGCGGACATCCTGCCTCGCCTGTTCGAGCCCTTCGTGCGCCAGGAAAGCAGCTCCCCAGCCCCCGGCCTGGGGCTGGGCCTCTACATCGCGGCGGAAATCGCCCGCGGGCATGGCGGCACCCTCAGCGCGACCTCGTGCCAGGAACACGGCACCGTCTTCACGCTGAGCCTTCCGACGGCAGGCCCGGACGGCGCATTCAAGCCGTGAGCCACACGCGCACCAGCGACAGCAGCTTGTCGATGTCGAGCGGCTTGGCCACGTAATCGTTGGCTCCCGCCTGCAGGCATTGTTGCTGGTCGTCCGGCATGGCCTTGGCGGTGAGCGCGATGATGGGCAAACGGGCGAAGCGCGGGTCCTGGCGAATCTCCCGGGTCGCCGTGAGGCCGTCCTTCACCGGCATCATGACGTCCATGAGCACGAGGTCGATCCCGTCGGCGCCATCCCCGGCCGATGCGTCGAGCGCGTCGATGGCCTCCTGCCCGTTGCGCGCGATGGTCACCACGCAACCGTGCGGCTCGAGCACGCTCATGAGCGCATATACGTTGCGCACGTCGTCCTCGACGAGAAGGATGCGCCGGCCTTCGAGCGTCGCGTCGCGGTGCAGCGCCGCGCGGATCATGCCCTGCTGCGCCTCGGGCAACTCGGCGATGACGCGGTGCAGGAACAGCGACACCTCGTCCAGCAGGCGCTCGGGCGAGCGGGCGCCCTTGATGATGATGGAGCTGGAATAGCGCCTCAGGCGCTCTTCCTCGGCCGACGACAGAACGCGCCCCGTGTAGACGATGACCGGCGGGAAGCCGTAGGCCTCCTGGCTGCTCAGGGTTTCCAGCAGCGAGAAGCCCGACGTGTCCGGCAGGGACAGGTCGAGCACCATGCAATCGAAGGTTTCGTGGCGAAGCAACGACAGGCAGTCCGCCGCCGTGGCGGCACCCACGGTGAGGACGTCCGCGGAGGCCAGCAGCCGGCGGATGGCATCGAGCTGCACGGCATCGTCTTCGACCACCAGCACGCGGCGTGGCCGCTGCGAGAGGCGGGCTTCCAGCGAATCGAGCACCTGCACCAGCTCGTCGCGGGTGGTCGGCTTGACCAGGTAGCCGACGGCACCGAGGGCGAGCGCGGTGCGCGAGTGATCTTCCCCCGAGATCACGTGGATGGGGATGTGGCGCGTGCGGATATCGTGCTTGAGGATGTCGAGCACGGACAGCCCCGACTGGTCCGGCAGACCGATGTCGAGCACGATGGCATGCGGCATCTGCTCACGGGCCGCGGCCAGTGCCTCGGCCGCGGTGGGCGCGACCCACGCGCGGAAACCCATTTCGGTGGCGAGACCCGCGAGGATATCGGCGAACGCGCGGTCGTCCTCGATGATGAGGATGAGGCGACGAGGGTCCAGCGGTTCGCCGGCCACGGGCTGATCGAAACGCGACGGCGCCGGCTCGGGCACGATCCGCGGTATCTGCACTGGCACCGGTGTGGGCATCGGCGGTACCTCGGATGCGGCGCGAACCTCGCCTTCCACGAGCTTGACGGGCATGGTGAGCGTGAACGTGCTGCCCTCGCCGGGACGGCTTGTCACGGCGATGCTTCCGCCGAGCAGTCGCGCCAGTTCGACGGAAATCGACAGCCCCAGCCCCGTGCCGCCGTAGCGCCGGCTGATGGACCCGTCCGCCTGCTGGAACGCCTCGAAAATCCGCGCCTGCTGGTCCGGCGCGATGCCGATGCCGGTGTCGGTCACCGAGAAGACGACGGTGCCTTCGCCCGCCGGACGGATGTCGAGCGTCACGCCACCGGTCTGGGTGAACTTCAGGGCGTTCGACAACAAGTTCTTCAGCACCTGCTCCAGCCGCTGGCGATCGCTCTCGATCACGCCGGGCGCGCCGTCCGCGGCCTTGACGGTGAAGCTCAGGCCCTTTTCCGCCGCCACCGGCGAGAACAGCGCGGCAAGGTCATCGAGCAGACCCTGCACGGGGAACGCCTCGCCACGCACGTCGACGTGACCGGCCTCGATCTTGGACAGGTCGAGGATGTCGTTGATGAGGGTGAGCAGGTCCGTGCCCGAGGTATGGATCGTCCGGGCGAACTTGACCTGCTCCTCCGTGAGGTTGCCGCCCGGGTTGTCGGCAAGGAGCTTGGAGAGGATCAGCGCGGAGTTCAGCGGCGTGCGCAGTTCATGGCTCATGTTGGCCAGAAATTCGGACTTGTACTGGCTCGCCCGAAGCACCTCCCGCGCCTTGGCTTCGATGGCCTCGTTGGCGAGGGCCAGTTCGTCGCGCTGCGCTTCCAGTTGCTGCGATTGCCCGGCCAGGTCCGCGTTGGTCTGCTCCAGTTCCGCCTGTTGCGATTCGAGCTCGTGCTGGGATTCGCGCAGGGCGCGGCTCTGCTCTTCCAGTTCCTCGTTGGATACGCGCAGCTCCTCGCCCTGCGCCTGCAAGGCTTCGGACTGGCGCAGCGTCTCTTCCAGGAGCCGCCCCAGCTCGGCGCGGTACGCGGCCGAACGCAGCGCGATGCCGATGGCCGGCGCGGCCTGCTCGAGCAGGGCGACCACGTCGTCGTCGACCGGATGGAAGAAACCCAGTTCGATCACGCCGTGCACCGCGCCGTCGTGCGTACCCGGTGCGATCACCAGATGGCGGGGCATCGCCTGCCCCATGCCCGAGCCGATCCTGAAATAGCCCTCCGGCACGTCGGACACCACCACCACCCGCTGCTCGTCCACCGCGCGATCGAGCAGGCTCCCCGGCGCGGACGTGGTGTCGCCGTCCGCCACGACGCCCACGGCGCCCACGCGGCGGAACCCCCTACCGTCCGGCGTGAAAAGAAGGCCTGCCTCGGCACCGAGAAACCGGGTGAGGAACGTGAGGGTGACGCCGGCGAGCGCGTCGATGTCCTTGTCGCCGGCCATGGCCACGGCCAGTTCGAGTCGTCCGGCCTGCAACCAGGCCTCACGCTCGCGGGCCGCGGCATTGCGACGGACGAGCACGGCGACGAACACGGTCAGCGCGATACCGAGGAACGCGCTGGCGGCCCCGGACGTCAGCGCGGTGCTGTACGCCGTTTCCATTTCGGCCAGGCGCTTGGCGCGCTGGTCGTATTCCGAGCTGCGCATGATCGCCAGCCGCGCACGGATGTCGTCCATCGCGGCCTTGCCGCGGTCCGAGGCGACGATCGCCAGGGCGGCATCCGCTCCGTGGCTCCGCCGGGTCTCGATCGTGGTCCGCAACTCCTCGAGCTTGCTCTGTACCCGCGCGGCGAACTCGTTGAGGCGTTTCTGCTGGGCGGCGTCGTCCGACATCGCGGCACGAATGGCGTCCATCCGCGCGGGGATGACACCGACGGCGTTCTGGTACGGCTCGAGGTATCGCTCGTTCCCCGTCAGCAGGAAGCCACGCTGACCGGTTTCGGCGTCCTGGATGCTGGAAAAGACATCGCCGAGCGCCCCGACCGTCTCCTGCGAGCGGATGACCATGCCGTTGTCGTTGCGGATGGTGCGCACGTTGAACCAGGCCACCATGCCGCTGCATACGAAAAAGACGACGACCGCCGCCAGCGCGACGAGGGTGCGGGTGTCACGGCCGGAACGGGCCGCCGATCGGCGGGACTTCAAGGTAGAGAGCATGGATGGCGGCACGTATGGACGGACGGAATGAAGGGAATGGCAACGCGGACGACGGTCGCCGCGGCCTCAGGAATGGCCGAGCATCTCGGTGACCGCCGCGAGGATGTCCCGCGACGACGCCGGCTTGGCCAGGAACTTCCTCGGCTTGAGCGAGTCGGGCACGAGCGCCGGATCGGACGCGGAGAAGAGCACGTAAGGTATCTCACGCTCCTGCAGGTGCGTGGCCAGGGGAAACACGTCGCCGTCGACCAGGTTCACGTCGAGAAGGGCCATGGCGGGCATGTCGAGGGCCAAGGCGGACTGAGCCTGCCTCAGGGAGGGAAACGGACCGATGACGGTCGCCCCCGCGTCTTCGAGCAGCTCCTGCAACAGCGAACCGATGATGGGATCGTCTTCCGCCAGGAGGACCGCGCATCCACGCAGTGCGCTGACCCCGCTCACCGCCCGTCTCCCTGGGATACGGTAGGCCTGCGCGGAAGGCGGACCTCGAAACGCACGAAAGCGTCGGCGTTTTCGGCGCGCACCGCGCCGCCATGGGCACGCACGAACTGGTCGACGATATAGAGCCCCAGGCCCAGTCCCTGGCTGGGATTGAACGCTCCCTTGAACGGCTCGAACAGGCGCGGGAGAAGCGCATCGCCGATGCGCCCGGCGTTACGCACGCCGATGACGAGCACATCGGCATGCGTGCCGTCCACGTGCACGGCGATCTCCCCGCCCTGCCCGTGCTGCACGGCATTGCCCAGCAGATTGGCAATCACCTGGCCCACGCGCACCTCGTCGAAGCGTCCGCCCAGGTCACCCTCGGTGGTCAGCGCGATGTCGCGATCGGGATGGGCCCGCTGCGTCTCGTCCACCACGTCGGCGCAGATCCGCCCGAGGTCGACCGCCTTCAGGTCCATCGCCAGCACCGACGAACGGATGCGGGAGAAATCGAGCATCTGTTCGATCATCCGCGCCATGCGCATCGCGCTGGTCTTGACGTGGGATGCCGTCCTGGCCAATCCCGTGCCGGCGGCTTCGTCGGTGAGCCGATCCGCGCAGAGGCTGATCGCCGAGAGCGGCGTGCGCAGGTCATGGGTCAGCACCGCCACCATCGTTTCGTTGAGCTCGAGCGCCCGCTCCAGTTGCTCGTTGCGCGCTTCCAGCTCCAGCCGCTGCCGGTGGAGCTGGATGAAGACGTCGACCTTGCCGGTGATCACCCGGGGCTCGATGGGCTTGTGCAGGAAATCGACCGCGCCGGTGTCGTAGCCCTTGAAGGAACGGGCGGGGTCGCTGGGCGACGCCGTGAGGAAGATGATCGGCACGTGCCGGGTGCGCGAGGATCCGCGCATCAGCTCGGCGAGGGTGAAACCGTCCATCTCCGGCATCTGCACGTCGAGCAGGGCCAGCGCCACGTCGAACCGCAAAAGCAGCTCGAGGGCCTCGGCGCCCGAGGCCGCCTTGAGGATGGCCACGCCGTCGCGCGCGAGCAGCGCCTCCATCGCCGTAAGATTCTGCGGCACGTCGTCGACGATGAGAATGTGCGTCACGTGAGGCGACGGTACCGCCGCCAGCGGTGCACTGTGGATGAAACTCATTGGAAGCTCCCCTGAAGCCTGTCGCACATGTCCCGCAAACGAAGGACGGCATCCGCGCCCGCCAACGCCAGGGCCGACTCGGGCATGGTCGGCACGGCCGCCTCCGACGGGCACTGCACCCACGCCTTGCCGCCGGCCCGGCGAACGGACACCAGGCCCTCGCTGCCGTCGGAGCTTGCGCCGGTGAGAAGGATAGCCAGCAATTGCGTCCCGAACGCGGCCGCCGCGGATTCGAAAAGCACGTCGATCGACGGTCGCGAGAATTTCACCGGCGCGTCGATCGACAGGGCCAGTGTCTGGCGGTCTTCGACCAGCAGATGATAGTCCGGCGGCGCAAAGAACACCGTCCCGGATCGGAGCGGCTGCTTGTCGTCCGCCTCGACGACCGGCAGCAGGCACCGGTAACCGAAAAGTTCCGCGAGCGCGCTGGGCCGATCCGGCGGGATGTGCTGCACGACCACGATCGGCGGCGCGAACGTGGCCGGCAGGCCCTCGAGCAGCACGCGAAGCGCCTGGATGCCACCCGCCGACGCGCCGATGACCACGGCGCCAAAGGGTTCGGGAAGATCGGTCATCCCGGCACCTTGCGCTGGTAGATGCGCTGCTCGGGCGCGAAGGCTTCGAACTTGTCCGCATGCGCGCCGAACTGCAGCGACTCCTTGCTGCCCAGGCCGAGGAATCCCTTCCGGACCAGCGAATCGCAGAACAGTCCCACCGCGCGATCCTGCAGGGCGCGGTTGAAATAGATGAGCACGTTGCGGCACGACACGAAGTGCACTTCGGAAAACACCGAATCCGTGGCCAGGCTGTGGTCGGCGAAGACCACCTGCTGGGTCAGCCGCCGGTCGAACATGGCGTTGCCGTAGGCGGAGGTGTAGTAGTCCGACAGCGATCCCCGCCCTCCGGCCGCCAGGTAGTTGCGGGTGAACTGCGCCACGCGATCGACGCGGTAGGTGCCTCGCTGGGCCTTGGCCAGGGCATCCGGATTGATGTCGGTGGCGTAGATCATCGAGCGTTCGAGCAAGCCCTCTTCGGCCAGGAGGATGGCCAGCGACCACACTTCCTCCCCGCTGCTGCACCCCGCCACCCAGACCTTGATGGAGGGGTACGTCGTCAGCACGGGCACGACCTCTTCCCGGAGGGTACGGAAGTATCCCGGGTCGCGGAACATCTCCGACACCTGCACGGTGAAATACTGTATGGCCTCGGCGAAGAACTCGGGCTCGTGGATGATCCGATGCTGCAGGTCGCTGACCCGCTCGCAGCCGAACCGGGTCATGGCATGGCGAACGCGACGCCTCAGGGAGCTGAAGGCGTAGCCGCGAAAATCGTAGTGATATCGCAGGTAGACGGCATCGAGCAGCAAACGCAACTCGATGTCGAACAATGAGGTGGCCTCGTCGGTCACGGGCGTCGGGCGGAAAAGGCGGTCGCGAATTTAACCCGATTGCCATGTGAAAATTCCGTGGAGGTCATCGCGACGTTCCTTCCACCTGCGAGTTGCCACGCTCCCGCGACCTTTGTCCTGGCACGCCGCATGACCTCTCCCATGAATATCTCGATCCCGGCCGTCAGCGAAGGCCGGCCCTTCCCCCGTGGCGCCGCCTATGATGGGTCAGGCACGAATTTCGCGCTGTTCTCCGCCCACGCCACGCGCGTGGAACTCTGCCTGTTCGACGACGAGGGCCGCGAGACCCGCGTCGACCTGCCCGAGTACACCGACGAGATCTGGCACGGCTACCTGCCGAACGTAAAGCCGGGCCAGCGTTACGGCTACCGTGTGCACGGCCCTTATGAGCCGGCGAAGGGCCACCGTTTCAATCCCAACAAGCTCCTGATCGATCCCTACGCGCGCGAGTTGACCGGCGACCTGGTCTGGTGCGACGAGCTCTACGGCTACACCATCGGCCATCCCGACCAGGACCTCAGCTACGACGAGCGCGACAGCGCCCCCTTCGTACCCAAAGCCGTGGTCGTCGACGATGCGTACGCGTGGGACGGCGACGAACGTCCGCAGCTTCCCTGGGACGACACCGTCATCATGGAAACCCACGTGCGCGGCTACACCATGCGCCACCCGTCGGTGGAAGAGGACATCCGCGGCACCTGTGCCGGACTGGCCACGCCCGCCGTGCTGGAGGGCATCCGCTCGCTCGGCGTCTCGGCGATCGAGCTGTTGCCCATGCATGCCTACCTCGACGACCGCCACCTGCTCGAGGCGGGGCGGCGCAACTACTGGGGCTACAACACCCTCGCCTTTTTCGCCGTGCAGCGACGCTACCTGGCCAGCGGCCATCGGGACGAATTCCGCGACCTCGTGCGCGCGGCGCACCGCGCGGGCCTGGAGGTGATCCTCGACGTGGTCTACAACCACACGGCCGAGGGCAGCGAGCTGGGCCCCACCCTTTCCTTCCGCGGCATCGACAACGTGTCGTACTACCGGCTGGCCGAAGACCCGCGTTTCTACATCAACGACACCGGCACGGGAAACACGTTGAACGTCAGCCACCCGCGCGTGATCCAGATGGTGATGGATTCGCTGCGCTACTGGGTCACCGAGATGCACGTGGACGGCTTCCGCTTCGACCTGGCCACCATCCTGGGACGTGAGCCCACCGGGTTCGACCAGCGTGGCGGCATCCTCGACGCGGTGGCGCAGGATCCGTTGCTGGCCTCGGTGAAGATGATCGCCGAGCCGTGGGACTGCGGCCCCGGCGGCTACCAGGTGGGTCACTTCCCTCCAGGCTGGGCGGAGTGGAACGACCGGTTCCGCGACGACGTGCGGGCGTTCTGGAAGGGCGACGAGGGCACGCTGGCCGACTTCGGCAAGCGCCTCACCGGCTCGGCCGACTTCTTCGACAAACGCGGCCGGCGCCCGTGGGCGAGCGTCAACTTCGTCACCGCGCACGACGGTTTCACCCTGCACGACCTGGTCAGCTACGACGGCAAGCACAACGAAGCCAACGGCGAGGACAACCGCGACGGCTCGGACGACAACCGGTCGTGGAACTGCGGCGTCGAGGGCGATACCGACGACGCGGGCATCCTCGCGCTGCGCGAGCGGCAGATGCGCAACCTGCTCGCCACCCTGTTCCTGTCCAAGGGCACGCCGATGATGCTGGCCGGCGACGAGCGGGCGCAGACCCAGGGCGGCAACAACAACACCTACGGCCAGGACAGCGAGATCGCCTGGATCGACTGGGAGCGCGATCCGACCGAAGGACGCCTGGCCGACTTCGTGCGCGAGCTCACCACGCTGCGCCAGCGTTTCCCCCTGCTCCGCCGCGGCCGGTTCCTCGACGGACGCTACGACGACGACAGCGGCGTGCGCGACATCGTCTGGCTCGCGCCGGACGGAAGCGAAGCGGCCGAGGCCCACTGGACCGATCCGAACGCACGTTCCATCGCCGCGCTCGTCGACGGCCGTGCGCAGCAGACCGGCGTGCGCAAACCCGGCACCGACGTGAGCGTGCTGGTGCTCATCAACGGCTGGAGCGAAGGCGTGGCGTTCCAGCTCCCCCAGCGCGAGGAGTGCCCGACGTGGTCGGTGGTGCTGTCCACGGCACCGGAACTGGCTGCCGGGGTGAAAGGCCAGGGCGGGGAATCCTTCGTCTGTCCGCCGCGAGCCCTGACGGTCATGGTGTGCAGCGCGGAGTGACGACGCCGGGCCTACGGATTCGTCACGTCGCCCGTCGCAACGTCCGGCTACACGGCATGCGGAGACGGTCATGAGCGACAGCAAGAGCCACCGGGGCGGGGCGGATCGTGAGCGGATCAACGTCAACGAGGACTACGAAGTTCGCTACTGGACCCAACAGCTGGGCATCAGCGAATCCAGGTTGCGGGAGGTCGTCGGGCGCGTCGGCCCGATGACCAAGGACGTGCGCGCCGCGCTGAAGTCCTGAGCCTTCCCGCGGTCCCGTTGACGGGGTTCTCACTATCATTGACCGGGCTCTGCAACACTCCACGGGCCCGTACGAGTCGCTTCTCTCTTTTTTTAGACGTCTAAATGACTCCCTGGGCACATGTTCCCGGCCGACCTCGCCCACGGGCCGGCCACGGATCGCCCACGTGGGCCCAAGAGGAGTGATTCGCCGATCATGAACCCGACGATCAAGACGTTGCTGGCCGCGGCCAGCCTGACGCTGGTGGCCGCCCTTCCCGCCCTGGCCAGGGAACGCAACCGCATGCCCGTAGCCGACGGGCCCACCGCCATGGCCCGCGCCCGCGTGGCGGCGGACGTGCTGATGAGCTCCTACGAGCCGGAAAAGGCATGGTTCCCTTCCAGCTGGTGGAACTCCGCGGTGGCCCTGCAGACCATCGGCGACTACATGCAACGTACCGGCGATCGCCGCTACCTCGCCCAGCTGGACAACACCTTCGAGAAGGACAAGGGCGTGTTTCCCGCCGGCGTGCTGTCCGGCGACCCCTTGCTGGGCAACTTCACCAGTCGCGCCATCGACGACTCCGAATGGTGGGGTCTCACCTGGCTGCAGGCCTACGACCTGACACGCAATCCGAAGTACCTCGACATGGCGGTCACCATCGCCAACTACGTCTACGGCTACTGGGACCCCGGCACCTGCGGCGGCGGCGTCTGGTGGAATGCCGAACGCACCTACAAGAACGCCATCACCAACGGCCTGTGGATCCGACTCACCGCCGAACTGCACAACCGCATCCCCGGCGACACGCTCTGGCTGGATCGCTCGCGCACGGCCTGGGCATGGTTCCAGGGCAGCGGCATGATCAACGCCGACGGCCTGGTCAACGACGGCCTCACCGACGCCTGCACCAACAACGGCCAGAACGTGTGGACGTACAACCAGGGCCTGGCGATCGGCGCGGGCCTGGAACTCTGGCGCGCCACCCGCGATCCGAAGATCCTGAGCACCGTGCGTCGCCTGGCCGACGCCGCCGTCGGCCCGAACGCGCTGGTGACCGACGACGGCACGCTGAAGGAAACCTGCGATGCCACGGACCAGAGCTGCGACGACAACGCCAAGCAGTTCAAGGGTATCTTCATGCGCTACTGGACCGATCTGGTCGACACCACGCATGACCGCGGCTACGCCACCTTCCTCGCACGGCAAGCCGACGCGGTATGGAACGACGACCGCGACGCGGCAAACCGCCTCGGCACCCGCTGGACCGGCGCCACGAGCGAAGGGCATCCCAACGTCTTCGACTGGCGCACCCAGGCCAGCGCCCTCAGCGCGCTGATCGGCGACGTGCCGACCCTGACCCCGCTCGCGTCGCTGGCCGCCACCCTGTCGCCCGCGCAGCCGGTGGTCATGCCGTCCGCCTCGGGCGTCACGACCATCCCGCTCGATCTGGGCGTCTCGGCCACCGGCTACTTCCCGCTGATCGCCCTCGCCTCCGTCGACGCACCCGCCGGATGGAAGGCCACACCGCGGGCCACCCTGGTGACCTTGCAGCCGCACGGTAACGCCAACCCGGTCGATCGCAGCGTTTCGTTGAACATCACCGTGCCCAGCGCGGCGACGGACGGGCATCACCCGGTCGACGCGAACCTGGTGGCGGCCGGCCTTCGCTTCACCGCGCAAGCCGACGTGCTGGTGGCGCATGCCATCGATTTCGACACCGGCACCGTCGACGAAAACCCGTGGCTTTTCGATCCCGACGGTTCGCAGAGCAACGGCGTGCAGAACCGCTTCGCCGACGGCCATGCCCATTTCACCTACCGCTTCCCCTTCCCCGTCGACACGAGCGCCGCGCACGTCACGCTGACCATCGATGCGGAGTTCCTCGTGGAAGCCAGCTCGGACAACGTGCACTGGACCACCGTACTCAAGGAAGATCGCCCCGTGACCGACGGCTCGAACAAGGCCGACCGAAGCATCGACCTGACGCCGTTCCTCGGTGACGGCACCGGCGGCTCGAAGCCGGTTTACCTGAGGGTATCGGATGCGTTCCCCGACGACGGCTGGGGCGGACGCGTATATCACGTCACGGCGAACATCACGCAGTGACCTCCGTCGAAGCGGGCCTCGCCGGCCCGCTTCCCGGCGTTACGCGTAGACCATGCCGGTGAGTCGTTCCGATTCGCTCCACAGGCGCTCGGCGGCTTGCCGGTCCAGCGCCTGTGCCGGAACTTTCGCCACGGCGGGGAAGCCACGGACTTCGCTCAGTCTGTCCGGCCCGTAATAGGCGCCGCCCCGGGCCTCATGGGACGTTGCCGCGAAGAGCGTCGGCAAGGCGCCTTGCGCGGCGGGCTGGAACAGGAACCAGAACAGGCGCCGCACCACGCCGGCGGCACTGCGCGGACCGAATCCGTTGGGAATCAGGTCGGTCCTCGAAATGCCCGGATGCGCGCCCATGCTGCGGATGCCCCAACCGGCCGCGTCGGCGCGGCGTTGCAGCTCCAGGGCGAACATCAGGCACGCGAGCTTCGACTGCGCGTAGGCCGACATCGGCGCATAGTCGCGCTCCGATTGCAGGTCGTCGAACCGGATCGCACCGCTCCGGGCCGCGACGCTGGACACGCTGACCACGCGCGCCGCGTTGCCCTTGCGCAACAGGGGCAAGAGTCGGCCCGTCAACGCGAAATGCCCGAGGTAGTTGGTGCCAAGCTGCGATTCGAAACCGTCGACGGTGGTGAGGCGCGTCGGCGGGCTCATGACCGCCGCGTTGTTGATCAGCAGGTCCAGGCCGCCGAGCGAGTCGCGCAACCGCGCGGCGAAGGACTCGATGGACGCGAGGCTTGCAAGATCCAGCACCTCGTAGGTGACGCTCGCACCCGGTACCGTCTCGTGGATGCGCGCCACCGCCGCCGCGCCCCTCGCCGGATTCCTCCCCGCCAGGATGACGTGCGCGCCGGCGCGTGCCAGGGCCAACGCATCCTCGAACCCGAGCCCGCCCGGGCCCGTGACCACCGCCGTGCGGCCTTGCTGCGGCGGGATGTCCGCCGTCGTCCACTTCGCCATAATGGGATTCCCGGTGTGAAGTCGCTTTCGCGCCATGAATATTATTGCACTGAGTGCATTTTTTAATGCACTCAGTGCACGAATGCAAGAGGATCGTTCGCATGCCAGCCCCCGCGTCCCCATGAATACGCTTCCCGACGAAGGGCTGCGTGAGCGCAAGCGGCGGGAAACCCGCCAGCGCATCGCCGAGGCCGGCCAACGGCTCTTCATGATCCACGGTTACGACGCCACGACGCTCGACGCCATCGCCGCCGAGGCGGGCATCTCCCGCCGCACCTTCTTCGCCTACTTCAGGTCGAAGGACGAGATCATCCTGTTCTGGCAGGCCGCCGACTCGGACCGCCTCGTCGCCGATCTTCTCCGGGCATCGCCCGACGCCTCCCCGCTGGACGCGGTGCGCGACATCATGGTGAAGCACATCGCGGGCTACACCACCGAAGAGATGACGGCCGTCGACGATCTCATGCGTTCGAGCGAGGCCTTGCTCGCCCGCAAGCCGGCGTACTACGCGGAGCTGGAGCACGCCATCTACGAGGCGCTGGCCCAGGTGTGGCGACAGCCCGAGCGCCAGGTCGCGCTGCGCATGGTGGCCGTGGTCGCCGTCGGCGCGATGAGGCTGACCCTGCAGGCGTGGCGGGAGCAGACGGGCAAGCGCAGGCCGATCGCCCAGATGCTGCGCGAGACGTTCGAGAGCCTGCGGGTGGAGCCCCGTTAGCCTGGTGACGGATCGTTTCGCGCGGATGTCCCGCCGGCCGCGCGAATGGCGTCCAGCGCCTCCGCGGCCGTCATGGCCTGGCTGAAGAGGAAGCCCTGCGCTTCGTCGCAGCCTTCGCCCAGCAGGGCTACCCGCTGCGCCGCGTCTTCCACGCCTTCGGCGGTCACCTTGACACCCAGGCCGTGTCCCAACCCCATGAGGGCACGCACGATCGCCACGCTCTCCGGTTCGGTCGCCATGCTGTCGACGAAACTGCGGTCGATCTTGATGCGGTCGACCTTGAACGCGCGCAGGTGGTAAAGGCTCGAATAGCCCGTGCCGAAGTCGTCCAGGGCGATGCGCACGCCGGCATCGCGCAAGCCCGTGAGCGCGTGCCGTGCGGCGTGCAGGTCGCGCACCAGCGTGTTTTCGGTGATCTCCAGCTCCAGCCGCGACGGCGGCAAGCCGTATTCATTCAGCGTGTCGGTCACGAAATCGCCGAAATCGGGTCGTTGCAGTTGCACCGGCGAGATGTTCACCGACACCAGCATGTCATCGCCCCACGTGGTGGCATCGCGACACGCCTGCCGCAGCACGCACGTACCCAGGTCGTCGATCACGCCGCACTCTTCGGCCACCGGGATGAAGCGTTCGGGCGGAATATCGCCCCAGCGCGGGTCGTGCCATCGCGCCAACGCTTCGAAACCCATGAGCCGTCCGGTCTCCAGGTCCACCTGGGGCTGGTAATGCACCTCGATGCGCCGCTCGGCGACCGCCTCCCGCAACGCCATTTCCAACTCGGCGCGGGCGCGAATCTGCTCGTCCATGTCGGCCTGGAAATAGTTCATCGACGACACGCGCTCGGCTTTCGCGCGGTAGAGCGCGATGTCCGCGCGACGCACCAGCTCCGCCGCATCCTGCGCATCCTGCGGAAACAGCGCCACGCCGATGCCCACGCCCACCGTGTGCGCCTGGCGATCCAGTTGCACGGGATCGCGCACCGCCTCGATGAGTCGCATGCCGATGCTGGTCACCTCTTCCGGGCCGAACAGGTGCGTGGCCACCACCGCGAACTCGTCGCCGCCCAGCCGGGCCACCAGGTCGTCCTGACGCACGGCGGCCGCCAGGCGCGCCGCGACCACGCGAAGCACCTCGTCGCCGACGGGATGGCCGTACACGTCGTTGATGGCCTTGAAGCGATTGAGGTCGAGCATGAACACCGCATGCAATCGGGCCGCGCCGGGGGGCGCGACGATCGCCGAGGACACCGCTTCGTCGAAGCGGCGCCGATTGGCCAGGCCCGTCAGGGGATCCTGCATCGCCAGCGTGCGCGCATGGCGCTCGGCATCGATCCGGCGCTGCACCTCCCTCGCCTGCACCTGCATACGCCGCCGCATCACGTAGACGAAGGCGGCGACCACCAGGGCGATGATGCCAAGCTCCTCGAGCTCCAGCCCGCCGGCTTCACCCGTCGACATCCCGCGCTTGCGCAGGAAGTCGTACTCCAGCCCGAGAAACACCAGCATGCCGGTGACGGCCAGCACCACGGCGAAGTCCCAGAGCTGAAAGCGATGGCGCATCACCCAATCCCCTACCCCGTTGTGCATAGATGTCTCCGGCCACGCCATCCATGTGCCTGGGTCACGGTGAAGTGGACGACAACTTCGTGGGATGGCGGCCGATTTTGCATAACCGCAGCGACGTTCCCTGCTCGACGGGCCTATCACCCCTCCCGCCGTAGATTCACGACATGGATATCGCCGCCACGATCGTCGATCTTCTCCGCGAGCGCGCTCCGAATGCCTCGATCTGTCCGTCCGACGTGGCCCGCGCGCTCGCGAGCGACGAACGCGCATGGCGCGCCCTGATGCAGCCGGTGCGCGACGAAGCCGTCGCGCTGGCGCGCGAAGGCTGTATCGTCATGACGCAGCGCTCGCGCGAGGTCGGCCCCGACGAGGCCATTCACGGCCCCATTCGGCTTCGGCGAGGGCCCGCGTTCCCCCATTGAGCCGATCACTCAGGAACGGGCGGGAGACGGCGTGGGGACGTCGTCGCTGACGGCCGCGGGTTCGAATCTCAGCGTTCCCGCCCACCGGTATTGCCCGTCGTGGTCCTTGGGGTGCCGCACGCCGTCGATCACGGGTACCTCATGGAAATCGAAGGGGCTGACGCCGTCCAGGCAAGCCACGTTCACGCCGTATTGCGCGGTATTGGAACGGCGCTGGTGATGCGTGTAGATACCGCATCGCGAACAGAAGAAATGTTCGGCCACTCCCGTATTGAAACGGTAGCGGGTCAGCACGTCTTCACCGCGCAGGAAGTGGATGCCGCCCATCTCCGCCGACACCACGACGGCGCCCCGCATGCGGCAATAGGAGCACGTGCAGCGACGGATCGTATGGAAACCGTCGGTCAAGGTGGCTTCGAATCGCACGGCACCGCAGTGACATTGGCCTGCGTGCACCCGCTTCGTCGTATCGGTCATGGCACGGATCCGTTCGGCATGGTGAAAACTCGCATGGTTTCATGGAATGCGGACCATTATCCGACCTTGGACGGCCTGTCGCTCGGCGCCTCAGCCGCGCATGATCCCCAGCAGCTCGTTGGCTTCTTCCTCGGTGACCGCGTCGGCCTCGACCAGGAACGCGACGGACCGTGCGCTTTCCACGTCATGGAGTACCGTGGGGCCTTCATGGCGGAAATCGCCCTCGACCCGTCCGCCCAGCGTCAGGAAGCCGGCTTCGACCGAACCCACCGTGAAGCCCCCGGCGCGCTCGATGAGCGCCATGCGAAGTTCTTCATGAAACCAGATGACCTTGCCTAGCATGAACCACCTTCCGTATCGCCGGTTGGGGAGGCCGGCATCGATCCTGTGTCGGCCTTCCCGGAGTTCGCTTGAATAAGCCAACCTTCACATTTGCGAAAACGGCGGGAAAAAGCGACATGTCGGACGACGCCATGGATAATGGCGCCTCCTTCGGAGGGCATCGACATGAATCGTTCCATGGCATGGGTCGCCACCGCCGTCATGCTGGGCGTCGTCGGCATGCCTCCCGTGCAGGCGGGCACGGCCACGTCACCGAAGGCGTCGGGTATCTATCCGCTCGTGCCGGGCATTTTCGTCGTCCGGGGAACCGATTGCGGCAGCCCGTCCAACGCGGCGATCAAGCTCTACGACGGCAAGGGCCTCGGCACCGCCCATACCAGCGCCTGCGTCGCCCGCGTGACCTCCACGACAAAAACAAAGGCCGGTACGTCGTTCGACGTGAGCCAGACGTGCAACGACGCGGGCGACGGTTCCGGCAAGCCGTTCACGGAAAAACAGACGATCGTGGTCAGGGATGCGACGCATTTTTCGATGCCGGGCACGAGCGGTGGCAAGTACGCTTACTGCCCGGTCGATGCCCTTCCCGACGATCTTCGCAGCGTGCTGCCTTCGACCCATGCCGGTACCTGAGCGAAAGCACGCCGTCCTAAGGAAGCCGCGATAAGGTGTGGCTCGATGGCCAGGATGAAGAAGAAAATCGACCTGCCCCAAAAAGTGTGTGCCGCCTGTGGACGTCCCTTCAGCTGGCGCCGGAAGTGGGCGCGCGATTGGGTCGAGGTGCGCTACTGCTCGGACCGGTGCCGGCAGGCGAGGAAAAAAGCACCCTCGACGTCATGACGGCACCCACCACCGCCTGCGTGTCGACGCATAGGTTACCGACTCGCGCGCGCAGGCCATCGCCATTCGGGCTCACTCAGCACTTCGGCGAAATAGTTGGACACCGCTTCCACCTTGGCCGGCCGATTGCGGGTCGTCGGTGAAACGAAATAGAGCCCCCCACCCTGATGCTCCCAATCGGTGAGCAAGGGCACGAGGCGTCCGTCGCGCAGGTATTCCGCGGCGATGAACTCGGGCAGTTCCGCTACCGCGTGGCCGGCGAGCAATACCGGCAACGCGGCCTCCATGTTGGTCGTCCGCAGCCGTCCAAGGGGATGCACGACTTCTTCCGTGCGCCCTTTGCGAAAGCGCCACACGTCGCTACCCGCGCGGAAGGCGTACGCAAGGCAATCGGCAGGTTCCAGATCGCGCGGATGCCGTGGCTTTCCATGCCGCTCGATGTACGCCGGCGCGGCGACGGTGAAGCGCGACACGTCGCAGAGGTGTCGCGCGGCCAGCGACGAATCGGGCAACGACGCGATGCGCAGCGCCGCGTCGAAACCGTCGCCGATGATGTCGACGACGGCATCGGAAAGATGCAGGTCGACGGACAACTCCGGATAACGCGTCAGCAACCCCGGCAGCACCGGCGCCACCCATCGCAAGCCGAAGGACATCGGCACGGCGAGTCGAACCGTGCCTCGGGGCGACGCGGACTGGTCGCGGGCCAGCGCTTCCGCCTCTTCGGCATCGCGGTAGATCTGCGCCGCGCGTTCCAGCAGCGTCGAACCGAAGGCCGTCAGCGCCAGTTGGCGGGATGTCCGGTTGAAGACGCGCGCCCCGAGACGCTTCTCCAGGCGAGCGATGGCGCGTGACAGCGTCGGCACGGAGAGATCGAGGTCGCGGGCCGCCGCAGCGAAGGAGCGAAGCTCGGCGATCTTGGCGAAGAGGGCCAGGCCCTCGAAGTCAGGCAATCGGGACATATCAATTCTGCAACGATGGTTTTCATTTGATTCTATTTCGTTACCGGCGGTTCGTCGATAACGTATGCACCATCAACCACATACACATCGAGGTAGCCACCATGTCACGCAAGCTCGAAAACAAGATCGCCGTCGTCACGGGCGGCAGTACCGGCATCGGCCTGGAAACGGCCCGCCAATTCGCCCACGAGGGCGCCACGGTCTACATCACCGGCCGCCGCAAGGCCGAACTCGACGCCGCGGCCGCCTCCATCGGCCCGCAAGCCATCGGCATCCAGGTCGACTCGGCGAAGCTGGGCGACCTCCAGCACCTCGTCGACACCATCAAGGCGGACCACGGCCGGATCGACGTGCTCTTCGTCAACGCGGGCGGCGGTTCGATGCTGCCGCTGGGCGCCATCACCGAGGAGCATTTCGACGACACCTTCAATCGCAACGTCAAGGGCACCTTGTTCACGGTGCAGACCGCGCTGCCGATCCTAGCCGACGGGGCGTCCGTGATCCTCACCGGCTCGACCGCCGGCAGCAGCGGCACGCCCGCCTTCAGCGTCTATGCCGCCACCAAGGCCGCCGTGCGCTCGTTCGTGCGCAACTGGATCCTGGACGTGGACAAGAGCCGCAAGATCCGCTTCAACACCCTGAGCCCGGGCCCGATCCGCACACCCGGCCTGGTCGATCTCGCCGGTCCCGACGCGGCTCAGCAACAGGGTCTGCTCGATTACCTCGCCAGCCAGGTGCCGATGGGGCGCGTGGGTGAGCCGATCGAAATCGCTCGTGCCGCCGTGTTCCTCGCCTCGGACGACGCCAGCTTCGTCAACGGCACGGAGTTCTTCGTCGACGGTGGACAGGCGCAGGTGTAACCGCACGAATCCGCCGAGGTCGCCACCGGCGATCACGGCGGAACGAGACGGCGGGTTCAGCGCCGACAGGCCATTACCTTCGCTTCGGTGTTCGGGGCGGAGGTGATGTCTTTTACCCGGACTCCAGGCAACCCCGGATCGACCTGAAAACATCAGGATCGGACCGCAAAGCGCAGGATGATGCCTTGCCGTCGGGAGCACCGCGGCAAGAATGGGCAGCTCCCAACGCCCCTTTCGAGCAAGGTTTCCGTGATCAAGATCCTTATCGCCGCGATCGCCATCTCGGCCGCTACCGCAGCGACGTACGACACCAGCGGCATGGACAGGAACGTCCGGCCTGGCGACGACTTCTACCTTTACGCCAACGGCGCCTGGCAGCGCGACACTCCCGTGCCGCCGGAGGATGGCGTGGTCCGGGGCGATGCCCTTGCTCGCAAGGCGTCCATCCAGCGCCTGACCTCCATCGTGAAGGAGGAAGCAAACCGCCCCGCCTCGCGGGCCGGCATGCTCTTTCGCGCCTATACCGACGAAGTCACGATCAACCGCCTCGGATTGAAGCCCGTGATGCCGATGATCGACGAGGTCATGGCGCTTCGCACGCGTGACGACCTTGCCGAGGCCATGGCGAGGTTTGCCCGCCGCGGCACGGACACCCTTTTTTCCGGCTACGCCGGTGGCGATGACCGCCATCCCGACCGCAACACGCTATGGTGGTCGAGCGCGGGCCTGGGCATGGGCGACCGGGGCTACTACCAGCCCGACGGTCCCCGGGGAACGGAGGCCCTCGGCGCTTACACGACCTACGTGCGGAAGCTCCTGACCGTCGCGGGCATCGAGGATTCCGCTCCCCTGGCCGAACGCGTCGTATCGTTCGAGCGCGAACTTGCCGCGCCGAAACCGCCGGAGGCCGGCGAGGTCATCTTCGACGAAGTCTCCGCGACCGACCTCGGGCGCCGCATGCCGGGCATCGACTGGGCGCGCGTCATACGTGCGTTCGGATGGCCCGCAGGGCGTCGCATGCGCATCGAAGAACCGGCGGTCATGAAGTCCCGCATGGCGGCCTTTACCCGGGCGCCTCTCGATACGTTGCGCGCCTACCTCATCGTCCACCTGCTCGACGCCTATGCGCCGTACCTGTCCGATGACGTGAAGGACCTGGCGTTCAACTTCAACAAGGGTTTCCTGCGTGGCATCCAGGTGCAGAAGAGCCGCGAGGAGACGGGCACGCTTCTGGTGGACGATCTGGTTCCGGACGAGATCGAACGGATCTACGTGGCCCGTTATTTTCCCCCCGAAAGCAAGGCCCGCATCCGGGAACTCGCGGACAACGTCAAGGCGGCCTTCGGCAAGCGCCTGGCCGGCGAAGGCTGGATGGATGCGAAAACGAAGAAACGCGCGCTCGCGAAGCTGGCGAACGTCCGCATCGAGATCGGCTATCCCGACGTCTGGAACGACTACGCAGGGCTCGACTTCAAGGAGGGCGACCTGCTCGGCGATGTCATCGGAACGAAAGAATGGAGCTGGCAATACAAGCTCGGCAAGCTCGACAAGCCCGTCGACCGTCGTGGGTGGGATTGCCTCGAACCGTCCACGGTCAATGCATGTTCCGACACGGGGCGCCTCGTGCTCTATTTCCCGGCGGCCTACCTGCAGCCGCCGCTGTTCGACCCCGGATACGACGCCGCCGACGTCTATGGCCGCCTCGGTTCGACCATCGGCCATGAGCTGACCCACCAGTTCGACCCCAACGGCGCGACGGTCGACGAGAACGGTATCCGCAATCCCTGGTGGCCCGCGCCCGTCCAGGAGGCCTTCCTCTCGCGCACCCGGCGGCTGGAGGAACAGTACGGCCGCTATGAGGTCGCGCCGGGGCTACACGTCGACGGCAGACGCACCATCGGCGAAAACACCGCCGACCTCGGCGGCCTGAACATCGCCTTCGACGCCTTCCGCGCATCCCTGGCGGGTCGGGAGCTTCCGGTCATTGACGGTTTGACCGGCAACCAGCGCTTCTTCATCGCTTACGCCGAAGACCACCGGGTGAAGTTCAGCGATGCGCGGCTTCGCGCTCAGCTGCTCAACGATCACGCCCCGGGACACGAACGTGCATGGGAGGTGCGCAATATCACCGCCTGGTACGACGCGTTCGACGTCAAACCCGGCGACGGCCTCTACCTCGCACCGAAGGACCGGGTGAGCATCTGGTAGCGCCCGGGTGGGACCGCCCCTGCACCCGTGCGATTTCCAACCTCAGGATCGAACCGAAAGCGCAGAAACGTTCCTTGTGGGCGGCCCCGATTCGGCAACAATGACCCCATCGGGGCACACCGTTCGCGACATCCCGTGCGATTCATGCCGAATCGTCTGCCCGCACCGGGCCTCATCCACCCAGAGCCTATTCATGAAAACGCACTTCCTGAGCGCCGCCATCGCGACCGCGCTCATCGCTACCCTTCCCGCCACGACCCTCGCCGCCACGTCGCCGACCCGGGCAGCCCCGTTGGTCGATGTCCGTGGCGTGGACCACGTGGGCATCAACGTGCCGGACGTCGAGGCGGCCAGTCGGTTCTTCACCGACATGTTCGGCTTCGTTCCGGTGACGGAAATGCGCGACATCCCGGTGGATGCCGCGTTCAAGAAGACCTTCCACATGCATGACGATGCGAAGGTCAAGAGCATCCGCATGCTGCGCGCGGGCGACGGCGCCAACATCGAGCTCTTCCAGTACGACTCGCCGCACGCCGTCGTCCAGGAGCCCTACTACGACGACATCGGTGCGTCGCACATCGCGCTTTACACCGACGACATCGACAAGGCCGTCGCCGCACTTCGCGCCAAGGGGGTGACCGTGCTTACCGACCCCATCCGGATGACGCAGGGACCGGCGTCGGGCAACGCGTGGGTTTATTTCCTCACGCCCTGGGGTTCGAAGATGGAACTGGTCAGCTATCCGAATGGCCAGGCCGGGGAGCAGACCGCCGGGGTGCACCTGTGGAAGGCGCCGCGTCAGGCAACGTCGGAAGCCATGAGCCAGGCGGCGGCGGAAAAGGTGATCCGTACCTACGTCACCATGCTCAACGACCCCGACGCCGCGAGCCGTGCGCGCACGATCGATGCGACGTATACCGATGACACGGTCTTCAACGACCCGGAAGGATTCATCCAGGGCAAGGCCGAACTCAATACGCTCGTGGGGAATCTGCAATCCGCGCACAAGGGCTCCATGTTCCGCATCAACGGCCCCATCGTCGTTCAGCACGGCACCGCCCGCGTGCCCTGGACGTACGGTCCGGCGTCCGCCCCCAAAACCATTATCGGCGAGGACATCGTCACCCTGGTCGACGGCAAGGTCGCGTCGACCGTGGTGTTCCTGCTGTCCGTTCCGCACTGACCACCGGGACCACGTCATGATTCACGCCCCCTGCTCGGCGCTGTACCTGCACTACGTGGTGAAGGACGGCAAGGTCGACGAGATGCTCGGCCACCTCCGCACCATCCTCAACGAATGCGCCAAGGAAGACGACTTCATCACCGCCGTCCTGCATCAGTCGCCGGAACGCCCGCTGGAACTGACGCTCTATGAGCTCTGGCGCGGCACGAAGGAGGAATTCGCCCGGACCCAGGGCAACCGCCCCTACCGAAAGGCCTATCTCGAGGCGACGCTGCCCCTGGTCGAGGGCGTCAAGGTGACCTGGGACGTGCCCGTCCAGGTCTGGGGAGAGTTCGGTCCGCTCGGCTAGGGCCACCCGGATGAGCACTTCCCGGGTGACGGTCGTGTTCGACGCGTACTGGACCGGCCCCTTGCGATGTCCATAAGCTACCGATGCACGGGCAATCGCTACGCCCTCCCGGCCACCGGCCGTTTGGAGACTCCTTGATGGACATCGCGCCGAACAACCGCCTCGAACGTTTCATGCCGCTGCCGGAGAACGTGGTGTCGCTCGACATGCGGCGCCACCAATGGAGCGGTGCGCGCGTCGATGTCCATGAACAACGAAGCGTCGGTCGCGTCTCCTATCACCTGTGCTACGAGAAGGAGACGCGGTTGTCGGCCCTGCTCGCGGAGTCGGGAACGAGGCGGGCCGAGCCGAGGCTGAGCGCGAACAAGCCCTGCACCGTCGAATACCAGCCGCGTCACATGACGCTCGTCCCGGCAGGCATGGACCTGTGGGGCCATTCCGACGATATCCGCTACATGAAGGACGCGACGATCGCCTTCGACCTCGACGTGCTCGAGCGGCGATTCGAGGGATTGTTCGACCGCCGCGTGTTTCTCGCACCCCGCGTGCGCATGACCGACACGCGCATCGCATCCATTCTGCAATTGCTGAGCGAGGTCGTCGACAACGACGATCCCTCCGTGCAGCTCTATGGCGACGGCCTCATCGCCAGTCTCGTCGCGTGCCTCATGAGCCCCCGGCGGCCCGTCGAACAGCCCGGCGGAGGATTGGCCCCATGGCAGCTCCGGCGCATCACCCGGTTCCTCCACGACCGCCTTCCCGAACGCGTCGATCTCGCCGAACTGGCCGCCCTCGCCGGACTTTCGACGGCCCACTTCAGCCGGGCGTTCAAGCTCTCGACGGGCCTGGCCCCGTACCAATGGCAACTGGACATGCGCATCCGGCGCGCGCAGCAGCTGCTGACATCGGGTCGCCGCACGCTCGACGAGGTCGCGGAGAGCTGTGGCTTCGCCGATGGGTCGCATTTCGCACGCACCTTCAAGCGCTTCTCGGGCTGCACTCCGTCGGAATGGCGGCGCCAGCGCTCCTAGGCGATACCGCCCGAACAGACCGGATTTGCAAGGCTGAAACGGTGGCATGGCCGGCTTTGCGGCGAATATCCGCCATGCAAGCGCACCATCCACTGGCGTCAGGGCATAAACGGCGTCGCCCTGGTCGTATTCCCAGGCGACACCCGCGGAAAGGTAACTTGACACGTTGCAAGCGGCTGTCTATCCATGCGTGATGCATGCCCAGACGCCGCCACCCCACGCCTTGCGAATCGCACTGGTCGAAGACGACGTGCCGCTACGCGACCTGATCCTGATGCCGGGACTGCGCACGTTCGGCTTCGCCTGCGACGCTTACGGAACGGCATCGGAGTTCACCGATGCCGGACACACCTATGACATCGTCATCCTCGACGTGGGTTTGCCCGATGCGAACGGCTTCGACCTGGCAAATACGCTGCGTGCCCGTTCGAACGTCGGCATCGTGATGCTCACGGGCCGGAGCGCCATCGACGACCGCGTTCGCGGCCTCATGGGCGGTGCGGACGCTTACCTCGCCAAGCCCGTGGACGTCGCCGAGCTGGCCGCGACGCTGCATAGCCTGGGACGACGATTGCAGCCGCCGCGGGACAACGGGTCCGAGCCCGGGCGCAGCCCATGGCACCTCGATGAAAGCGGCTGGTGCCTCGTTTCCCCCAAGGGCCGCTCCGTCGCGTTGAACGACGCCGAGCGCAGGGTCCTCGCCTTGCTGCTCGCCGCCCCGGGGCGGCCGGTGGCGCGAACCGAAATGGCCAGCGCGCTGACGACGGACATCTACGACTTCGATCTCCACCGCCTGGATATGCTCGTGCACCGGCTTCGCGCGAAGATCGCCGACGCTTCGAACGAGTCGCTTCCCCTGCGTGCCGTGCGTGGCGCCGGCTACGTCATGCTGCCCTGACACGCTGGGCCAGGCTGGGCGCCATGGCCACGAGCGCGGCGGGCGCGAACGGCTTCGGCAGGCAATGCACGCTGCGGCCCAAGGCGCGCAGACGATGCGCTTCCGGTTCGGCGGTCGCCGAGATGAGCACGATGGGCGCCGCCGCCGTCTCGAGCCATGCCAGCCGCCCATCGACGTTGCCGGGAAGATGACCGTCACTGATGACCAGATCCCACTCGTCGTTCACCTGGGCTAGCGCATCGACGGCCTCATCGACCGTGCTCGCGCCCATGGCCACATGACCGGCATCGTCGAACGCATCCAGCAGCAGATGGCGTAATTCGATCTCGTCTTCGATCAGCAGGACGCGAAGCGCACGGTGAGCCGGCGTGGCTAACACGGGCATGGGAGCCGCCACCATGGGCAGCCAGAGGCGCACCGTCGTGCCCATTCCCGGCTGGCTCACCACGGCCGCCTGCCCTCCTCCCGCGGCCATGACCTCACGCACGACCGCCAGGCCCAATCCCGTGCCGGCGCCGGCGGGTTTGGTCGTGAAATATGGCTCGAACACCCTCGACGCGACCTCTTCCGGTATGCCTGTTCCATCGTCGCTGAGTTCGACGGTGACACCGGCGACGGCCGAATGCGTCCATGGCCGCACGGTCACCGTGAAAACGCCGGCGGCATCCATCGCGTCACGCGCATTGGCTGCGATGTTCAGCAGCGACAATTCGAACTGCGCGCGATCGATACGGACATGGGCCGCCTGCGGCAGCACATCATGGAGGATGACCGACTGGGGAGACGTGAACAGTTGGCGCAACATGGGAACGGCCTCGGCCACGGCCGCACCCACGTCGATCACCTCGGGACGGGGAGTCTCCCGGCGACTGAAGGTAAGCAGCTTGCGACTGACGGCCGCGCCTCGCCTGGCGGCCAGGGCCATTCCGCCGACCGCGTCGCGCAGGCGACGTGCGTCGGCGCTGTCGCGCACCTGGTCGGCGTAACCGGCGATGACGGCGAGCACGTTGTTGAAATCGTGCGCTACGCCGCTGGCCAGGCGTCCCACGGTTTCCATCTTCTGCGCGTGAAGCAGTTCTTCTTGCGCCAGCTCGCGTGCCAGCATCTCGTCGTGGAGTGCCTTGACGCAGCGGTCGACGATGAACGTGATGGCGAAGTAGCTCATCGCCAACGACGGCAGGTTGGCCGCGCCGATCCATGGCCTCGCATACGCACGGGCCGTCAGCATCAGCACGTCCGTAACGGCGCCGCCGCAGAACATGGCGAGGAGCAGCCCATAGATCGTCCACAGTTGCCGGCGTCCGAGAACCAGGCCGCCAAGCACGATGGTCAGAACGGGGTACGTCTGGTCCAGTAACTGCCGCGTGAGGCCCACGCTGACGTACATGGCCGTCAGCGCCAACAGCATGGCGGCGACGAAGGATTGGACGGCGCGTCGCAATCGGCCGCGACGGATCAACCACAAGGCCAATCCCGCACCGGCCCAGACCACGACATCGGCACCGATATCCACGGCCATGTCTCGCCGCAAGGGCGTACGCACCACCGCCAGGTGATAGGCCCAGTTACCCGGAATCGTCACGAGGATGAAAGCCATCAGGCCTTGCAACGCGGGCGCATAGCGCCGTTCCACCTTGTCCGCGATGGGCGCGCGCTGCAGCCAGTCGACGAATCCCTTCATCCGGTGAATCTTCGTGAGCATCGGTGAATGTCCGTGCGTGTGAAGCGGCGATGACAATCTTACGATCCCCTCGACCCGGCGCAACGCCGGCGATTCAGGACATCAGGCTCGCCGCGCGGGAGGACCCTGGGGGCACCGGCGACGCCCATTCCGTTCGTTTTCGGGGAGAACCGTGTGAAACAACTACCAGAGACGTTTTGGCGCCTGCGTTTTGCAATCGTGCTGGCGTTGAGCATCCCGACCTGGGCTGCCGCAGCCGATGCGCCGCCGCCCTCCACCTCCGCCGACCGCCACGTGGCGGCCGACGGCGCGGACGACGGCAGCGACGACGCCTACGCCGAGCCGGGCACCAACGCCATCGCGGCGGGTGCGGCCAGCAGCGCGCTCGGTGTGGCCAGCGCCGCGTTCGGCTATGCCAGCCAAGCGTTCGCCGACAACACGCTCGCCTTGGGCGGCTTCAGCTTCGCGGGTGGCGTGGGCTCGTCGGCCGTCGGCGCATTCGCGACGGCCACCGGCGACAACGGCGTGGCCGTAGGTTATGGCAGCGTCTCGACGGGCACGGGTGCCATGGCGCTGGGCGGCGCGGCCGCCATTCCTCCTCCATCGGGTACGGGCCTCGTGGATTCGGTGACCAGCGCGACCGGCTACACCGCGGTGGCCCTGGGCGCGGGCGCGACCGCGCAGGCCGACTTCGGATTGGCCCTCGGCGTGGGCGCGAACGCCAGCGGCGACCAGGGTGTCGCCATCGGACTCCAGGCGCAGGCGACGGGACCGGCATCCACCTCGATCGGCAACTTCTCGAGTGCCGACACGTTGTTCTCCGTGGCCGTGGGCTATGGCGCCAAGGCCTCGGGCGAATGGTCGATCGCCGTCGGCACCGGATCGCGCGCCATCGGCCAGGACGAAACCGCGTTCGGCGGAACCGCCATCGCCATGAGCGAGTACGGCGCCGATACCGCGGTGGGCACGAGCGCCCAAGCCACCGGCAGCCTGTCGAGCGCGCTCGGCACGGCCGCCAACGCCCAGGGCTACGCCTCCGTCGCGGTCGGATCGGCACTGGCCCAGGACGACTTCGCCGTCGCCATCGGTCCCCAGGCCTACACGCGTGGCGCCGGCAGCATCGCCATCGGTTCGGGCGCCATGACGGGCGGCCAGCGACCGTCGCCGCCGGACGATGGCGGTGGTGATGACGGTGGTTGCTGGATCTGTCGCGCGGGCACGCAGGCCGTGAATCCCGTGGAGGACGCCGTCGACGCGGTCGCCCTCGGTAACGCCGCCCAGGCGTTCGGCACGGGCGGCCTCGCCCTCGGCAGCCACACCATGGTGCTGGGTGCCAATAGCGTCGCGTTGGGCGTGGGTTCGCAGGCCGACCGCGACAACACCGTCTCGATCGGCGCGGCCGCCCCATGGACGGATTCGCAAGGCAACGAACACGCCATTCAGACCCGCCAACTGACCAACCTCGCGGCGGGCACCGAGGCCACGGACGCGGTGAACCTGGGCCAGCTCAACGACGCCGTGGCGGGCGTGACGGGGGGCGCGGGCCAGAACGGCGCGGCGGTGGCGGCGGCATTCGGCGGCGGTGCCGCATACGTGGCCGGCAGCCTCACGGCACCGGCCTACCTCGTCCAGGGCGCCACCTATAACGACGTGGGCTCGGCGTTCGCGGCGCTGGATGGCTCGCTGTCGGGCGCGTTGCACTACATCCGCGGCCTGCAGGATCAACTGGGCCATGGCGGCGGCCAGGGGCCCGGCCATGGTCACGGCAACGGCGTGTCGATCGGCGACGGCAGCGTGGCGACCGACGGCCGCGACACGGCCGTGGGCAAGAACGCCACCATCGGCGCGGACGGCAGCACGGCGGTGGGCAGCAACGCGACCATCGATGCCACGGCCACCAACGCGGTGGCGATCGGTGCGGACACGCACGTCACCGCGGCATCGGGCACGGCCGTGGGCCAGGGCGCTACCGCGACGGCCGCCAACAGCGTGGCGCTGGGTGCGGGCGCGATCGCCGACCAGGCCGACACGGTCTCGGTGGGCAACGCCACCAGCCAGCGTCGCGTGACCAACGTGGCCGTCGGAACGGCGGCGAGCGATGCCGCCAACGTGGGCCAGGTGAACCAGGCCATTCAATCGGCCCGGACTTATGCCGACCAGCAGGACGCGACCACGTTGAACAGCGCCAAGGCGTACACCGATCAACGGTTCGACGCGATGCGCGGGCAGTTCGACGACCGGTTCCGCAACCTGGACCGGCGCGTCGACCGGATCGGCGCCATCGGGGCCGCCAGCACGCAGATGGCCATCAACGCGGCGGGCGTGACCTCGGCCGCCGGCCGCATCGCGGTCGGTGCCGGCGCACAGGGCAATCAGCGCGCGCTGTCCGTCGGTTACGCCACGACCTTGGGCGAGCACGCCCGCATGAGCATCGGTGGCGCTTTCAGCGGCTCCGAGAAATCCACCGGCGTCGGTTTCGGCGTCGACCTGTGAGGACCGCAACATGATCTTCAAGCACTTCATCACGCCCTGCCTCCTCGCGGTCGCCGTCCTCGGCGCCCTTCCCGTGGATGCCCTCGCCGCCTCCACCGACGGCAAGGTGGACGCCTCGGGCCTCCAGGCCACCGGCCGCTACCAACGCTTCATCGTGCGCTACCGCGACGGCAGCACCGAACGCATCCGGCTGGACGCCGCGGCGCAGAACGCCAACGCCGCCTTGAACCGCGGCGCCACGACGAGTCGCGCGCTTCCCGCGACCGCCAGGGCGGTGCGCCACATGACGGCCGGCGGAACGGTCATGACCCTGTCGCGTCCGCTCGACGCCAACGGCGCCCGCGCGGCCATGAACGCCCTCGCCGCCGATCCCGCCGTACTGCACGTCGAGCCCGATCTGATGATGCATGCGGTGCGTTCGTCGCGCGCCACCGCCGTCGCGCCGGACGATCCGGGATACGCGGAACTGCAATGGGATTTCGGCGACCCCGTCGGCGGCATCAACCTGCCCGCGCTGTGGGACACGTTCGTGGGCGTCGACGGCACCGGCGTGACGGTGGCGGTGATCGACACCGGCATCACGGCGCACGATGACCTGGATACGTCGCTGGCGGACGCCGGCTACGACTTCATCGTCGACCACATGGTATCGGGACGCGACACCGACGGCCGCGTGCCGGGCGGCTGGGACATCGGCGACTGGACCAACGGCGAGCCCTGGCAAAGCGCGTGCACCGACGGCGCGAATCCGCCCGAGCAAAGTACCTGGCACGGCACCAACGTCGCCGGCGTCATCGCCGAGCGCACGAACAACGGGATGGGTACGGCGGGCGTCGCGCCGGGCGCCAAGGTGATTCCCATCCGTGCGCTGGGCCATTGCGGCGGCTACACCTCGGACATCGCCGATGCCATCGTGTGGGCCGCGGGCGGCCACGTCGACGGCGTGCCGGACAATACGCATCCGGCGAAGGTCATCAACATGAGCCTCGGCGGCGGCGGCGGATGCGCCTCGGACGGCGTCACGCGCGATGCCATCGCGAGCGCGATGGGCAACGGCGCGCTCGTCGTGGTGGCCGCCGGCAACGCGGACGACGACGCCGCCAACTACACGCCAGCGAGTTGTCCGGGCGTGGTGACCGTCGCCGCTACGGGCATCACCGGCCGTCGCGCGTTCTACTCCAACTTCGGCAACATCGTTACCCTGGCCGCGCCTGGCGGCGGTATCTACGCGAACGACGCGTCGACCGGCGCTATCGCCAATCCGGCGGGTTTCATCTGGGCGGCCTACAACACCGGCACGACCTCGCCGGTCGCCGTCGAAGACGGAGGCGCCACCTACGCCGGCATGGCGGGTACGTCGCAGGCCACGCCCCACGTCTCCGCCGTGGCGGCCCTGATGATCGGCGCCGCGATCCAGGCGAATCGCCCCGTGCCCACGCCAGCGGCATTGAAAAACCTGCTGGCCGCGAACACGCGGCCGTTTTCCCGCACGCCGGACGTCGCCATCGGAAGCGGCGTGCTCGACGCGCAAGCGGCGGTGGCGGCCGTGCTCGGAGTGACGCTGCCACCCCAGGTCACGCCGCTGGTGGCGAACCAGCTCTCCGCGCCGAGCCAGCGCGCCGCCGGCGGCTCGGTCGCTTTCAGCATCGACGTGCCCGCCGGTGCGCGCAACCTCGTGATTCGCAGCGTGGGCGGCACGGGCGATGCGTCGCTGTTCGTCAAGGTCGGGAGCATCCCGGCCGCCGACGGCGCCGACGCCGATGTTAGATCGGTACGCCCGGGCACGACCGAAAGCGTCGTTATTCCGACGCCCGTCGCGGGCACCTATTACGTCCGGCTTTACGCCGTGCAGGACTTCGCGAACGTGAGCGTCATGGCGAGTTACGTCTCGCCTCGTTGATGACGTTGCCACGCGCGGCTGCGAAGCCGCGCGGATAGGAGATGGCAGCGAGTCGTTATGACCCGATTCGCTTTCATCAGGCGTCCTGCCGCTCGTACCAACGCGTGGCCTCCTGCCCGGCCAGATCGGTCGAGCAAGCGAGCTCGCGTTGCGCTTCGAGAGCCTCGGCACGTGAGGCATAGGCTTTCGACAACAGCGTGTACGCGTCGCTGCCCAGTGCAAGGCGCAAGGGCGCCGGATCCTGCGAAACGCTGGCAATCATGGCGTCGACCATCTTTTCGGGATCCCCCGCCGACTTGAAGGTCGTGTCTTCTATGACACGATTGACCATGCGTGACGGGGCGTCGTCATACGCGGGGTTGCGCGGTCCGACGGTCGCGCTGCGATGGATGAAGTCGGTGCGCGCACCACCCGGCTGGACGATGGTGCAGCCGATGCCGAACATCGCCACCTCCTGCGCGACCGACTCGACGAAGCCTTCGATGCCCCATTTGGTGGCGTGATAGAGCGAGCCGCCGGGAAAGGTCACCTGACCGCCCATGCTGGAAAGCTGAAGGATGCGTCCGCCGCCCTGCGCCCGCAGGTGCGGCAACGCGGCGCGGATGAGCTGGATCGAGCCGACCAGGTTCGTTTCGATCTGGTGGCGGACCTGGTCGTCGGTGACTTCTTCGGCCGCGCCCATCAGGCCGTAGCCGGCGTTGCTGACAACGACGTCGATCCGCCCCATGGTTGCCCAGGCTTCGTCGACGACCGGACGGATGGTGTCGGTGCGGGCGAGGTCCAGTTCGGCCAGGTGGAGCGCTTTCCCATAGGAGGCCTTGAGGCTTCCCAGGGGATCAGGGTTGCGGACGGTGCCGACAACGCGGTCGCCCGCCGCCAGGAGTTTCTCGGCCATGATTCGGCCGAAACCGCTGCTGATGCCTGTAATCAACCATGTTTTCATGGGCTTGCTCCGAGGTCGTGGGGTGGAATGTGATAAGGTGAGGCTGCCTCCGAATATTTATACGGCGGCAGCCTCCGTTTATCAAGTTTCCCTCGTCGCCATGGCCAAAGATTCCCCTTCCCCTCCCCGTCGTAAAGCCCGCGCCGACGGCGAACGCAATCGCGCGCTCCTGATCGAATTCGCAAAGCGTGCTTTCGCCGAACGCGGCGCGAGTGCCAGCCTGGAACAGATCGCGCGCGACGCGGGTCTGGGCATCGGCACGCTCTACCGGCACTTTCCCTCGCGGGACGTGTTGATCGAGGCGATCTATCGGCAGGAAACCGATGCGCTCGTGGATGCCGCGACGCGACTCCAGTCGGCGCATCCACCGGTTGCGGCGCTGCGCGAATGGTTGCTGTTGTTCGTCGACTTCCTGGCTGTCAAGAAAGGCATGGCCGAGGTGCTGGGCACGCTGATCGGTGGGACGGATTCGCTGGCATCGGACGCTTCGGTACGCGTGACCGCCGCGCTCGATCGATTGGCGAACGCCGCTTCGGCGACAGGAGATATCCGATGGGATATTTCTCCCGTCGACCTGCTGCGGGCCATCGGCGGGATCGCCAACCTGAATCCCGATGACGAATGGCGTGCGTCGGCGATTCGGATGGTCGACCTACTGCTCGGTGGATTACGCGTCGGACATCGTTAGGGACGAGCCGTCGACGATATGGGATATCCCCCCTCAGCGAACGAGGGTGCTTCGGGCGAGGTCCACGATTTCCGTCGCCTTTCCGTTGAGTACGGCCTTCAACATCCACAGGCTGAAGCCTTTCGCCTGCTCGCGGGTGATCTTCGGCGGCATGACGAGTTCGAGGCGATCGGTGACGACGTCGACCACCACGGGCCCGTCATGCGCGAAAGCCGTTTCCAATGCCTGGCGTAGCTGCGCCGGGTCTTCGACGCGGATGCCGGTGATACCGGCCGAGTTCGCCATTGCCGCGAAGTCCGGGTTGTGCAGATCCGTATGGACGGGAAGGAAGCCCGCGGCCTTCATCTCGATGTCGACGAAGCCGAGCAGCCCGTTGTTGAAGATGACGATCTTCACCGGAAGCTTCAGCTGGCGGATGGTGAGCAGGTCGCCCATCAGCATGGAGAAGCCGCCGTCGCCCGACAGCGAGATGACCTGACGGCCGGGATGGCTGACCTGCGCTCCGATCGCCTGCGGCATCGCGTTGGCCATGGACCCGTGCAGGAACGAACCCAGGAGCCGGCGCTCCCCGTTCATCGCGAGGTACCTGGCCGCCCATACGGTCGGCTCGCCGACGTCACAGGTGAAGATGGCATCCCGGTCGGCAAGCTCGCTGACGAGCCGCGCGACCAGCTGCGGATGGATGGGCCGGTGGGTGGAGTCGGGACGCGCCAGAGCATCGAGATCGCGCCGGGCCTGTTTGTAGTGGTCGACCGCGGCGGCAAGATGCGACCCGTCGCTTTTGGCCTCGAGCTTCGGAAGAAGCATGGCCAACGTTTCGCTGACGTCGCCGACGACGCCGAGTTCCAACCGGCAGCGTCGCCCGAGGTTCTCGCCGCGCACGTCGACCTGGACGATTTTTGCCTTCTGAGGATAGAACTGCCGGTACGGGAAATCCGTTCCGAGCATGAGCAAGGTGTCGCATTCGTTCATCGCGACATAACCCGACGAGAACCCGATGAGTCCGGTCATGCCGACGTCATAGGGGTTGTCCCACTCGACGTGCTCCTTGCCCCGGAGCGCGTGGACGATGGGCGCCTGCAGGCGCTCGGCCAGTTCCACGACGGCATCGTGCGCGCCCTTGCAGCCGGCACCGCACAGGATCGTCAGGCGGCGGCTGTCGTTGAGGATCGTCGCGAGGTCATCGATATCGTCCGACGACGGGACGATGCGCGGCGCGCGCGGCACCGGCCGCTTCGCCGCGAGCCACTCGCCGGCCTCGCGCAGCGCCATGTCGCCGGAGATGACGACGACGGCGACGCCCTGCTTGACGACGGCCTCGCGGATGGCCGTCTCGATGATGCGCGGCACGTGCGCCGGGTCCGAGACCAGTTCGACGTAGTGGCTGCATTCCTGGAAGAGCTGCTGGGGATGGGTCTCCTGGAAATAGCTCGAACCGATCTCCGTGCCCGGGATATGCGCCGCGATGGCGAGGACCGGCACGCGATTGCGATGGCAGTCGAACAACCCGTTGATGAGATGCAGGTTTCCGGGCCCGCAGCTTCCGGCGCAGACGGCGAGCTTGCCCGTCAACGCCGCCTCGGCTCCCGCGGCGAAGGCGGCGACCTCCTCATGGCGCACCGGCACCCATGCGATGTGCCCGTGAACTCGCAGCGCTTCGGTGATGCCGTTGAGCGAATCGCCTACCAGTCCGTAGATCCGCTCGACGGCGGCGGCCTCGAGTACTTCGACGATGCGTTCTGCGACGTTGCCCATGCTCCGTTCCTTTGCGATCGGTCGAGGGAAGCGAGGCGGTGACTTCAGGGCCGCCCCGTGCGAAACGATGGGGCAACGCACGCACGCGCGCGCGAGCGTGGCTACCGCTGCTTCCCGGTATATACCATTTCGCGCCCGATTCTTGTCTTTTTGGTATCACACTCCGAAGGGCCTTCGATCGAAGAAGGTGCGCGTGCCTGCATGGGCGAAATCAAAGGGCGGCGGCTTCCACGGCATCCCGGAAGCGCGGGAAGATCGGCGTGAAACCCAGGTCGTCCCGAATCCGCCGGCCATCCATCCGCGTGGAGAACGCGGCCGCCCGTTCGGCCCGCGATCCATCGGGAGGAAGCTCCCCGACCGCCGCGAACAACTCGGCGATGTCCGGGGCTTCGTCGTCGACCACGTTGTAAATGCGATGCTTCGGCGCTTTCGCATGAAGCAGGCGGATGACCGCCTGGGCGATGTCGTCATGATGGCCGAGGGACATCTTCATGCCCGGGGGAAACCCGCGCATGAGCGGAACGACCTCCTGGATGTGCGGATCGCCCGCGCCATAGACGAACGGAAAGCGGAGAATGCGCACGTCCAGCCCGTCCATGGAAAGCAGCATCCTCTCGGCGGCCAGCTTGCTCAGGGGATAGGCATCCGGTGGATCGCAAGAATCGTCTTCGTTGGCGAGCGCGCCGCCTTTGGGACCGTACACGAGGCCCGTGCTGGCGAAGACGAAACGCCCCACAGAGGCGTTCTTGCTGGCTTCCGCCAGGTGTCGGGTTCCCATGTCGTTGGTGGCGTGCGCCTGTTCGCTGGTCGCTCCCCGGAAGTACGCCGCGCAGTGGACGACCGCGTCCATGCCTTCGACGGCCTGGACCAGGGAGTCACGGGCCAGCAGGTCGCCCCGCACCCGCTCCACGTGGTCGCCCAACATCGCCCGGGCACGCTCCTCATCGCGTACCAGCACCCTCACCCGCTCGCCGCTTTCGAGCAGGCGACCCACGAGGCGCGAACCGACCTTGCCGGTCGCACCGGTGACGAGAATCTTCATGCCGTATGTCCTTTCGAATGACCAGATACCTAGGGTATCGACGGCACGGAGGGAGGATTGGATAAACCGGACAGCGGTTCCGACATGCCGCGCTTGTGCTAAAAGTGCGTCCATGCGTGCAGACATCACCCCATGTCATGAGCATCCCGACATGTCCTCCCTCCCACCGGCCGGCTTCCTTGACCTCGTGGCCGGTCCGAACACCGACGCCTATCTGGTGGCTCGCCGTGGTCCGTCCATTCCCGGCGGGCTGGATCTGCACGTCCTCGGCATGCGCGAGCGTGTTCGTCGCAAGCGGGTATGCGCGGGGCAACGCATCGTGTTCGCGCGGGTTCCGCTGGGCGCACACCAAGCCGTCTTCGGCGTGGCGGCCACGGCATTGGCGGGGCATACGATTCCAATCGACGCGTTGTGGGGGCGCGATGCTGCACACGCATTGTTGGAAAAGCTCGCGCGGATGCCAGACGACGCCGAAGCAACCTCGGCGCTGGAGCATGCACTTGCCGACCGCTATGCCTCATCGCCGCCGGGTGCGACGTGCAGCTTCGTCCAACACGCGGCGGAACGCCTGGCCTTTGCGAGCGTGGGCGAGGTATCCCGCCAACTCGGCGTGAGCGAGCGCCACATGCGCCGCATGTTCCAGCAGTCGACCGGCCTCAGTCCCAAGACGTTCGCCCGCTTGAAGCGATTCGATCGCGCCGTTCGCCAGGCGCTCGACGAAAGCCGAACGAACTGGTCAGGCCTCGCGATCGACGCCGGATATTACGACCAGGCCCATCTCATCGCGGACTTTCACGCCATAGCGGGCATGACGCCGCGGAAGTTCATGGCGGAAGTACGGGACCGGCGTGGCGTGATGTCTTTCAGGTGAAGGTGGATGAACGGCGAAAACGAGGATAGAGCCACCGGTCACGTGGCCTAAGACGCCGTTAGACGCAGGCGCCGCACCCACGCGCACTTCAATGCGATGTCGCCCCCACGGCGCGGAATCCGTAAGCAGGCAGGCGGCTCTGCGCCTCCGGCGTCATGGCGTAGAGCGCAAAGCCGTATGCCCGCGCGAGCCGCGCCGGATCGGCATCGCGAAGGATCACGCTCATGCCGTAATCGACGGGCACGGCCAGGTCGGCGGGCACCTCGACCTTGCGCAGCGATGGGTCGGGGGTCGCGTCGTGCGAGCTGCAGTAGCCGACGAAGGCATCGACCTCGTGGTGCTCGAGGAAATAGCGCACGGCGTTGCCGTTGCCGGGAATGACCGGCGCGACCGGCCCACCGACGAGCTTTCGTGCACGCGCCTCGAGGGCCGTGCGCGCCCCGGGACGCACGGTGTCGGCCTTCGCGAAGAACGCCCACGCGTAATCGCCACCCGGGTCGGCACCCGGGGTCGATGTACCGATGCGCACACCGGGTGCGAGCAGCTGGTCGAGGAGATGGGCGCCGTCGATGCGGGACGACGGCAGCACCTGGACGCAAAGGGCGTTCCGGGCAAAGACCACCGGCCGGGTTGCCTTGCCTTCGTCGGCCAACCGTTCCGGGTGGGCCATGTTGGCGGACACATAGACATCGACCGATTCACCCTTCTCGATGCGCTCGCGCAGCAAGCCGGCCGGCCCGTTGACGATACGAACCGGCTGGCCGGTGTCTTCCGTGTAGTGCCGCGCGATGTCGGCAAGCGCGCCGGTGAGGCTGCCCGCTGCGTAGATCACCAGCGGCGGCGATGCGTCGGCACTCCGGGAAACGGGGGCTGCCGTCACGGAGGCGGCAAGGGCGATGGCGGCAAGGCGTCTCACAACAGGTCCACCTGCATCGATGCGCGCACCGTGCGCGGGGCCCCCAGTGTACCGGTCGCGCTGCCGGCGGCGTTATAGCCGTTCTGGCTCGCCGGGCTCACATTGGCCCAGTAACGGCGATCGGTGGCGTTGTCGAGGGCGAGGCGGAAGGTGACCGGGCAACCGTGGATGCGCATCTGGTAGCGCCCGCCGATGTCGGCAACGGTATAGCCGTCGACGCGGTACGTGTTGGCGAAGTCCCCTGCCCGCTTCGTTGCGTGGTTGACGTTGAGCGTCAGCGTCAGTCCTTCCACCCACGGCATGCGGTATTCGAAGAGCGTGTTGTAGACCACGCGGGACAGGCCGAGGATCTGGTTGCCTTCCGTCGCGCTCGACCCCGTGTGATAAAGACGGGGATCGAGAAGGGAGGCGCCCGCGAACACGGTCAGGTCGCGCGTGACGTCACCGTTGGCGGTGAGCTCGATACCGCGATTGACCTGGCGACCGCGGTTGGCATAGACGTTCGCCGCATCGAGATAGGCGTAAGGCCGTTCGATGCGGTAAAGCGCGGCGCCGAGGTCGATGCTGCCCGCCCGGGCCTTGTAGCCGGCTTCCCACTGGCGGCTGCGGTAGGGTTTGAGGCTCTCGTTTTCGTTGGCGCTGCCGGCCGGCGCGATATCGCCCTGCTGGAGGCTGTCGGCGTAGGTGACGTACGCCATCTGGCCCGCGACCGGCTTGAACATCACGCTGGCGGTCGGGCTGATGCCATGGGCGTCATACGACGAGGTCGTTCCGCCCTGCTTGTTGTAGCTCCTCACATGCAGCCAGCTCTGGCTTGCCGCCACCAGCGTCGACCACTGGTCGTTGAAGTGGATGGTGTCACCCACGGACAGCGATTGCTGCCGGGTATTCATCGAGCGGTAGCGGTGGGCAAAATGCGGGAAGCCGGTCGGCTTATCGAAGCGCACGGGGTGGGCGAGGCTTGCCCTGCCCACGGTCACGGCACCGGTGGAGAACGGCGTGTAGCGGCTCCAGTAAAAACCGTTGTTGGCGACGACGAGGTCGTGCGCCAGCGGGCCCGTGTCGACGTGGCCGTTGAGGGCGACCATGTTGCTGACGATCATGTCGTAGCTGTACGTGGTCGTCGCAGCCGTGGTCGTGTAGTTGCCCGATGGGGTGGTCAGCGTAAGGGTCGGCACGGTGGAGCGGCGATCATTCGATTCCTTGAGCACGCCCGCGCGCAGCGACCAGTCGTCATCGAGGGCGGTTTTCAGGCGTGAGCTCAGGATGCGGGTGATGTTGTCGTCGCCGCCCCAGGTCTGTCCGTAGCCTTCCCGCCCGGGATCGGGAGCCGACGGCAGGGTCAGGCCCTTGCCCAGGGCAAAGGTGCCCGGAAATCCCGTGGCCGTGTAGTGGTAGTAGCTCGCGTCGTTTTCGAGCACCGTGCGCTCGGCGAGTTTCACATCGAAGCCGACCGTACCCATTCGCCGGGCGAGGCGGCTGCCGTCGACGTAGCCGGGCCCGTTCTGGTCGAGCACGTTGACCCGGTAGCCATACTGGTCATGGTCCCCGAAGTGGCCGCCGAGATCGGCGTGGGCAAGGCCGGACTCGCGCGAGTTGTACCGTACATCGACTTCGCGCAGCGGCGCATCAGTGGGCCGCTTGAAAACATAGTTAAAGACGCCGGCCGGACTGGCCGGCCCGTAGAGCGCACCGGCGAGTCCGTTGAGCACTTCGATCTGCTCGAACTGTTCGATGGGGTAATCGGTGGTCGCCGCGATGTTGAGCCCATCGATGCGGGTGTTCTGCACCACGCCCGCCTGCAGGCCACGCGTCTGGGGGCGGATGTTCTCCCCCTGCACCGTCGGCAGAAAGCGGAACGCTTCCCGCACGCTCTGCAGCTGCTGGTTGCGTGCAAGGTCGTTGTTGACGGCCTGGACGGCATAAGGCGTATCGATGGGTGCGACATCGCCCAGAGGCCCCATGCCCACCGACTCGGTGCGATACGACGCCTGGTTGGCCTCGACCGTATAGCCTTCGAGGTCCGTTTTCCTCGGGGCCTCCTGGGCCATCGACGCGCACGCCGCGCCTGTCAGAAGCCATGCGCACGCCATGCGGTGAGAAGTTTCCATCGTCGTACTCCGGTCGTTCGGGACGACCGCCATGGACTCGTCCCTGGGTCGTCGTTCGTCAAAGGTTCAAGGATACCTCCCGAGGCGGTGTGAACGGACATCCAAAATCAAAAGCCCCGGTCACGAGGACCGGGGCCTTTGACGACACAAACGAACCGAAGCGGATCGTCAGAACGCGACGCGAACACCCGCCGTCACGCCGTAGCCCGTGCGACCCGAACCCTGCTCGCCGGTGAGGCCACCGAACAGGTAGGTGCTCGCACCCAGTCGCATCGTGCCGTTGGCATTGACCTGCACGAAGCCGCGACCGGCGTTCGGAGCCTTGGTCTGGAACGTCTGACCGGCCACGCTCGCCTGCACCGCCGGATCGAGTGCCCGGCCCGAGTCCACGCCCGCGGCCACGCCGACGCGCCAGGTCAGCTCGGTCGCCAGCGGATCGGCCGCGTTCGAACCGGCCGTCAGGCCGACGAGGCTACGCACGCCCGTGGCGGACAGCTTGCCGAGGTTCAGCGCGGCCGGCGAGTTGCCGGTCTCGTTCACCGCGTCACGCTCCACCTTCTGCCAGATGACGCTGGCGTACGGTTCGAGACGAACGCCACCGGCCGTCGCCAGCGGAAGGCGGGCGGTGAGGCTGGCCATCGTGTCGTGACCGTCGGCGTGCGTCTCCAGCGAGCCGTTGCCGAACGGATCCGCGCGACGGGTCGACCAATCGGACGTGCCGTACGACACCACGCCATCGAGGAAGATCGCACCGGCCTTCTGCTGGCCGTAGATCATGCCGGCGTTGCCGCGAATCGTGCCTTCCCCACCCGTGGCGATCGTGTTGCTCTCGCCGTGCGACGCGCCCACGCCGATCACGGTCGACTCGTTCGAGAGGAGGTCCACGCCGCCCGTGACGTGGCTCGTGCTGGTGTTGTAGCCCGAGCCCTGGTGGTCGGCGACGAAGCGCTGGCCGTCCTGGGTGACGTTCGCCCACACCTTGTTCGCCGGGTCCACGCCGTCCACGGCGAGGTGACCGAAGGCGTCACGGTTGAGCGCAAGGCCCATGCCCCGTGCCGCGGCGGCCTGGTCGGCATGCACTTCACCCGCCATCGCCTTGACGGTATCGGCGATGCGATCGGTGCCGAGCGCACCGATGGCATTGATCGCACCGGTGTAACCCGTGCCGTTGCCGGCCGCCTGGGCGTCGATCGCGGCGTCGAGCGCGCCGGCGAGGGCCAGCGTGTTCTTGCTGGCGCCCGTACCGAGGAAGTCGCTATAGGCACGAGGCACCACGCGCAGGTCGATGCTGTTGCTACCGCCGAGGTTGTAGAAGGCCAGGAAGCGCGTGTTCGCCGGGAGGCCCTCGGCGGGCTGCGCGATATTGGCGAACTGGCCGACGATGCCACCTTCGGCCGAAACGATGCGGAACGAATCGCCCAGCACCGGGGTGAACGTGTTGCTGGCATCGCCGGTGATGCCGCGGAGCGTCGGATCGAGCGTGCCGTTGGCGATGAACTGATGGCCGGCGCCGACCACGAGCAGGCGCGAGTAATTGCCCCGACCGGTGCCCGTGCCGTAGCCGTCGATGTCGGCTTCGAAGGTGCTGCCGGCATTCATCGTCACCGTGCCGTCCACGGTCAGCGTGCCCGGCGAATTACCCGGAGCGAGGCGTCCGCTGACGTTCACCGGACCGGTGACCTTGCCGATGCCGCGCAGTGCCGCGCCCGAATCCACCTGAACGAAGGCGCTGTCCAACGCGCCGTTGGCGCGCAGCAGGCCTTCCTGCACGCACGTGCCCGCGCCGAGCGTGGCGTGACCGGTGAGGCTCAGCGCACCCGAACCGCTCTTGACGAAGCAGCCCGTCGCACCCGCGGCGTCGATGTTGCCCGAGAGCACGGTCGTCGTGTTGCCGGTGACGTTCACGCCCGAGCTGCCGCTGACGAGCACGTTCTGGCCGGTGCCGAGCGTGGCGAACGTCTGCAGCGTACCGCCCTGCAGGTAGATATCGCCGAAGCCCAGCGACGAACCGTTGTCGATGCGGACCGTGCCGCCTTCGATGTAGGTATTGCCGGTGAAGGTATTCGCGCCGCTGACCACGAACAGGCCGTCGCCGAGCTTGGTGAGGTTGCCGCTGCCGCTGATGGTGCCGGTCTGGGTCAGCGTGGTGCCCGCGGCCGTGGTGAGCGAGCCGCCCGCACCGGTCACCACCAGGCTGCGCGCCGTGGAGAAGCTGCCGGTCGTGGTGAGGTTGCCGCCGTTGAACGTCACCGCATTGGCGGCGTCGCCGAGGTTGGCATCGCTGGCGATGCTCAGCGTGCCGCCGTTGAGCTGCGTGCCGCCCGTGTAGCTGTTGTTGCCCGAGAGCACGAGCGTGCCGTCGTTCACCGTGGTACCGCCCGCGTGCGAGAGCGTGCCGCCCAGGGCCAGCGTGCCGGCGCCGTCCTTGACCAGGCCACCGTTGCCGCTCACGGCGCCGGTCGAGCTGAAGACGGTACCCGCGTCGGCGGCGATGACCGCGGTCTGCGCGAGGTCGAGGGCGCGCTGGCTGGCGAGGTTGGCCGTGGTATGCAACATGCCGCCGTTGAACACCAGCGAGGAGCTCAGCGCACCGAGGTTGGCATCCGCGGAAATCTCGAGCGTGCCTTCATCGAGCGTGGTGTTGCCCGCGTACGTGTTGGTACCGGACAGCACGAGCGTGCCCTCACCGGACTTCACGATGCCGCCCGCACCCGATACGACACCGGCGGTGGCGAAGGAGGCGCCCGCGTCGGTCTGGATCTGCGCATCCGCATCGAGCGTGACCGCGCGGTTGCCGGCGACGTTGCCGGTGGCATGCAGCACGCCGCCGTTGAAGACCAGACCGCTGGATGCGGCACCGAGGTTCGCGTCGCTACCGACCTGCAGCGTGCCGCCGTTGAGCGTCGTGCCGCCGGTGTACGTGTTGTTGCCGGTCAGCACGAGCGTGCCCTGGTTGACCGTGGTGCCACCCGTGTGCGCCGCGACGCCGTCGATCTCGAGCGTACCCTCGCCGTTCTTGACCAGCCCACCCGCGCCGGTCGCGCCGCCGGAGGTGGCGAACGTGGTATCCGCATCGACCGCGATGTCGCCGCCGGCCAGCGAGAGATCGCGAGCCGAGGCCATGTCGGCCGTGGTGTGCAGCGTGCCGCCCTGCAGGGTCAGGCCGCCGGCGGCCGCGCCGAGTGCGGCATCGCTGCCGACCTGGAGCGTGCCCTGCTGGATGACCGTGCCACCGGTGTAGGTATTCGTACCGTCCAGAACCAGCGTGCCTTCACCCGTCTTGACGAGGGTGTCGCCGCCGATGGGGCCGGATGCCGTCAACGTGGTGCCCGTGTCGGTCGACAACGACGAGCCGTTCATGACCGTGACGGCACGGCTGGTGGACAGGTCGGCCGTGGTGTGCAGCATCGCGCCGTCCAGCAGCAGCCCACCGTTCGCCGCGCCGAGGTTGGCATCGGCGGCGAGCTGCAACGTGCCGCCATGGATCGCGGTACCGCCCGCATAGGTATTGGCGCCGCTCAGCACCGTCGTGCCCGAGCCGGTGACGCTCACGCCGCCGTTGCCCTGGATGGTGCCCGACAGGACCGTGTCGCCGCCGTTGTCGGCCGACCACTGCAGGCCGGCACCGTGGGTGTCGATCGTGCGGGCGCTGGCGAAGTCGCCCGTGGTGACGATGCTGCCGCCGTTGGCGTCGATTGCGCCGGACGCGTCGCCGAGGTTCGCGTCGTCGGACACCACCAGGGTGCCCGTGCCGCTGACGAACGTACCGCCGGTGTAGCTGTTGTTGCCGGTGACAGCCAGCACGCCCTGCGACACCGCCAGACCCACCTGCCCCGTGACCGGACCGTTGATGGAGACGCTACCCGGACCGGCCGCCGTCAACACGCCCGATCCGTTGATCGGACCGTCGAGGTTGGCCTCGCCCTGGTCGACCCGGACCGTACCCGTGCCCATCATGGTGATGTTGCGCGACGTATCGAAGCCGTTGGTCAGCTCGAGCGCGCCGCCGCCGAAGGTGAGCGGGCTGCTCGCGTCACCCAGGTTGGCATCGCTGCCGACGACGATCGTGCCGCCGTTCATGTGCGTGCCGCCCGTGTAGGTGTTGTTGCCGGTGAGCGACAACGTGCCGGCGGTATTGGTCACGCCGCCGCTCTGCGACAGCACGCCGCTGGCCACCAGGTTGCCCTGGCCCGCCTTGGTGAGACCGCCGGCGCCGCTGATGTCGCCCGTCGCGGTCAGCGTGGTGCCCACATCGGTGTTCAGCGTGCCGTTGCCCGACAGCAGCAGGTCGCGGCCGGTCGTCATCGTCGCGGTCGTCTCCAGCGTACCGCCGCCGAAGGTGACGGGGCTGGCGGCGCCGAGGTTGTCGTCGGCCGAAATGGCGAGCGTGCCGCCGTTGATCGTCGTGCCGCCGGTATAGGTGTTGGCGCCGGACAGGGTCTGCGTGCCCGAACCGTTCTTGATGAGACCGCCGGTACCCGACAGCTCGCCGCCGAACGTGGTGTTCGTGCCCGTGCCGTTGAGCGTGAGCGCCGTGCCGTCGAGCGCGATGCTACCGCCGCCGGCGAGGCCCGCCACGGTCTGGGCCGCGTTGTTCATCGAGACGGTGGAACCGGTATTGACGGTCAGCACGCCCGTGCCGAGCGCGCCCGTGTTGGCGACCACGACATCGCCCTGGGCAACGTTCGTGCCGCCGGTATAGGTGTTGGCGCCCGAAACGGTCAGCGTGCCCGTGCCGGTCTTGGTCAACGAGCCCGTGCCGGTGATGACGTTGGCGACGTTCGTATCGAAGCCCTGCAGGTCGAGCGTGCCGCCGTTGGCGCCGAGCGACATGTCGCGGCCCGCGTTCAGGTCGAACTGCGCGCCCCACTGCAGCGTGCCGCCGTTGAACTTGAGGTCGTTGCTGACGTCGCCCAGCGCGGCGTCGGACAACACGTTGATGTTGCCGCCGTTGAGGTCGATCTCGCCCACGGAGGTGTTGTCGCCACGCAGGTTCAGGGTGCCTTCGCCTTCCTTGATGAGCGCGCCGCGGCCGTCCATCTCGCCGGTCAGGGTCAGGGTGTGGCCGTTGGTGTCGAACGTGCCGTTGTTGGCGGTGATGCTGACCTCCTGGGTGAGCGTACCGTCGGCCGTGTTCTGCACTTTGCCGCCGTCGAGGATGACCGGATCGGTGGCATAGGTCTGGTCGACGACCTCACCCGCCACGATGCGGTGCGCGGTGCTCAGGTCGGCGTTGATGATGGTGATGGTGTTCGACAGGATGACGTTGTCGGTCGGAGCCCACACCTGCGTGGGATTGGCGATCGGCACGTAGGTGAACGTGTAGGTGCCGTGCACCAGGTTGTTGAACGTGACGCCCTGCCAGTTGTAGATGGTGATCGTCGGGGTACCGACGAGCTGCGTCCCGTTCGAATAGAAGTTGGTATCCCCGTCGACGAGCCCGGCGGGCTTGGTCGACGTGAGGATGCTGAACGACACGGTCTGGTCGAAGCCCGCCGTGCTGGTCAGGTGCAACGAGCCTTCCGTGTAGTTCGCTTCGGGCAGCTGGTGGTAGGTGCCGTAATAGAACGACAGCGAATTGTTGCCGGAGTTGGCGTAGCCGATGGACGTGGTGTGGGCGATCGCACTGGACGCCGTGACCAGGCCCAGGGCCAACACCAGCGCGCGACGCGAACCGAGCGCGCCCGACGAAGCGCGGCCCCCCGAGGCCCGTGCTCCCTTGCCGGCGTGGTTGACCAGCTCCGACGCCACGACGAACTGCCGCAGCGCGCGGCTCCACACAATGCTGAAGACCTTATTCAAAACGAATTTCCCCGATGGATGACATGACCGAGCCCCAACGCTCGTAGCGCATGGCCTTCGCATGATTCATGCCAACCGGGGGACTTCTGTAAGCCCCACGTAAGGCCACTTGTCAAAAAAGTGAGATGCCCGTCACAGCAACGCGCGTTCCAGTTATGTCAGGGGAAGTCGATATGTGACACTTTTTTGTCCAAGCGGGAGGCTCGGTCACCGGGCCGATGTCGCCCCGTCCAAAGGCTCTACCGTTGGTGCCGATCCGCCTGCACACTGTGACGGCCGCCGTGATCGCAAGCCGCGCGGCCGCACGCGTGATGACGCGAGGCGGTCGCATCATCCGTATCGGGAGCACCCATGCCGACCGCATGCCGTTCGCCGGCGGGGCCGTGTATGCCATGACCAAGGCGGCCCTGCGGGGAATGACCAAGGGCCTCGCGCGGGACCTGGGCCGACCTCAGCCAAGGCGGATGTCGGAGAGGTCGATGGAGACCACCAGGGGTTCCGGGATGCGCTGCCCGTCCGGCCCGCGCGGGTAGATGCGGCGCTTCGTCGGGAACGCGATGCCGGAGACCGTCGTGTAGTCGGAGACGTAGTGGGCCCCCGGCGTATTGCCCGCGATTTCCACGTCGTAGTCGAGGCGGCGGACGAGGTGGTCGGCACCGACATAGAGGGCCTGCACCTTGCTGAAGACTTCGAGCGTGTCGGGATAGCGCAACGACACTTTGCGCCAGGTCTCGCCGTCTTCGACCCACTCCCCCGCGTCTTCGCATTCGACGCCGTCCCAGGCAAGGAGGAAGGGGGTATTGAGGTAGGTCCACATGGCACAGCCCGCGAAGAAGGCGAGCTGCAGGTCGTTCCAGGGCGTGTCGAGCGCGTGTCCCCGAAACGAGTCACGCGGCACGTCGAGGGCCGAGACGACGCGGTCCTGCGCATCGAGGAGCGCCACGCGATGGGTCGTGAAGTCGCTGCGGGCGGCGATCGCCCCGAACGGCGCATGCGATGCCCACTGCGTATCGGTCGCGACGGTCACCCTCGTCAGGTCGAGGATGCCGGCCTTGCCCTTGAGACCCCAGAGCGCGCCGCCCTGGTCGAGGGTGGCGCTCACGCGACGAAACGTTCGCCAGGTGTCGAGTCCGCCGTGGGCGTTGATGATGTCTTGAGCTAACGTGTTCATGAAAAACTCCGGGGCGAAAGGCGACGGTCAAGCGCTCTTGCCCATCGTGAGCACGATGCGGAAGCGCGCCTTGCCGGCCATCATCGCGGCGTACGCCTCGGGCGCGCGTTCGAGCGGCATGGTTTCGATCACGGGGCGTACGCTCGCCTGACGGCTGAAAGCCAGGGTCGCCTCGGTGGCGGCGATATCACCGGTGAGGGAGCCGTCGATGCCACGTCCACCGAAGATGAGGTCCGATGCGGCGATCTCGATCGGCTCGTGGGCCGCCGCCACGACGACCAGCCGTCCGCGCTCACGCAGGCCCCTCAGGCAGGCGGAGATAGCCTTCGCGCCGGGGGCGGTGGCGACAACGACATGCATGCCACCGAGCGCCATGAGCGCATCGCCCACATCGACCGCGTCGCCATCGATGTAATGGTTTGCACCCAAGGACCGTGCGAGGTCTTCCTTGTCCGCGCCCCGCCCGATGGCGACGGTGTCGAAACCCATCTTGTGGGCATATTGGAGCGCGAGATGCCCCAGTCCGCCGATGCCGAGGACCGCGAGCCGGTCACCTGCGCGCGCCGGCGACTTGCGGATCGCGTTGAACGTGGTGAGGCCCGCGCAAAGCAGTGGCGCGGCCTCTTCCGGCTCGAATTCATCAGGAATCGCGACGAGCGCCGCCGCCCTTGCGTGCATCGACTCGGCGTACCCGCCGTCGAGATGAACGCCCGTGATTTCCTGGTTGCGACAATTCACCAAGTCGCCCTCGTGGCACATCTCGCACCACCCACAGGCGCCGCCAAGAAAACCGACGCCGACACGTTGACCGATGCGCCAGCCGGCGACACCCTCCCCCACGGCGTCGATGATGCCGATGACCTCGTGGCCTGGAACGCGGGGAAACGCAATCGGAAAGACCGCATCGACGGTCGCGGCGTCGGAGTGGCAGACGCCACACGCCTCCACGCGGATACGCACGAATCCCGGCGCGGGCTCGAGCAGGTCGCGGGTCACCATGTCCAGGACGCCAGGCGCCGTGACCTGCGCGGCGCGATACGTGTTATTCAGCATGCGATGTTTCCAGAGGGGCTCTTTGGCCCGGAGAGGATGATTCCCTCGGGAGAGGGTTCGAGAAGCAAGTCGTCCGTGATCGCCGGCGACCTTACGCGTGCCGTCCGGCTCCGACCCGGGCAGCGCGACGCCATGCGCCGGGGGTGGCACCGACCACCTTCGTGAACTGACGGGAAAAGTGGCTCTGCTCACAGAAGCCGCATTCGAGGGCGATGTCGGCAAGGGAGAGGTCGGACCCAACGAGGAGTGCCTTGGCCTGCTCGATGCGCCGCCGGATCAGCCACTCGCGTGGCGACACACCGTGCGTTTTGCGGAATGCCCTCGAGAAATGGTTTTTCGAGAGCCCACATGCGCGCGCGAGTTCGGCGACGGAGATGGCACGCCCGACCTGTCGTTCGATGCCGGCGAGCGCCACATCGTACTGGCGGCTCGTCAACCCACCCCTGGCTTGGTCGGACGCACGGGCCGGGCATCCCACGCCGTGCACGACGCGCAAAGCCACCGCTGCCTCACCAGAAGCTGTTTCATGGAAGTCACACGTGGTCGATCTCGGACCGTGGGCCAGGATCGCTTTCCGGGACTGATTCGGGATGAAGGGGAGCGAGAGCGCCGCCGTCGGCTTCATCGATACTCTCCGGGCCGTTTCGTTAGAGAGTACCCAAGGCCTTCACAATCGGACGGTCGAAATACCATCAAATACGGACAAGGACCGCGCACGTTGACTGAAACACACGCGTCCCTCGCAGGGGTTGTGCGCGGCGAATGGTAATCTCGGCGGTCCCAAAGAGAGGTGTGGTCCATGCAACGGGTGGGGATGATCGTCTATCCGGATTTCCAGGTGCTGTGTTTCGCCGCGTTCTCCGTGTTCGAGATCGCCAACCTCGAGGCGGGCAAGCGTCTGTATGACCTCGAGGTACTCGGCAACGGAGGCAGGTCGGTGCGGGGTTCGTTTGGCCAGGAGGTGACGTGCGTCCCGCTCGTCGACACCGGTTTCGACACCCTTCTCGTCGGCGTCGGCATCGACGTCCCGGCGCACGACCCGGCGGTGTCGGACTTCCTGGTCGACACCAGTGCGCGCACGCGACGCATCGCTTCCATCTGCCTTGGCAGCTTCGTGCTCGGCGACGCGGGCCTGCTGGACGGAAAGAAGGCCACCACGCATTGGAATTTCGGCGACCGCATGCGCGCGCGGTATCCGAAGTGCACGGTCGACCTCGACCGCATCTACGTGCAGAGCGGGCGTATCTGGTCGTCGGCGGGCATGTCCGCCGGCATCGACCTGGCCCTCGGCCTCGTCGAGGAGGACCACGGCCGCGAACTGACCGCCATGATCGCCAAGGGAATGGTGCTCCACCACCGACGCGCACCCGGCCAATCGCAGCACTCGACCCTCCTGGAAATCGATGCGAGGAGCGACAGGATCCAGGCGAGCCTTGCCTATGCCCGGCGCAACCTGCGCAACGAGCTCAGCGTCGCCGAGCTGGCGACCGTCGCCCATCTGAGCCCGCGCCACTTTGCCCGGGCATTCCGCGCGGAGACCGGACAGACCCCGGCGCAAGCGGTGGCCGCGTTGCGCATGGAGCAGGCGCGGATGCTCATCACGCAGGGCACGCTGGCGATGGAAACCATCGCCCGTGACACGGGCTTTGGCGATACCGAGCGGATGCGACGGGCCTTCGTGCGTTGGCAGGGCACGGCGCCGGCCGAACTGCGCCGGCGGAGCCGGATGGCCCAGGACGCCGCCAACGGCGACTGACGCGAGGATTGTCCGGAAACGAGGCCCATCCGTCATGTGACGGAGCCGATGGCGCCCATACAACGAGGCGAGGCGGCGACCACGGGCGGTCGCCCTTCCCTTCTTGTTCGGAGCACATCATGCAGTTGTCGGGAAACACCATCTTCATCACCGGCGCCACGTCCGGCATCGGCCGCGGTCTTGCCGAAGCGTTCCACCGCCTCGGGAACCAGGTCATCATCAGCGGCCGACGCAAAGCGCTGCTCGACGAAGTCACCGCGGCCAACCCCGGCATGCAGGGCGTCGAGCTCGACATCACTTCGCCGGAGAGCATCAAATCGGTATCCGAGTGGCTGGTGAGTACCCACCCGACGCTCAACGTCCTCATCAACAACGCGGGCCTGATGCCGTTCGATGACCCGGCGACCGAGATCGACGATGCCGTCAGCCTCACCATCCTGACGACCAATCTCCTCGGCCCCATCCGCATGACCTCGGCACTCGTCGAGCACCTCAAGGCCCAGCCGTCGGCGGCCATCATCCACAACACCTCGGTCGTGGCCTTCATGCCGCTGGCCGGCAACGCGGTCTACTCCGCCAGCAAGGCGGCGCTGCACTCGTATACGCAGACCCAGCGCTTCGCCTTGCGGGACACCCCCGTCAAGGTCATCGAAATCGCGCCGCCTTGGGTCAACACCGATCTCATCTACAAAAGCGGCGACCCGCGCGCCATGCCGCTCGAGACCTACATCGAAGACACGATGCGCCAGCTCGGCACCGATGAGGAAGAAATCATCGTCGACGGCATCCGCGCGCTACGCGACAACCCGGGTACCGGCGAATACGCGCTGATCGCCCGCTTCAACCAGTCGCTCGTCGACAACCCCATCCCGGTCGGTTGACCATCCCGACCACATTTGATCGCCGCGCCACTCGCCCTGCCGCATCATCCGTTATTGCAACGCATCATTTATGATCCTTTAATAGCACATTTACTCTATTAGGTATCACTGGCGATCCCATGAAGGCATTCATGTTGCCTTGAAAAAGGGATCATATTTGATACTATTGGTACGTCATCTGCCAATACGAGTTCATTTATGATCCCTAACGCAGCGTCAAAGTCAGGGAGCGTCGAAATCACCATGCGTGATTTAGGAGTGCGTTTGGCGAGAGTTCGTCTCGCCCGCAACCTAACCCAAGCACGGTTGGCGCATGAGGCCGGAACCTCGCTTCCTAGCATCAAGCGGCTGGAGGCCGGCCGGAACAGTTCTCTCGATACCCTTCTCCGCGTCTTAAGAGCACTCGACCTGGGCGACCGCCTTCTCGATATTCTCCCCAACCCAGATGTTCGGCCGGTCGAGCGGGTTCAAAATGAAGGCCACGAGCGGCGTCGCGCACGAACTCAGACGGAGGCCCCCAAAGCCAGCGACTGGGCGTGGGGCGAGGAGGATGAGCAATGACGGATGCGACCGTCCGCCTATGGGGCAGAGACATCGGTGCCGTTAGTTGGCTCGACGACAGAGCGATCGGCGTATTCCAATACATGCCTGAGTTCGTCGAAAGCACCATCGCTCTGGCGCCGATCATGATGCCGCTGCGGCCGACCCCATACGATTTCCCCGGTCTGCCGAGTGACGCCTTCAAGGGGCTGCCCGGTATGCTCGCCGACTCCCTCCCCGACAAATTCGGCAACGCCCTGATCGATACATGGCTCGCGACGCAGGGGCGCTCGGCCGGCAGCTTCAATCCGGTAGAGCGCCTTTGCTATATCGGTACACGCGGCATGGGCGCGCTCGAGTTTCATCCCACGATCCTCAGAGAGCCGCGCAAATCCCATCGCCTTGAAATTGATGAGCTGACCAAACTCGCCAACGACGTCCTCAACAATCGCGCGAACCTCGCGGGTGTCCTCAAGGGTGAGGACGACCACGAAACCTTGCAGGAGATCCTGCGCGTCGGCACGTCTGCGGGTGGTGCGCGTGCCAAGGCTATCCTTGCATGGAACGAGAAGACAGGTGAATTCCGATCCGGTCAAGTCAAAGCCGGTGAAGGCTTCACCTATTGGCTCATGAAATTCGACGGCATCTCCAACAATCGTGATAAGGAGCTCGCCGATCCGCAAGGCTTTGGCCTTATCGAGTATGGCTTCTTTCTCATGGCTCGCGCCGCCGGCATCGACATGACCGAATGCCGCGTTCATCACGAAGGCGGACGATCGCATTTCATGACGCAACGCTTCGATCGCAACGCCAGCGGCCAGAAGCTCCACATGCAGTCGCTCGCTGCTTTGCGCCACTATGATTTCAACGCGGCCGGAGCCTATTCCTACGAACAGGCGGTCGAGACGATCCGGCTCCTCGGTCTGCCCGCTTACGACATCGAGCAGCAGTTTCGTCGCGCGGTTTTCAATATTCTCGTCCGAAACCAGGACGACCATGTCAAGAACATCGCCTTCCTCATGAATCGAAAGGGCGAGTGGCGGCTGTCACCGGCGTTCGACGTCAGCTATGCCTACAATCCGGGTGGCAGCTGGACTCATCAACACCAGATGAGCCTGAACGGCAAGCGCGATCATTTCGAGCTATCCGACCTAATCCAGTTCGGCGTTTTCTGTGACCTCAAACGAAAAAAAGCCGAGGATGTTATCCGCGAGATTCATACGCAGGTAGAAAACTGGCCGGCCGTGGCGGAACAGGCCGGCGTGGCCGAAAAGACCGCGCAATCCATTCACCGAGCCATGCGGCGAGAAATCATCATCCCGACCCAAACTCGCCCACAAGGACGGTGACCCGCGCGCCATGTCGCTCGAGGTCTACATCGAGGACACGGCGCGCCAGTTGGGCACCGATGAGGAACAATTTGGAGGCTACGTCACATGTCCCGTCGCTTGGCGACGTCCGAGGCCGTGACGGTGCCTTCCTTGCCACCGAAGTGGTGGATGACGTAGTTGGCGAGCGCCGCGATTTCCGGATTGCTGTAGGCGTGGCCGAACGCGGGCATGTACACCTCCGTCTCGCCGATGTGCAGCTTGACGCCCTGCAGGATGGCCTGGGTGACGTTCAGCCCCGAGGGATCGTTGACGCCCCGGGTGCCGGCAAGGCTGGCGTAGCGCGTCTGCTGCCCGATGCCGTTCCACTGGTGGCAGCTCGCACACGCCCCCTCGAACAGTCGCCGGCCATCGGCATACCGTGCCTCGTCGTCGCCGCCTGGCGCAAAGGCGGTCGACGTGCGCACGCCCTCCGGCTGGGGGTCGACCGTGACCGGGTGATCGCCCGTGCGCGCGGGCACGGTGCGCAGCCAGGTCACGAGGGCAGCCGCATCCTCGGGGGTGAGGTACTGCAGGCTGTGGGAGACCGCTTCGCCCATCGGGCCCATCGCCGAGGCGTGGCCTTCGGCGTGGCCGGTGCTCAGGTAAGCGGTCAGCGCTTCGTCGCTCCATCCACCGATGCCATGCACCGGGTCGGACGTGATGTTCCAGGCACGCCACCCCTGCAGCTCGGCCCCGGCAAGCGATTCACCGTGCTTGAGGCCGAAACCGATATTCCGCGGCGTGTGGCACTCGGCGCAGTGGCCCAGCGGACCGGCGATGTATGCACCCGTGTTCCACTGCGCGGAACGCGACGGGTCGGCCTGGAAGCGTTCGTTCTTGAAGAAGACCGCATTCCAGAAGCCCATCGCCCAGCGCTGGTTGAACGGGAAACCGAGGTCGTTGGGGCGCTCGGGCTGCCGGACTTTGGGCAGGGTGAACAGATAGGCCTTGATGGCCAGCACGTCGTCACGGCTGAGCGCGGTGTAGGCGGTGTACGGGAAAGCGGGATAGAGGTGCTTGCCGTCCTTGCGGATGCCGTCGCGGACGGCATGGACGAACTCGTCGTCGGTCCAGCTGCCGATGCCGGTCTCCACGTCGGCCGTGATGTTCGACGAATAGATCGTTCCGAACGGCAGCTTGAACGGAAGCCCGCCAGCGTAGGGCTTTCCTGTGTCGGGAACCGTGTGGCACGCGATGCAGTCGGCCATGCGGGCGAGGTATTCGCCGCGCTGGACCGGGTTCATGCCGGCGGGGGCGCCGGCGAGCACGGGGGAGGTCCCCGGGGCGGGGTCGATGCGGTTGAGATAGAGGTAAAGGCCCGCACCGATGACGAGCAGGATCGCGACGACGAAGAGGAAGCGTTTCATGCGCGATCTCCCGCGGGACGCACGCCGTCGGTGACGTCGTTCAATACATCCTTCGACGCGTTGAGCGGCGTCCGGGCGACCGGCAGTTCGGTCAGGCGGATACCGGTCGCGGCAAAGATGGCATTGGCGAGTGCCGGCGCGGCAATGGCGGTGCCGACTTCGCCCAGGCCACCGGGCGACTCACCGCTCTTGACGACATGGACGTCGAGGATCGGGGTCTCGTCGATGCGCAACGTCCGGTAGTCGTGGAAGTTGCTCTGCTCGATCATGCCGTCCTTGATGGTGATGCCGTTGAAGAGGGCCGCGCTGAGTCCGAAGAGCAATCCACCCTGCACCTGGGCCTCCACGGAGCTGGGGTTGATGACGATGCCGACGTCGACGGCGACCACCGCATGCCGAAGGTGCACCTGGCCCTGCGGGGATACCTCGACTTCGACGATGGCGCAGACATGGCTACCGAACGGGGAACCGACGGCCACGCCGCGCCCTACCCGTGGAGGCAACGGCTTGCCCCACCCCGCCTTTTCGGCCGCGAGGTCGAGCACACCGAGCGCACGGGAGCCGGGCTTCATCAGGGCGCGACGGTAGGCGAGCGGCTCCTTGCCGGCGGCGTGGGCGAGCTGGTCGACGAAGGACTCGACGACGAAGAGGTTGTGCGTCGGACCCACGCCACGCCACCAGCCGGTGACGAGACCCGGGGGCATGTCGTGGCGCACCCATTCGACGAGGACATTGTCCATCTCGTAGGGCAGGTCCGCCGCCGACTCGATGGCGTCGGAATCCATGCCGTCCTTCCCCATGGCACCGGGTGCCCAACGGCCGAGCACCGTTCCGCTGGTGATCCGGTGTTTCCAGGATGTCGGTTTGCCGTCCGCGCCGAGCGTGGCCGAGATGCGATCGAAGTAAAGCGGCCGCACCCGGTCGTGGCGGATATCTTCCTCGCGGCTCCAGATGACCTTGAGGGGATAGCCGACCTGGCGAGCGAAGGCGACGGCCTGTTCGACCTGATCGGTTTCGAGGCGCCGGCCGAAGCCGCCGCCGAGGTACTGGTTGTGGACGCCGACGGCATCGACCGGGATCTTGCAGATGCGCGCCGCCTCCGCCTGGGCCCGCGTCGGCACCTGCGTGCCGGTCCAGATGTCGCACCGGCCCGGGGTGACGTGCACGGTGGCGTTGAGGGGCTCCATGGGCGCATGGGCAAGCATCGGGGAGACGAAGGTCATCTCCACCGGTGTGCCGGCGGCCGCACCCTCCCCCTTGGGCTTCCGGCCGACCAACGCGGGGCCGGTGCGCGAGCTTTCCTTCAGACCGTCGAGGAGCGCGTTGTTGTCGAGGTGTTCGTTGACGCCGTGGCGCCACTCGATATCGAGCGCTTCCAGTCCACGGGACGCGATCCAGAAGTTTTCGCCGACGACCGCGACGGCGTTGTCGAGCCGGAGGACGTCGATGACGCCCGGCATGGCCCGGGCCTTCGCGTCATCGACCGCGCCGAGCGTGCCGGCGAGTTCGGGCGAGGTGCGAACGGCGGCGAATTTCATGCCCGGCACCTTCACGTCGATGCCGAACTGGGTGGTCCCGTTGACCTTGTCGGGCGAATCGACACGGCGCAGGGGCCTGCCGATGACGGTGAAGTCCTTCGGGTCCTTGAGCTTGACCTGGGTCGGCTGCGGCATGTCCGCCGCGGCCGACGCCACGGCACCGAACGCGAGCGTACGCCCGGTGGGTCCGTGCGTGATGACCGCACGGGCGACCGTGCAGGTGGCCGGGTCGACTTTCCACCGTGCGGCGGCGGCGGCAACGAGCATGTCGCGGGCGACCGCGCCGGCCTCGCGCAAGGACTGCCACTGCCCCCGGGTGCTCGTCGAACCGCCCGTGATCTGGCCGCCGCCGAGAAGGACCTGGCCGTAGAGTTCGTCGCTCGGTATGGAATGCTCGACCCGAATCTGGTCGAGGCCCACGCCGAGTTCCTCGGCGAGCATCATGCAGATGCCCGTGTAGATGGCCTGCCCCATTTCCACGGTCGGCATGACGAGCCGGATCGTGCCGTCCGCATCGATGCGGATGAAGGCATTCGGCGCAAACGGCGGCTTGCCGTCGGCGGCGGCCGCCGCTTCATCGCCCGGCTGGCGACGCGGGCTCATCTGGGCCACGGCCGGCCCCAGGCCCGCCGTCCAGAGGAAAGCCACCGCGAGGCCGCCCCCGGCGAGCTTCAAGGCACGCCGGCGGCTCGGGTCGATGACGTCGAGGTGTGGCCGTCCGTTCATGGCGTGCTCCCGTCGACGACGACCTGCAGGCCGAACGGGCGACCGGTCGCCGCCTGCTTGATGGCCTCGCGGATGCGCACGTAGGTGCCGCACCGGCACACGTTGCCGGCCATGGCCGCGTCGATGTCGCGGTCGGTCGGGTTCGGCAGGCGCTTGATGAGCGCCGCCGCCGACATGATCTGCCCCGACTGGCAGTAGCCGCACTGGACCACGTCGACGGCAAGCCAGGCCTGCTGCACCTTCGCCCCTTCCGGGGTCTGGCCGATGCCTTCGATGGTGGTGATGGCGCGGTCACCGACGTCGGCGACCCGCAACTGGCAGGACCGCACCGGTTGGCCGTCGAGATGCACCGTGCAGGCGCCGCACTGGGCAATGCCGCAGCCGAACTTGGTGCCGGTCAGTCCGATGACATCGCGGAGCACCCAGAGCAGGGGCATGTCGGGCGGCACGTCGGCCGGGTGGCTATCGCCGTTGATATGCAACGTGTACATGACTGGACCCCTGGCTGTCGGGTGGATACCCGAGTGGCTGTCGCGCGGACGCCCGTAGCGTACCGCGATCCCGGGTCTCCTTCATTGTCGGAAAGAGACGAATTCGAAGGATCGACGGACGGATGTCCCAAGGTCGGCCAGCCCGAGAACGTCGCAGGCGCGGAGCCTTCGGGAGCGAAGCCATGGCTTTCGTTGCCTGGCGTCCAGGGGCGCGACTCGCCAGGCCTACACGCTCTCGCGCATGGAAGCCGGGCCGCCCTCCTTCGCATCCTCATCCTCGGATACGAGCTTGTCCAACAGCATCCGGGTCACCGCATACAGGCGACCGATCAGCTCCTCGGTTTCCGATGCGAACCATTCCGCCTGTGCCTCGGCGCTCTCATCGGGAGCCTCCAATAGCACATAAAGCTCTTCCAGATGGATGTCTTCCAGCTTGCCATACCCCTGGAGCCCCAGCACGGCGCGCCTCGCCAATTTCAGCGCCGACGCGATAGCACCTTCCAAGGTCGCGTTTATGCCCACAGCGGAAGACAAGGCACCCAGGGAATCCCTGGTTTCTTCGATCACGCCATCAAACCCTTCACGAAGGGAAGCGATGAACGGATCTTTCTCGTATTCCCCCTCGCCGCCATCGTCGATGTCTTCCTCGCCATAGTCGACATGGCCATCATCCGAGCCCGCTTCTTCGTCGCTCAACTGCTGATAGAACGTTTCATCCGGCCAATCGCCGAAATAGCCTTCGGTCAAACCGCCAAAAGGCTGTTGGCCATCGGTGATCCGCTTGAAAACCTCGTCTTTCGTCGCGTCCCGGATGGGCTCCTTCCATTTGGACGAGGATGTCTTGGTCGGCGTCACGTAGCTGGGCGGTGTCGGCTGAAAGTTGCCATCCAGCCCACGATAAATCAGCTTCTTCTTCTGCCGCTCCGCCTCGGCCTTCGTCAGCGCCTCGATCCGCCGGGTAAAATACGCCTCCACCTTGGGCCCAAGCGTCTTGCTCTTGAGATCCTGCTGCGGCTTGGAGTGCGGCTTGTGTTTTTCCAGAATGCGTCGATAGGCCTGCCGCTCGTCCTTGGACAAGCCAAACGATGCATCGTCGTCTTTCTCGGCGGTCAACGAAGGCCAACGGATCACCTGTTCCAGCGCAACGCGGTTGCGCTTGATCGCCCCCAGGAAGGACGACTCGCCCTCCTTGGACGTATCGTTGTCGATCGATAACGCGCCCAGTTTGCGGCCGCTCCACACATGCGAGGGCGCATCGGGCGCGAGATAGTCGCGCAACGGATGCAGCGACACGTACACCTTGCCGGAGTAAGGGTGCTGTGGCTTGCCGCCGGATCGCCAGCGTGGACGAAGCCGGAAGGCCTTCTCGGCCGCGATGGGCTTGTTGCCCAAGGCATAACGTACGGCGTGTCGTGGTGAGTCGGCGGTCGATACGAAGGGATGCGAACGGAACGGCAAGCCGGCATAAGCCCTGTCCCTGGCCGGATTTACGGCACTCTGTGGCCCACTGTTCGACCTGCGCGGGCGCTTGCCCCGGCGCCGGCTGGTCGACACCGGCGCGGCCACTTTGTCCTCCATGGCCTTTTCGGGCTCTCCGTCTTTCGATCGGCGCTGTTCGCGTGCGTAATACTCGGCTAGCGTCGCCGACGATTTCGTGTAGTTCTGCGAATAGTCTGACTGAAGCAGATGGAAAGACGTGGGGAAGATGCGAGACCTACCCTGGACTTTTCTGGAGCTGTCAACGAACGGTTCGGGCTTGCGCTTTTCAATCAGCCAACGTTTCAAGGCACGGGTGTTTTCCCACACCGGGCCACCCTGGCCGTGTTTCGTCGTATAGAAATCCTCCCTCGACATGGCCTCCGGACGCACCGCGTCGGCGAACACCGGCTTGCGCAACTGCGACCCCCGGCGGTGCTCCCGGCGTTTATCCTTGCCGAAACGGTTGGTCATATAGGCAATGCCCCGGAACTGCGGCACCACGAACCGTGCATAGGCCTTATCGCTCAGGATGGCCTCGATATCCTCGGCGCTCTTCGCGCGACTGATGGCGGCGTTGAGCTTCTCCAGCAGCTTGTGGTCTTTCCTGCTGAAGGCGGCCGACTCCGTCGACGCTTCATCGATATCGGAATAGGTTTCGTCCTCGCTGGAGTCAGTATCGCTCCCGAAGTAATCGTGCAGATCCTTTTCCTGCTTTTCTATCCATTTGACGAGCGCCGCGTGACCGGGCACCTCGTCATCGAAGCGCGCTTTCCAGCCTCTTTGCACACGACGCGCCAACGGCGTGTTGGCCGCCGCATGCTCGCCGACGCGATTGCATTCGAGCACGTAGCGCGTAACGTTCGCCGCGAGAGCTTGCTCGTCGCCTTCGTCCATGGCGTCCGGCTCCTCTTCTTCCAGGTCGGAAGGCGAGCCCCGATCGTCCGACACGATGCGTGACGATGATCGCTCCAATCGACGGCGTTTTGTGGATGGTCGCCCCCGGTCATCGCTATCGGAGCCGGATGAGCTTTCCGATTCGCCCGAATGGCTATGCCCGTGCACGTCGTCGTCTTCGACCCGCCCGGACGATGACGCGTCATCTTCCTGGGCGCGTCGATAGGTCGCCATCAGCGTCGGATCGCGCCTCAGGTAACTCCACGTGCTCGAACCGATGCCGTTTGGCGCTTCACCATTGGCCATCTCGGTAATGATCTCGGTGAGAACCGCCCTGATGTCGTCGTCATCCACACCACCCTCGATCTCTGGAGCAGCCGCCAGGCCGCGAAGCCTGCTTACTTCCTCCGCTTCCGCATGAGTGTTGTGGCGAATCAGATGCAGGCCGTCGATCAGGCAATTGCCATCGGCCACGGTGATCTCACCTTCCTGATAGCCGTTGCCTTCCAGATCGACGTACTGCGGATCGTCTCCCTCGTAAAGATGAATGACGATGTAGTGATTTCCATTGATGTGCAGCAGATAGCCCTCGTCACCACCGGTGCCATAGTCGATGCCATTCGACTGAATCAAGATGCCGTCCACCTGGTTCATGACATGCGCCGTTACGCCCAGCTCTTCGGCAATGATGTTGCCTTCCGCCTCTTGCAGGTAATGGGCACTCTCGTTGGCCAGATCGTGACGGTAGGCGGCAATCAATGCATCGGGCACATAGGCTTCATACTGCGCATCGCCTTCAATCAACACCATCGTTGGCTCGTGCGCCTGGATGTAGGCATCGACGTAGGCATCGAGATCGCCCTCGTCCTTGCCTGAATCCGCCAAGGCCCGGAAATCCAAGGTGCTACCCACGCGCGCCTTCTTGAGACGCCGCTCGGCCGCGTACACGTCAAGGGGTTTCACCCTCTGCGTACCCGGCGGCTGAACGGCACCGGGCGAGCGCTTGGTAAAATACCCTTGCACTATAGGAGCGCCCACCGGTGCGACCCGCGTCGCATGCACAGGCGATTCGCCAAGCATCGCTTGCGCGCCAAGCCGATCCGCCTCTTGTTCCAGGGAGGCATCGTCGTTGACCTGTATTCGGCCATGCATCTGCGCCGTGGGCTTTACACGCCCCTGCGCCTGCTGCACCACATGCCAGGCTTCGTGCGGCAAATGCCTCTCCTGGCCCGGACCCAGGTAGATTTCGTGACCCTGCGCATAGGCATGCGCATTCAACTGCGCGGGCTTGGTCGAGTTGCGATGTACCTTGACATGATCCATCGACAACCCGGACATCGCTTCGATGCCGGATTTCAGCGACGACGGCAGCCCGCGATCACCGGGCACGGTCGCATGTGCCATGGCCTGCCGCTGTGCAACGACGCGTGGGCTGGAAACCATGCGTTCCGCCCTGGCCTGGAAGGCCGCCATGCGCGGACTCGTATCCACCATCGACTGGGCTTGGGCCGGCCCCTGGGCCGCCTCGGATGAAGCCGCGCTCTGCACCTGGCCGTGCTGCGACTCGGCCTGGTTCGCATGACCGGATGAATCGGGTACGAAGGTTTTCACCCTCCCCTCCCGCGCCACTCGACTTCCTTGGCACGCCTTTGCGGCAACGGTAAGCGCAACCGCCGGAGGACTTCATGTAGGGCTGAGGCAAGGTGCGCGTGAATGGGATAGGCCCCAAAGCACGTCGACGCGCCTTCTGTGCCCATCACAGGGAAAGCACGTGTAACCCGTTCAATGACTCGACATGCATGAAGCGTCGCCCGACGATCCGCAGCAGCGAAATGTTTTTGTCCGAGCCGGGAATGCGTCATGGATCGTATCCATAAGCCGGGCGATCCGCGGCGACGGGGCGCCGCAATCATGCGTGTGCTCGCCTGCCTGGTGGGGCGGCACGCGTTCCGTAGTGAGTCCCTGAAGGCCCGTGAAGGCTCCAGCCCAGGGTAACGCCTCGGTTGACGACGTGCTATCAGCAGAATGCTGATTTTTTGCCCCGTCGGGTATCCAGGCTACCCCCGACGTTCCCCCACTCTGGGTAGCGTAATTATTCCGAGTTTCGCGAGCGGCTTCGCGGATTCATCGCTCGAGATGTAAGTTCGGCGAAGACATCGGGGCGGAGTGTTTGGGGAAGGCGGAGAAAATCACCGCGCCGACCGTGCCGGCCAGCAACGACCCGGCCAGGATGCCCAACTTCACCTCATCCTGGAGATCGGGGTGATTCGGGAATGCCAACATCCCGATGAAGAGCGACATGGTGAAGCCGATGCCACAGAGCCAGGCCGTGGCGAAGAGTTGTCCATGACTGGCCCGCGGGGGCAGTTCAGCCCATCCAGCTTTGATCGCGAGCCACGCGGCACCGAACACCCCCACGACCTTGCCGATCGCCAAGCCTAGGCCAACGCCCAGGGTGGTGGGAGCGAGCCACTGGTCCGCCCCCAACCCCGCGAAGGAGATGCCCGCATTGGCGAAGCCGAACAGGGGGAGGACCAGCACCGGCACCAGGCGGTGGAGGGCATGCTCCAGTTGGAGCAAGGGCGAGTGCGAGCAGTCGCCGTCGGAGGGTGGCCGGCCGTGCTCATCGCGCAGGGGAACACACAAGGCGGTGGCCACGCCGGCCAGCGTGGCATGGACTCCGGAGGCATGGACCAAGCCCCACAGCGCGGCGCCGAGCAGGAGGTAGGGGCTCAATCGCCGGACCCCGGCCCGGTTGAGTCCCGCCATGACCACGACCACGCCCAACGAGGCGAGCAGATACCCGAGTTGGAGGTTCGGGGTGTAGAACAGGGCAATGATCACCACCGCGCCCAGGTCGTCCATGATGGCCAGGGCAGCGAGGAAGGCCTTCAACGAGGTGGGAACCCGGGACCCCAGAAGGGCCGCGACACCCAGGGCAAACGCAATGTCCGTCGCCGACGGGATCGCCCAGCCGTTGCGCGAATCCGGATGGGTCCCGTTGAGGCCCAGGTAGATCAACGCCGGCACCACCATCCCGCCCAGCGCACCCAACCCAGGCAGGATCCGCAGCCGAGGGCTGGAGAGTTCGCCATCCACGAACTCGCGCTTGATCTCCAGGCCGACGAGGAGGAAGAACACCGCCATCAACCCGTCGTTGATCCAATGGAGCACCGAAAGCGGTCCCAGTTCCCATTGGAGGGCGTGCTCGTAGGCCACCGCCCAGGGCGAGTTGGCCACGATCATGGCCAGGGCGGCGGTGCCCATCAGGACCAAACCACCGGTGGCGGACCCCGACATGAAGTCGAGGAGCCGCTGGAGGGGACGCCAGATCAACGTGGATAGCATGAAGTCGCGATCGGTAGAGAAGAAACCGCCCCACCCTAAAGCAACCCGCGAAAAAGATGAAACGGGTCGCCTCGGCGGACGCCGGCTGGCCGATGGAGTCAGTGCCCGCGCGGAAGCGTCGACGCTTCCTTGTGGTGGGTTCCCAGGCGATCCACGAGCCCCGCGCTGGCCGCATTCAATCCGATGACGTCCACCGGTTTGCCTTCCTGGCGGAACTTGAAGACGACGCGATCCAGCGCGTTCACGGCGGTCAGGTCCCAGAAATGGGCGCCCGTTACGTCGATGCGGACCCGACCGATGCCCTCCTCCTTGACATCGAAAAGTTCGACAAACGCCTCGGCCGAGGCAAAGAACACCTGGCCGGTGACGGTGTAGGTCCGCACGTCGCCATCGGGAGGCACGGAGCTGTCGACGTCGAGTGCCTTGCCCACCTTCCGCGCGAAGAAGACCGCCGAGAGGATCACACCGGTAAGCACGCCCTTGGCCAGGTCGTGCGTGGCGACGGTTACCCCCACCGTGCCCAGCATCACGATGCTCGACACGGTGGGATGGGTCTTCAGACTCTGGATCGAGCGCCAGTTGAAGGTACTCAAGGACACCATGATCATCACGGCAACCAGGGCCGCCATCGGAATCTGGCGCACCAGCGGCGCCCCGAAAACCACGAGGATCAGCAAGAACGCGCCTGCCACCATCGTGGACAGTCGCCCCCGACCGCCGGACTTCACGTTGATCACCGACTGCCCGATCATCGCGCAGCCGGCCATGCCCCCGATGAAGCCGGTGACGATGTTGGCCATGCCCTGCCCCATGCATTCCCGGTTTTTGTCGCTGCGGGTATCGGTCATGTCGTTGACGATCTGAAGGGTCATCATCGATTCGAGCAGGCCCACCACGGCCAGGGTCGCCGCCGTCGGCAGGATGATCTTCAGGGTGTCGAGGTTCCAGGGAATATCCGGAAACAGGAAGGTCGGCAAGGCATCCGGCAATGCGCCCATGTCGCCCACCCGATGAATATCGAGGCGAAAGAACATGGCCACGCCGGTCAGGACCACGATGGCCACCAGGGGCGACGGGATGGCCCGCGTCACATAGGGAAACAGGTAGATGATCGCCAAGCCGGCCGCGGTCATCGGGTAAACCAGCCAGGGCACTCCGATCAGTTCAGGCAGCTGCGCCATGAAAATCAAGATGGCCAGGGCATTGACGAAGCCGGTCACCACGGACCGGGACACGAACCGCATGAGCGAGCCCAGTTTCATCGCGCCAGCCACGATCTGAAATATCCCCGTCAGGACCGTGGTGGCCAGCATGTATTGGAGGCCGTGCTCCTTGACCATGGTGACCATCACGAGCGCCATGGCGCCGGTAGCCGCCGATATCATCGCCGGCCGCCCACCGGCTATCGAAATGACGACGGCCATGGAAAACGACGCGTAAAGCCCGACCTTGGGGTCTACGCCCGCAATGATGGAGAACGCGATGGCCTCGGGAATGAGGGCCAACGCAACGACCATGCCGGACAGCAGATCGCCGCGCACATTGCCCAGCCATTGCTGGCGCAGTTGCGTAAACGTATTCAAAGGGATTTCCTCGGAGAGGCCGAAAGGCCACCGCATGAAAGACACACGAAAAACACACCGCTCCGTTTCGGGAGTGCGAGCTCAGGAAAATCGCTGGCTTTACGGTGGCGTGGTCAAGGCGGATCCGGGTGAGTGTTGCGGCGCCGGATTATAACGGCCGAGCACGTCGATCGGCCAGTCCGGCGATTCGATCCGCGGTAGCTGGCAACGCGGAGTCACCTCAAGGATGCTTATCGCGCGGAATCGATTCGACCTCGACCACGTCGCGATCAGTGCGCGCGATCTTGCAAAAATAACCCAGTGACGAATTCCAGGACCTCGGCGACGACAGAGAACGCGATGAACGAGCGCTTTCATCTGACGTCGTCTAGCTTGCGTCTTCGTTACCGTCGGCAAAAGGCCCTGCCGAGATTGTGGGACGCTCGCCCCGAGCCACGGCGTCAAAATGCCCCATGAGAAGGCCGGCTCGTGCGAAGAGTAGAGAGCGGCACGACAGGCTAGGGCCCGAGGGCTTCCAAAATCGCAGCCTTTGGTACGACGCCGCTCGTTGACTGCCCATGCTGCCCCCACCACATCGCCCCGCCCCCGACAGCAAAACAAAAGTCGCCCTTGGCCTTCCTGAGATCGTAGGCGCCATCGCTTTCCCCTGGTTCCGTGTAGCGTCGCGGCAGGGACGACGCGGGAAGATAGCCGTGGTAGGCGTACAGCGGACGCCGCCTGGTGCCACCGACCGGAGTCATGACGGTCGTCCCTTCAACTCTCCCGCTGGCTTCAAAAAGCCCGGTGCTACTGAGGTGGTGGTGCTCGTCAATCGGGCACCAGCCATACCGGATTGAAAGGTGTACGCCATGCTTGATGAGATGCGCGTAGTCCATGTCCGATACGAAATCCACCCTGATGGGCGAAGCCTTCCCGCAACAAAAACCGGCGAGAACGTCCTTGTCGACCTCGCCCGGCTCGACCCGGTGCATCCGGACCTGGGACACCCGCCCCATGTCCCTTGTGCAAGCGGTCCCAGCAATGGCGAGGACAAGGGGAAGAACACTGACAACGCGGGCGAAAGCCATTCTGGCGCTCCGGTCATGGACTGAAGCAGCATGGGGTATGGTGCGAAAACAGGATGCACAAATCCGGGCCAGCCAGCTGCGCGAGGACATGCGACCCGTCTCAAGCAACTCAACGAGCGCATGGCGGTCATGGCGAGGATGCGAGCCCGGTCTTGCTCCGACGCGTTGCGGTAGAGCGCGGTCTGCCGCCGCAAGGGCGTCACCACGCTGCCCATGATGAAAGAGATCAGTCAGCGTCCTTGCACGTAGAATCCTTGGGTACATCCCCATTATTCGGCTTTCTGCCGAGGACGAGATACTTGTCGAAGGTGTTCTCCGACGGCGCGCCCACGGTGCGATACCACGCCAGCTTCGTGCCTTCGGGCACCACGTAAGCGCCCACGTCAGCGTAAGCCGGACAGGCCGGGTAGTCACCGATGCCGCCGTCTTCCGAGCAAAAGCGAACGTAGAGCTTGCCGTCCCGCCAGTCACCCTTGAACCGGCCTTGGCTTCCAGAAATGTTCGTCCCGTCGGACCAAGTGCCTTCGACGGTGGGCGAGGTCTTTTGCACGGCAAATTCCGCGGAATGCCCGCGATCGCAGTCGCTGCGATAAGCCCACTCGCCGGCCAGGGTTGACGCAGCCACCATCGTGCCAGCGGGCTTGGCCACCCTGCCCTTCATCCGCTTTTCCAGTTCATCGGCACGAAAGCTGGTTTGGGTCGTGGTGCACGGGTTCTTCACCACCGTGTCGGCGGGTACCTTGCACATGGTGTTGCGCCCAAGAATCCACTGACGCTCCTCGTCGCGCAGTGCCTTCCGGCCGGTATCGTCGAGGGAGGCGAGAAGTGCCTTGTATGCCGCGTTCAGGCGCGCGTCCTTGGTGTCGTAATCGACCGAGGGGTCTCCGGGCGCGGCGTGTCCCGCGCCGAAGATGCAAAGCGCGATGACGCCAAAGAACCAGGCACGGTTTCGGCGCCTTTTGGGATTCCCTTGACCGGCCATGAGTAGTCCTATCGAGGTGGGGATTTTTGCCCCGAAGGGTAGCTCGACCCCACCGCCCATGTGAACTTCATGGCGCATGGCGTTCGATAAAGCTCGCCGTCTCGACGTATCCTTTGCCTCATGTGCTACTCCGCCCAAATCCAAGCCGACTTCAAGGCCTACCAACGCTTCGGCGGTCACCTCGACCTCGATGCCTACGTGAAGATGGCCGGCTGGTCGAAGCGGAACGGAACGTGGATACAAGGCGTTCCCAAGGGCATCCGCAATGCCTTCCTCGACTCCACCGAACCGGACGAGCAGGAAGCCCGGGCCGCGGCACTCGATGCCTATCAAGCGGCCACCCTCGCGCTGGAACAGGAACTGGCCGAGCAGACCGCCCGGCTGGCAAAGGCACGGACCGTCCTGGCCGGACCGAAACCGACGAAGAAGGCCGAAACCGACCAGCGTGTCGCCACCAAGAAGATCGCCACCGCGAAGGCCAAGCTCGCCGAAGTCCACGACCACGCCAAGGGCGACGGTTATGCCCGCATCTGGCCCGGCGGCATCACCCCCGTGCTCATCCGCGATCCAGCCACCGGGGAACGGCGGGTGGTCCCGATGCGCTACCGGTGCCGGCTGCCCAGTTGGACGACGGCGGATGAGAAGAAATGGGACGGCACCTATAACGCCCGCCGGGACAAACTCACCACCGCCTGGCGGGAACTATGGGGCAAGACCCACGGGATCATGCTGGCGCGCCGCATCTATGAGTCGGTCGCCCTCCATGACCTCGAGCATCGACCCTTGGCTCCGGGCGAAAAGCCGACGTCGGTAGAAGTGGAGTTTCGACCGGAGCCGGAACAAGACCTGCTGTTGGCGTGCCTCTGGCGATACGTCGAACCCGAAGGCGACGAACCGGGGTTCTACACGGTCGCCGCGATCACCGGCGATCCCCTGCCCGATTTCGTTGCCGCCGGCCACGATCGCAGCGTCATCGCGATCAAGCCCGAACACCTGGACGCGTGGCTGGATCCGCAGGCGGGAGGACTCATGGACATGGTGGCGATCCTGGACGATCCGGTCGACGTCATGTTCGAGTTCCGGCCCGTGGACCGAGAAAAGACCGGCGACTAGCATCCATCGTGTGTCGACGGACCCGGCGCCCGAACGCGACGACGTCCGCTCCCGGCCCGGCTATCGAAAATCGCGAGATCGCGCATCCAGGCCGCCCAACAGATGACTCAGGTCCACCAACCGCCGCGCCACCAGGTGGCACGTACCGTCGGCGACCTGCCACTGCCCTTCCACACCCAGCAACTGCGTTTCCAGCAACTCCCGCCTCTGCGCGTCCGCCGTGCGCTTCCACACGATGACGTTCACCATGCCGTGCTCGTCTTCCATGGTCACGAACGTGACGCCGCTGGCCGTCTGGGGGCGCTGCCGCAGGTTCACCATACCGGCCACCCGCACCCACCGCCCATCCGGGTACGCGCGCAGGGTCCGGCTGTCCAACCATCGCGCGGCTCGAAGCGTGTGCCGGATCTGTCGGAGGGGATGCGGCCCCAGGGTGACGCCGGTACGGGCATAGTCGGCCAAGGTATCTTCGGCCTGGGTGGGTGGCGGCAGCACGACGGTGGTTTCGAGCGGACTCTCCCCGAAGAGCGGCAACTGCGGTTCCACACCCGCGACCGCCCAATGCGCCCGGTGGCGGTGACCCGCCAGCCCACGCAACGCGCTCGCTTCGGCCAAGAGGTCCTGGTGACGCTTGTCGAGGTCGGCCCGGGCGCAAAGGTCGGCGATGTCGACGAAGGCCTTCTGCGCACGTGCGCGCACGATCGCTTGCGCAGCGCTTTCGGCAAACCCGCGCACCTGCCGGAAACCCAGCCGGATCGCCCATGCGCCGCCCGGTTCCGGTTCGAGCGAGCCATCCCAATCGCTGTAACGCACATCCACCGGCCGCACGGCGATGCCATGGCGCTGCGCATCCTGGACGATCTGGCTGGGCGCGTAGAAACCCATGGGCTGTGAGTTGAGCAGCGCGCACGCAAACGCCGCGGGATGATGGCACTTCAACCAGCACGACGCGTAGACGATGCCGGCGAAACTCGCCGCGTGGCTTTCGGGGAATCCGTATGAGCCGAACCCCTTGATCTGCTCGAACAACTGCTCGGCGAACGCCGTGGTATAGCCGCGCTCCAACATGCCGGCCATGATGCGTTCCCGGTGCTTTTCCATACCGCCGTGCCGCTTCCAGGCCGCCATCGCGCGGCGCAACTGGTCGGCTTCGCCCGCGGTGTAGCCGGCGGCGACGATCGCCAGCTTCATCACCTGCTCCTGGAACAGCGGCACGCCGAGGGTGCGTTCGAACACGACTTTCAAATCGTCGGAGGGGTAATCGACCGGCTCTTCCTTCCGTCGACGGCGCAGGTAGGGATGAATCATGTCGCCCTGGATCGGCCCGGGGCGCACGATGGCGACCTGGATCACCAGGTCGTAGAAGTTCTCGGGACGATGCCGCGGCAGCATCGCCATCTGGGCGCGGGATTCGATCTGGAAGACGCCCAGCGTATCCGCCCGCTGGATCATCGCGTAGGTTGCCGGATCCTCGGGCGGCAACGTGGCCATCGTCAATGACTGGCCCTCGTGCCGGCGCAGCAGGTTCAAGCATTTCTGCACGCACGTGAGCATGCCCAGCGCAAGACAATCGACCTTCAACAGCCCCATGGTGTCGAGGTCGTCCTTGTCCCATTGCAGGATCGTCCGATCGTCCATCGCGGCGTTTTCGACGGGCACCAGCTCGTGCAGCGGCGCGTCGGCGATCACGAAGCCGCCCACGTGCTGCGAAAGGTGACGCGGCTGGTCCATCAGCTCGGCGGTGAGCACGACGACTTTCCGGATCACCGGACTGGCGGGATCGAAGCCGCGTTCACGCAACAGGTCATCCAGCGGGATGGAACCGTCCCACCATGCGAACACCTTGCTCAACAAATCCACCTGTTCGAGCGGCAAGCCCATCGCCTTGGCCACGTCCCGCACCGCGCTCTTGCCCCGGTAGCAGATCACCGTGGCCGCCAACGCCGCGCGCTCACGCCCGTATTTCCGGTAGATGTATTGGATGACCTCCTCGCGCCGCTCGTGCTCGAAGTCGATATCGATGTCGGGCGGTTCGTTGCGCTCTTTGCTGATGAACCGCTCCATCAGGAGGTTGAAACGCGAGGGATCCACCTCGGTGACACCCAACGCGAAACACACCGCGCTGTTCGCCGCCGACCCGCGCCCCTGGCACAGGATGCCCTCGCTGCGCGCGAAGCGAACGATGTCGTGGACGGTGAGGAAATAGGATTCGTAACGCAGATCGGCGATGAGGCCCAGTTCGTGTTCGATCTGCTGGCGGACTTTGCCCGGTGCTCCCTCGGGCCAGCGCCAGCGCACGCCGTTTTCCGTCAGCTCCCTGAGCCAGGCGGTGGCGGTGTAGCCGGAGGGAACGAGTTCGGCCGGGTATTCGTAGTGCAGTTCGTCGAGCGAGAACCGACAACGGTCCGCGATACGCACCGTTTCGGCGAGCAGGTGCGCCGGGTACAACGACGCCAGGACGGCGCGTTGCCGAAGATGCCGCTCACCGTTCCGAAACAGCACGGCCCCCGCTTCCGCGATGGTCAACCGGTGCCGGATGGCCGTCATCGTGTGTTGCAACGCCAGGCGCCGACGCACGTGCATGTGGACGTCGCCCGCGGCCACGCACGGCATGTCCAACTGATGGCCCAAGGCTTCGAGTTGCGCGCAACGCCGCGCGTCGTTGAACTCCTTGACCAGCGCGATCGCCAGCCAGGCGCGGTCGCCGAAGACCAGACGCACCCAGGCGCCCTGCTCCGCATCCGTTTCCCGGCCCGGCACCCACAGCGCCAGCACGCCCGGCAACCCATCGGCCAGATCCGCACGTGTCAATCGATAGGTGCCCTTTTCCGCCGCACGACGGCCGAGGGTGATGATCCGGCACAGGGCGATGTAACCGGCCTTCGTCTCGGCAAGCAGCACGAGCTTGGGGCCATCCACCAGTTGAATTTCCGTGCCGACGATGAGCCGCACGCCTGTTTGTCGCGAGGCTTCGAGGGCGCGCACGATCCCGGCCATCGAACATTCGTCGGTGATGGCCAACGCGGTGTAGCCGCACGTCTTGGCTCGCTCGAACAGCTCGCGCGCGGTCGATGCGCCGCGCTGAAACGAAAAGTTGCTCAGGCAGTGGAGCTCGGCATAAGCGGGAGGCTCGCTCATGCGAACCAGCCGTGGAGCATCCAGCCCGCGTGTTCGTCGGGAGGCAGGAACGCCCACGCGCGTTGGCCTTGGGATGTTTCCACCACGTAGTAATCGCGCCGCACCACGTTGCCGTCCCACCAACCGGTTTCCATGCGTTCGGGGCCGGCGAGCACCGTGGGCGCGGGACCGCGTAGCGGGATGGGCCGTTCCAGCAACCAGGTGGGCCGCGGCAACACTTCGGCCTCGCCCTCGTCCAGCGAGCCCAGACGCTGCGATCGCTCCGGCCGGGGATCGATCGTGGTCGCGAGCTGGTAGACCGCCTCGTCGCCGAGCCGGGCACGCAACCGCTCACGCAATTGCCCGAACGGCAGCGCGTTCGCCGGCCGCTCGTCGAAGAGGTCGCGGCCCTCGGGCACGAACGGAGGCAACTGGTCGGCGCGCAGACGCAACGCCAGCACCGGTGCCGGCAAACGCACCTGTTCCAGGCGACCGCGCGCCGCTTCGAACAAGGTGGTGGCCGCGCGTTCGGGAGCCAGCAAACCGATGGTGACCTCGGTGGACCCGTCTCGGTGTTCCAGATGAAGGGTGAAGCGCTGGACCCCGCCATCCCGACAGGCCAGATACGCGGCGAGGTCCGCCGTCATCCGGCGGACGGGGAAGACCAGCGCAGAGACGTTCTCCACTTCGTGCGAGAGTTCGATGCGCCAGTCCACCGCGTCGGGCGGCACGAACAGGTCGAGCCCCGCCGGTCGTTCGCCCAGCAACTGGTCCAGCGCATCGAGCAGCCCCGTGCCGAACCGGCGACGCAACCCGTCGCGAGGCATGCGCAGCAGTTGGCCCACGGTTCGGATGCCCATGCCCGGCAGGCGCTCGGCCTCCACCGGTAACCGCGCCTTGCCCAAGGGGATCGGATCCAATGCGCGGCGCAGATGATCGGCGGTCGCCACCGCCAGACCGTCCCGGACGCCTGCCAGCACATAAGCCCCATGCGGCGTGGGTGCCGCGGCCAATCGGTGGCGAAAACCCAATTCGGCCACATCCGCACGGAGACGCCGCTCGATGGCAGGCCACTCGCCGAACAGGCCCCGGCTTCGGCTCACTTCGAGGACCAGGGCGTGCGGCAGGAGCGCCACCTCGGACGAATACCGATAGGCCACCCCGGCCAGGAAGGTTTGCCATCGCGCCACGTCGGCCGGGTCGTGGGGCAGCGCCGTGAACTGGGCCAGGAGAGCCTGGGCGGCGCTCAGCCGTTGGCCGACGCGCAGGCCAGCCGCCTTGGCCTCGACATTGGCCGCAACCACGGTCCGGGTCTGAATCGGCCCGTCGACCAGCACCAGGGGACCCGGATCAGGCTGACGCCGGAGGACACCATCCAGCGCCAGGGATGGCAGCAATACGCAGGCCCAGAGCATCGCCAGCCGCCCTCAATGGACCGTGTCCGGAAACGGGATCGGCCGGGCCGGTGGATTGCCGCCACGGCATTTGCGCACCCACACGGCGGGCGCCGGCTGGGCGGCCAGTTCCAGGCGAAGCGGCGCGGGCGAACTGTTCGCCACGTGCCGGCGATCGCGGAAGACGAAGCCCAGGGCGTGTCCATCCGCAGCGGCGACCTGCAACCGGCGCAACGCACGGTCGTCGGCCTGCTTCGGCCAGACCAGAACGGCGGCACACGCCCCGGAGCGAAGGCACTGTTCCGCCGCCCAAAGCACATCGGCCTCGCCCGCGCGCACGAAATGCACCTGCGCCAGGCGCAAACCCCGCTGGCGCCAACCCTGGGCGAACGGCACATAGGGCGGCGCGATGACCACCACCGGCCGCTTGCCCTGGGTCAGCCGGGCCAGGGTCGGCAGGACCAGACGCAACTCTCCCACCCCGTCCAGCGGCATGAGGACTTCGGTGATCGAGGCATCAGGCCAGCCGGCCGTGGGCAGTGCGGCGTCGAGTGCCGCCGATCCGGTCGGCTGATCGCCCGCCGGTACCGGTTCGGCACGACCGCGCCAGACCCGCCGGGCGTCGACGAGGTCGGATAAGGCAACGACGGCGCCCATCAGCCTCTCCGCACCAGACCGGCAAACAATCCTTCGATGGCGAAGTCGTCCGTGGGATCGGGGTCGATCGGGTGATAGCCCGGGCTGTTGGGCAGCAATCGAATCACGTCGCCCTGATGATGGAGGCGCTTGATGGTGAAGCGATCACCACCGACACGGGCGGCGACAACCTGCCCATGGCGTGCGACCGGCGTGGCGTGGACGCCGACGAGATCCCCGTTGAGTATCCCTTCGTCACGCATGGAATCGCCGACCACCTCGACGAGGTAATCGGGCTTGAGCTTGAAGAGCCAGCGGGATACCCGCAGCGATCGCTCGACGCGCTCCGAGGAAAACAGCGGCTCACCGGCAGCGATGCGACCGACCAGGGGCAGGTCCATGGTGTCGGCCGCCAAGGGATCGCTCTCCTCCACCAGACGAATGCCCCGCGCGCGATTTGGCTCGATGACCAGACGCCCCTTCGCCTGTAGCGACCGGACGTGTTTCAGCACGGCGCTCACGTGATCGATGCCCAGCGCGGCACCGATTTCCTCCAGCGTCGGCGCCTCGCCGTCCCGCGTCAGGCGAGCGCGGATGAAGTCGAGGATGTTCGATTGGCGGGAGGTCAGGAGCAGCGTCATGGGGGTCACTTTTCACCCTTTTTGGTGAAAATGGAAGGGTCGGTTTTTGCGCACGCGTGGATCAAGGACTTGCGTCCGCAATCGCAGGCGGTACGTGAAGCGGGTTCAGGGGAAACGATGCCGAGAAGGCGTCTCAAGGGGCGAGATTGTCTTTGCTGGAATTCGTCATGTGCTCCCTACCCCGTGGAACGAACGATGCATGGCCCTCCCCCTTTTCCATGACGACGAGGTACGGCAATGCATCGTTTAGTGATCGGCTTGTTCGTGACCGCCCTATTAGGATCAGCGCCTGCCCATGCCGCTGATGGCGGACGTAAATCGTCCTTGTCCAATCCCTCCGGAAGCGCCGCCACGCTCGTGGAAGGTGGCTATTACACCAATCACGACGGGCAATCGATACATCGACCGGCCCACACGACGAACGGTGCCGCGCCGGCGGGAGCCTCCGCGCAGTGTCGGGATGGCACATGGAGCTTCAGCGCGAGTCGTCGCGGGACATGCTCGCATCATGGGGGTGTGTCGAACTGGTTGTAGATCGGCGTCGCGGGTCAATGTGTGGCGTGTTTCGTCACTGCGTAAGTAGCGGAGGCATTCGCGCTACCTTGATGCGCCGAAAAACGAACATCCAGAGAACTCAGCGCTCAGCGCATAGAGCCACGGTGGGCAGCGTCTTCCGGCAGACGGGCGTCGACGGTGAACACAAAGCCGTCTGCGAAATCGACACTAACCGGCACACCATCGCGGAGTTCAATATCATGTTCGCCGGGCTGGAGGTGGCGTACGACCTGGCCGCCAATGGTCATCGCCGTGCTCGTCATGCGGATATCCTCGGAGGCCATTTCGTCAGCTTCTATTTTGACGTGAGCGTGGCGCACTCCGTGATCCAAGGCAGAGAGCGTCGTGGAGATCTTGATGCGCACTGGCCAGTGCATCGGAGAAACATGGGGGTCGCTGCCGAGGATGGTTTCTTCGGTCTGGCTGCCCGGGGGATTTAACGACTGGGTGAGTTCAGCAGGGAAAACTCCGGGACGCTGAACAATCCAATGGAGATCAACGGGCGCCACCGGACGCGTCGCGGCACAGCCAGACAAAACGAGGGGTATGAGACAGAGGACCTTGCGCATAGTGAGTTCCTTAGCAGTTCAACAATGGCGATCAGTAGTGAAACGTTGGCAGCGCGGATATCTACAAAGGCACTCGCCAAGTGGCGAGTCCAGCATCCCGGCCGCCAAGCACGGTTTTCGGCAGTGCAGACATGTGCCTTAACTGGACTTCCCAGCTGTTCCTCCTGGGTGCGGGGCTATTCTTCATCGACTTGCTGCGCCCTCAGGGGAAGCACTCGATCGCACAGCCTCACTGAAATTCAGGCACGCATGCATGGCCCATGCAGCCCGTAGGGCATAGAGGTTGTGCTGCAATGCGCCGATGGCGCCTACAAGCATCAGGATGATGAAGCCTATAAGGGCTCGCTGGGCGAACAACCCTTCGTCGAGAAACTTTTGCAGTCCTTCGGCACCGAGCACGCGGCAGACAATGGCACGGTTCTCTGCACCAAAACCCGACGGATCGCGTCCCGCCTTGCAATCGTCGATAGTCATGACCTCGCCGGTGCCGCCCCACAAGGGCTCGGCCGAGGTGGGTGTGGCCAGCAGCCAACTGCTGTCATGCCGAAGACGAAGCAAGGTCCTGTGATCGAAACCTTGCGCCAATGCAATGACAATGCCTCCTGCGAGAAGCGCCCGGATCACGCCAGTGGCAACTTTAGCCTTCAGGAGCGGAGGCAGCCTTTCACGAAGCGCGAGCTTATGACGATTGAAGTACTTTCCGCAGTCGCCCAGAACCCCTACATCAATCCCCTGCGCACTAGCCCATGCCGTGATCCGCCGCGCTTCAGCGAGCGAGTCGGCCCACATAACCAGTGCCCGGAACCGCATGAGTTCGAAACGCTCGCGAATTGCCTCATCGAGCCACGCCTCCTGGTTTTCGGGACGGCGATGGAGGAGTCGCCAAAGACGGTGGCGAACCATGAACAATGACCGCGACCGCGCAACGACCCAGATGAAGGGCGCGATGACCAGTGCGAGGGTCAATGCCGAAGCGTACGGGGCCGACAGGCCAAGGGCTGAGACGTCCATGCGGTTCCAGGGTGGAGGGGCTTACAGTCATGTCAGCAGAGGCGCCAGTGGGTAACTTCCCGCTTCGGGGTGGGCACCTTTTCAGTAGGCGCCTTTATCTTGTCGTCTTTCCCATCGAGCGCTTCTGCAAAACATTGCGTCCAAAATTGCTCGAGCGAGGCCCACCTTCGTTCAGGGGACCGAGGCGGAAGCCACTCTTCTTGGTAAGGCGCTGCCGTACCACCTCGGGCCGGGCGGGAAGCAATCCTCAGGCGGCCAGCGCGCGGAGAATTTGCCCGTCGCGCACTTCGAGCATGACGACAGCGGGTTGCGCATGGTCCAGGGTCAACCGGTCCAGGTGATTGAACGACACATGTTCGCTCATCGCCAGCGATGGTTGTCGCGCCTGTCCCCAGAGCCGCAGGCGCTCTTGGTTGGCAGAGACGGTGACAGCTGAATCGGTAACCGCCTTGAAGCCGGCACATCTTGCCTCTACGGCGGCAGAGAACCTCTCAAGGAAGCCCTGCGCGCCGGATAGCGCCTGAGCGGCCTTCTCAAGCGCATCTCGTCGGTTCATCGCAAAACCCACCGATTCCGGGTAGCACGCCGTAAGCCGACAAGCCATGAAACGGGCAGCCAGGCAGTATTTCCATTGCGTCACGAGGTCCTCGAAGCGTTCTTGCCGCAACCGCAGCGCCTTGGTCACGCCCGCCGTGCCAAAAGTATCAGGATCCTTGAACGTCGCGACCTCAGCAATGACCGCCTCGATGTCTTTCTGCAGATGGCTTTGTGCCGCACGAAGTCCAGATTCGTACTGCTCCAGTTGTGCATGCACAACAGGGCTGAGGTCACCGCTCAAGATAAGCGGCGCCACTTCCTGCATATAACCGATTGCAGCTTCAATGGCGGACTTTCGTTCGTTCTGCTGAAAAGTCTCGATGCGCCCGATTCCCTCGAGGACCTCGTTGAGCTTGCGACTGATGTCCGCGAGATGCTTTTGCGCGACAAGGACCGAGGCTATCTGAAACAATGCTGCACCGTTGACCAGATTCCCGAGGCGGTCGTCTTCGAAGAACCGCGCATGCTCCACGATTTTCCCATCGGGACCATGCACGAAGCCCCGCAGGCCGTTTCCATCAGCGGCCTGTGCGAGGGAGCCATTGACGACACATTTGAGATAGTGGTGCGCACCGACTTCACCGGCCACCAATTGGCTCGGCAACGCCTGCAGCAGAGGGCTTAGCCGGTCGAGTCCGGAACCGATGTCGACTTGCCGGGCCCGTTCGGGCAGCAACTCACGGTCGAACCCGGAGAGCGACAGCAGTGGCGCGTCAACCGACGCACCGATGTGGAAAATGACCTGGTCACCCTGATTGACCTCAGGTTGCGTCCAGACCAAGGCCTTGCCACATTGCGCACAGAACCGCCCTTTTCCCAGGGCCATCGATCCGCACCCGTTACATTCGAGTGCGGCGGTCGACTGCCGCATTTGGCGCATGTAGGCGATCTGAGTCACGCAGGGGATAGTGACCCGAAACGCCGCACTGGCAAGGTCGTTCGCGCCAGCAATCAGCACGGCGGGCGCGTTAAACAACCGCCCGAGGGCCAACTTCCCCACGGCTTTCGCCACGGCGGCGGGCGTATTGGGGGCCGGCAGTGGGGTACGCGACAACCACTGTGCAACGGCAGCCGACGGGGCGCCACCCTTCAATATCGCGTCGCGCCATGCGGAAGCATCTGCACTGTCGTCGACAAGCTTTTCGCCAACATTCAAAGCACGCCGCTGCTCGTGGTCGATGACAGGCCACACCTTTTCGAAACGGATGGCGAGGAACTCGAGTTCCATGCGCTCAACAGGCATGGCGCCATCGGGCTGTCCCCCAACATATGACAAGGCGTCGGCGACTATCTCACGATAAGCGACGCCGCCTCGTCGGGCCAGGTTGGCGATGGAATGGCCGCCAAATTGCTGCAGTTCGCCGATCAAAAGACGCAGCGTCTCGCGCGAATAGATGCCGCGTTGGGACGATTCGACGAACAGGTCTTTCACCGCGGCGGGCAATGCCAGCCGGCCCCTTCCATCGTCGGTGAGATACCTCACCAGAACATCGATGTCATCGGCCTTCGATTCGACGAGCAGTGCGAGCAAAGCGCTGTCGCCCTCAATGTCCATCCTTTCCATGTGCGCGCTCCATCCAACGCTGATGATCTTTCGATGCCTATCGGCACGACCCGGAGAATCTTTAGCATCCTTCGCCACGAAATTTCCCAGAGCAAGGCCATACGGCCTCCGTGATGGACCTGCCAGCGAAAATCCAAATTATTGACCGCGAGGCGCCCGCCTCAATGAATCAGGCTCGTCGACGAGCCCTAGCCGGTCGCGCACCGGTAGCGTCCCCCAGAGCAAGCCATATAGCGCCGAAAGTGTGCATTGCTGTCCATGCGGGATGCCTCCTCGGTCGTTATCATCGCCCCATATCCCATCGCTATGCGATAGCTTAAGGAATCAAGGATGCCGCACCGATGAACCTGCGTTTCCTGGCCCCCTGCATTGTGTTGCTGACCGCTTCGGTGAGCTGCGCGTGTACCGCCTCAGCCCTTCCGTCCGCGCGCAATACATCCAACGCAAGCCTTCCCGCCCAAGGACACCCGATGACCTCCGCCGCTTCGTCGCATTCGCCGGCGGCTGCGCACGTTGCGCAGCAGCTGATGACCTTCCTGACTACCGTGCCTTCCAGTGAGGCCCTAACGGCCGACGTGGTAGGTCGGCAGTTCGGAGCGACACTCACCGCCGAGGGTGAGCGGTCCCTGTACCGTAGTGGCGATCTGGGCGGCGGGTGGAACTATGGTATCGCGGTCTCGCCGGGCAACCGGACCATGAAACGCGGCTTTGAGTTTTGGTTTTACAACCCGACGCCGGGGGCTGATCCGACACCCGTTTGTACGGTGACCTTGAATGCACTGCGCCAGCAGCTCGTGGCGCATGGATTTGTTGAACGCGTGACGCCGTCCGAAACGGGAGGACTCGATTGGATCGACTTCCTGAAGGGCGACTTGGTGCTGACCGTCACCGTCCGTGACCTGGTAACCGCACCCGACGGGGACGAATGTCTGACCCGCATGCAAACCACGGACGGTCGCTAAGCGATACGGAGGGAACCATGGCTACACCTCACCCCGCCCTCGATGCGGCCATTGCCCAGTTCGCCCAACAGGCCGGCGTCTCGGCGCATGAGGTGGCCCAGTTGCGCGCGGCCCTGGCGTCCGACCCCGCCCTGACGGCTTCCCTCGGCGCAGCCGCCAGTGCGGGCACGCTCCATGGGTTTGGCCTGTCGGCCCCAGGCGCTCCGGACCGCCCCGTGGGCGACTATGCGCCAGGCACAGGCATCGTGACGCTGCCTGCTTCCTCGTTTCCGGCACCGGGCGCTCCGGCATCGTCGGATTTGCACGCGACGCTACGGGTGCAGGCCATGGTTGTCGAATTCTCGGGCAAATCGTTCGTGGACGGCAGCGGAGCCACCCATACGGTGACGCCGGATATGCTCGCGAATCTGCAAGACACGATGAACGGTTCGCCTGCGCTTGCCAGCGAACTTAAGCGGGCGGCGACTACACCAGATCCTCAGCATCCCCAACATCGCATCCTGGAGCACTTCGCCTTCACGGCACCGGGGGAAGGCGTGGGCGGGAGCTTCAGCGCTCCGACGCACACGATGAACTTGGTCAGTGAGTCCTTGGCCACCACCACGCCGGGCTCGACTCAGCGCTACAACGTTCATGATCTCACCTTCGTGGTGGGACACGAAGTGCAGCACGGATTCAACGCCCAGGCGGCAGCCCAGAGGGACGCCGCCTTCGTGCAAGGCGTGCGCGCCTTGGCAGCAACACCGGGCCCGATCCACGATTACACCGCACTGGTCGAACAGCACATCCAGACCAACCGCGACGATGAGGCCAGGGCGGAAATCGCCGGGTGGAATGCGCTCCGAAGCCGCGTGCATCATGACAACGGCAGCGTCAGCTTGAATGAGCTGCAAAAGATTGCCCCCGGACGCGTGAACGACTTCATTGTCAGCGCCAACGGTAGCTTGCAGCCGCGAGCCCATGTCACGCTCAATCCCGACCTCAGCATGACCGCAACGCCATCCAACGTCGCCGCGATGGGCTACAACTATTTTGACCGCCCTGTGCACCCGCTACCGGGCGACACCCGGCAGGCCATGGCGCTGGGGCACGGCGGGGTCAGCGATTACGCCAACCGCAGTGCCGGCTGGGCGCTTCAGGTCATCAGCATCGAGGAGCAAGCCGCCGCGCATCCGCACGGGGTTAAGCCGCAGGTGCAGATCAACATGGCACATGCAGGCTTGAGTGAATCGATGATGGAGCGAGCCGGATTGAACCTGTCGCCCTCCAGGAATGCCCTTCCGTATCTCGACAGCAGCACCCAACCAGCCACCCCGCACGCGTTCGACCACACCGCCGACGGGCCGCACACATACCAACACGTGCCCGTGGCCCCTCAGCGGCTGGACGACCCGGCACATCCCGACCACGACATGTTTCAGCAGGCGCGTGGACACATCGTGGCGATCGACAAAAGCTTGGGTCGAGCCACTGATGGGCACACCGACCAATTGGCCTCGGCCGCTGCCGTGCAAGCCAGGGCGGATGGGCTACAACGCATCGACCAGATGGCGCTGTCCACGGACGGGCAGCGGCTTTGGGGTGCACAGGTGCCGCAGGGACGAACGGACCATTTATTTGACTTGACAACCAGCGTCCCCACGAGCGATGCCATGACTCCTATGGATCAGAGCGGAGCCAGGTGGCCGCAGGCCATTCAGCAGTTCGAACAGACCCAAGCACAGCAGCAGCAGTCCCAAACCCAGCAAGTCAATGCGCAGCAGGCACAAGGACCGGTCATGACGCATGGTGGTCACGGCATGTGACTCTGCTCACATCACCGGACGCCGCCAAAGCGGGGGCGTCCGGTTCAAGTGCCAGGATGACTTTCGGCGCACAGAGTGACCGCTACGCCCGAGAATCCGTGATGGCACACGGTATGTCGGAAAGATAAACGGCACCTTCTATACCTTGTCCCACTGCATACGCGCATGGGCCTGCATGGCGCATTGCGTGCCCATGTCGGTCAGTACGCTGATGGCGCCCATGGAGAGCATCAGTCGACGGCGATCGAGGATCTCCGAGTCACCGATCATCTCGCTCACCAGCTCGGTCAGACCTTTGGCGTATTGCAGCCATTCGGTCGCGTCGTTGAGCAGTTCGTCGGTGGTGGCTTCGGGCACGAGGCCGTAGCTTCCATTGCCGAGCATCCAGGGTTCTTTGCGTTCGTCCATTAGGTACTCCTTGTGTTTGCCCACGGCCTTAGGTGCGACACGCCTTGAAGGGCGTGCCGCGGGTGGAGCCATCGCTCGAAGACGATGAGGCTCGACGGCCTGCCCGTGTCCGGGCGCCGGGCGTTTAGGTTGGGAAGTGGGGTGCGGCGTCAGCCGGATTCAGGCCGAGCGCTTACGCGCCGGGTCGTACGGCTGAGAAAAGTCGCAGTAAACACGGCGGGCGCCGCGGTTCGTCAACCGCGTCTGGAAGGTAGCCAGACGGCCCGGTAATCGTCGAGGGTGCTGCCGCGGGGAAGCGGCGGGCGCGTGGATGCCTTAGTATTCGGCTTAGCCATGGTCAACTCGTGTGTTGATTGTGGTCAGCGGGGCAGTCGGTGTTAGCGCACCTCTGCCCCGCGCTCACCGCTTCGAGCGATGGTCGTCTGCGGCACCACGTGACCAGTAGCGCAGACGACGTGATGACCCTACCAAATCAACATTCAGTTGTCTGTAGGTGGGGTGGCTGCAGCGTGATTCATCCAGCTGGAAGACCGGCGTGCTTTGGCTGCTGCTCGGATGTCGAGCGCAGCGTCACGCAAGTACTCCGCGCTTTTTGCCGCTGCTCATTGAGAAACTTCTCTGAGAATAACGAAGCTCGAGCTTCATTTGGAATGTCGTCCAGATCGAAAACTGCGGCTCGTATGGGGAAAAAGACGGCTTCGTCGCTATGCACAATGCGACATCGCAGTTCTTCGACACGGCGAAGGACCGCTATATCCATAGTTCTGCCTTCCAGAATCGAAGACAGCAGAGCTCTCAGTCCGAGCAACAAGGCTTCGCTATACATGTCGGCTTTCATGCGCCCGAACCTACGCCCGGCCGACAGCGACACCCATAAATCCTTCGAGAATGACTAGCAAACCGCCGAGTGCGTGACGGCAAATAAAGGATTTGCGTATCGCCAGTAGCCGCATCTTAGCCTAGCGGACGCCTTTACCGACTTGCGGATGAACAAAGCACGAGGGCTGAAATACGTATCAGAATCGCAGCCACGGCGATGAAGCCATGTCCGTCATTTCGCTATGCTCATGAATGGTGCGCCGGCCCTCCTCCAACGCTCGCTGTCCAAGAGTGAGGTTCCACAGCGTACAGCCAACTCCAGGCGCGACTCCGGAAAAAAGACCCACTTCGCCGTCGCTCATCAGTTCAAGCCCTGTTGCATGCGATTAAAGTTCATCGGCATTTGAACCGTTAGCGGCATCAATGGTCGAGCTTACTTCCTGGGTTACCATCTGAACAGGCGGTACAAAGCTGTCGGTGTAGCACCCAAATTTGTTCGGAAATCCACATTTGGAGCATGCATCCCGGGGAGAAAGCATGGTCTTCGCCATGCATGACGTGACGTGACGTGACGCCGCAGATTTTCGATCAAGCTAAGGAGACATACATCGCCCAGCATTCTCATAAAGAAGCAAGCACAGCTGTGCTCTCAACTCCATCAGCATAAGAACGCCACGAAGTTGACTCCTGCCGGACTTCCAAGCCACCCGGTTAAATCGCAATCAAACCGAAATCAACCAGCATTGCTTAAAAAGGCTGGTCGCTGACTTGCGTTATTTGATAGCGCTTCGTCTTATGTTGCATAGGGCTAACAACCGCCGTCCCTTTCATATACAAACGTCCGTTAGCATTAGTATTAGCTTGATGCAAGGACCAAGTCACAAGCGAACGCTCTCGCTCGGTAAGATTAGGCGCAAGAAAAAAAGAAATAACTCGATGTTCGGAATAATCGAATATCCTCCCCCACCTACTTATAGTGTTATACCGAGTTACGTGTCCGATGATTGGATCCGAAAGATTTATATGTTGGGGTTGAAGCGCTTTTGCAGTATTTTCATCGAAAGCAACTAAAACCTCACCGCGTGGCTTAGTTACTTTTAGCGTCATCTGGGGCGATCGAACTAGTGGTCGGTGCACATCTATCAAGGCATTCTCCAAAACCGCCGGGAGCTCTCCCATAGTTGGCTCAATACGCCTTTGCAACGCACGATTCTGTGGTTCATCCTCAATGATGCCTATCGCCTCTTTGAACGTATATTTTAAGAAATCGTAAAAGACGCCGGAGGTCACGACGCCACCAACGTAGATCACAGCTTCATATATGAAGCTTCCTCTCTGAGGAGCCTTAACGTAGAGTTCCGCACCGTGAGCCGAATCTGCCCTGGTTCGAACTTCTCCATTAAGTAACGCATGCGTCGTGATTGTAAGCGCGCGCGCAATTCCCTCCAATGATTTAGCTGCATCATATAAATGAAGAAGACCTCCATCAGCGTCCGCATGCTGATATAAAAACTTAACCCTAAATTCAGGCATGAGTCCTCCATGGCCAAATTACAGAAGAAATCAATTAATAACGACAGATCTTATAAATATTCATCTAACAATAAATCAACCAAGTCCTTCTAAAAAATAGTCTATGATATAGCGCTCGAAGCGCTTAGCGCCTTTGTACTCAAGCGACCTTAATTCACTGGCACGCTCGCGAAATAAATTAATAGCACGGGGCAATGACATTTCTTGATCTTCAAAATCCATAAAGCCGATATCGTGCAACTTTCGCGAAAGCATCCTCGGTAAGCCATATTCTTCGAGCTGAAACACAAGAGGAGGGAGAAAAGCATTCGAAGCCTTAAACACAAATGCGGAAATATCGTATCGCCGCTCCCCGGGAATGGTCTTACCCAGTGTATTGATATCACCCAAAAGAGTGGCAAGCTTGAAAGTTAAGTTCCTTTCTAACTTAAAAAACAAATCAATATCTATATCGAAATCTTGAAGCTCGTTAAGCAAGTCTGGGATAGAACAAATCCAGTTCTTAGATGCAATCTTTACGAACGCCACAAATTTTTTATATGGAGCATCCCACGCTCCTCCAGCAAGTGCCAGAACTTTGTATAAACTCGAGTCCCAGTCATCGACTCTTTCTGAGTTCAAGTAACCCAATCTAGTCCATTCGTTAGAGCGATACCGTAACTCACCAGCTATTTTTTTTATTACTTCGGAGTCACTAGTCTGCAAATGAAGCGCCGAAAAATCTGGTAATTCACCACCGTAAATGGAGCGCATGTATTCGTCGAAGCGGGATATGGAGGCTCTTTGGTCTCTCGTCAATTCACCAACATTATCTTGCACGTCTTGAAAGACAAGAAGGGATTCTGGCAACTCTAGCGAGAGTTGACTCTCTTTTATTTCAGGCGGCTCCTCTAAGACGAATATACGCCCAACGAAATGACGAAACATTCGCCCACTTCGACCCATAATATTGCGATACTCAAAATCGGTAAGCTTGGATTTTCCGTTCTTATTTTTCCACAGAATGACATTCTCAGCAGATGTATTAACCCCCTCAATTATCGAAGAAGTAGATATTAATATATGTATCCCGAAACGCTCTTCAAATAATCGGATCTGCAATTGACTAAGCGAACGATGTATTTGACCATTATGAATGCCAATACCTCTAGCCATGAGATGCGGGAGAATCCAATTGGGCCCATAAGAGGACTCAATCCATTCCCTGGCATCTGTAAGCAAATGCCCTTCACCCGGATTTAGTCCTTCAAGAACAATGGCAGCCACCTCTTTTATTCCACTATATGTTCCCGCGTAAACCAACGACTTCCCGGAATGCTTATCCAAAACTCCAAGCAAGGCGTTGGACTTTGCTACGGGGTCATTTCCAACTTGTTTATAAAGATCGATCTGATCAAGTACTACGGTATTGTAGTCAAGCGCCATGAAGTCCATTCCAATCGTGAATGGATTTTCAGCAAGACTGGAAACATTTGGCGCCAGAAAATATCGTTGCTTTGCGCGCGCACTAAAAGTGAGTATTGCTCTAATTAGAGTAGCCGAACGATCAAAATCATGCTTTATGCTTGCTTTATAAAACTCATCCACAACTAGCAAATCCAGTTCTGGAATAGAGTCGGCGTAACTGATGGCTCTCTCCTGAGGAAAGACGAATATATTACGCTCCCCGAGTTGATCAGGTTCAGTCGACGTAATCACGTTGTATTCGCGACCAAATTTACGCTGCAACCTTCGACGGGTTTCATCCGCAAGGGCCAAAGTCGGTACGATTATTAGTACGTTATTTGGGCTTTTAATTTTTACGTACGAATCAATAATGAAGCTTTTTCCAAAACTGGTGGGTGCACTCAGAGCCAAGCTGTCTCCAGTCAGGAGTCTACTGAGAATACTCGCCTGCTCACGATGCAAGATAACTTTCCCGTCGCCGGCATCTACTGCAAAAGACTGATAAGCGATCTCGTCTGACCAATGACAATTCTTCATTGTCATGTAAGGAAACAATCCCACCTTCCTAATTAAAGCATTAACCAATTCACTGTAAGCCAATCCACTCTTTTCATGAAAATCGAGAAGCCTTATAAGGTTATTTCGCGCGTCGAGTTCTTCACCGCGCTCTAAATATTGATTGATGGAACGGCATTCTTCAAATATGTCTTCCATAACTCAATCCTCGTACGAAGAAGCCTTTTTGTAGAAATGATCGACGATCGACTCTTTCTCTGGAACCGGGAAGAGAATTAAATGAAACCAGATTTCTCCGTAAAGAGAAATCTTATCTCCCAATAAATTCAACTGCTTAGAAAAATAAGAAATTGCGCGATCGGCGTGGTAGTTACGTATTTCAGTTTGATAGGCATCACTCCACACTGATGCCTTGCCCGTAATTTCACACTGATGAAGGAGAAGAATTGGAACGTGAAGTCTCGGCTTCAGCTCGTCTAAAGACACTCCATCCGCTAGCGCCATTCGTATACGATTTCGTAAACCCTGGCTTATATCGATCGCGTCAATATCCTTGACGTTTAAAACTATGGCGTTTTCCTTTCTTAATTTATCAGTTCGAAGAAGCTCCTCAATTGACGCGATGATAGAAGGCAGACGAGCGTCCTCTATGCTTGAGTAGAATTTTGCTTCACCGAGCCACAATGAAAAATTGTCTCCGTCTACTACGATGTGAACGCTGTCGGCCCCTTTAGCGTTGTCGTTCTTATTTTGCTTATAAAAAATTTTTGGAACTACTGCGAGAGCCCCGTAGTGCCGCCTCGTGAGACCATACAGCACAATTTCTGCGATCTCGCCGCCCCGCCCAATGTCATTTTTAGAGGCTGTCAGGCGAAGATTTTTCACAGCTTCGCTCAGCACCGAATCGTGCCGATCACCCAGCGCAGCCCTTTCACTAGCTGACAAAGCTGTCTCAGCGATGTGATCCCAAACAAATTGATGAAACCGTCTATGACGCCAAGCCCCATCTTCAAAGTCGTTAGCAACCGTAAGCAGGCTTTTCCTCAAGCATGCGTCATGTAATTCGACAGGGCCAAATGTCGCGAATCCTGTTTCTACTGCTAACTTAAAATCCATCTTACTCCCCATGCCCCTTTTTAGCGTTCCATATTCCCCGTAGCGTTTACCAGCTCAGAGCCGATGACTAACTCTACGTTTTCCAACTTATCTAGATCCTGTGCTAGTTAAGTTGAAGTAGCGAAATAACTCTTTAAGTTATTAATCGCAGGAGGCCGTGGAAGACGATATCGTTTCCCTGGATACGAGGCCGCGCGCCCACAAAAGCGAAAGCAACGCGAAGATATAAGCTGCGGATGAACCTGCATCTTGGCTATCGTCATCAGAGTCCCCTTACTCTCCTGGTGCATCGGAGAGTAGCTAGAAACTGCGCGTCGGCGCATGCAAAAAAAAAACAACAGGCATAAAAAAACCAACTCGTTGACGTGTCGGCTTTTTTTCTGGCGGAGAGAGTGGGATTCGAACCCACGGTAGGCTTGCACCTACGGCAGTTTTCAAGACTGCTGCCTTAAACCACTCGGCCATCTCTCCGTTTTTGCATATGCCGGGCCATTGCAGCTCGACAGTCTCTCGCTAACGACGCGCCGGGCTAACCCCTACCCCGGCGCGCCGATTGTAGCTGAACAGCTCAGGCGATGGCTTCGAGCCCCGCCATGTACGGCCGGAGCACCTCGGGCACCTCGATGCTGCCGTCGGCCTGCTGGAAGTTCTCCATCACGGCCACCAGGGTGCGGCCCACGGCCAGGCCGGAGCCGTTGAGGGTGTGCAGGAGCTCCGGCTTGCCGGTGGCTGGGTTGCGCCAGCGGGCCTGCATGCGGCGGGCTTGGAAGTCGGTGCAGTTGGAGCAGCTGCTGATCTCGCGGTAGGTGTTCTGGCTGGGCAGCCATACCTCGAGGTCGTAGGTCTTGGCGGCGGCGAAGCCCATGTCGCCGGTGCAGAGCATCACCTTGCGGTAAGGCAGGTTCAGCGCCTGGAGCACGGCTTCGGCGTGGCCGACCATTTCCTCCAGCTGCTGCATGCTGGTGTCCGGGGTGGCGATCTGCACCATTTCCACCTTCTCGAACTGGTGCTGGCGGATCATGCCGCGGGTGTCGCGGCCGTAGCTGCCGGCCTCGGCGCGGAAGCACATGCTGTGCGCCACGAGGCGCATCGGCATGTCGTCGGCTTCGACGATGGTGTCGCTCACGAGGTTGGTGAGCGACACCTCGGAGGTGGGAATCAGGTAGCGATCGGCGTCGCCCACCTTGGTGCGGAAGAGGTCTTCCTCGAACTTCGGCAGCTGGCTCGTGCCCCGCATGGCGTCGGGGTTCACGATGAGCGGCACGTTGTGTTCGAGGTAGCCGTGCTTCGTCGTGTGCAGGTCGAGCATGAACTGCGCGAGCGCGCGATGCAGGTGCGCGAGCTGGCCGCGCAGCACGGTGAAGCGGGCGCCGCTGAGCTTGGCGCCGGCATCGGCGTCGAGCCAGCCGTGGCGGGCGCCGAGGTCCACGTGGTCTTTCACGGGGAAGTCGAACGGACGGGCGTGGCCCCAGCGGAGGATCTCGAGGTTTTCGGTCTCGTCTTTGCCGATGCTGACCTCGGCATCCGGGATGTTCGGGATGTGCAGGGCGATGTCGGCCAGCTTGGCCTGCACCTCGGCCAGGGCGTGTTCGTTGGCCTTGAGCTTGTCGCCGATGCCGGCCACCTCCGCCATGAGCGGCGCCACGTCTTCGCCCTTGGCCTTGGCCTGGCCGATGGCCTTGGAGCGCGTGTTACGGAGGTTCTGCAGCTCCTGCGTCTCGGTGGAGAGCGCCTTGCGCTCGGATTCGAGGCGCTCGATCGTGGCGACGTCGAGTTCGAAGTTCCGGGCGACGCGGAGGCGCTCGGCCGTTTCGGCGAGGCGGCCGCGCAGGAGGGCTGGGTCCAGCATGGTGTGGGGCTTCCGTTGGGTTTGACCGGGGATTATCGCAAATCGGGGGAACATGTCCCACCGAGGTCACACCGAGTAACCACCTGGTTGTTAACGGGTAACCCGGGAATAGCCGACTGGGTCGGCACAGGCGCGGAGTTCGGCTCTTGGCGGTGGAGGCCCTGGTGGAGCATGTCGCCGTGGGCACCGGCCTGCGCCGGTGCGACGGAGGTTGGGGCGTGGTCGGTTTTCTGGGGGACTGGGGCTCTGGGCACCTGCGTGCGCAGGTGCGACGGGGGCGTTAGTCCGCGCCTAAGCGAGTGGCTTCGGGTGGGGGCGTGTCGCCGTGGGGCCTGCGCCGGTGCGACGGAGTTTGGGGCGTGGTCGGTTTTCTGGGGGACTGGGGCTCTGGGCACCTGCGTGCGCAGGTGCGACGGGGTGTTAGTCCGCGCCTATGCGAGTGGCTTCGGGTGGGAGCGTGTCGTCGTGGGGCCTGCGCCGGTGCGACGGGGGTTGGGGTGTGGTCGGTTTTCTGGCGGACTGGGGCTCTGGGCACCTGCGTGCGCAGGTGCGACGGGTCGTTAGTCCGCGCCGATTCGGGTGGTTTCGGGTGGGAGGACGGCCAGTTCGCGCCAGTCGAGTTGTTCGAGGAGGAAGTTGTAGTCGTCGTCGGTGAGCTGGAATTGCTGGCGGCTGCGTTCCAGGGCTTCGCGCTGGGCGGCCAGGGCCGCGAGGGCCAGGGTGCGGTGGCGTTCGAGGGCGGTCGTGGATTCGCCGAGGGCGTCGAGTTCCATGCGGTAGGTGGCGTCGAGGCGGCTACGCTCGTCGCCGGTTTCGTTGGCGAGGCGATCGATGGCGGCTTGCACGAGGCCGCGGCGCACGGCGACGAGTTCGCGTTCGGTGATGGCGCGCTGGTCGAGGCCGAGCAGGCGGATCATCGGCGTGAGGGTGAGGCCTTGCACCACCAGCGTGGCGATCACCACGGCGAAGGCGGTGAGTACCACCACGTCGCGTTGGGGAAAGTCTTCCGGAAGGATAAAGGCGGTGGCGAGGGTCACCAGTCCGCGCATGCCGCACCAGCCGGCCAAGAGGGCCTGCCGCCATGGCGCGGGCGGTTCCAGGCCGCGCAGGCGGCGATACCAGGCTACGTAGCGATTGAAGCCGATCATCATCACGATGCGCGTGACGATGACGATGGCCGATACGATGCCCGCGAAGGCCAGGGCCTCGCGCAGGTGGTCGCCGCTCATGCCGGTCAGGATGCGGCGCGCCTGCAGGCCCATCATCAGGAAGGCCAGCACGTTGAGCACGAATACGACGATGCTCCACACCGCGTACGACTGCACGCGTAGCCGCGGCGACGACGGCGCGCTGTTGCGCGTGGCGATGGTCATCGCCAGTGCCACCACGGCGAGCACGGGCGAGAGATGCAGGTGCTCGGCGACGATCCACACGAGGAACGTCATGATGAACTGCATCAGATTGGAGTCGAGCGCGCCGCAGATGGCGCGGGTCATCGGCGGGAACACCATGCCCACCACCATGCCGAAGAGCACGCCGCCGGGAGCGGCGAGTGCGAAGCCGCCGAGCTGGCCCAGGGTGAGTCCGCCGGCGGTCTGCGCCGTGAGCGCGGCGCCGAAGAGCAGCAGCGCGGCGGCGTCGTTGAACAGGCTTTCTCCGCGCAGGATGGCATCGGTGGCGCGCGGGATCGACATGCTAGAGAGGATGGCCGTGGCGGCCGCGGCATCCGGCGGCGCGACGATGGCACCCAGCACCAGGGCGGCGGCGAACGGCAGGGCCGCGTAGGCCCAGCCGATCCAGCCCACGAGCAGCGCCGTCACGATCACGCCACCCACGGCGTAGGCCACGAGCGGAATCCAGAAGCGCTTGACGGTGCTCACCGGGAAATCGAAAGCGGCGTCCATCAGCGCGGGGGCGATGAACAGCGGCAGGGCCGTGCGCGGGTCGATGGGAAAATCGGGCGTGCCGGGAAGCAAGGCCATGCCCGCGCCTGCAAGGGCGAGCATGGAGGGGTATGGGAGCGAGAGGCGTCGCGCTACCTGCAGCAGCACGACGGCTGCCAGCAGCAGGAGCAGCAGGCTTTCGAATAAGGTCATGGTGGTGGCCTTGGTTTGGTGTCCCCGCCTTGCAGGCTAACGCGTGGGCGAGTGGGGGCTCAAGAACGTTCCGTGTTTCGTCAGCGTGCTCATACCCTCACGTCGCTCCTGCGTAGGCAGGAGCCTAGCGCCGTGCGGCCGGTTTCCGCCGATGAGGTGATGCGGGTGCTTTGGCGATGGGCGCGTGTCGCTCGCTCGGACGTGAGGCGCTGGGTTCCCGCGTACGCGGGAACGACGTGAGGGGGAGTGGGCGGTTCGTCGTTGCTGTGGTGGCAGCGGCTCTACGTCGGCTGACGCGTCAGTTTCTGTGTGGCGATGGGAGCGTGTCGCTTGCTCGGGCGCGAGGCGCTGGGTTCCCGCGTACGCGGGAACGACGTGAGGGAAGAATGGCGTTACGGCGACCCTGCTCGTGCCTGCTCAGGCGATCTTAGGTTTGCGCGACAGCCACCACCCCATCGCCGCGCCGGCCAATATCCAACCGAAGCCCTGCTCCACCAGGTAGCCGAACGTGAAGGCCGTGGGGAAGCGGTACCAGTTCCAGAACGGCACGCTGAGCGATAGCCAGGAGAACACGCCGAACATCAGGCCCAGCATCACGCCTTTCGTCATGCCGACGCCGGCGCGGATCATCACCAGGGCCAGCAACAAAGCTGCGAGGGTGTCGGAGATCCATTGGCCGAGCAGTTGCGGGCCCATCGCCAGGGCGTCGCGGCCTTCGGGGGCGTAGACGATGTAGGCGTAGGGGTTGGATCGGGTTTTCGCGGAGAAGGCGTCGAGGGCGGGCTTGTCGGCGTGCATCGCGGTGTCGAAGTGCGGGAGCACGTAGATGCCGTGTTCGGCGGGCAGGCCGTCGCGCAAGGCGGCGATCACCTGGTCTTCGTTCTTGGGGGCTCGCATGGAGAGTTCGCCCAGGGGGAGCACCATGTGGGCGAAGGCGCCCCAGAGGAACATGACGAGACCACCGATGAGGGTGGCGATGGCGATGCGCATGGGCGTCTCCCGGTGGGGGCTCGGGGAGAGCGTACGGCGGCGGCGGGGCGTGGAGTATCCGCCTTTCGGCAGGGTGGAAGCGCGTGCTTCGTCAGGGTTCGCCGATACGATCGGCTCCCACCCCTTTGGTAGGGCAGGTCATGGAGACCTTGATAGCGAACG